>JAEEMG010000021.1 GCA_016283095.1 Paludibacteraceae bacterium | reverse complement strand
TCATAGAATGCGAAGGGTTCAATTTCGGTAACGCCTTCTGGAATTTCGATACTTTTGATGTTTTCGCACCCCACAAAGGCTCCCCAGCCGATTTTTTCGATGCCTTGCGGTATAACGGTTTTGTTGAATCCGCAGATAAGCGTGTTGGTCTTAGTTTCGATAATTGCGTTGCAGTTGTCTCGCGAGTCGTAAACCGGATTTTTTTCGTCAATCATTACAGAGTCTATTCTGTTGTATCCAAAAATGCCGGGGATGATTCTTCTTACACTTGCAGGAATGGTTATGCTCTTTAAATTTTCGCAATATGTAAATATAAACATATTAAGTTCCTGGACGCTATCTGGAACTGTAAATTCCTTTATAAAGCGGTTGATTTCCATGTTGTCAAAGTCAACGATATTGTCCAGACTGTTGGGAATGGTCGTGATGCTGCATCCGGCAATCATCTTGTTTGTCTTGGTCTCGATAATTGCGTTGCAGTTGTCTCGCGAGTCGTAAACCGGGTTGTCTTTGTCTACTTTTATTGATTTAAGATTGTCACACTCTGATGTGATGTTGTCATCGATGTTTTTTACGCTGGCAGGAATTGTTATGCTTTCGAGTTTCTTGCAGCCCGAAAATGCAAAGGAACTAATTTCTTCTATGCCGTTAGATATGTTTACGCTTTTAAGATTCTCGCAACCAGTGAATGCGTTTTCCTTGATTGTCTTTACGTTGCCCGGAATGTTTATATTTTCGAGACTCTTACATCCATAGAATGCTTCCTTGTAGATTATTTTAACGCTGTTTGGAATGTTTATGTTTCGGAGTTTCTCGCATCCCCAAAACATACCTGCACTCACAAATTGCAAACTGTCGGACAATGTTATGTCTGTAAGATTCTTGCATAAGAGAAACGTTCCGCCGCCTATTTTCTTAATGTTGTTTGGTATTGTTATGTTTTTGAGTCCTTTGCAGTAGGCAAATGCCCTAAAACCGATGTATTTTATATCGTGTGGAATAACGGTATTGCAGCATCCCTTGATAAGGAAACTGTCCTTAGTCTGGATAATTGCATTGCAGTTGTTTCGCGAATCATAAACCGGATTGTCTTTGTCAATCTTTATAGACTCTATGCTTTCGCAATTTTCAAAAACATCAATTTCCGAAATAGACTTGAGGCTTTTTGGTAAGATTATCTCTTTCAAAGCCTTGCAATACTGAAATGCTCCAGCTCCTATTTCTGTTACACCATTTGGTATTGTGATTCTCTCAAGACTCTTGCATGAACTAAATGCGTATGGGGCTATATATGGCATTTTTGCTTGAATATCAACCGACTTCAGGTTCTCGCATTGGCTAAATGCTCCGTTGCCAATGCGCAGAGTTTTGCCATGCTTGTTTCTCGGAAAGCAAATCTTTGCAAGTTTGGTACACTCTGTAAAGGCATCATTGCCAATGGAGTCGATTGTGTTTGGCAAGTGTACATATTCAAGTTTTGTGCATCCCTTAAACGCTTCTTCTTCGATGGTTGTAACCCCTTGTGGAATATAGATGGATGTGATGCCTTCGCACTCCTCAAATCCCCCTTCATCTATGACTTTTACAGGATATCTCTTGCCCTTGTATTCAAGCGCGGCAATAATACGGACGTTGCCTTTAAGTTCATCTTCGTCCCAGCAAGATACTATAAGATAATCGTCTTTAATATCGTACACTATGTTGTCAATGGTAAAGCAACTGGCGCTTTCTATTGTGAACGATTTGCACCCCGTAGCCTTTCCGTTTTTGTCAACTTTTACAACAATGTCCTCGCCTTTAGCCATTGTCGTGCATATTGCAGAAAGGAGTAGGACGAAAATGAGTAATGCTTTTTTCATTTAGATTTGAATTTAAGAATTGTTATTGAATGATATTTATGTTTTTAAGGATTATTCAGCCTCCAGCCATATTCTTGCCTTCATGCCTCATGCTTCTCCTTTCAGTAGTTTCATCATAGCGATTTTGAATTATGAATTATGAATTTTCAATCCTCATCGTACTCAATAAAGGCATCATCAATATAATACACATGTGGAAGTGCCTTTTTAATGGACAGACGAACATGTATATGGTTTATCACGGAGTCGCCATATATCTCGTAAAGCCTATCTGCTTTTTTGTTTGTTGAAAAACGCACTAAATCTCCTCTATATCTGCAATTAATGCCACTTTTTTTTCCACTTGGGTTATACTTGTATACTTCAATATCATCAGTCATAAATGCCTTTTCATCTTTGATAATTGTATAGTTTATGAAATAGTAGCCGAACCAGACACCAAAGACGCAAATGGCAAGTGCACGATTATAGTAACGTAGTGCATCTAATTTCCATAAAACGAGGTAGGGAATTAGGATTGCCGGAATATTCAGAAGGAACACATAAATATATGTACCTGAAATATAACAGGATTGAAGTCGAGCAAGTATAAATAGGCACACGACTGAAAGTATGTACCATTTTATTGTGTAGCAAGCTTTTAGAATCTTTATTATCATCATTTCTTTTTTACTTTACACTCTCAAATCAGAATTGTCAACTGTCCATTGTCAATTCAGTATTTTCAATTCCGAATTGTCCATTGTGAATTGTGAATTGTCAATTTGAAACTTATTTCAGCACCAGAATCTTGGTAGCCGCTCCATTCTTCAGTTCGCTGTCGCCAATCAGCACAAAGTACACGCCCGAAGCCACCTTGCTTCCGTTGCCGTTCTTGCCGTTCCACACAAACTGACCGCCAGTCGATGTGCCCTCAGCCATAAGCTGTCCCGCCGTGTTTAC
>JAEEMG010000020.1 GCA_016283095.1 Paludibacteraceae bacterium | reverse complement strand
TTTGTCGGCAGAGTGGTGAATCTATAGGAAATTCCCCTACTAAAAGCACAAAACATTAAGACACAATCACACAAATAAGCAAAAAACAGCCACAAGAGGATACAATTTTGACGAGTTGGGAACAATTATACTAGATTACCAGAGTTTGATACCACATTACCATCCCAATTTGTCGTTTAGCACTATTTTTGACGGTGCAATTCAACATATATTTTATGTGAATTGCTACTCAATCTTTCACTTTATTATTAAGTTACAGTTTATGAAAAAGCTATTACTTACTATTTTATCCCTGTGTGGCATGTATTCGTATGCACAGTATGGGTTTGGCGGATATGGCAACAGCGAAAATCTCAATTCGTATCCGTCTAAGAAAGACATCAACTATGCTGGAGATGGCAAAACCTATCATGCAATGGATGTCTATTACCCTAAAGAGGCAAAAGACTCTTATCCTGTAATCATACACATCTATGGTAGTGCATGGTCGAGCAACAACAGTAAAGGGAATGCAGATTTGGGATCCGTAGGAAAAGCGGCTGTGGAGGCAGGCTATATTTTCGTGACTCCAAACCATCGTTCGAACAGTGACGCGCAGTGGCCAGGTCAGATAAACGACATAAAGGCAGTAGCCCGTTATCTGAGAGGAAACGCAGAAGAATTAAAAGTGGACACATCATTCATAGCTATCTCTGGATTCTCTTCAGGTGGCCATTTGGCGACAATGATGGGTACATCTCGCAATGTTGAAAATGAGTACACGGTCGGTTCTACGACAATGGACATTGAAGGCAATATCGGCAATTTCACAGAATTCAGCAGCAGTGTGGATGCAGTGTGTGACTGGTCGGGACCTGTAATCCTGGATAAAGTGAACTGTGGAAATGCGATGGATTTGAACAGTTTCATCACACCATTGTTTGGCAACTGTTCAGCATCACAATGCCCGGACAAATATGCACTTGCCACAGCTGTCACATTCATTGACCCTAGCGATCCTCCATATATGATTGTGCATGGCTCAGCTGACGCTATCGTGGCACAATGTCAAAGTGAGATGTTGTATGATGAGTTGAAAAAAGGAGGCGTCGAATGCGAATATATTCCGACGGGAGGACAACATGGAGTCAGTGAAGACAAATGTCCGGATATGATTTCATTTTTCAACAAAGCACGAGAGAAAAAAGCAGAATCTCTGCATACCTCAATTGATAACATAAACACGTTAAAAACTGACATCTATCTTGATGGGAACAAGATCTTTCTGGCAAACTGCGGGAAGCAATCATTTACCATAATGATCGTGACAGGAAGCGTGGTATGCCAAGGATTCTCAGATGACTACAGCATAGACATCTCTCATCTTCCATCTGGAATCTATATACTGTGCCTGGAAAATGGAGCAGTATTTAAATTCACTAAATAAATTATAGTACGTTAAAGAGAAATGTGTGGGGAGAGATTCTCACACATTTTACTTTGTTCTTTTCGCTCATTAAAATCTCACAGGTCTCCGCCAATATCATCACTCCAATAATTTTTTGAAATCTTTCTCTTGATTTTCAAGCAATCTAAAACCAAATTCGACTTTATCGTTTGAATTTCAATTTAATTGTATATCTTCATATCACAAACCATGAGACATACACCATGAGGCGAGCCTTGTTTCTAATATTTTCATTGATTGTTTTTTCCGTCTATTCAGCGGAGAATGTGAAATATGCAAGATTTGACCATTTTTCTTCAAAAGATGGGCTTTCTTCAAATCTTGTGTTTTCTCTAACAAAAGATTCGACAGGCTTTCTTTGGATAGGAACAGATTTTGGACTCGACCGTTTTGATGGATCCCTGTTCAAACATTATCGTAAAAAAGAATACCCGTCCCTGCATAGAGACGACATTTACTACGTCAGACATATTGGACATAACCGTATCGTTTTTGGCGGGTTCGGCGGAATGTTCCAGGAATACGATCGCAAAAAAGATATTTTCGTAGAGTTGATGCCAGACGAAATGGACACACTGGGCTATTCTCAAATGAAGGGGACATGTGTTTCGCCATCAGGAGACTACTATGTGTTTTCAACCGAACATGTATTCAAATATGATGAAAAAAGCGGACGGTTCAACTCTCATTTTGCCGCTTACGACTCAATCCATTCACCGTTCATCTCTTCATTATACGTAGACTCAAACAACCACTTCTGGTTAGGATCTTTCAATCAGCTGACAATATATGATGAACAAGGAGACGTGCTGCGTACATTTGATGAAGAGCATGATAATTGCCACCCTGTCACTTGTGTGATGCCAATTGATAAAGATAAAATAGCGGTGACTTTTATGGAAGATGAGATATGGATCTTTTCAAAAGACGACCTGTCTCAAAAAACATCAGTATCCGTACCATTCAAAAGTGTATCAAAATTTTTGCAAGGGAAAGACGGCCGCATATGGTTTGCCACAGATGGCGACGGTTTATGGTATGCAGATTCGTTAACCGAAAATACAGTGTTCAATTCCGTGATTCCTTACAACGGCACGTCTGATGAAATAAAAAAAATATATGGTTTGGCAGAGGGCGACGATGGGGCGATATGGATTGGCACACACAACACTGGATTATGGTGTGTACATCCACAAGATGACTACAACATTATCTTTTCCGGTGATTTCGGGTTTCCTGCCAACATGTGCACTTCTTTCGCTGAAGATGCGAATGGAAACCTATTGGTTGGCACCGACGGAAACGGAGTCTACTCTGTGTCGTCCGACCTACGTCATATACAACACTATTCTCTGAAAAACAACAATGTCACAGGAATCTGTTCGACGGGAGACAACATATTTGTGTCGACGTGGGGAGGTGGCATTCAAACCCTGAATATAAAAACAGGCATTTCATCGGAGATCTCTTACGACACCATCTCTAATCCGTCTAAAATTTTCTTCCATGTATCTAAATCGGAAGACGGCACTATCTGGGGAAACACCGCTAATGACGACCTTTATTTGAAACGCCCGTCGGGACTATGGGAAAAACTAATATTGCAGGATGATTCCATAAAGGACCTGAATAGCAAATGGATAGTTCGTACATATCAGGGAAAAGATTCATACATGTGGATTTTGGCAACAAATATGCTATGGCTCTACGATGGCAAAAAAGTCAAGGCAATCCGTCCAGAACTTTATGAAGAGCAGTCACATTCACCCTATAACATCATCGATGCAGACACTGACGAAGACGGAAACCTATACGTCTGCACCAACCCTGGCATTTTCCACTATTCATCAGACGGAACTCGCTTCGACACACTCTCCTTTATCCCTGACGACAATTATCGAATTCTCAAATGTGGCGGCCACGATCGAATTTGGTTGGCTTCCTACAGCGCGATAATCTCTTTCGACCCCAAACAAAAGAATTTTGAATATCTTCCAGGCAACTACCATGATCTTTTCTATTTAAAATCAAGCTTCATAGATTCCAAAGGAAGAATCTGTCTGGGCACGACAAATGGATTCTACCGTTTCAATCCGTCGAAGATCTTTCCTGACACCACCGTCAAACATATCTCTTTCTCCGGCCTTTACGTCGCAAGAAAAAAAATCATGCCAGGATCTTCTGTCCTGAAAGACGGTGCTTTGTCTGAAATGGACGGAATTGAATTGGAGTATTGGATGAAAGACATTGGAATAGAAGTAGATGTGATAGACTACGCTAAGTATGATAAAGTGCAATTGCGATATCGTATGGTAGGACTACAAGACGAATGGATCCCTATGAAAGATACCAGGACTCTCTCATTCAACTATATTCCCACTGGCACATACACACTGGAGGTGGAGGCATCACGTGCGAATATGAATTACAGCTATCCACGTATCGCTTTGAAAATAACTGTTTTGCCACCATGGTGGAGAACATGGTGGTTCACTCTCATTGCCATTTCACTTTTGGTCCTCGGTCTTTCATTTTATATCAGGAAAAAGACTCTCCTATTGAGACAAAAGATGGAACAGCAGACCAAAAAACTGAACCAGACAATTGAAGAGCGCAGGAAACTGATCAATGTGTTGTCTCACGACTTGAACAACCCATTATTCTCAGTCATAAGCAGTAGCGACGACGAGATGACGCATCTGACTCATAACGAAGTGGTGGAGATGATAGAAGACAAGTCGGTATGGGAGGAGAACACCGTTCTTATTGTCGACAAGAATGAAAAGACCCGACTTGAGATAAAAGAAATGCTGAGCGACTACTTCAATGTCATCGTCACTTCAGACGGTGCAGAGGCTGTGAATGTGGCAGACTCACAACTGCCAGATATCATTGTGAGCGATATGGATAAATCTGAATTGAGTATGGCAGAAATGGCAAAACAACTGTATGCCTCAGAACGGACAAAACATATTCCAATATTGTTTGTGTCATCGAAAAACGACGCTGTCGACCGTCTGTTGGGATTGCTCTGTGGAGCCATTGATTATGTAGTCAAACCATTCAGTCAGCTGGAATTGTTACTGAAACTGACCAATATCCTAAAAGTGCGTCAGGAGCATCAGAAACTTATCATGCAGGCTTCTATGTCGACACGAATGAAAGAGCAGACGATGAATAAAGATGACGTGGAAAAGAATGAGATCCATCCATTTTTGCAGTCGTTCATGGAAAAAGTGTCTGAATGCTACACAGACAGCACTATAACAGTCGACGAACTGGCTGGCAAACTTACCGTCAGCAAAGCCACACTGACAAGAAAAGTGAAGTCGATGACTGGAAAGACCCCGATGGAATGGCTGATGGAATATCGATTGAACAGTTCATTCCAGATTCTGCAAAACGCCAATTCCGACAAAACAATTTCAGAAGTGGCCTATGAGGTAGGATTCAACGACCCTTCATATTTCACGAAAAAATTCAGAGATTACTATGGATTCCTTCCGTCTCAAATAGGAGAAAAGAAAAAATGATATTTTCCGAGGGAAGCGATATAAGATCAAGAAATTCCCTTCATTATCCCGTGATCTTTCGGAAATCCGACGGAGATGCTCCCGTAAAACGCTTGAAAAAGTTGGAAAGATGGGCTTGCGACGAGAATCCCAGTTGGGAGGCGATCTCCTGGATGGTCTTATCCGTTTTGAGCAGATCCTTTATCTTGCCCAGCAAAGTGGAATCAATGATTGATTTAGGAGATTGAGACGCTACTCTTCGCGTCACCTGCGACAAATATCGAGGAGACACATTAAGACGAGAAGCATAGTAATTGACATCACGGCTGTTTTTGCATTCCACCTCCTGCATCTTGACAAAGCTGTTGTATAGAGAGGTGCAGCGGCTTGACATCTCAGAGTTCACTCCCGTCGGCAACACATTTTTAGCCTTCTTCACCGCATCGTCGAACGACATCTCCCGGCAAAGCATAGTGGCGATAGCAGAGCACAACTCATTGCATCGGCCGTGACTATTATCAGCCACGATAAGCCTTTTCGCGTCAAATCGCTCGCTGTCTCGTTCCCTCACCACCAACGCATCACACAACGGCACAAGAGTACGCTGGATCCTTTCGATCAGTTCATCGCTCATCAACACCTCATCGCAGCTAGAATAAACAACCGGGGAGAAGAGCACCCACTTAGGTTTGTAGCGTGATATACATCTGACCACAGCCTCCAACGTGTATATATTTCGCACCAGACCTATTTTGAACACAAATGGAGTGATATCTTCAGCCACAGCATCAATCTGACGCTCGACGATCTCAGCCGGGATATCATAATAATCCTGGATGCCGAGAGTGTTTTGCATTGTAAGAGTAGTGACGACGGAAAGAGCCTTTCCACCGAGAGAAGTGATTGTCTTGATATCCGCCTGAATGCCGGCTCCTCCGGCACTGTCCGATCCTGTGATTGTCAATATTGTGTTCATAGTCGCAAAGTTAACGTTTTTCATCCCTTAAAAAACCATATTTGACCCGATTCTTGCAAAATTGGGAGGAAATATGCGAATGTGACAGCAAAACAGACGTCGGACCGTATCTACATCTCCTGTGATTTTGAAAAAAAGACAATCCTAGTACAACACTTGATACACAGCTTCATTATCTTCTTCTTTCTCACGATAGAAAAAAGACTTATAATCATATGGGGAATGAAAATCTGAATCGGCGGAATCAGGGTAATATACGTATGGATCACCTTGTTCGAACTCGATTTCTATTCCTCCTCTATATACGTTTTTCATATAATCGGAAATCTCTTCCCTAGAAAAACAGCCCATTTCATTATAATGAAACAGCACTACCTCCTCTCCGCTTCTGAGTGTGATGGCATCAATTCTATTGCTTAAATCTGGAAAATAATCTCTGATAGAATCTGTATCTTTTGTTTGACGATGAATAGCTCGGAAAGAAATTGTTTGAGATGTTGAATTCTTCAAATATACATCGACATTGTATGACGGATCGCAACTGACTAAAATGAAAATTGCGAAAATCGTGATTGAAATGCTTTTTAATAAATATCTTTTTTCCATGGCAGCAAACTATTCTTTAATATTTTCCGGTTCTCTTAAAATATGTCTTATACCAACTTGAAAAGTGCCCTGAGCACCATAACCCAATTCAACAAACACTCGCAAATATTCTCCCCCAGCCTCAACGCCTACAGGTGAAATTTGAAAACAAAAATGAGGTTCTCCACTTACGAGTGCCAGACTTTTCGGATTGGTAAACACCCTTTTCTCAACGACTAATTCCACACCTAAACCCAATTTGCTATACATTGCGGCACGCCTTTCCCTGAACCAATAAAGTGTAGCTTCAGGCATAATATATAGGATATGTCTGTTAAGCATTCCAGATTTGTGGGAACTCTCCCATAAAGTGTAGGTATTTCCGTGCGGACTTGTCTGTTCTCCTATGGAAGTGATAATCTCTGTCTCCTGTTTCATTCTGAGATAGTGGTAGCCAAAACATCCGCCGACATCCCAATGCTCACTAATAGTACGCCCATAATGAAACGAAAGATTGAAAGGCGAAAACACAAGATCCTCATCTGTATACTCAAATATGCCTGTATCGTTCGGATCAGGATAACTATATCTCAAATTTTCTGATTCTAAAGTGCGTTCTTTCAAATACGCATGACCTACAATTCCCAAACCAGCCGAAATCCGTCGTTCCGGGTTGGCGAAACAACTAAATACCGCTCCAATAAAAATGAAAATTACGAAAACAAATCTTTTCATATTACAAAATCAATTTTACGCATTCTCTAAACAATAATCCCCAATACCCTACTCGCACACCATCTCTTAGAGAAAAAACATACCGAATGAAACAAATGAGAATCACTCAATGAAACAACAATATACAAAAAAAGCCTGCGGTAAGCAAGCTTCAGCGGAGAGAGAGGGATTCGAACCCCCGGTACCCTTACGAGTACACCGGTTTTCAAGACCGGCTCATTCGACCACTCTGACATCTCTCCAAGACTTTCGTCCCTTTTTGTGAACCGGGTGGGGGTCGAACCCACGACCCACAGATTAAGAGTCTGTTGCTCTACCAACTGAGCTACCGATCCAGCGTTTTTGATTGGTCGTTTCTTAAAAACGATGCAAAGGTAAGACTTTTTTCTTTATCTCCAAACTTTAGAGGCGAAAAAATGCAAAAAAATCTTTATATCATTCATTTTTCGCTAAATTTGCACTGTAAAGAGACATGAACAGGTTTTTTTTTCTCATATCTGCCGCAATCGCTTTGCTCTGCATAGCTTCGTGCTCGACCACTAAATATGTGGCCGACGGTGATTTCTTGCTGAATGATATCGATGTGAAATGTGACGACCCGGAAATCGACGCCACTGATCTGTACGATTATGTGATCCAACAACCGAACACTCCGGGCACGTTCTTCAACAAGACTTCCCTTCGTTTCTATTCGCTGTCGGGAAGAGATACGTCGAAATGGATAAACAAACTGATCCGAAAATTCGGAGAACCTCCAGTCATCTACTCGGAAGAGAGCACACAACTCTCCGCCAAAGAGATCAAATCCCAACTCTTCAATATGGGATATTTCACCGCCGACGTGAATTATGATGTGAAGAAAGATGGGAAAAAAGCAAGCGTCGTCTATGATATCAAAGCTGGCGAGCCTTATAAGATCCGTAATGTGGATGAGTCGATCGACGGTGGTCTGATTGACGATATCATGCACTCCAAAAATTTCATCTCCGACGATAAGGTGAAAGTGGGCGCGATATACAACGCGGAAAAAATAGACTCCCGTGTGGGGGATATCGTCTCGTTCGTGCGTAACCAAGGCTACTATAATTTCACAAAGGAGAATCTATACTATTCCGTCGACTCGACTCTCGGATCACATGAAGTGGATCTGAAACTGAATCTTCACATCGACACTTCCAAAGTGGGACATCCTCTCACTCGCTACCGAATGAGCAAAGTGATGGTGATGGTGGGAAGCCAGCGTGGTTTCACGGGCGAATTTGACACGACGCAATACAAGCGTCTCACTATCGTATCTCCTGAAGGGCGACGTTTCTTGCGTCCGAACACCATCTACAACAATACGTTTGTACGCGAGGGAAGATTGTTCAGTGAGTTGCTCCACGACCGTACTTTCTCCGCGCTTTCCGGATTATCAGCGGTGCAGACTGCCAATGTGACCTACTCTCCCGACACTGCTCCGGGATCTCTGATCGCAAACATATCTGTCACTCCCGCAAAACCATACTATATCCAATGGGGTATCGACAACACTAACACTGCCGGCGACTTGGGTGTGGAGACCTACGTCACATATCAAGACAAGAATATCTTCAAGGGAAGCGAAATCTGGAGAATCCGCCTCGGCGGCGCGTACGAGATGGTGCGTGGAGCATTGGAAAAAGGATTAGACTCGAAAAACTTCTTTGAGTTCAGCATCAACAGTTCTCTTGCTTTTCCACGTGTGCTCTCCCCTATCTTCAATGATACGTATGCGGCAAGAAAAGGAAAGACTATATTCTCCACCGGTTTCGTTTGGCAAAACCGTCCTGAATTCAAAAAGCGCTATCTGACTTTCGATTGGAAATATATGTGGTCCACACGTCGCAACCGTTACAGCCACACTTTTGATCTCTACAATATCACATACACAATCGTGCCTTGGATATTGCCAGAGTTCCAGACCCAATATCTGGATGTCCAAACAAACGCATTGCTGAAGCAGAACTATACTAACCAATTCATCACTCGCTCTAGCTACACTTTCACATACTCAAGTTCTTCAGCCACAGCGTCTTCCTTGATGAAAGCGAAAAAGACTTCTAAATCAAGCACCAATTTCAGTTTTACGATAGACATGTCAGGAACTCTTCCGTCGGGACTTGTGCGACTTTTCAATTCTCCTGTGAAAGAAGAAGAGACTGATTCATTCGGAAATGTACACAAGTATTATGAGATTTTTGGTGTGCCTTTCAGTCAGTACGCTCGCTTTGACGTTGACTATAGCCGCACTTTCCGTTTAGGCATCCATCCTGAGCTGGCCGTACACGTCGGGGCAGGAATCGCATGTCCGTATGGCAATTCCAAGCAGATACCATACGAACGTAGATATTTCGCAGGTGGTCCTAATTCAGTGCGTGGATGGAGCACACGTGAGCTGGGTCCGGGAAGATATGTGCGCAACGACTCTATTGCTGCCGACTTTTTCAATCAGACAGGTGATATCAAACTGCTTGCTCAAGCTGAGCTCAGATTCCATACAGAAGGAATTTTTGAATATGCCATCTTCGTCGACGCGGGTAATATCTGGACTATCAAAGACTATGACAACCAGCCAGGCGGCAAGATAGTGCTGAATGAATTAGTGAACGACTTGGCTACCAGCGTGGGTGCAGGTGTCAGATTGGATTTGTCGTTCATCCTCGTCCGCCTCGACCTCGGACTGAAGGGTTACGACCCGTCGACAAGGGAGTGGAATATCACATCTCCAAAACTCAAAAGAGACTTGGCTATACACTTTGCGATAGGATATCCTTTTTAAATGCTGAATGTGGAATTATGAATTAAGAAATTTTATTCTAATTTTGTAGTTCAACATTCCGTGCCTAATGCCTATGCGTAGATTCTTCTATTCCATATCAGCACTCTTTATCTGCTTGCTCAACGTTGTAGGAGCACATGGGGAAATCCAGTGCTACTTTTTTCATTATACGACGGAGGATGGATTAGCGAGCAACAATGTGCATGACATTGTGGAAGACAAGTATGGCTTCATATGGCTGGCTACTCATTATGGAATCAGTCGTTTTGACGGATGCACATTCAGGAACTACGATGAATCTCACTATCCAGAGATGAAACGTAACGACACTTACCACGCATTCGTGTCGCCAAACGGAGACATCTCTTTTGGTGGTTCTAATTTCACCATATACTCTTACGACTACACAAATCACACTTTCAAAGATATTTCTGCATTTGCCGGTGAGGATGCCTATAATTTCGATCTCACAGGCTGTTCTATACAGCCAGACGGTGATTGTCTGATCTCATCCACAGGAAAAGGTGTTTTTTCATACGATAAAAAATCCGGGGCTTTTCATGCGATCTGCAACAACCTTACAGACAAGAAGGTACTGACTGTATCAAAAGACTTCAAAAACAGATATTGGATAGGTTGCTACAATGGAGTGTATATTGTCGACAAGGATGGCAATTCTCTGTTTGATTACCGTCAAAAGATTGGTGAACTGATCAATAATATCCTGCAAGTCGACACCCGACATATTCTGCTTTGCTCAACAGTAGGTTCATTGTGGATGGCGGAAATGGACAAAGATGGAGTCATTATCCGCGTCGAAAGGGTCTCTACTCCGTTTCACTCGGTGTCCGCTATAAGCAAAGCGTCTGACAGCACTATCCTCATCGGCACTTCAGGTGATGGATTATGGCAATCCACATTCATAAACAATAATCTCTCTTTCGAAAAAATAAGGCCGATTAATAAAGTCGACGCATCTATCTCCAAAGTCAGTTCCATCTTCATCGACAGCAAAAAAAGGGCTTGGGTTTCCACGAACGACAATGGAATCTGGTGTATAGACAACATGTCGGAAGCAAAGAGTTTCTCTTCTATCGAATTGGGCATCCCTAAATCTGTTGGCACATGTTTCTTCCCGTGTGGCAATGGACAAATGCTTATGGGAACCGACGGTGCTGGCCTACTCCTGCTCGATGCCAACAACAATCTGTTAAAACAGTGGAGTGTGAACAATGGTCTACCTTCCAACAATGTGTTGGCGATAGAGAAATATCAGCAAGGATATCTGCTCGCATTCTGGGGCGGCAATCCCGTCTATCTTACTTTGGAAGATGGCAAATTGCATCCTTTAGAAACCAATAAAATAGCCACTCCTGTCAATACCGTCAAAAATATCCTGAAAATGAAAGACGGTTCGTATCTGCTTTCCACTGGAGGTTACGGTGTCTACAATCTGAATGGCCATACTCTTTCCAATGTGCAATTGGACCCTAAACTGCTCAACGACTCCCAAGATTTATGGATGGAACAAGCCATTCAGCTATCTGATGGCACAATAAGGATTCTCTCGTCTCGCACTATTTGGAGCAACAGAGATGGATATTTCAAACCTGTATACCCAGACATTGCTTTGACCAATTCAAAGAACCCGTTGCTGTTTTTGCAAAGTTGTGAAAACAATCAAGATGGATATTTTGTGTTGGCGAACAAAGGAATATTTTGGTTTGCGGCAGACGATTCATCTTATGAGGCTCTTGATTTCCTGCCATCTGGAGAGTATTTCTCCTTCGTCAAAACGGATGATAATAAGATATGGGCGTCAAGTGCCGACGGAATTTTATCCATCAATTATGAGAACAAGAGATACGAAACAGTCTTCTCCGCGGAAGGATTATCCGGCGACTATTTCGTGAGAAAAGCATCATATGTATCAGACGATGGCAAACTCCTGTTCGGATGCAAGCATGGTTTTGTATGCATCAATCCCAAATTCATCAATAATGACGCGACCGAACATCTGTCGTTCTCCGAACTATACATCAATGGAAAGAAAACATCCATCAGCAATGATTCTGAAATCGTGTTGGAATACGGACAGACGCATTTGCTTCTGAAGCTTGACATGGTGAACTATGCCGAGCCAAACACATACAGTCTAAAATACCGTGTGATGCCGGCAGATACGATATGGAATAAAGTGGCATCTTCGAGAGAAATCACAATAGATGTATTACCAGACGGAGATTTCAATCTCGAAGTAGGTGTATTCTCAGCAAATGGCAATTTGTTCAGAAAAATTTCTCTGCCATTATCTGTTTTGCCACCATGGTGGAAATCCACATATTTCTACTTGTTCTGCACCATTCTGTTCATCACACTCGGATTCTTCATTTCCAACAGACGTGTGGCAGCATTGAAAAGGAGAAAAGAAGAGTTGCAGAAAGCAGTCGACAAGAAAACCGTCGATCTTAGAAATGCCAACGAGACATTGATCCAACAGAAAAATGCCATCGAAGAGAAAAACGAATCGCTGCTCAACACACTGAAGCTAAAGGATCAATTGGTGTCGGTGGTGGCACACGACTTGAAAAATCCGATGTTTGCCATCGTTACCACACTACGCAGAATAATGTCGAGCGATCCAAACAAAGAAGATTCCCGTCTCCTTATTTCAAAAGCGACATTGGAAGCAGAGAAAATACAGTCGGAGATGGAGAAGTTGCTGCAATGGGCATCCAATTCAGACAATAAGATGAAATGTGAGATCAAGAATGTGGATCTTGCAAAGCTTGTGACTGACATCATCTCATTCCTGCAGCCTCTTTGCAATGAGAAAGAAATTCTCCTTGAATCATCCTTTATCGATCTTAAGCATCACGTTCTAGCCGACGAGAAGATGCTTGCCGTTGTTGTCAGAAACCTCATTTCCAACGCCATCAAGTATACAGGCAGAGGAAAAAGTATAAAAGTCGGAGTCATGGAGACGACAGACAAAACCATTCTGACGGTAGCGGATGAAGGAATAGGTATGACACCCGAATTTTTGGAAAAAATCAGAAACAGAGAAAATATTGTTTCCCGTCATGGCACTGAAAACGAAAAAGGATACGGAATGGGATTGAAAATCGTTTCCGATTTTGTCAGCAAAATGGGAGCGACAATCGATTTTGCCAGTGAGTCTGGAATTGGCACTCAGATAACAGTCTCAATGAATACATGTACGGAACTTGAGATGCCGACAGAACAGATAAAAGAAGAAGAGACAACAACACAAGAAGACGTTCTAAAAAGCATAGACAAATCATTCTTTGAAGACAAGACGGTGCTTGTGGTGGACGACGACCCTCTTCTCCTAGACAATATCAAAGCCATGTTGAGCAGTTTTGTCACGGTGCAAACGGCAGGAAATGGAGAAGAGGGTATGGAACTTGCGGAAAAGACAATCCCGGATTTGATTATCAGCGACATCGATATGCCGAAGATGAACGGAATAGATATGTGCAAAAACCTTGCTCTAAAATCAACTACATCAAACATACCTGTCCTGTTCCTGTCAGCCAAACAAGAAATGTCAACCAAAATCGCAGGATTATCTGCAGGTGCGATAGATTATATCGTCAAACCGTTCAATGAAGGAGAATTGCTGTTGAAGACATCCAACTTCCTTCGTATGCAACAACTTCGTCAGATCAAGATTCTGGCTGGATCACTCAACGATAGCAATGATAATATTGTCGACGAAGAGATAAACCCACTGATCCAGCAACTCCTTGACTGCATCAAAGAAAATTATGTAAACCCAGACTATTCATTCAACGATATAGCGAAAGATTTAGGATTCAGCAAATCCACACTGACTCGCAGACTCAAGTCTATCATCGACAAATCTCCTGTAGAGATTCTATCAGAGTACCGTCTGCACAAAGCCAAATCTCTACTTGCTGAAGGAAAATTGTCTGTGAGCGAGATCGCTTACGCCGTTGGCTTCAACGATCCTTCATACTTCAGCAGAAAGTATAAAGACTACTTTGGAACGAGTCCATCCAAATAAAAACATTTAGAAAAAACGTAAAAAAATCTCTTTTACCTGAGATTTTAAAATTTAAAAATCTCCCTTTCCATCGGACTTTTTCGACAATGAATTATTCCGTGGAGTGATTCTCCTATTCTTTGGAGCGTTTTTAAAAACGCCCCTTGCCCCTTTGTCATATCTTCGCAACCGTAAACGATTTACAAACTGATGTAAACGATTTACGCAAACAACTAGACATTAACAATCTAAACATCTATTATCATGAAACATTTATTTACTAACTTACTACTTCTTGGTCTGTTACTTACTGGACAGACAGAAGCTTGGTCTGCTACTAAACAGATGGAGTATCTTGACAGAGGTGTGGTGGCTGTCAAAGTAAACAATGGAGTTTTCATCAGCTGGAGATTCCTTGGAACAGATGACAAATCCGCCGGGTTTAACATTTATCGTGATGGCACGAAAGTGAACGAAACTCCTATTACCTCTAAAACTAACTATGTGGACACAAAAGGAGGAACCAACTCCAAATATGTCATAAAGACCGTGGTCGGAGGAAAAGAGATAGACGCCTCATCCGCTGTCACACCGTGGGGAGCACAATACAAGACCCTTAATCTTAAACGCCCTGGCAACAACTATGCAGCCAATGATATGAGCGTGGGCGACGTGGATGGAGACGGACAGTATGAACTATTCGTGAAATGGTATCCCAACAATGCGAAAGACAATTCGCAGAGTGGAAAGACCGACAACACTCTTATTGATTGTTACAAACTGGACGGCACTTTCCTTTGGAGAATAGACCTAGGTATAAACATCCGTTCTGGAGCCCACTATACTCAGTTTCAAGTTTACGACTACGATGGCGACGGAAAATGTGAGATGGTCTGCAAAACAGCTCCAGGCACAAAAGACGGCAAAGGCAAAAATGTGATTATGGGCAACGACAATCCTAAGGCTGACTACCGCAATGGCAACGGATATGTGTTGACAGGTCCTGAGTATCTGACAATCTTCGAAGGTGCTACTGGTGCTGAGATCCACACCGTGGAGTACACTCCTGGCAGAGGCAATGTATCGGCATGGGGCGACAGCTATGGCAACCGTGTTGACCGTTTCAACGCATGTACAGCTTATTTGGATGGCGTTCATCCAAGTGTAGTGATGTGTCGTGGATACTATACACGTACAACTCTTGCAGCTTACGATTTCAAAAACAAAAAACTTGTGCAGCGCTGGTACCACAACTCAGACAAAAAGGGTCAGGGAGCATACGGTGACGGAAACCACAACGTCTCTGTTGCTGATGTTGACGGTGACGGAAAAGACGAGATTATCCTTGGTTCAGCCATTATAGATGATGACGGAAAGACTTATTCAAGAACAGGATTCGGACATGGCGACGCCATGCACGTATCTGATATGGATCCAGACCGTCCAGGACTTGAGGGATGGTTTGTACACGAGGATAAGGGATCTGCTTACGGATATGAAATGAGAGACCTAAAGACCAACAAGGTGATCCACGGAAAGAAAACAGGAACCGATAACGGTCGTGGTATGGCAGCTGATATTGATGCTAAACACAAAGGTTTTGAAATGTGGAGTTCTGCTCCTGGCGTGTTTGATTGCAAAGGAAAACAAATCTCAAGCACAAAGCCAAGCGTCAACTTCCGTATCTACTGGGATGGTGATTTGCAGGACGAGTTGCTAGACGGAACTAAATGTGACAAGTGGAATGGAAATGGTGTCAACCGCCTCATCACATTCAAGGGTAATGCCTGCAACGGCTCAAAGAACACTCCTTGTCTTTCAGCAGACTTGTTTGGAGACTGGCGTGAGGAAGTGATATTCCATGATGGCGACAAGATTTACATCTACACTACAACAATCGAGTCGAAATATAGATTGTTCACACTAATGCACGATCCTGTTTATCGTTGTGGCATCGCATGGCAGAACAGCTCGTACAACCAGCCACCTCACCTTGGCTTCTATATTGGCGACGGAGTTGACAAAATCGCTCAGCCAGACATCTACACTCCAGGTCACGAGGTCAATCCTCCAGCACAAGAAGATGCAACTCTATCTTTCGAAGGATCTTTGAATCAGGAACTTCTACCAAACGAGCAAGTAAACTTGTCTTTCACATTCGGTGGAACAGCAACAGGCGTAGAGGTTACTGGTCTTCCTGAAGGACTTTCTGCAAAGACTAACGGAAACAATGTTGTAATCTCTGGAACAACTAAAGAAAACGCAACATTCACAGTCAAGACAAAAGGAGGCAAAAACGAAGTATCATACAAAGTGAACGTAAAGCAGATTGATGGTTCACTAAAACGCATCGCATACATAACAGACACTACTAACACTGAATTTAAAAACGATAAGATCTATCAGATGCTTGGCAAAACAGATAGTCTATACGTCAGAATAATCGACGCAAACAATGCCAAAGCTGATTTGACAGCATTTGATATGGTTCTTATCAGTGAAGTGACAGCTTCCACAGCACCTATCATTGCGAACATTGAAGGTATAGCAAAACCAGTGCTTAACATGAAGGTTCACTCATACAAGACTGCAGACGGAGCATGGAGCTGGGCAGAAAACGGTTACGGAGACAACACTACAGCTACAAATTTGGTTGTAGAGTCGGCAGCTCAGTCTCACCCAATGTTCAAAGACATCGACTTCTCTAAGGGCAATGAAATACAGATGGTGTCTGAAGTCAACACAAAAGCGTTGACATACATGAACCCTGAATCATTCACAGATGCAGCCGGCAACATTCAGTCGATCGCATCAGTCAAGGGAGAAGAGCAGGTATGTATCTTGGAGATCCCTGTCGGAGCATCAGTCGCAGGAACAAAAATCTCTGAGAAATTCATCCAGATCGGTTTGAACAGCAGTTCTTACGCAAATCTTACAAACGACGCTCTATCAATCGTTCGCAACGCATGCTACTACTTGATGGGAATGAACTCAGGATTATCAAACACAGACACCTTCAAGTCGACAGCTACAGGAATGAGCATATACGTCTCGTCTGGCATTTTGAATATCTCATTCGACAACGATGGATATGATAAGGCAAACATATCTATAATCGGTATCACTGGAAAGATCATCCGCCAAGAGACAATCGAAACAACACCTGGCCGCAACAACTATCAGACAAGTTTGTCAGGTGTGGCGTCAGGAGTGTACATGATAAGTGTCGATGGCAATGGTATACACCACGTGGCAAAATTCATTGTAAAGCAGTAATACCATAAAAAATCTTTTTATAACAAGCACAATTCCTAAAATTTTATACCCATAGCCACTTGAGGAATGGTGCTTTTCAAAATAAAGGAGGGATTTCCCCCTCCTTTAGCTCTTTATGTCTAACTTAATGAGTACCATCATGAACAAAATAGCAATATATATCAAACGTTTGATGACCATTCTTATGCTTATACTGAGTGCCCCCGCATTCATTAATGCACAGCTAAGAGTGTTCACAATCGGAGATTCAACCGTTCAGGATTATAACGACGGATATGCCCCTCGCAAGGGATGGGGACAGATGTTGCCATTCTTCTTCGACAAATCTAAAGCCGTTTGCTATAACAAAGCAGTAGGAGGAACCAGTTCTCTAAGTTTCTACAGAGATCACTGGCCCGCAGTCAGAAACCAATTAAAGAAAGGAGATTACGTATTCATCCAATTTGGAATCAACGACCGTAACACAGACCCTAAACGTTACTCACCAAAGGGTGTGTTCGAGGAGAACATCAAGAAATTTGTGAACGACACAAAAGCTAAAGGAGCAATTCCTGTTTTGGTGTCTACCGTACGTCGCGCGGCTTGGACAAACGGCAAGCCATACGACTCTTATCATGAGCACCCTCAATTAATGAGAGACGTTGCAAAGAGCACAGGTGTGCCTTTGGTGGATCTTGACAAGTTCTGCTACGACCTCTTCGTCGCTCAAGGACAGCTATATTCTGAGAGATTCTGCACAATGCACCTTGTTGCCGGTGAGTATCCTAACTATAGAAACGGAAATACAGACCAGGTGCACTATCAGGAGCTCGGAGCAACTGAAAATGCAAGATTTGTGGTGGAGACAATCGAGAAAAGCACTAACGCAGATTTGAAAAAACTTGCTGCCTGCACCCTGCCTCGCCACAAGGTCACAATCAAGATCAACGATGCTTCTAAATCTCAGGCAATCTCACGCACAGCTGAGTTTCCAGCAGGAATAAATGTGACTTTGAAGACTATTCCAGCAAAGAACGCTAAATTCCTACGCTGGGAGGACGGCAATAAGAAGAGCATATCTACCAAGTCTCTTTACGTAGTCAAGATGGGCAATGCCGACGTGACATACAAGGCAGTCTATGAATCAAACGTAAAAGAGCCAGAAGATGAGCCTCAGACACAGATCACTGAGCCTACACTGACTATTGACAACAACAAAAAAGCTTTGGTTGCCTCAGATGCCAAGTCATACAAATGGTATTTCAACAACCAGGTGATATCAGGAGAGACAAAGTCAACCCTTTCTGTCACAAACAATGGAACTTACTCTGTGGAGATGGTGCTTGCTAACGGGAAAACTGCCAGATTGGATATCTGCGTGACTATCGGCAAAGATGGAACAATCCGTAAGATATACCTTATCGGCGACTCTACTGTCTGCGACTACAAAGACAGCCAGTTCCCTATGACAGGATGGGGACAGGTGTTGAAGTACTACTTCAACTCCGACATTCAGATTGTCAACCATGCAATTGGAGGACGCAGTTCGAGAAGCTTCCGTGAGCAAGGAAGATGGAAGACAGTGTTGAACGCATTGAAACCAGGTGATTTCGTTTTTATACAGTTCGGACACAACGACCGTGACACCAAGCCTGAGCGGTACACTCCCGTCGACAAATACAAACTCTACATCGACTCGTTTGTGGTGGAGGCAAGAGGCAAGGGAGCCATTCCTGTGCTCGTATCCCCAATGGTGATGAACGCTTGGAACAATTCCGGAATGCGTAACGTATTTGCAGAGAATGGGGCCGACTATCGTGGAGCGATGGAAAGTGTAGCAAAGAACAGAAAGTGCGCATTCGTTGATTTGAACATGAAGTCATACAATATGTTCAAACAATTTTCATCCACTTATAACCAACGTTTCTTCTACAATACATATCCCAATGGAGAGTATGCCAACTATCCTAACGGAAGCACAGACAACACTCACTTCCAAGAAATGGGAGCATTGACCCTCTGTCGATTCATCATTGAAGAGTTGACAGCAAACAAAGATCCATATATCAGTGCACTGCAGCGATATATGAAGCCAATGTATCAGGTGACTGTGAAAGCCAACATCGACAAACCAGGAGAAATAACCACTTCTGCAAAATTCCCTGTCGGTGCACCTGTCACAGCAAAAGTGCTGCCTGCTTCAGGCACGACATTCCAAAGCTGGAACCAAGATGGCTCACAAAAGTCTAAGACGACCATCTACCGTTTCACAATGCCAGCCAAGGCGACTACAGTGACTGCTATGTTTAAGGGAGGTAAAGAAGAGGATCCTGGACAATCATCATCTGAAACAATCCGTAAAGACACATTAAAGGACGGACAGAAAAAGATTGCCTACATAACAGACCCTACAGACGCCACCTACGTCAATGATATAATCTCGCCAATGCTGATGAACGTAAAAGAGTTCTATGTAGAAGAGATTGATTGCAATTCAGCGACAAGCGATTTAATCGGTTTTGACATGGTTCTTATCAGTGAGATAACTCCATCCACTGCCCCAATCATCGCCAACCTCGAAGGCATAAACAAACCTATTCTAAATATGAAGGTGCATGCCTACAAGAGTGCGGAAGGAGCATGGAGTTGGGCGGAAGATGGTTACGGAGATAACACAACCGCTACAGATTTGGTTGTAGAGTCGGCAGCTCAATCACATCCAATGTTCAAAGACATCGACTTCTCTAATAGCAATGAGATTCAAATGGTATCTGAGGTAGAGACCAAGGCGCTTACATACATGAATCCAGAATCATTTACCAATGCGACAGGAGACATAAAGTCTATCGCATCCGTAAAAGACGAGAATCAAGTCTGCATATTGGAAATCCCTGTAGGAGCATCAATAGCAGGAACTAAGATCTCCGACAAATTTATCCAAATCGGTTTGAATAGCAGTTCTTACGCAAATCTTACAAACGACGCTCTATCAATCGTACGCAATGCCTGCTACTACTTGATGGGACTTAACTCCGCAACCAATGCAGGTAATTTCACGTCGACTTCTAATGATATGGACGCGAACATCTTCGTCTCATCTGATATTTTGAGAATCACATTTGAGGCAGATGATTATGATGAAGTGAGTATTTCGATGATAGGAATCTCCGGACAGGTGGTAGATCAAGATGTGATTGAAATATACTCTGGCCATAACTATTACGAGAGAGCTTTATCAAGCATAGCACCAGGAGTATATATTATAAAAATCCAGGGGGCTCATATACATCACATATCAAAATTCATTGTAGAAAACTAAGTACCATAAACATTTTTTATAAAAAGCACCATTCCAGATTCTCACACACCCCTATAGTTAGTTATAGTACATAAGCGTAAGGAATGGTGCTACTTTTTTTTCAAAAAAACAGAAATCTATCCGTAGTAACACAATTTCACGAACTACATTAAAAAAGTTAAAACTATTTTTCATGTGATATCTTTTATTAATTTTACCGCTGATTAAAAAACACAAAATATTACAAAACGAACAAGTTTTTACACTATTGGACAGCTTTGGCTGTCGCATTAAGTTCTATCGCATTCACAGCATGTGGCGATGAGGACGATGAGGAAGAAGGCAATAACGGTACTGTAGTCAACAACAATGACAATGGAGGTAACACTAACAACGGTGGAAACGAAAATGGCAATGCGAATAAGTCGCAGGGACTAGTTGGCACATGGGTTCTTGATGAAAAGGCAACAACTATAGACATCCAGAACATTTCTGGAACAATGAATTCTAAACCTTGGCCTACAATCACATTCAACGCAAACGGGACATTCTCTGCTATCACAGCAGATGAAGATACTTATGAAGGAAAATATTCTGTTGACGGTGATAAGTTGATTTATGAGATTATAGAAGAGGATGGTTACTCTTTTACACTAAAAGAAGGTGTGGATTACGCACAGTATCTAATGGGTGAAGAAGCCGCTGATTATGGATTTAAGATGTTGGTTACTAAACAATCTATTTCCATTTCCGACGACATTATGTATTATGAGAATGGTTGGGATAGTAAAGCTTTTGGAGATGCTGCTATTATTATGATTCACGGCGTTTATAACAGACAGAAATAATCCATACAGGCTATATTCAAATGTCGAAAATATAGAAATGGCTGAGTTCCAAATGGAATTCAGCCATTTTTTATAATCTTTATGCAAACAGGGTTCCCAAATTCTCTATGGTTATCGCCCATTCATAATTCTTCACTTTTCATTTTTAATTAAAAAAATTGGAGGTGCCCATCAGACACCTCCATTTTATCATTTATAATTCCGAATTCAGCATTCAAAAATTACTCCCACTCAATTGTACCAGGAGGTTTGTGTGTAACGTCGTACCACAACGAACCTGCTCCTTCTGCTACGAATCTACCCCAAAGTCCTTCAAGAAGCTTCTGGTCGATCTCAGCGAAATTAGCTGTCATAGCCTCTGATGAGTTTACAGGACGCATTACGATACATGGTTTGTTCTGCACTGTAAGCGGAACCAACACAACCGGCATCTGCCAGATTGATTCGTATAGATTGTTCTCCTGCAAGAACTCAGTACAGATATTGTCAAACTTACGTAGAACATCGAAGTTCTTCTTTGTAGCGTACTGCTCCACCAACTTTGGATTCTCATCACTTACACTGCCTACCTGCCAGATCACACGGTTGATTACCTTGAAACGGTTAACCAATTCAGTTGAGAATTTCTCACACTGCTTCCAAGTAAGATTCTGTGTAGTAAGCAAGAATGGCTGTGCGTATGTTCTACCGTCGCCCTGCACTCCTACACTCTTGATAGGAAGGACTTTTCCTTCTATATTGTTCTCCTTCAAATACTCTGCTAGGCCAAGCACATCTGCGTTTGTTGCGAACTCACCCTTACCATCTGTGCAAAGCAAACGAACACCAAGACCTGGACCAGGGAATGGGTGACGCCATACAAGGTTGTGAGGAATACCAAGCTCCTCTCCCAACATACGTACCTCATCCTTATATAGATCTGCCAACGGCTCAAGAAGCAAGCCCTGTGCCATCAAATCCATCACCTCCTTAACACGGTTGTGGTGAGTCTTGATAAGGTCGGCATTCTTTGTTCCTCCACTCTCGATTGTATCTGGATAGATAGTTCCTTGAGCGATCATCCACTCTTTTGGATCAAGATTCAATTTAGCCATCTCCTCGTCTTTCACAACCAAGAAAGTAGCGCCGATTCTCTTTCTCTTCTCCTCTGGGGCTGTAATACCCTCAAGTTTGCCCAAGAATGTATCTGTAGCGTCTACGACACGAAGATTATGCATACCCTCAGCCTTCAAGAAATCAATGATCTTTGCCGACTCATCCATACGCATCATACCATTGTCGATGTGAAGACCCATCACACGGTCTGTACCCAACACACGGTTCAAAAGCACGAATGCTACAGTACTGTCGACACCTCCAGACACAAGCAAGAACACCTTTCTGTCGCCAACCTCTTTCTTGATCTTCTCAGAGATAAGAGGCATATAGCTCTTCATGTTCCATGTGCGCTGGCATCCACAGATATCAATGAAATTGTCGAGAATCTTCATTCCGTACTTACTGTGAGTCACCTCAGGGTGGAACTGGATTCCATAGATCTTACGATCATCTAGAGCCACTGCTGCAATAGGGCAATCCTTCGTCGACGCGATGATTTTATAACCCTCAGGCAATTTTTCCACTGCATCGCCATGGCTCATCCACATTGGCGAAGACGCAGGGATATCCTTCAATAGCGGATGCTGAGGCTCCTTCAAAAGAAGGTCAGCTATTCCATACTCCTTCACCTTACCTGGGCGAACTGTTCCTCCAAGCTGCGAAGCCATCAACTGGTGGCCATAGCAGATTCCTAGTTTAGGAACAGGGATATTCAAAATTTCAGGATTGTAGTCGGGAGCATCCTCTGCGTAGACGCTTGATGGTCCACCACTGTAGATGATACCTGTTGCTCCTGCGAACTCCTCTACTGAGGCTGTAGGAGGCAATATCTCTGTAAACACACCCAAACGGCGCACTCTGTTTGCTATCAGGTGGGCATACTGTCCACCAAAGTCCAGAACTATGATTTTATCCTGCATATAATAGTTTTTTATTATTTCAAAAGTTTTTCAAAAAGACTCCAGTCGACATTTCTCGCGTCTACCCTATATTTAGCCTTCTCATAGAAAGGAACTCTTTTTGCAAGAGATTCCCTGATATACTCAAGCATCTCCTCGTCGCTCTTATCCTTAAGAAGCGGACGCTCATTCTTAGCTGTGCGGAGATAATCGAAAAGCACCTCTGCGCTCGCCTCAAGGTAAACAGTGTCGCCGGCAGCATTCATTATATCCATATTGTCGAAGAAACATGGAGTGCCACCACCGGCAGAAATCACTATATTTTCAAATTCAGAGACCTCTTTCAGCATATTATGCTCAATCTTGCGGAATCCCTCCTCCCCTTTATCTTTGAAGATCTGAGAGACTGTCTTGAATTGACGTTGCTCGATATATATGTCCAAATCCTTAAAATCCAAGTTATATTTTTCGGCCAACATCTTGCCGTAGGTAGTCTTTCCGCTACCCATATAACCCACCAAGAATATACGCTTCATTATCAATTTATAATTAGACGGTGCAAAATTATACTTTTTTTGGATAATATCATATAAGTTGACGATAACGTATCTCCCTTCTTATCCTACTTCCTTATTAGTTTTGCAATCATTCCTGATGGAGCATCTCCTCTTCCCGGACCATCGTCTTCTTCCATTTCTTCAGGCTCATCACTTTCGCAATACTGACCATAAATCCTCAATTCATCGTCGGAATCCCCTACCTCTAAGTCCATAAATGTATTTTCACCATCATCATATGAACAAATACTAAATGATGGATTAATGGAACTATATTCTGGGTTCAGAGTATACTTAACTGTATTATCTTCGAAATTGATTGTTAATGTTTTTCCTTTTATAGTAGCGTCATAACTGTTATCTCGTCTGTCAACATCCCCACAATCCTTGTTATGTTCAACAGTGTAGATCCACTTACCTTCAATTTTTTTTATAAACTTATTGTATTTTTCTTCTTGCATTTTCTTATCGGCCACTGCAATCAACTCAATATTTTTTAAGGCCAATTTCTCTTCAGCAAGTGCCACAGAATTCTTTACCCGATCTGGATTCAGCCAACCATTTTTTATTTCTTCAGCACTCTTTGTTGCTTCCTCATACCTTTGGAATCCATTACAAAAAATATACACGGCAACGCATGTCAAAACAGCACCTCCGATTAAAACTATTACTTTCAATATGATAGTCAATATGGATAAAAAGCGTCTCATCTGATTATTATTTATTAAAAACACGATGGTACATCAAAACACAAGCTAATGAATCAACAACAGAATTAGGAAATTTATATTCATCATTATTATAGCGTTGATTGATGTTATCATATTGCGAATAACAAATTTCCAACTCTTTGGGTGTCAATTTTTTTTCTTCGTCTTGCAAAAAAACATGAAGGTTTTGTTCCTGACTGATCTTATTGTTGATTATATCACACACCTCTTCGATATCGCTTAAATAATTTTGATCTAAGTTCATATACGACAATTTATCCAATACGACGACTGTTTCCGGAGTGGATTCTATATAAGACATCATAGTAGAATCAACATAACATAAATTTCTTGATGCTTTATGTTCAAGTCGAGGTGCAACGAAAAAGGATATGCCGGAAACCACCATCATCAATAAAATTATAATCTGAAACCAGTATTCCTTGAAAATTCCCTTTTCTTTATTTTCGTTTTCTGCCATAAATTTACTTTATAATTAGCTATATTTATTAGTATGTTTGTTGCAAATATAGTATTTTCTCTTGTTTCAAATATCTTTTTATATCTTTATTCACTTGCAAGACTTGACCTATGTTAAAATTTCTTAAAACAAAGAAAATATCTCATCATATTTGTTTGCCAATATATAAACGGCCATTATTTTTGCATTGAACATTTACGGTAACAGCAAAAAGCTATCTACTTGATTAGTTTTTTACGAATGTGTCGTATGTTTAGTTGTTTATTATTTATTAATTTTTATTTGTTAAAGTTATGGCATTTAGATCCACTTTGAATCTAGGCGGAAAAGAGTACGATGTGCTCGACTGCAGTTATTCCCTTAAGCGTGATGTTGACTCTAAGGGTCGTCCATCTTCCAACATTTATGGTGGCAAAATCACAGTAAGAGTTGAGTCGACTGAGGACACAACCATTTTGGAGACAATGGTGAACCAGTTCAAACCATTCAATGGAAGCATTGAGTTCAAGAAAGGTGACGAGGAAGGCAAGATGAAGGAGCTTTCTTTCGAGAACGCCTACATCATTGAGTTTGCTGAAGGTATTGACATCGTGGGAACAGCCCCAATGTCAATCACAATCACGATTTCTGCACAGATCATCAAGATCGGTGGCGCGGAATACGAGGAGAACTGGCCAAAGGCTTAATCAAAAAACAGAGGAGAAGGCTCAATTGCCTTTCTCCTTTTGTTTTTAGAATCAGAGACAAATTGCAAATTGATTACAGGTGTATGAAGACCTGTAAACTCATAAACTATTTGTAGTCATCATACTAAAATTGCAGAACTTACAACAGAGTATCAGGTCGCATAGGGGAATAGTGTATTAATAACAGGACATACATTTATGCGGGATTTTAATCTGTTGATTTACAATCAAAAGAATGTCACAAAATTTGAATCCAGTACAGCCCAAAGTATTGCTTGATGGGGAGAATATCTCTTTCGAGTCATTAATTCTAGAACAAAGTATGAATTCATGCCACAGATTCGAAGTGGTGTGTGAATTCATGTCACAAAATGAGATGTGGCAGCAGACTCCGCAGAAACTGTTGAACCGTATAGGATCACGCGCACTGATCACATTTGAGCATCGTGATTCAGGCACTCCGTATGAATTTTCAGGATGGGTGACAGATGTCCGTATCGACGCATGGGAGAGCGAGCCGGACTATGAGTTTCTTAACCACAGGAGCAACCGTGTCCATATCATCGGAGAGGGCGATATCGTGAAACTGAACGGCTCACGCGGAATGGATTCATTTGTCGACAGCCAGCTTAAATCAATAATCTCACAGGCGACGCAGAACACAGGAGTATCAGTGGAATGTGAACCTGTTTTTACCGGCGTCATCCCATACGTGATGCGGTATCAAGAAAGTGTGTTCGAGTTTTTGAACAGAATGTCGAGCACTTACAATGAAATGTTTTTCTATGATGGAAAGACAGTAATTTTCGGCCAGCCGAAGAAATCACCAGAGGTGGCATTGACCTTCGACCATGATGTGTTCAGCCTATGCACACGAGCCTCAGCTGTTCCAAGCAACGTAGCAGCTTATGAATATATCCATGAGACAGACAAGCAGGTATACGTGGAGGGATCTAAAGATTCAGGATCGGGACTGCTTACAAATGTGAAAGGATGTGCAGACAGGCTGTACGATGACCGGGAACTTGTCGCAAGTTCATCTCCAGTCACGTCTGATTCCGATCTGAAGACATTGCTCGACAAGAAGAGCAAGACGATAGGAGGCTCAATGCTCAGCATAGAGGGCCAGACACGCACATGCCAGGTGGTGTTGGGCGGAATAGTGGAAGTGATCTTCCCAAGCAAGATGAACGTGCCTTCGTTGGGCAGATACCGGGTGGTGGAGATTGTCCATAAGGTGGACAAGTCCGGCAACTACAGCAACCATTTTGTGGGCACACCGGCAAACAACGAGTTTATCACACAGAGATATTCGGGTAGCGTCAAAGCATACTCGGAGATGGCGACAGTGAGCAGCAACAGCGATCCCAAAGGATTGGGAAGAGTGCAGGTGCAGTTCGACTGGCAGAAAAGATCCGGCAAGAGCACCAACTGGATCCGTGTGCAGACACCGGATGCGGGAGGCAGCGGCATGGCAAACCGAGGTTTGGTCTTCATTCCAGAGGAGGGCGATCAGGTGATGGTCGGATTCGAATATGGAGATCCGAGCCGTCCGTACGTCATGGGAAGCGTGTTCAGCGGAAGCACTGGAAAAGGAGGAGGCTCAGGCAATACCACAAAAAGCATCATTACCAAGAGCGGTCATCAGATAGTGTTTGAGGACGACGACAACGATTGGGGAATCACCATCTCCGACAAAAACGGCAACGTCATCAAATTTGATACGAAAGGCAAAAATATACAGGTGTCGGCAGGGGAGACCATCTCTTTGCTCGCCAACAATGTCACTATCGATGCATCGCAGACAGTGTCGATCAACGCAGGAGAAGACATCGTCCTGAACGCAAGCAAGGGATTGAACTCGTATGCCAATGAAAACATCAATTTTATGGCTGGCGAGGATGTGTCTGTTACTGCAAAAAACATCACAACGACAGCATCTGAAAATTCCAAACACAATGCTGATGCGTTGTCCCTATTATCTGAGTCTGAAATCGAGATGAACTCAAAGAAGATCGGAATAGACAGTACAAAGGAGAATCTTGTCCTATCCACAGGAGGAGACGTTGATGCCAAGGCAAAAGGAAAAGTCAATCTGTTCTAATTTTAAGTGAAGACGACATGATAATAGAGTTGAAAACAGATATAGCGGCAAAAGAATACTCCGTGGAGAAACGCATCGAAATAACGGATGCGCGACACGACGGCAACACCCAAGTCGCACAATATACAGAAGACATAACAGTCAGCATCGACAACACCCAACCCACAGGAATAATAGCAAAGGTGGAGAGGAGCAACGTTAAAAAAGACGGGAAAGCACATCCTCAAAATCCTATCGACCACTATTTTATAAAGTCCGGCGAGGCATTAAACAAACTTGATTTGCTACTCTCCGCGGATGGCAGAATCATAAAAGTAGAGAACAGAGATGAGATTCTCAAAAATTGGGAATACACAAAAATATATCTTGACAACTATTTTGTCAGCGACGACGATAATGTGGAGTCAACCATAAAAGGTTGGACAAAACAGATTGACGCTGTAATAAAAGACGAAGCGAAGTATTTGCATTCCGTCGAAACCGATTTGCTATACAACCGCTTCTTCTTTGGCTATTGGCTTGATTACGGAGATAACGGACAACACATCAAGAACCAGATTTTTCCAGCCATTTTCGGAAATGCGAAAACCGTATTGACCGAAGTGTTGACCGTATCGGAAAAAGACGGCAAAAGAAAAATAGATATAATCGGAAGCTTGAACAGAGAAGCCTCCGACATGACTGCGATTGCAGAGTCGTTGGGCATGGACGAGTCTCAAATCGAGGGTTTGTCAATTTATCTGAAAGGGGAATGTCAGACAGACGGTTTCGGACACATTAAGAAGATAGATTTGAAAGCTGAAGCAAAATTAGCGGACAGTGATTTTAGAAGAATTTATTGTTTGATTGTAAATAGGAAATAACAGACAGGTATGGCAACGGATGTAAAAAAAGGACAACAATATGTGGTGGACGGTGCGATTTTCAAGTGTAATTGTGGAAGTGCGCCATGTCAGATAACAGCAATTTCAAACCAAAAGGTAAATGCTCAAGGCAAAGCAATTGTGACGGATAAGGATGTCACATTCAAGTTGCCTTCCGCTCCTTTTGTGACATGCTCGAAGAACACACAGACACCTCCTACATGTGTTTATGCGAATGGAATATGGAAAACCCAAACGACCGTGCAGCAAGGCGACCAAAATGCAATCGTAGAAAAGAGCATTATGAATTGTCCTGTGTTTGGAGGAGAGATAAAATGCATATACACCGGACAAGTACAATCCGTTTCTGCACCAGAGTTAGCCGAATTTAAGATAGAGACACTCGGTAATTTTCCTTTGGCGTTGGTTGTGACTCCACCTGCCAAAAGTCAAGAAGACAAGAAGAAAAAGATATCCAATGTCTATTCCGTTTCCGCATCCAAAGAATATGTCCGACCTAATGAGGTGATAACCCTACACGCTTTTGATAAAGGGAAAAAAGAATTGAAGCCCACCGATATTTTAAACTGGGCTGTCACAACAAGAAAAGAAACAAAAGAAACAGTAAAAGGAAAAATAGTCAGCAAAGATTGCATAGACAAACTGACGCTTATCAAAAGAGTTTGCACGCCATTCAATATAAGTTTCCAAGAGCCAGGCATTTATTATATTGAGGGTGGGCCTGATAAAATAGCGAATAAATACAGTGCTCTCAAAACAGACCAACAATTGGTTATTGAAAAAGGGAAGAAAAAACCTCCGTTTAATGAGAGCTGTAAAGCTGTAGTGGAGGTGCTGGAGAAAAATCGTATTGTCGGCATCAGACTAAAAGGAGACTATATAAAAGGAGAGGATGACGATACTATTTTTTTGAAAAATTCAGACAATTTAGAAATAATTGTTCGTACTGCCGTGGATTTGGAAAGCCATGAAAAATTGCGTCTCTTAATAAACAAGCATCTTACAAAAGAGCAGGCCATGCCGTTGCCTAAAAATGAATATAGTTTTACCTTAAAACCGTCATTTTTTAATGATAACAAAAAAACTGTGGATATAACACTCTCAGAAAAGACACCATATTCATTTAATTTTTTGCCTATTGGGACGTTTGACACAAAATCATTTACTGTCAAAGAAGTTGACAGCTTTGTTTCCGCTTTTGTTTCGTTGGACAAAGACGGTGTCAACCAGATACAAAAAGACTCATATCTCAGACCAGGGACGACAATATATCTAATTTTACGACCAACAAACAAGACAGACAAAAATGTCGATTTGAGCAAAGCAATCTGGACAATCAAAGAGAAGCACGGAAACTCCATCGTACGCGGAGGCTCCAATATCCACAAGCTGACGTTTGAAGGCGAAGTGACAATATCACTTGATTTAAGCAATTGTAATACAGTGATAAACACAAATGACAAAGGTGTGACACAAGCATCTTTCTCCTTCAATGTTTCTCGTAATGTCATCAAAGGTATTGTCCGCACACCAAAAGTCTTTTATCCAAATATCGATTATTGGATCAATTTTGACATGCTGTACAAATACGATAGTTTTAAAGACAAAGAGGTCAGTTTTTTTATGGATGGTAATGAGAAAAAAGCGGAGTCGGACAGCTATAAGGTTACATTTGATAAAAATCAGATAGGCACGCATTCCATATACTATTCTGAAAAAGGACAGTTTGAGTTCGAAGTTAGAGAAGCCAGTATCGAAAAATGGCAGTTTGTTGACGAGCGCCACAACAAGATAAGTGAAGTCGGATTTGATGAGCCATTTTATCTTGAAATAAAGGTTCCTGCTTGGAAGGATATAAAAAATGAAAAGGGCCTCGATAACGTACGGATATTTTTATGGGATAATAATGCCAAGGACCCGACACCTATCAAGATATCAGCGTTGGATGACGCACGATTCGGGAAAGACGGCAATGCGTTTATAAAATTGTCAATCAGCAAACAGGACATCAAAGTCGATGGCCGAAAAAAAATTAACATAATCGCGTCGCTCATTAATCCTCCATATACAGATGTTGTAAACCTGTCGAAGATGAAAGGATACGACAGTCACTGGGTGTGCTCAAAATCGTCACCGTTGACATTGACCACCGAGACATGTGTGACCGGTTTTTTCTCTGGCAAGTCTGGCAATCCGCAAAAGTCGGTAATGAAATATGGAGACTCCATTTTCATCATGCTCGCCACACACAACTGCAAAGAAATAACTGATAGGATCAAGGTGGAATTGGTTGAGAACAACAAAGTCGGCGAGAAAGACGACACCGTGATAGCTGTTTATGACAACCTTGAATTCGGCAATAACGGGAAAGTCAAAATAGATATCAGCGAGCACTTCAAAAATGAAGATGTGCACGGAGATAATCCCAACCCACGTCTGTTCTATTTCGGTGTGAAATTAGACGATGCTGTCATATACACATATCCGCAAAGTCATGAAGACGTGTTCAACATGACTTTCAAAAAGAAGTGTGAGGTTATAGCAACAAAAGAACTACAAGACTCTCCGTCTGCTGAAGAGTCTGAACAAAAAGAATCGGAGTGTGAAGAAAGCGACACCACCGTCATCACACAAGGCGAAGAAAATTATTCGATCACAAAAGGTGAAAAATCTAATGATAATGGATGGAATAAAAAGATTCGTAGCTATCTTTGGCAGTTGAAAGTGGGCAAAGACAAAGAAATCCAACGATTAAACCATTCTTTGACAAACATTGCTCCTGTGGTGGTGGGAGAGGAATTGAAGAAGGGGGAGAAAAATACAGAGAGTGGATGCAAGTGCCCGAGATGCAGAGAGTCAGCAGAAGATATGGAAATGAGATTGAAAAAAATATTCCCAAATACCAATGTCGCCAAGGAAATAGCAGAAGCTTATTGTGAATTCCAATACAAATTGCGAATGGACTCTTGTTGGATCAAAGCTGCCTTTTTTTCAAATGGAGTCATAGAGAGTAATATAGGAAGAGATGGCATACCAAAAACTGAAGGAGGTTCATATACAAGAGAAAGACTTGAGGATATAAAGCCATCGAAAATCTTCAAAGGTAAGTGGAAAAACGGCAAATGGGAGTCGGATACAAATAAGAAAGGGGAAAGAATATACAAATCCGATTCTATAAAAGCACAATTGGATAATATATTTAAAAAAACAGGTAAAGAAAAGGAAAAAGCCATTTTTAGTTTTATGTATGCTGGTGAAAATGGTAATGGTAACTATGAAAGTGGTGATGGCTGGAAATACAGAGGTGGTTCATATACACAGATAACCCACAAAAATACATACTCAAAGATTAAGAAAATTTTGGAGAGCATTGGATATGAAAATGTCGGGGACTTAAATGCTGATTCCTTTGAAGGAAACATAAGACTTGCTGTAGCTGCTTCTATGGCATTCTTTAGATATAAACATGGCAATATGCATGCATTATGTGACGGAGTTATAAAACACGATGATATTAATTTTGACGCCCCCAATTCTTATGAAGATGTCAAATTGATTGAAAAGGCCTTTAATGTGGTTGGCAACGATGTTAAATACGAAAGTAGCTTTACAGACAGTAAAGGGGGAAAAATTTCATTTAAAAAGAACCATCAAGGGAAGATGCTATTTTTCAAAGATGTCGCATATGATGCGTTTCAACTGAAAGATTGTGAATGTAATAAAGTGGATGTGGGTACCAGTGGCATGATTACTTTTCATATCTACAGCAATGGACGAATAGAAAAACATTATCCTGATGATATTACAGATGATAAACATTACAGATATGTTTATCATCCAGATAGCGGTGAGGGTTATGAGGTCGCTGTGAGAAAAATTCAAAAAAATGTGCCTAATTTCGTATCATGTGAAAAAATAAAAGAAGGTGATCTGTCAAAAGAGATAAAAGGTGCGGTCGAAATAAGTGGATTTTTCAAAGATGGTGTTGATGGTAAAAAAATATATGCTCATTACGACAAAAACAATGAGATTGATTATGTTGTATGTGATGGGTACTTGGATGGAATAACGAGAAGAATATATAAATATAAAACAGATAAGAAAAAAATAGAGCTTGTCCGTATGGATGAAGTGGATGAAAGCAAGGGAGAAAAAGACCAAGACGGATTACTCTATTTCTATCAACCTGGCAAGGTATTTATTTATTATCGTATAATAATGGACAAAACACAACGTTATTATGCTGATGCAATACAATTTGCCGCATTCATCGGTATTTTGGCTCATTATGGGAACTCGAAGTTGGGATCCATACCAGCAGATTTTGAGTGCAAAACTCCTAATGAAAAGGATATGTATGGCAGGACAGGAATGGGGAATACGGATATAATGGGCATTGGATATCCTAGTGTATCACATCGACAAGGAATGGGTTTTGACTACTCTTATGGCACAAAAGAAGAAGACAAAATACTGATAGAAGGGGCTAAAATGTTCGGATTCAGAAAACGAAATTTGAATTGTGGATACGAAAAGTCACACATACGTGAGGGCTGCTATTCTATTGGTGGACATGAAACTCATATCCACATGGGACCAATGAATGATTCATCTGCAACATTAAAAGAAGCATATGAAGATACAATGGATTCCCACGGAAAAACTGAAATTTATAGAGAGGTAAATAAAAAAGCATAAAGATATGATAAAAATTAAAGAACTTGTACTGTTTATAACAATCGGTGCATTAGTTTTATGTTCATGCTCTAATGGTGAACAATCCACTAACAAGGTGTCAAATGACGGAGATACGATTTTAATGTCGGAAGTGGAAAAGAATTTGAATTTAGAAGAAGAAAAAAGCGATTTAAATTTAGAAGAAGAAAAGGAGGAAGATATGAGTTATTATATAGATGTGACAGATTTCCTTACAGACGAGGAAGCCGATATAATGAGAAGGGGGATAGTCAAGGAACTGATAGTAGAAGACGAGGAATATATTTCAGAGAAGATTCGAGAGAAGGAAGTGAGAGAAGAGGTGGATAGATATTATGCTAATATTAAATGGCAGAAGTATTCTTATGAGGATTTGGTTAACATGATGAATCTGCTTTATAAAATCATGAGGCGTACGCATCCTGAATATAAGCCAGTTTCGGATGAATTGTTTAATAAAAGAATGCTTGATGTCTTCCGAATTAAAGATTTAAGAAGTCAAGAGTTTAGGAAAAACAAAAATGTTGCGAGTGGTCGAGATATGTTTATTTGTGTGCCGGGGGGAAGATACGATGGTGAATATTACTTTGAGCAAGGGGAGGATATAGAAAACAATACTGACATGAAATATCTTTTTGTCGAAAGATGTATGACTTGTCCATGGATCTTTGATGCAAAGAACAATATCGTTATGAGGTATTTTTTGGGTCTTAGTAATATTGCTGAGTTTGACCTGTGGAATGACGATAAATACTCATGGGGAAAAGGCGAGTATGTCGAAGAAAAGTTAACGGACTTGAGGGAAGTGATGACGAAGAGGGTTCCTCTATATGAAAAATGTCTAAAACAGGGTAGAATTTTAATGCGTAAAAGAACTATAGACTATGTTTATCATTATAATAACTATATTTTCTATCAAAGCAAGGCGAGTTTTGAATGGCTAATATCAGATGAATATGATAGAAAAGATGTTGCCGGATTGTATAAATACTTCAATTATGACAAAGACAATGATTTGAACAAACTCATATTAAAAGAGATTAAAACAAAGGCCTTTATAGATAATGAGTATGTAGGAATTTATAGAAAAAACGGGTATGGTGATCCGCACTTAACAGTATTCGGCTCAGATATGTATGAAAAGCCTGCTTTACGCATTGGCATGATTAAATATATTGCAGAGAATGTGTATGACCCCAAAGACAAAGATGAATATGGACTTCCATGGGCGAAGGCTCTTCAATTTTTGCAAGATGAGTATACCTACCCTCATGATGATGAGAGTGACTATCCTTATGATGGAGAATTTGATTACGGTTTGATTCTTGCTTACTATTTACAGAAAGCGCATGATAATTATGTTGCTCAGTCCGGGTCAGAACCAGAATGCTGGCAGGATAGATTTGGAAGGTCTCTCTATAATGTGGAAAAAGACTGTGAAAGTAAGTTTTATAAAGTTATAAAGGAAAAAAATTATTACGGATTGCCATCCGAATATGAGGACTTCTGCGCAAAAAAATATATAGAGACGAGAGAAAAGTGTTTGAGTCAAAGTACGAAATATGAATTGATGAACGAGGAAAATTAGGTCTTTTTATTATCTCACAAAAGCGCACGAGAAATTTGTTTCATACGGCCATGGAGATCCCCGTTGCTGGCATAATGCCTTGGTCAACAACTTGCGTGAGGATCTGAAAAACAACGATGCCCGTTTTGAAAACTACGTGAAGGAAAACAACTATTTCAATCTTGATGGATTCGAACAAATCATGAAAGATGCCCATGAGCAAGCAATGATTGAGCAATGAAAACAAGTCTGATTTTTGTACGTGTCGTCATATATTTTCTTGCCATCTCAGCATTATCCTTGATTGGATGTGCTGAGACGGCTAAAAATGTGGATAATGCTGAGATGAAAGATTCTATCCATGTTGTTAACGAATTGACTGATGATGAATCTGAAAATAGTAATAACAACGAAAAAGAAGAAGACATGGTAGATATTTCGGATTTATTTTCAAGTGAGGAACTTGATAAAATCAGATGTAATTACATAAGCCAATTGCGGTTTAATTTTAGTTTTGATTTAGGAGACGAAATGGCTATGCTATCAGAAGATAAAGAGTTGAAAGACAAAGACTTTATTGATCATAAGATTACCGACGAGGAAAAATCAGAGAATATGGATGTAATCTACCATATATTATTGAAAAAACATCCTATATTCAAACCAGTATCCAAAGAGTTGTTTGAGAAAAAAATGAAAAGTGTGTTTGACATTGATATTAATGATAAAAGCATGCATAATTCTTTGTTTTTCACCAATTTTGCCATGCATTCCTTATCTGCTGTGACTTCATGTTATGCCATTTATATTGATCTGAAAAATCATATAATATCATTGGAAGATTTGCCTATGTCATTTAAGGACGAAATGGACTGGGACAAGTTTAACAATAAAAATTTAGACCAAGAAACTATAGAGTATTATGACACCGAAGTAAGTCTTTATAAGGAGTATCTGAACGAGGCATCCCAGAAAAAATATACTATGTACTGTTCAAAAAAGATGATAGAGTATCTTTTTCATGTCAACAACTACGTATTCTATAACAGTCAAGCGAGTCTTTCTTGGCTATTAAATAACACAGAAGACGTGCCCAATTTTACATTTATTTTATCTGATTTTTTTAATTATGATAAGGAGCCACGAATAAACAGGAATAATTTCCGTTTCGACATAGGTAAAGGTTTTCCGTTAAAATCTACAGCTTACAAAAGTCTTTTTGGAGAGGTGGAAAGTTGTTCTCAGACTCAGTATTATAATCATTTCAAGTTCAAGGTCCGCACAGGAATGATGCAATATGTGGTGGATAACTGCTACGATGAGACAGATTTGGACACTTTCGGAATAAGGAAAGACAAACTGATCTGCATTATGGAAGACTGTTTCGACTATCTCTTTGAATATGTTCTAAAAGGTGACGAATATAAAGAATCAGAAGGGAAATATTATGAAGGACAATATGGACATTATGAATCATATGGATGTCACTACTACCAAGTATGCGCATACTTAGCATATTATCTCACAAAAGCACACGAGAAATTTCTTTCATATGGCCATGGCGATCCACGTTGCTGGCATAATGCGTTGGTCAACAACTTGCGTGAGGATCTGAAAAATAATGATGCCCGTTTTGAAAATTACGTGAAAGAAAACAACTATTTCAATCTTGATGGATTCGAACAAATCATGAAGGATGCCCATGAGCAAGCAATGATTGAGCAATGAAAAAAATCTATTTTGCCCCGCCTACCCTATCGTGGTTACGGCGGGGCAATATGATAAATTGATTAGTATAACAGCGAATTTTCAATGATGATTCAACAAATTACATCGACAAAAATGCCAAAAGTGAACAAATAGCCTAAATATTTTCGCTTTTTGTTTCGTTAACAAGGAAATTATATTGCGGAAACAATCTTTTTTCGTAATTTTGCACGCCGTAATCTTAACAGATTGTTGCAAAAAGTTAGAAAAAGAAGTTATCAGAAGGTCCTTATGAGTTGTTGATGCGGTTTGTTTAGAAAAATGCGATTTTTTGGTCACATAATAATTTTATTTTTCAACTTAGTAACTGATTAGAAAATATATCATTATAATTGTCAAACTTGAAATGGACAACATACATGACATCTCCTGTGGAAAGACAGATCTGCGTCTATCGTTGTTTTCCCTTTGCGTCGTGATATTCTCGCTTTTCATGTCTGGTGCAAACGCGCAAAACAATATTCGTCCAATTAGGATTCAATTGAATGATACGAAATATCTGTTTCTAAAGTTTCCTGCGGAAGTCAACTATGCGGACATGGGAAGCCGTAATCTTATGGCAGAGAAAAGTCTCGACAGAATTATAAAACTGAAAGCGGAAAAGCCTAACTTTGACAAGACAAATCTCAGTGTTGTCACGACCGATGGAAAATACTACAGCTTCATAGTAGAGTACAATTCCAATCCCTCGTATATTGCCGTCGACATGGAGAATGTGAAGGATAGCATCACGTCGACGGATATTATTCCGTCGACAGGAATTGAAGTGAGCAACATTCATACAACGCATATCATCCTGCCGACAAAGGTATCGGATATTGCCATAGGCCACAAAGAGGTCATCAGCGAGAAGGCTCAGACCATAGACAATATAGTCAGGGTGAAGAGTGTTGTAGATGAAAACGGGAAATTCTATGAGACGTCGATCACTGTTGTAACTGTTGACGGGAAAATCTATCCGATGAACGTCGGATATGCGAAAAATCCGAAAGAGATGAGCATCTCATTCTCCAAAGGCGGCAATGCGTTGTTTGAGGATATGAGCGTCGACAACGAAAATATGCGAAAAATATCAGAATGGATAATCAGGAAAGGACAGTATATATATGATCTTGGAAAAGAAGATTACAAAATGATTTTTCAGTTATATAGTGTCTTTACGGATCAGGATGTTATCGCCTTTCATTTGCATGCAAAAAATAGAAGTAAGATAGATTATCCAATCGACTTTTTGAAAGCATATATTTCAGACAAACAGCAAGGAAAGAAGTATCTTACTCAAGATGAAGAGCTATATCCGATATATAGTTATTATAGTGGCGACGATAGGGTTGTCCATGGGAAGAATGATATGGATATTGTGTTGTTTTATAAGAAGTTCACCATTTCAAATAAAAAGATTCTTTATTTTGAGATGTATGAGGAAAATGGAGGCAGAAACTTTAAGTTTACAGCTCCAAGCAAAACAATTATTAACGCGGAAGTAATGAAGGAATTAGATTAAACATGAGATATATAGGTTTTATTTTAGTCCTTTTGACTGTTTTGTCTTCTTGCGACAGCAGGGAGGATTGGTTCGCAAGGGAAGACGACGGTGCGACATTCATCATCAAATCAAGCAAGAGTGCTTGGATGAAATTTGACAAAAAGTACGAATTTAGGAATGACACTATTTACAGTGACAATAACAGAGTTGTCGAACTCAATGTGAAGATTAATAAGATTGAGAGGGATGACGATCGCTATCACCCAGGATTTTTATATTCATCAGAAAGTCTATATCTTGATATAGAAGGGTTCGGTCAGAAAATAAGCAGATCTAGACATTCAGATAGAAATGTCACAACAGATCGTATTGAACCTCATTTAACCAGCCATGATGAAGGATCTTGGTTTGTTTTTATGAATGCACTAGGAGGATCTGCCCCAACGACAAGCAACGACACCTCAAAAGCACTGGTATTGAACACAGCACATGTGATTTTGGAGCTTGAGAATGCGTTCCAAAACAAAATCTATTGCCATGTGAAGATAAATTGTTTGGGAGACATCGTTCCACACCCAGTAATGGAGATAAAGGATGTTGATGGGAGTCCTATGGAGAAGGTCTTGGATTTAAGCAAGAGTTATGACAAAGATGGAAGTGTGGTGAAATACGAGTACTGTATTGATGGTGAAATAGTGGAGTATAGCCTTCCTACATTCGACTGTGATCCAGCAGGAGTGCCGGCTGGCAAAGGAGCATACGGCGGTACGTATATTACATCCACGGAATTTAGTGAGGTCAGGCATTCTTTTCAAACCGAAGGAGAACATATTGTCTATTACAGATGTATGGACAATCTTGGATTGTGGAGTGTATGGAATAATGTATTAATAACAATAAACAAATAAAAATAAAATCGATGAGACTAAGGAATCACAAAAGATTGGTTTGAAATGAATAGTGATAGTCCAGATATGTCGCTATAAACAAATGATAATGTTAACAATAAATTGGGAAAATAATATAAAGTAATCATGAAAAAGATATATATGATATTATTGGCACTATTTTGTGCCATTGGTTGTTGCAATGCTCAACTTATCCACACAAAAGGAAAGATGGGATTAGGTTTCCGTTGGGGACATGGAACGAAGAACGACTATAACTTAGGTCTATTTTACAATCTTTATACCAGTGAAAAACTAGGACTTCTAATTGAAGTTGATCGAGAGAAAGCCACATTTGACTATAGCAATTTCACCAATCAGTTTTTGTTTGGTGTCGGTTGTGAAGCCGTGGTGTGGAAACCACGTCCATGGCTATATATGAATTTGGATTTGGCAGGAAACATTGGTTATGACCAATGGGACTGCACGGTTGTGGATTTACAGGAAAAACACATAGTATGTGGATTCAATGGAGGTTGGTCGCTGGAGGCATACCCTTGGCATTTCCTCTCTTTCGTTCTCAAAGCGAGGGAGTTTGTGATATATGGCAAAGGGATGAACTATGTCAAACCCGATTTCTCGTTGGGAATGAAATTCAATTGGTAGTATGAAATTAGCAAAAGCATAAGCAATGAAAAATTCGATTAAGGCTATGAGATATATAGGTTTTATTTTAGTCCTTTTAACTGTTCTATCCTCTTGCGACAGCAGGGAGGATTGGTTCGCAAGGGAAGGAATTGGCACTTCCTTCATCATCAAATCATGTAAGAGTGCATGGTGGGAAGATGGGGTGCAGTACGAGTTTAGGAAGGACACTGTGTACAGTGACAACTACAAGGTTGTCGAGTATAACGTGAAAGTTAATGATATTTATTTTGATGATTATGATCAGAGATTTAATTACGCAAGTGAGTGTGTCTATTTGGATATAGAAGGTCTTGGAGGAAAGGTAGAAATGGTAAAAAAATCCGAACTGGATTTGAATATTACAACCGATTTGCCAGAACCTCAATTTGTACATATACATAATTTTAATTGGTATAATTTTAGAAATTTTGTTGGACTTCCAACAACAAATACTGACACTATTGCTCCAATCTTGAACACAGCGCACATGATTATAGAACTTGAGGATTCGTTCAGAAACAAACTCTATTGTCATGTTAAGATCAATTGTTTGGGAGATATAGCTCCTGTGCCTCTATTGGAGATAAAAGATGTTGATGGAAATCCTATGGAGAAGGCCTTTGATCTTAGCAAAAGCTACGACAAGGACGGTAGCGTGGAGAAGTTCGAGTTTTGTATTGATGGCGAAATCGTAGATTATAACAGCCCGGCATTCGACTGTCGTCAGGATCTGGCACCTGCTGGCAAAGGTGCATACGGAGGAACATATATAACTTCTACGTCTCTCCGTGAGGTAAAGCACGCATTCCAAAAAGAAGGAGAGCATGTTGTCTATTACAGATGTATGGACAATCTAGGATTGTGGAGTTTGTGGTATAATGTATTAATAACAGTAAACAAATAAAAATGAAGGTGAAAAATTGGTTGTTGGCATTCGTCTTAATGATAATGTCAATAATAGCGTATTGTCATGAGCTGGATGATGCTTATGATTGCAAATTTGAATGGTATGCGTCTGGTAATGGAAGCAAAATCACTTTCCCGTCTGATAAGGATTGCTACCAAACATCGGTAAGTTATGATTATATTACAAAAGATGCGATAATGTCCTTAACAAGAGGATCGTATAATTTTAGAAGTAAATCCTCTGTTGGAAATTGTGGATATAAAATAGAAGAAATTTTATATTTTACAATAAAAAGTAATAGTGGCACATATGGACCATACGAATGGAACCAAAAGATCCAAGACTTTGATTATACGCCACCTTTCAATTTAAAAAAAGATTATACGGAATCAGTTGGAAGTAAATCATTGATTATAACGTATAGTACTATTAATAACATTTTTAAGAAAAAAACAGGGAATGTGTTAAATACTCTTGGAGAAAAAGCTACTGTAACTTTCCAAGTGCTTACAAAAGTTAAAATTTACAGAGGAAGCTGGACCGACAAAGACAAGGAAAGAAATGATAGAAGTTTTGCCGTAAAAGGGAAACCTGTTTCAATACAGTTACTACAATGTGTTCCAGGAGAAATCGGATCGTATACAAAAGTGACACCAAAGATAGTAGAGTCTGATAATGTTTCTGGATTTGAGTCTATTACATATGGTGTATATCCGACATCTCCGACAAGCTATCAATCTAATACCGCTTTGCAAATTACAGACAAACAAAGTCCAGGAGACTACAATAGAGATTTATATTATTCTTGGAATTTGTATGACTCAAATAATACTTTAGTCAGCGAAAAGCATAGAGTTGTCAAATATCCTGACAATAACGGACAGGAACTTGGACAATTTGTACATTTCTCTTATTCTGATATAGAAAATTTCAAAATAGGAGACAAATTCAAAATCTCCCGTTCCATCAGTTTGACAAACCTTTATAATAATGAGTTAGGCTGTGCTACACCTGCCATTACCTTTGAAATCGTCCCAGAAGCTTTCCTATCAGAGAAAGGGGTGAATCCAGTAAAAGTCTGTCCCAAAAAAGAAAAAATGACTTTTTCTGGAACAAACGAGTATCATGATCCTGATTGGATGTATCTGAAGGGAGAGAATATCAAGTTCAGAGACAGTGATAACCGAATCGTTTCCATTAGCGACGCTATGTATGACGCATACGGAATCAAATACGGATGGGAATATTCGACGGACAAGGAGAACTGGATTACATTAAAAGACACGATGAATACGGAGTTTGGAATATATTCCAACGGAGATTTCAACTACATCCGTAATTTCTTGTCTCAGCCATCGGTAAAGGAATATGATCTGTTGGTTCCAAACAATATGTTCGCTGATGGCAAGACTCGTTATTTCCGACAGGTGGTGACACTGGAGAATTTTTTGAACAGAAAGATTGTCTCAGAGAAAATCCATGAGGTTACACCTTACTATGTCATAGAAAATAACGATTTTAAGATTCAACCATTAGGTACACTATGTGCGGATGGAACATCTCAGGAAGTTGACTTGAACGTGACTTTCAACCAAACAATGAGTTCAGATGCTCTTGCCGGATATAAATGGGTGTCGAATGACGCAGCTCTCCAATTTAACTGTTCGTTCTTGGAAAACGAGGAGGAGTATAAAGGAATGATTCTGAATGCGACTTACAATGTCTTTTCGGATACAGCTTCTGCATACGACGCTAATATCACGGTGACTGACGGATGTGGAACAAAGGTGGATTTGAAAGAGACTCTTACTTTCGAGGAGCATCCAAAGCTGGATCCAAACAATGTCATTTGTACTAACGCCACATACGAGTACAATGAACTGCAGAACCAAGTTGAAATTGTGATTCCAGAAGGTGTGATAGGATATCTGAATATAGACAAGAGTGACAACAACTATTCGACAAGCCAATATCTGTATAGCACGAATGGATATGACTATGAGAAAATCAGCAGTCACGGAGTGGAGATATTGCTTACTTCAAAAAGTGAGCAGGCTTATTTCATTAAGAAGAAGAGCAACAGAGGCCACCAATGTGAAAGTGATATTCTGAATGTGCTTGTCAAAAGGGTTGGAGCACTTGTAGGAAACCACATAGACAAAGATACTTTATACGTCTGCAAAGGATCTAGGAATCCTCTTATCACAGGAGGCTCTGTTTCTGGAGGCTTTGGCGAAGGTGCTACACTCTCATATTTGTGGATTTACAGTTATGATGACACGACCTATACTGCAATGATTGACGGAAGTTCCAAGACATTGACAGATTCCAAAGTAGAAGCCGGCACATGGAACCAAGTTATAGATAAAAAAGTCTATATCAGAAGAATTGCGACGAGTAAGAAGGGAGCTGGCGTGATGTCAGACACTAGTGCGGCATTTGTAGTCATGCCATATTCAGATCCAATGATCGAATTGAATACAAATACCTATGTGTGCTATGGAGACACAGTAATCCTCAACGGAAGTGTGGATGCTGATTTTACAGCTCAGATAGAAAAAACAAATACTGCTGTCAATTATTGGTATGCAGGAGGAAAGAATAAAAATATCTTCTCTTCCACATCCCTCTCTCCATATCCAATAATAATCACAAAAGACACCATCGTCTATGTCAACGTGGATTTCTGTGGAAAGACGGTATCAAGCAAGGGAATCTCCATTACAAGTGGAGCCAACTTGAAACCGATGGTGAAGGAAGGAGATTGTAGAGTTAGAGGAAAGAAGATGGAGGTCTCTGTTGTTAGAGTCAACGCCGACTATACATACAAGATCAACGGAGTAGAAGGTTATACAACTGAAATCGACATTCCAAAATCTGGTGGATTCGAGTACAATGTGACTGTAAACGACTCTAAATGTGAAAAGACATTCACATATGAAATCGAAGATGGCAAGTTGCAAGATTCATTGAGACATTTCGAGTTGGCTGTAGATGGAAGCAAATTGGCAGACGGGCAGAAGGTATGCGCAGGAATAGTACATTCTTTTGCCAATATCCAGCAGGAGAGCATTGACAACATAGCCAACAATTACACATGGTATGTGGACGGCAAATCTCAATCATACAGCAATAACGCATCATTCAACTTCATGATGCCGACGCCAGGAAAGACATATACTGTATTACGAAAAAGCGAGGAGATTGAAAACGGCAACACATGCCAGTCCATCCTTGACTCTATCAAGGTGGTCACATACGACAATATCAGCGGTGCCGTATTGACAGCGGACAAAGAAACAGTCTGCTATGGCAATGGCGTCTCCTTGACTATCAGCGGAATGAAGGGAGCCAGTGAGGCTGAATACAAATATACCATCTACGACGGATCCAAACAGCTTGTCAGCAAGACTGTAGGATTCGGCAAGAGTGATGAGGAATATATCGACAGATTGGATTCTGCCGGAATGCACAACCTATACGCTGTAGTGAGAGACACATCGATATGTCATAATAACGAGACATATTCTCAGAAGACAGACAAGATCCAGTTGTACCAGGCAGAGACAGCAGAGTTCAAACTAACAGCGTCGCCATCTGTGATTGAGGAGGATGCTGGTCTTACAAAGGTGGTCATCACTCCGACTGCTGAAAATGGAGACAAGGTGACTACTGACAATTTCACTTATTGGTATACGACAGATAAGGGGACAATCAAAGATGAAGCGGAAGGAAACTTTTCTATTTCTGTCAGCGGTTCGGATTTCAGTACAAATGGAATTTTAACCATCAACGTAGAAAGAACTGTTTCAGGAACAGGATGTACAGCGAACAATAGTGTTACCATCACACAGACTGCAGGATTTGAGGATCAGCCAAGCATTTTATGCGATGCCGCAAAGGATGACGATCAAGCAGAAGTGTGCGGAGGATCAGAGGTAAAACTATCCATTGCCGCTCTACCTTCGTATGGATTAAAAGTCTTGACATCAAAAGATGTCACATACTCCTGGTATAGAAATGGAGAGTGGCAAGCAGAAAAGGATTCAATATATATGGCGACAGCAAAAGCAGGAGACACTTCTGTTTACCAATGCAAAATAAGCTATTTGTACGACGCTGCTATGAAGCCTGCGTATATTTTCAGCCATGAATTCAAACTGATAGGCAAGAAGGGAGTGGTGCTTGGCAACGTCTACCAGCAGAGTGACAGATCAAGATCTATGGCTGTGTGCGTAGGAAGTGACAAAGAAATCACTTTGAACGTGGATGCTGATCTTGACGTAAAAGATGAGATCAGCTGGTTGGAAAGTAAAGACGGAACTAACTGGGCTCCTATTGCAGAGACTAACATAAAGGAGCAAGTAGAAACCACTTTGGTGTTGAAAACTTCCTACTATACAGGAGCAAAAGGGAAATACTATTTCCGAGTTAAAGGAACGAGTGATTGTGGATCAGAAACATATAGCAAATCATTTACTCTTGAAGTGGAGGATCTTCCAACAGCTCCTGAGGTCGCTTTAAGAAGCAGTAATGTGATTAACGGAACAATAAACAGCCTGAATTTCTCTCCAAAGAACAGCTACGCTGGCTATCGCTATGAGTGGGGAGTAAGCGAAGACGATATGCCGTTCTTTTCTACTGGAGGAGCACATGCAATTGTTGATGGAGATTTTGCGGTGGGAGACAACACTATATATGTACGCAAGGTGTCGACAACAGGAGGACACTGTGCAAGTGCTGTGACTTCGTATGACTTCAAGTTGTATGAGGAGTTGAGTATTGGTGATTTGATGGCGACAACACAAGCCAAAGTTAGATGTCCGAACGAGGACAAACATACTCTACAGATATCTGGCGTGAACGGAGGAAGCGGAGAGTATGCCATCACATGGCAATATAAGAGCGATGAAGGAGACTGGATATCATTCAGCAACACTAGTTCATTGCCATTCAAATTTTCAATCGAGGACCCAGTAAAATTAGCAGGAGGAACTATATTCCAGTTTATAATATCGGAAGGATTGTCTACAACGACAACATTCAGAGCTATCGTTTCAAGTACAGGAGATTACAAGGGTGCAGCGAAGTACTCGACGGAATACAAGATTGAATACTACGAGCCATTGAAAGATGAAGGAATTGATATTTCTGAGACGCTTGTATGTTATGGAATGACAAATGACAGAATTATAGGAAAAGCGACAACAGGAGGAAATGTGTCATCTCCATATCAGTATCAGTGGTATAAGACAACAAACAGAGATTCGGATTTGTGGGAGGCAATTCCGTCGGCGACATTGCAAAACTACACAAAGAGAGACACTTTGTATGAGACCACTTTCTACAAGAGAGTAGTGACAGATGGATGTGGCAGCACTCTTGAAAGTGTCGCAAAACGAGTCGGAGTAAACGATATTGTTGAGATCAAAGCAGAAGATATCAGATATGACGCAGTTGTATCGGACGGTAACGTAGCCACTATGTGGGGTATGCCTAACGGAGAGGCTGATGCAAGCCAGTACGTTTGGTATAATGAAGCATGGCAAACCCTTGATACGACTAAAGTCAGAGAATTGTATGTGACGAAAAATTCATTAAATGTCACAGGAATTAACCAGCATAGCAAATTGTTTGTGTATTATGCTAAGAAATATCTTAACGGATGTTTGAGCTACAACAGCGACACTTTGTACATTACGGCAAGCAAAAACACAAGCGGAAATATCTTTATTAATGCAGAGAATGAGGATAATTTTTGGGTGTGCTCGGGAACAACTGACATTGAGATATTGTCAGAAAGCAATCCTCTGAATGCCAAGAGATACGTGTGGTATTACAGAATCACTGAACATAATGAAGACGACGAACCTGTGACAGGGAACTGGAAACCAGTGGGTGGAATAAATGAATTGTATGCTACAGGAAAAAATATAAATCTTGACACTTGCAATCTAGAAAGGGATGCATTAAAGAACGCTAAGGGAAGAAAGAAGATTGTAGAGTTGAAGAGAATCGCTGAATTTGAAGTCGCAGGCAATGAGGTGTCGATGGAGAGCAACGTCGTCGCAATCAACATCGTGCCAACAATGACGTCCAATCCTCTTACTCTGACATCAATTACAGGTACAATATCAAGCGACAAGATATACTACTGCAAAGGGGATATTGCAGAATCTGTGTATGGCGACGAAATGGATCCGTCAAGTGTCGTATTGGAAATATGGAGAAATCCAAACAAATATTTCGGACCAGGATTGTATGATCCTGAATATGAGGGAGGAATATACACATGGTTTGAATACAGTGTGGATGGTACAGATTATGATACAGTCCGTATGATCAATTCCGTCGAAGACAATGATTTTGCCAGATCTTTTTATCCTGGAGAAGGAATAGAAGGATTGATGAACCAGACATATTACGTAAGACGTGGAGTCTCTGACGGATGTTCTAGCGTCTACTCAAACAAACTTGTATTATCGGTAAGTGATGAGGTGGGAAGCATGTCCTCTATCTCCATGTTCGCACTTGAACCTGGCAAGACAGATATACAGGATAGAATGAGTAAAGGTTTTGAGTTCGGAGATAGTCTTGTCGTATGGGATTCTTCAAGAGAAGCTTTCGATTGCAAATGGAGTCTTGACAGTACGTTCAAAGATACATTTGAAACAAACAAACAGTTTGTCGGTTTCACTATTGACGAAAATGTGTCCGTCAGACTTATGGATGATCCGAATATCTATATGAAAAGGAAAAGCAAGAAAAGTCTATATGAAGATTGCTGGTCATCATCATTACAGATCCCTGTAGCAGTCGGAACAGCAAGTAAAGGAGGCCTGATTTCGGAAAATCAGAAGGTATGTTTTGGCGCTGACTTCAAAGGCATAGACAATATCGAGGTGGCAAGCGGAGAATGGATATCTCCTAAATATGCTGAAATGAAATGGACTTACAGATGGCAGTGGTCGCAGGATAGCGTAAAGTGGGTGGACATTGAAAATTCAGACAGTATTGGATTGAGTGCCAAACTTGTGAATACATATGTCGATCCATTGAAACTTATGACAGGCAAAACTACATATTTCCGCCGTGTGGCGACTAACGATTCATCAAGAGTAAGATACTCTAATGTGGCTGTGTTGTCGTATTTCGATGAAATGAAGCCAGGAATGTTGAGTGATGATCAGGATGGAAAAACCGGTTATTGCTCAGGAGACGACCTTCCTGTTATCTCTACAACTGAGCCAACAGGAGGTACATTTGAGGAGAACGGAATTAGCTATACATGGAAATTGTCTATTGATGGAGGCGAATATGTGGAATTATCGACAAAGAAAACCACTCTTGACCTTGCGTTTGAGGACACTATCTATAATCAGACTCTTAACAAAAATGTAAAAGTAAGTGTCATCTGCGAATACTCAGATGGAAAACTCGGTTGCGGAACTGTAGAGAGCGAGCCTCTGGATTATGTCTTGTATCGACGCAATGACGCTCCTGGCATATATCAGGACAATGACAGTTGTGATGCCCAAACTGTAGTTGTTAAGGTAGTGCCTGAGAAGATAGAGAAGACTTATATCTTCGGCACATTTGTGGAAACTGAAAATGGAGACTCTATAACTTGGGAGAGTGAAGCTACAGAGAAGACAATCAAACGAGTAACGACAATGATTGTTGACGAATACGGAGTCTTTTCTATTGACAATGAGACAGGATGTCAGAGCGAGACGACCAAGTTCAATGTGGACAGTCTTCCTGATTTGAACCAGGGTGTTCTTGAAGCTCCAGCAACAGTATGCTATGGAGAAGATTATACTGTGAAAGGAGGTACTATCAGCGGTGGTAACGGAACAAAGACATTCATATGGCAATATTCGTACGATGATGTTGAATGGGAAACCCTTTCTGACCAGTCTGATGAAGATTTGGAGGTAGTCAAACCGAAATACGGAATCTCTTATAGAAGAATTGTTTCCGATATGTGTGGAGTGGACACTTCAAACGCTGTCCATATCGATGTGAGAGAGAAGATAGATGTGACGAAGAATGTACTTGTGTTCAATGACTTCAAATGTGCCAACCGCAAGTTTAATATAAACACAGCAGAAGGCGTCGTATTCACAGATAACGACTACTATACTGTATGGAACTCTTCAACTCATGAGATATTCGACACAAAGAACATGACGTTCCGCACCATTGACGAGTTTGAAGGCGATTCTCTTGAAATGCGAATGGCTCATGTCATCGTCGACACTACAGGAATGATATGTAAGAGTGAAGAGATTAAAGTGTACGCTCACCATTCTGTAGCTTTGGATTCGGACGCTAATCATATCAGTTGCGATAACATCACACCTTGTAATGGAAGATATGTGGAAATTGAGGGTGAATCCCAAAATGGACCACATGCGGACAAAATCAACTACAAGTGGTATGTGAGCAACGACAACCAAACATGGAAAGAGGAACTAAAACAAAGCAAGGATTTGGCTTTAGTTGCTGAAGATACGATGTTCATCAGAAGAATCGCAAACAACGGATGTGAATCAGACACATCAAATGTTGTGACTATATTCGGAACTAAAGTGGAGCAGTATGATTACGAAGGAAATTTGGCGTTGGAGATTATCAGCAACATGCAGGATTCTTCCGTATCTATGGTAATAGAGAGAGGAAAGGATTTTGATGCGGGCTATTACTTTGAGGGAAACGGCGTTTTGCCAGTTGTATCGAGCAACATTACAGTTTTGCCATATAATGCGGAAATGTATAAGGATAGCATCCTGATGCTTATTGCCAATTCAGATCACTGTGTAAGTGCATACAGAATCAACCCACTCCGTGGTGGTGTCATAAGTTTCGACGGTGACTCGATGATCTGTGGTAGTGCGGGAGTTCCTCCAATAGTGGTGACTGAATTGGAAGGCGGCCTTGGTAATGCCTCTTACCAGTGGCAATATAAGAATGAGAGGACTCCTGATTTCATCAGCATAGAAGGTGCTACAGAAAAGAGCTATACACCATCCGCTATCGATGTGGCGACCACTTATAGAAGAGTAGCGACGGATGGAGTGTATAAGTCTATCAGCAATGAGCTTACTTTGAGCATCAGGCCATTGCCAAGCGTCGCACAGATAGAGAGCGGATTGTCAGAAGAAACGATGAAAGAGATGGGATTGGTTTATAAGCAACATGAGGAATACCAATGGATCCCTAACGCAGAGGTGATGGAAATGTATCTCGTCGATTCTGCTTACAACGCTGACCACACTTATTGGCAGAAGAGCTATAATCAGATGGATTGGCAGACAGAATCTACAGATAATGACTCTATGCTTGTAGCTGACACGACATCACTAGTGTATTACAGATATATTGCTGAAAGTGCGTGTGGAGCGGACACAATCTCATTTGTAAAACTCTTCACAGCCAATATTGAACCAATAACAGATGATCAGATTGATTGGACAAACACCGATACTTTTGTTTGCTTGAATGACAGCAAAGCAAATTGTTTGAGATTCGGATTGGTATCCGGAAATTCAAATAATGCTCAAGTGGCTATAAATAACAAGTATTTATATTCCTATAAAGTTGAAAGTAACAGCAATGTATCTGTATGGTGTGGATCCTCAACAATTACGGAAAAATCTTTGGTGGATTACTCAAATAGTGTACGTGTATATGAAATGGATAGTACTGGAAACAGAAGATTGCCAAGTGACATTGTCACATTATACGTCACAAGACACGATACCGCACGTGGTTTGTCTGTTACTCGTCCTGTTACTCTTAAAGTAGACGCTATTGATGTTACATTCGCGATGTCAATAGAGAACAAACCAGCGATTAAGGTAGGCGAAAATGGAGTCAATCAGATCAGTCAGGGTGATAGGGTTCAGTTCATCCCTGTTGTCTCTTCCAATATTGAAGGCGAGATGTCTTATAAATGGGTTCTTGAAGAGCCTTTGAATTTGGAGCTTTCTAAAAAATATGGAGGAAGAAACGGATTGGACGGACTTACAAGCGAAATAAAGTCTCCAAGCTGCTACTATTATAATGGAGGCTATTATCCTATTTCTTTGACCGTTTCTGATGGTTTCTGTCAACAGACAGTCCGTGATACTTCACTTTATATTTCTGAATCTTCTTTGAGAAGCTTCAATGTGTCGATGGCATTGGCGGATGATTGGTCAGAATATGGTAAGGAAGGTTTTGATTTGACATTTGTCGATCATCATTTCATCAATATCTTCCCTACCCTAGTGACAGACTTTGTCACAGTCAGTTCGACGGATAAATCCGACCATAACGCAATGTTAATAGACGAGCTTGGAAGAACGCTTCTTGTTGTGTCGTTCAACGGATCTGTCCAGATTTCGATGAATGAATATATCAGTGGCACATATTTCATAGTGGTGGATAATAAGGAGAATTTCAAGATTATAAAAAAGCAGATTGGGGTTTAATGGGTCAATAAGACGTTTCCTATTATAAAATTAGGTCGGTGTTCACACACCGACCTTTTTTATTACATATACAAACAAAAAAGGAGTTCATTATCGAACTCCTTTTGCGGTATGGACGGGACTCGAACCCGCGACCCCATGCGTGACAGGCATGTATTCTAACCAGCTGAACTACCACACCATTTCGTTATGTCTGCTCTCATTTCCTGATTGCGAGTGCAAAGGTAGCACTTTTTTCTATACCTGCAAATCTTTTTGTGATTTTTTTAATAAAAAAATGGGGATATTCCACAATAAAGCTGTTTTTACACAATTTTTCTCGATTCTTTCCCTATCAATGCATCTTCTCATCATACATCATCTAAAAAAAGGAGACGCGAATAATCGCGTCTCCTTGTCTAATCACTTAACTACTATAATGTCTTCGCAAATGTTTTCAAGTCTGAATAGAACTTATCTGTATAATCTTTTGTCTCCATTGGAGCATCACCATCAGTGAGAAGATAAACAGTCTGCATTCCTGCCTTATAGCCAAATTGTAGATCCGAAATTGAATCTCCTATCATCGTCGACTCAGCAAAATCAACTTCGGGAAAATCTCGTTTAGCCTCTTTCGCCATGCCTATCTCTGGTTTCCTTCTTCCTGTCTCCTCACATGTAAGGTCAACGCAATGATAAATCCTATCGATTCGACCTCCCGCGTCGACAATATCTTTCATCATTGAGGAATGGACTTCTTCAAGTTCTTGCTCCGTAAACAATTTCTTACCGATGCCTCGCTGATTCGTTACAATGAAGATCTTGTCAAATTTCTTCGCGAATATCGCCAACGCTTCTTTCACTCCATCTAGGAAGATGAACTCCTCCGGCTTAGTGACGTAGCCTCCAACGACCCTCTTATTGATCGTACCGTCTCTATCAAGGAAAAGATATTTAGCTTTCGGGAACAAATCTCCAAATTCACGCTGTGCTTTATAATAATCTTCCGGCACACCGATATCTATGAAATATCCGCCAAATGGATAAGCCACTATATTCTTGCGGAAAGACGGCATTTCTAGAATCTCCTTCTCAAATGAGAATTTTGATGGCATACCCTGTGCAAGCAGCCAATCTTTCTTCACAATATAAATTCCTCCATTGATAAACCCTTCTCCTGTCAGTTTACCCTTCTCCACAAAGTCGAGCAAATTTCCGTCGTCATCCACCTGCACCGCTCCATATCTCTCCACATTATCCACCTTGCGTAACGCAATCGTGATATTGTTTCCCTTTTCGAAATGAAAATTCTGAAAAACTGTGAAATCGATGTCGAAAAGAGTATCTCCATTAAGCACAAGAATATCATTGCTCTTAGCATAGGTCGACGCGAGTGCTATCGCTCCACCTGTAAACAGAGGTGTCGTCTCCTGAGCATAACTGATAGTGATGTCACGGTAACTGTCACCGAAATATTCCTGCACCTTTTCATGCATATAGCCGGTAGACAAGATGACGTGTGTGATTCCAATTCCACGAAGACGTTCAAACAAATAAGCGAGGAATGGTCTGCCGTCGACAGGAGCCATAGGTTTCGGAATATTTCCAAGCACATGTTTCAGACGTGTGCCAAAACCTCCTGCCAATATAATCGCTTCAGTAATCATATTGTCCAAGTCTTTAAGCCGTTTGAAGTAAACTCATATCTTTTTGCGGCCACACCAAGTTCAGACAAAGCTTTTTCTACAGCAAAACGAGTACAGTTAGGGCAATAGAAGAACATGAATCCTCCACCACCTGCACCAGAAATTTTGCCTCCCGTCGCTCCTGCTTTCAGAGCTGTCTCATACAATTTATCAATAAACGGATTTGAGATTCCATCTGTCATTTTCTTCTTGTATTCCCAGCCAAAGTTTAGAAGCTCTCCCATCGCGTCAATATCTCCCTTAAGCAAATGCTCTTTCATTTGGACCGCCTGCTCCTTCAACTTATGCATAGCCTCTATAGATGTCTGGTTTTTACCTTTCACATTTTTCACCTGACCTTCGATAATCTTAGCCGACTCACGACTTGTCTGAGTGTAACAAAGAAGAAGGTTATGAGCAAGTTCATTCTGGAATTGGCAACGCACACGAAGAGGGTTAACAATCACCTTATTGTCTGCATAAAACTCCATAAAGTTCACACCTCCAAATGTCGCCGCATACTGGTCCTGCTTACCTCCAGCCATCTGCAAATCCTCACGTTCAATCTTATAAGCCAATTGTGCGATATCATACTCACCAAGAGGCAATTTCAGCCACTCCGCAAAAGCTCCCACGATAGCCACCATAAGAGTAGACGACGTGCCAAGCCCCGAACCTGCAGGTGCATCCACATGCAATGTGATACGGAAAGAAAGTGGAGAATGAGTAAAATCAGACACTATCCTATTGTAAGCTCCACGAGCCAAAACGAAGAAACCTTCGGTGGCCAGTTTTTCCGTCGCCTCACAAACCTCAAATTCATCGCAATCTGGTCCGACAAATTCCACCTTGCCATTATCAAGAGGTTCGATAGTGGCATATGCGTACATATTTATGGTCGCGTTGAGAATAGCTCCTCCATAAAGATCTGAAAATGGAGAGACGTCTGTGCCTCCTCCTGCAAGGCCGAGTCTCAACGGTGCTTTACTACGATATATCATGGTCGTTAATTTAAGTTCTTTTTCTATTCTATAACGGAAGATACATTCCTATTATTGTATTTGTATGTCAAAATTAACGAATAAATTTATTTTTTTTGATGTCGTTTGTAACAAATATGAGGAATAAATACATCTTTTATTTTTCGGACATTCACAAAATATTGAATGTACAAACACTTAAAATAAAAAGGGTGTGGATTTTTTATCCACACCCAATCTATAATCTAAAACAAACTGTTGTCTCCGCATCATTGTCTGATCAATGTGAAGTGGCCTGTGTAGGTCTTCTTGATCTCCTTGATCTGGATCTCATACCA
>JAEEMG010000019.1 GCA_016283095.1 Paludibacteraceae bacterium | reverse complement strand
TCTGTATACTGGAATGCCTATGCGTGCCAAACGAGCTTCCAGGTCTGTGTCTTCTCCTGTGGCTGGTGCTAGGAATCTTTCGTCAAATCCATTCACTTTTAGCAAATCACTTTTGTACATTCCAAAATTGCAGCCTAATAGTCCTCCTTTTTTGGGCTTGCAGATTCCTAATATATTACGGATCTTCAATGGTACTCGCAAAACATTTTCTGAATGACGCTCTTTGCAGAATAGCAAACTGAGTGATTTCTTTTCGAGATATCCATCTGCGACAAGCTCTGGAGTCAACTCGTCAGACATCTTCTGCGGAAGCTGCACTCGTCGTCCTCCCACCACAATGCCTTGTTGACGTAGATCATAATGGTCTTTCACAAAATTTTTGTCGGGGATGCAATCTCCATCTAGAAATACCAGATATTCCGATCTGCTTGCCACAACCGCTTTATTTAATATGATGTCTTTCTGCCATCCTTTGTCCTCATGCCATACGTGCTGAACAGGGAAAGACACTTCTTTTATCATTTGTTTTATTGTCTGAACACTCTCTTCTGATGAGCCATCATCTGCAATGACAACTTCGAATGCCTTATAGGTTTGTCGCTGCAACATGTTGAAAATCATTTTCAACCATTTAGTGTTGTTGTAAACGGCAATTATTATGGAAATGTCTGTTTGCATGTTCACCAAGTTTTTGTGTTTAGATAATTTGATTCTATGGTTATTTAGTATGTTTCTTTATCCATTCAAATTCTTCTTTCAAGAATTTGCCTGTATAGCTTTCCTCGCATGCTGCCACTTCATTTGGACGTCCGCAACAAACGACTTTTCCTCCGTTGCGTCCTCCGCCTGGACCCATGTCTATGATATAATCCGCCACTTTGATCACATCCAGATTATGCTCGATCACTACAACAGTATTGCCTTTGTCTACAAGACGTTGCAATACACCAAGCAATACTTTTATGTCTTCAAAATGAAGTCCTGTCGTCGGCTCGTCCAATATATACATTGTGTGGCCGGTATCTTTTTTGATCAGTTCTGTCGCCAGTTTTATTCGTTGGCTCTCTCCTCCTGATAGGGTAGTGGATGGCTGTCCGAGTTTGATATAGCCCAAACCGATCTCTTGCAATATCTTGACTTTCTGATATATAGTCGGCACGTTCTCGAAAAACTCTACAGCCATGTTGATTGTCATGTCCAACACGTCTGCGATGCTCTTTCCTTTGAAGCGGACTTCAAGCGTCTCTCGGTTGTAGCGTTTTCCATGGCATTCTTCACATGGAGTCAACACGTCTGGCAAGAAATTCATCTCGATTGTTTTGAATCCGTTGCCCATACAAGCTTCGCATCTTCCTCCTTTCACGTTGAATGAGAATCTGCCAGGTCTGTATCCTCTTATCTTAGACTCTGGAGCATTTACAAACAATGCTCGTATGTCGGAGAATATTCCTGTGTAAGTGGCTGGATTTGAACGAGGTGTGCGGCCGATCGGAGTCTGGTCGACGTTGATGACCTTGTCTATGTTCTCGATTCCGTCTATCGCGTCGTATGGAAGTGGATCCTGCAATGAACGGTAGAATTTCTGGCTGAGAATTGGCTGCAGTGTGTCGTTGATAAGTGTACTTTTTCCACTTCCTGACACTCCCGTCACCACAATCAACATTCCAAGTGGGAATGTCACTGTAGCTCCTTTTAAATTGTTGCCTCTTGCTCCATATAGAGTGATGGCTTTGCCGTTGCCCTCACGCAGTGTCTCATTAGGGAGAATGTTTTTGTCTCCAGACAGATATTGGGCTGTGGTGGTGCCTTTCTTCAGCATCTCTTTCGGTGTGCCTGAGAATACGACCTCTCCACCAAGACGTCCCGCTTTAGGCCCGATATCCACAATATAGTCTGCGTTGAGCATCATATCTTTGTCGTGCTCGACAACGATGACTGTGTTGCCGACATCACGAAGATTCTTTAATGAGTTGATTAATCGGATGTTGTCTCTCTGATGCAGACCGATGCTTGGCTCGTCAAGGATATAAAGTACGTTGACGAGTTGTGATCCGATCTGAGTGGCCAGACGGATACGTTGGCTTTCTCCTCCTGATAGCGTGACGCTTGCACGGTTGAGACTAAGGTATTCCAAACCGACGTCGAGCAAGAACTGTATTCGTGTGCTGATCTCTTTCAAAATCTCGCTTGCGATGGCTTTCTGCTTGTCGCTCATGCCAGATTCGGCTGTCTTGCACCAATCCATCAATTGGGCCAAGTCCATTTCGGAAAGTTGGGCGATGTTCATTCCGTTGATACGGAAATGCAAGGCTTCTTTCTTCAGTCTCTGACCTTGACATTCTGGGCAGACGGTGGTTTTGCTGAACTGAGATGCCCATTTCTGTGCTGTGGCGGACGCATCGTCCTCCTGCTGCATCTCCACGTATTGCATCACACCCTCGAATCCAAGAGGACGGCTGACTACTCCTGTGGCGTCATTCTTCACTTGGATCAATTCGTCTGTACCGTTGAGGATGATGTCCAATGCCTCTTCCGGAATGTCGCTGATAGGATCTTTAAGTGTGAATCCATATTTCTCTGCGATCACCTCAAGTTGAGAGAAGAAGACATTCTTTTTATATTTTCCAAGTGGCACTATACCTCCTGAATAGATGCTGATGCTTTTGTCGGGGATGATCTTGTCGACATCCACAGTCGTGACCATTCCCAATCCTTTACAATGAGGACAGGCTCCGTGGGGTGAGTTGAATGAAAAATTGTGTGGTGCTGGCTCCGCATAAGATATTCCGGAAGTCGGGCACATCAGATGTCGGCTGAAATGACGGGCTTGGTCTTCTCCACGTCGCACGATCATCACTTCTCCATCTCCCAATTTCATCGCCAGACGCACAGATTCTCTGATTCTGTGAGCATCTTTGGCATGAACCATAAGTTTGTCTACCTCGATCTCGATGTTGTGGTTTTTATAACGGTCCACCTTCATTCCAAGGACGATCTGGCGGATCTCACCGTCTATACGGACATTATGGAATCCTTTTTTGCGGATCTGCTCGAAGAGTTCTTTATAGTGACCTTTCCTGGCTTTCACGACGGGAGCCAAAATGATTATCCCGTCTCCTTCATAGTCAGATTCGATAAGGTTTAGAATCTGTTCCTCGCTGTATTTCACCATTTTTTCTCCTGTCTCGTAGGAGAATGCTTCTCCGGCTCTTGCGAAAAGAAGACGCAGGAAGTCGTAGATTTCGGTTGTTGTGCCGACGGTGGAGCGAGGATTCTTATTGGTTGTTTTCTGCTCGATAGAGATGACGGGGCTCAATCCTGTGATTTTATCCACGTCTGGACGCTCCACATTGCCAAGGAAGTTGCGGGCGTATGCAGAAAAAGTCTCGATATATCTGCGTTGGCCTTCAGCGAAGATAGTGTCGAATGCGAGAGACGACTTTCCACTGCCGCTGAGTCCGGTGATCACCGTCAGTTTGTTGCGTGGAATAGACACGTCAATATTTTTAAGATTGTGGACTCTTGCTCCGTAAACTTCAATCTGCTCTGTTTCGATTTCCTCTTCTGCTTTAACAGCCATAGTTTGCTACAAATTTGTAAATTTCTGCAAAGTTATCAATTCTTTTTATATTTTTGTAATTACGAATAAATCAAAGATCACAAAAGAATTATGGACAGCAAAATAAAAGTTCACGGCCGAGCTCAGAGCCGTACTGTATTGGGTATTGTCGAGGCATACTTGCTACTTCATCCTGAATCAACAAAAGAGGATTTGGATAAGGCGTTTCCAGAGACACTTAGTTCTGCGGCTGGAAAATCTTTGTTCCTTGACGTCAGAGAGAAAGGAAATGTGAAAAATTACGAGAAAAGATACTTTGAGCGAGACGACGAGACTATTTTCTTGGCTGATGGCACTGAGCTTGCAATGATTGAGGCTTGGAATAATGCTGACTACAACAAGGTGGTGGAGCACGCAAAACAGTTTGGAATTGAGGTCGCTGAGTTCAGCAAGACAAAGCGTCCAGGTGAAAGAGGAAGCTTCTGGCTAGAAGGCTTGAACGATTATGATGTTGAGGCTGCTCAGGAGAATTTCAAGGCATTGGCAGCTGGCAATGCACCAGTCGCTCACGAGGAAAAAACAGAGGAACCATCAGAGACACGTGCTATCGGAAGCGGAATAAAGGATACTAGCGACAATGACGATACAGATCCATTTATGGTTACTGCAGCGTCGTTGCCTAATAAAAAAGATGTAGAGGAAGTTTCTGATGATGATTCAAATGCGTCATGCAACTGTAAGTGGATTCCTGTCATCTTGATGCTTTTGCTTTTCGGATTCTTTATGATGAAGGCTTGCAACGACGATAAAGATTTCTCTTGTGGTGAGCCAGTTGCTCTAAATGGAGCTAAGGCAAAGGCAGAGAGAGAGGCATTTTTAAGAGACAGCTTGTATCAGGATTCAATCATGAAGGCTCAGGCAATTGCAGACAGTTTGGCAGGCATCGCTAACGATACAATCAAGTCAAACGCGGTAACAGCTGAGACTGCAGATGAAATCGCTCAGGCAATCGAGGATAACTTGAATAAAGGAATGTCGTCAAGCTTCGATAATATCACTTTCCCTGCAGGAAGCTCAGAGTTGAATGAAAGTTCAAAGACTGCTCTTGACGGTATCGTTAAGTACTTGCAGAATAATCCAGACAAGAAGGCAAGAGTGATCGGCCACACTAGTTCAGATGGTGGTGATGAGATCAACATTCCGCTTTCAAAGGATCGTGCTCAGTCAGTTGTTGATTATATCGCTGGTCATGGAATCGAAAGAAACAGATTGTTCGCTATCGGAATGGGTTCATCTAAACCAATCAGCGACAATCCGGAGAAGAACAGACGAGTTGAGATTCAGGTGTTCTAATTGTTGAATCTTCGAAAATAAATATAGGACGTCACAATGTGGCGTCCTTTTTTGTTGTGTTGGGTCTTTTCTCGACAGTTGCGTATACACGCTTTGTGTCTTTCTCCCGACAGTTGTATAACGAGTTATACAACAATCGGATACGGTTGAATTCTTTAATGTGTTCCCTTCGGGAACGAATCATCAATCATCCACCATCCACCATCAATCATCCACCATCCACCAACTTATAAATCCTTGATCAGAATATCGCTTGTGGCATTCTCAATGTTGGATATGTGATTGCTGAAATGCTTGCTTATCTCGCTTTGAGTTTGTGTCTCATCTTCTTTGTTGAAGTCGGCTGTATGGATTTTGTTGAAGAACAGTCTCATTGTCATCTGCTCCACAGGCATCGCAGGCTGGAAGCAGTCTTCTCTTGTGTCGATCTGTACCTTGCTTACGATTCCTGCCACACGCAGTTTTTCCAGATAATCCATCACTTGGTGTGATGATAGCGCACACTCCTCACTCAGAGTCTTCACCTCGGAAAAACTGATTTTGCCGTCTTTCGATTCGCTGAAACGTCTGTATATGGATGAGGCTATTCTTAATCTGTAGAAGTCGTTTTCGTAGTCGGATTTCTTTTTGTCTCCGGTAGAAATGAATGACAGGTTTCCGTCGCTCTGCATTGAAAAACATAGCTCAGCTCCACTCAATGTGATTACCCAGAAGTAGTTGACAAACATTAATCCCAACACGATTATCGCGATACTACCGTACACTTGGTTGTAGCTGGCCGCTTTGAACATGATCGTGGTGAACACAAAATAGAGCATGATGAAGGCCAAACTTGCGATGAATGCTGATATGATGGCTTTGCTTGCCTTGACTCGTGTGTTTGGAATGGCAGTGTAGAGGAAGAAGAACATAAGGAGTGTTGCTATCCATGGTGTTCCCCATTTGACTATTGTCCCTATCGCGCCTCCTATTTCGTTGGTGTAGACTCTGAAACCTACGCTGCATATCAAAAGAATAGTTATGATGAATAGCGACGCGATATAGTTAGACACTCGTCTTATGAAACTTCTTGAATTCATTATTCTCCAGATGTCGTTGAAGAATGATTCGACTTCGGAGAAAATGCTGTAGACTGACCATGTGAGGAAGATTATACCCACACCCAGGATGACTCCACCTTGTGAGTATTCAAGCTGCTTTTGCGCAGTGTTGTATAGCTGCATGACTTTGTCGGAGTTCTCTCCTACGTATTCGTTGATCAGATCTATGATCTTCTCATCATATCCACCAAATCCTTTGGCGATCGCAATTATGAATGCGAACACAGGTATCATGGAAAACACGGTGTGGTAGGTCAGCACCTTCGATTTCTGACCGATAGACTTTTGTTTGAATCCTATGAAGCATAGCAGCACCGTCGCCACTAATTCAAATATCCATCCGATACCTTTTATATCGCCGCCTTTACGGAGATTGTTGATGGCTTCGTAGATGTACTCTTGTGGATCTTTAAAGAATGAGACGAATCCTTTTTTCAACTTGTCTATTATATCTTTCGCTTTTGCTTCCAAAACTGTTGTCGATTAAGTGTTAGTGGTTTAGAAAAAAAGAAGAGAGGAAGTATAAGCCGGGTTATGTGCCACGGCCAATTATTACTAAAAAGCCGTGCGTCTGCCATTTATCTACGATGTGCGTCACCACACACCTCTAGCAATCTACCCTCCGACTCGGACGAGCAGCCCTCAAACGTCGGTATACATGATCTTGCAACCCATGACCGATATTGACGCCGCGTGTCGCCACACGACCGGTGGGCTCTTACCCCGCCATTTCACCCTTACTGCCCGAAAGCAGCGGTATATTTCTGTTACCGTACATTCTCTCTCACGAAAGACTTCCCGTTAGGAAGCATGGTCGCTCTGTGTTGCCCGGACTTTCCTCTGACGCATCATGTACGCCAGCGACAGACCCTTCTTCTCTTCAGTTTGCAAAATTACACTTTTTTCGGGGATAAAAATATAAAATCTCTATCTTTTGGAAACGGAAATTGTGACATCGGAAAATATAACCCCGAATGGGGTAATGGATGGCGTGTCTACCGATATTAACGTCTACCGATATTTAACGTCTGACGACGTAACAAGGGATCGCCCGTACACATCAAATTATGAATTACGCATTGAAATCAATATATTAATTTCTGCGTCATGATTTTTCCGTCTATTGTTTGCACTCTGATTATCAAAGGCTCTTTTGAATGTACGGAGATCTCCCAACTGTTGTTGATTACTCCGTTTGCTTTGAAGATTTTCTCCTTTCCATTTGCCTTTGTGACTTTCACTTCTTTTATTATGTCGTTCGCTATAATGTTGATCTTACTGCCTCTTTTGTAGACTATGAAAACATCATTTGGCATTTCGCTGAGATTGCTGATATCATTGATGTTTGATATTTTTACAGGTGTGCTCGCACATGTGTTGCCAGCGGATATTTTCCAGTTGTAGAAGAAGAGATAGTATGGCGATGCGTCTATCCATTCGACATTGGAGCCTGTGATGGTTATTATTCCGTCTATTGTATATGGAAATTTTATGTCAGTGTCTTTTTGGTTGGAGTGTCGCAATCTGCCTGTGCTGCCTACCGCATCCATCATATATTTCCCTTTGGTCAGTGTTGCGTTGATAGGTAGACGGTGCTCTCCTATACCAAGTCCTGGATATTTCTGCTCCCATACGGTATGCTCTTCGTCGTCTGTTATGATTCGCAACACGACGTCTTGCGCGTCAGCGGTATATATTGACAGGGAGTCGATTGTGACATCTCTGAATGTCTCGAATCTCATCTTTCTGTCGAATCTGTTGTCTGTGTATGATTCGTTGACGCTTATGCTTTTCTTGCCTACATATCCGGAATATGCGTCGGCGTCGGATACGTAAATGTATCTCTCTCCATTTGGAATTTCCACTTTGCAACTGCTTCCAATACTGAATGGGAGACCATTCTCGTCTTTCCAAATATAATCTTTTGATGGTGACGGTTTTATCTCCACTGTTTTGCCTGGTTCGTCTGTGACATCTGGGATATTCAGTAGCTTTGACGTAAGTCTTACGTTTGCTGAGGCCTCTTCGCATCCTTCTGCTTTCACTTTGACTGTATATGTTCCAGCATCTTTTACTTTGATGGATGGCTCGGTTGTTTGCAAATCTCTTCCATCTTTTAACCATTGGTAAGAAAGGTTGTTTTTGCTTTCTATGCCACTCTCAAGGATCTCGAATGATGTTTTGCAGATAGCTCTGTCTTTTCCCAAATTCGGTTCTAATTGTTCACTGATGTAGACGGTGCTTTTTTTCGCACACCATCCGCTGTCTACAGCTAGTGTATATGCTCCGCTTTTGTCGACGGTGATACTTTTGCTGTTGGATATCAATGTGTTGCCTTTCGTCCAGACGTATGAATCGTAGTCGGTGTCTGATGCGGAGAGTAGGATAGGAGAGCCTGCACACAACGCTCTGTTTTTACCAAGGGAAGGTCCGGCACATGTGTAGAGACGGGATTCTATACGGCTTGTTCCGATTCTGATGTCGTCAAACCAAATATGGCAGGTTTCAGTTGGTGCCCATGTCTCGTCGTCTCCACCATGGAATGTCGAGATGTATAGTTTGTCCACTTTGTCTCCATTATTTGTGAATCTGAGACCCTTTAGCGACAGCACCTCTTTGCCGTCTACCCAAGCCTGCACCTCACCGTCGTATACATCTCCTGCTGAATTGATTTTTACTCGTTCTTCGATGTGGTGCCATGTGCCTCTCTCGAATATCACATTGCTTCCATCTGCATATTTCAATGGATGGTCTTCCCCATATTTCTCTGGCTTGTCCATGTGGTAGAGATAAAGCACTATCTGTCCGCCGGCTCTCCACATGAATCGTGCGGAGAATCCGTTTGTGCCGTCACAGTTGTCTCCTCCTGAACAGTTGTTTCCTCCGCATAATCCAGGCAGTTTGCCTCCTTCGTTTGTTGTGCCGAAACTGAAATTGTCGGAGAATCGCATCCAATATGACATGTAAGCCACATCACGTGATGGAAATTTTAACTCCACTTGAGCTCCAGTCTCCTGTGGTCCGACACCACCTTTCGGATATTCCACACGCAATGATTTTCTGCCTGACACCGAATATGTGGTGTCGATTATAGTTCTGTCTTTCAGACCGTTATCCCATGTGCCTGTTGAGAAACCTTCGTTTTTCCAGTTCTCAAGCAAAAACGGTTTGCCTGCTTCCGCAGATTCGAAGCGAGTGGATGAAATCATCTCTGCTGATAATGATGCGGAGATCACTAATGATATGAATAGAAATATTGTTCTCATATATTCGAAGGAAATCTATTGTTCTGTGGACACGCACGTCCGTGTTACACGCACGTCCGTGCGTCTCTACAAAGGTGCAAAAATACATTTTTTTATTATAGAATCCATTTCCAAACGGGCATGATTTCTATTATGCCAAATTTGTCCTTTTTCAGATTTGCGGAAAAATTTACGTTTTCTAAACAAAAGCGAATTTTTCTGTTTTCAAAATCATCAAAATTTAATAAAAAGTAATAAAAGTGAATATGATACGAAAAAAAAGTACTACATTAGGCGCATCAATCTAAAAATACGCATTCAATATTTATTTTGATTAATACATTTAAGGTATTTTATAGCATTTGATCGTATTTTTTACGAACGTCCTTCGGGTTTGCGTGGATGAGTGAAGGGAGGAATTCCATTAACAACCCTCATATAGGGACAATTTCTATATAAGTACTTTATTGAACTCTATAACATATTATAACATATTGAATGTAAAAACATTATGAGATATAATATACCCGTTCTAATATTTGGTATTGGATTGTTTAATGCGGTCGAGACATTTGCGTCCAATTGTCTTGTTGGTGGCTCCGATTTTGAGACATCAAGTGCTTTGTTTAATCCGTCGTTGTCTAATGATGGAGAAGGATGGTTTAGTGAAGACCTTGACCAACTCCTTAAAAAAGAGTGCGGAACATCATGCAAATATTCTTCAGATGTTGAAGCCGCCACACTTCTTGGAATGGCGTCGGGCAACGTTTCTTCTTCTGCAACTCTGACTGCTAAGTGGAGCGATTATTTGACAAAAAACATCAACAATACCGCTAAGGGTTTTGCTGGCATTGTTGCTAATCCACGCACAATCAGCCCATATCTAAATGAAGGAAGCGGATCAAACCAGTTTGTAATCTATGGAAATGGTCAGAATGTTTCCGTATTGACATACTCTGTATCCGGATTAATCCCAGGTTCTTCTGTCACTCTAAGTGTCGATGTGTATAATCTCCTTTCCCCTGACAATCTGGAAAAAGCGTTGCAGTATATGAATGAAGACGTTGCTGATCCAGATGATTTGGAGACAGAAATCAAACTTGGAAGAAAACTAAGTTATATAAAAGGAGAGTTGGATCCATTCACTGCTCCTGCTCCACAGTTGAGTGTAAGCACATCGCAACCTGGAGGTTTTGGTGGCGCGGCAAATAGAAAAACGACAAATAAGCTCGACTGGGGTGAATCTCAAACGTTGATTTTGACTGCAAAGGCAGACAATTCGGGTAATGTAACTTTTTATTTTGCGGGAACGAATGCGGACTTCGGCCCATTGTCTTTGGATAATTTAAGAATAGAGGGTGAGTTTGAACCCGTAATTAGAGTTGTTGGGAATCCGTGTCCACAAATGCCAGCTGTGTTGAAATTGAATTCCGTCTTCCCTGATGGCACAACTTATTTTTGGAATGAAAAATCTACAGGAGAAACGTCGGAAGATCAATCCATGATCTTCTTCCCGCCAAATCCTGATAATTACACTATCACTTGCACTGTGTCCACTCCTGATGGATGTATTGCGACGGCGACCCGCGATTTGTCGGTAGGAGAGTGTTGCGATGACGGAGAAGGTAATCCTATGGCTTTGACTGATATCTATTTGGATGATTTTGGAAGATTCTCAGGTAGCACCTATTATTACAGAGATAAAAATGGAAATGAGCAAACAGTAAAAGCAAAAGAAATATTGGTCGGAAATGGCAATCATGGATATAGTATTGATGATCAGTTGAATAGAGGAGCTGCTTTTGCAAAAGAATTGAAATATTCGGGAACAAATTTCCGTAATGGAGCTTACGCTATCGCAACAGAAAATGCCTATAATTCTCCTGCAACTATGTTTGATGCTACTGGAGAAAAAGGAGGAGCATTCTTGCAGATAGATATGAAGGGCGACGGTTGGTTGGATAAGGTGGTTTATGAACAAGAGATTACGGATTTGTGTCCAGAACGACCAATCTCTTTTTCTGCAGCTGTCGGCGCTATCAACAAAAAACCGACTTCTGGATTCGAAACAAATGCTACTATACAGGTTCGTCTTGTGGATTCCAAGACAAATGAAGTGATTCTTGCTGATGGTACACCTATTGAGGATACTTATGTGTTGGACCAAGTAGGATGGGTGGAGCCGAGAAAAACGTATGATTTTAAGTTGCCTGAAGGTGTAGAGTCCGTTAAAATTCAGATTATCAGCAAAGAAGATGATTATAAAGCGGCTCAACGTGGAGATATCGCGTTGGATGATATTGCTTTCCGTGTCTGCACGCCTCCGAAGGTTGAGGTTGTAGCTTCCAGCAAAACTAATGATTTGTTGAATTTGTGTATGGACGATGATTTTGTCTTGAAAGCACAGATTAAAGCTAAAGGTTATTTTGAAAAACCAATTCCAGGATACCTTTTCCAATACACTACCAAAGATCCAAGTGATTCATCTTTTGATCCTATTTCTGATTGGAAAGACTTGGGTGAAGTTCAGGAAGAGGATGAATATATTATTCCTGATCCTGCCAACCATCCTGCATTTGAAAATGTGGAGAGAAAAGAGAAAGTACGATTCCGTGTGGTGATAGGAGAGTTTAATTATCTAAAGGATCAGCGTGCGTTATGGGAATCCTTGGATGAGATGAGTCCATGTAGAAATGTCTCATTCTCTACTATTCCAGTTGAGGCGGCATTGAATTGCGACTTGTGTGAGCCTGTAGAGAAGGCCTCAATTATTTCAGCAGATCCGTCGACTTTGATTACAATAAATGCCAATCAGGAGAAGGAGGTGGTCCTTTGTCCCGACAAAATGGCTAATCTTACGACAGAGTCATTTATGCCAACGAATCCAGGTGTGATGGGAATCAGTGTCGGACCAAATGATGAGCCTCGCAGGTATGTCGCATCTTGGCATAAGGGATCAAAGAATGCATCCGGTGTAGCGGGATCTGGTTCTGCAGCTGGCAGTCGCGTCTCATTTTATAATGTGACGTGGAAGGACGCAGATTGGTATTATCTGTTAGTGAAGGATATGGAATTCCTTAATGAAGATGGAAAAGTCTGCTGGAGATGGGATAGTATCCACGTCGTCGCAGCCGATCATCCTACAGAGAAATTGATCAATCCAGATGAATTCTGCGAGGGAACACTTGCGTCGGAACCAATAAAAACAATAACTGGCTTCAAACTTGATTGGTACGATGGCTCTGATTCTGTGAGAGCGAAATCCATTTCAGAACCGGTAGTCGGAGCTGTGACACAAGATGAATCTCCAAAATCATTCTGGTATGCGCTGAACGACGAGAAGACTGGTTGTCGTGGAGATATGACGGAATATGTGGTCAAGGTGCAGAGTGTAGGTGAGCCGTTGGTAAGCCCGATTACATATTTGAAGACAGAAGTGGAGAATGGAAATGCGTTAAAGCCAACTGTGCAAGCTCCGAACGCTATTGTAGGAGAATCGTCTTGCCAGATTGTTTGGTATAATGATGATGAAACAGGTCCGATAGATGAGGAAGACGCGACACCGACGCCGGCTGAAGTAGTTGGCTTGACTGGAAATCTGACAAAAAAGTACAAAATTAAGCAAGTTAATGCTCTTGGCTGTGAAAGTGAATTCGTTCCAGTTTCTATAATTGTGTCGGGATATCCAGCTCCAACAGTGAAGGATTTTTCAGTGTGTGAGAATTCTCCATTGTTGAAAGACACACTTGTGGCAACAACAAACGGTGTGGATGGCGGAAATTCCGCTTCTGAGTTTGAATTGGTTTGGTATAATAGTAAAGAAGACGGAACAATAGATGATTCTCAAGAGTTTAGCAAGATTGAGTTGTCTCCAACAATTCAGAAAGCATCTCCTAATGAGAGGACAAAGAAATATACTTACTATGTACGTCAGCGTTTGAAATCCAATCCGGCGGCAGAGAGTGCTCCCGTTGCTCTGACTGTGACTGTCTACACAAATCCTAAACTTGCTGCGATTGAGACTGCACCTAAGTGTTTGGGAGAAAGTCAGAATTTGAAAGAAATGTACAACATAAGCATTGAGGATTGTGAAGTCCGTTATTATGAAGACGGTACTCCTACAACTGCCGACGTTACTGAAGCAGGTAAGTATTTGGTGACTGGATCATACGTCATCAATAAGGGTGAGGCAGATGAGCAGACTTGCTCGTCTGAAGAGGAAGAACTTAATGTTGTGTTCCATGAGTTGAAAGCAGAACTCATAGGTTTGGATAAAACATGCCCGAATGTTGCTGTAGATTTGGATCTTGACCTTACGTTGGGAGGCGGACTCGTTGAGAATGATCTTGTTTACTCTTGGACAAACAGCTTAAATAATACTAAGGCAAAGACCAAAACTTACAACACAGGCTCTGCTGGCCTTAACAATGCAGGTGATTTGATGAAAGTGACGGTAGAGGTGTCGAGCTCGGCATGTTACGGAGCTAATGCGGTGAAGAAGGTTAAGGAGATTGTTGTGGGAGATGGCCGCCTTGTCGGAAAAATCAAGATCTCTGAACCTGACAATGCACAGCAATTATCTGATGTGATCTCAGCAAACAATCTGTCGTTCAACTCTTGTGGAGGAATAGTGACTGTTGATTTGTCCGACGTCGCCAATAAAAATGGAGGCACATATACTTTGACTGGAACAGAAACAAGTACAGGATCATTCTCTGATGAGACTTCCGGTGCGACGGAAATGGAACTTGGCGTTGGAAATTACACGGTTTCATATATCAATGAGTGTCCTACGAGTTTTTCATTTAAGATTGTCGACAAGAGTGTTAGTGCTAAATCCAATAATGAAGCATTAGCAATTTGTGAGAATGAGAAGTGGTGGGCTCAGATAGTTGATTTTAAAGGTCCTTCCAACACTACAATAGAATGGCAACATGACGGAAATGTGATTCCAAACCAGACAGGAAAAAGGTTGGAACTAAATCCAGCGAAAACAACTGATGGAGGCGTTTACTCGTTTTCTCTAATCTCTGAAGGATGTAGGTTTGATCAACAAATTGCAGATGGAAATGAGTTGGTTGTCTATGCAGGAGTTGATGTGACACTGTCTTCTGTCACTCCAGTATGTGGAGATGGTGAAGCGTCGGTTAAGATAGATGTGACACCTAATGAATACGTAGAGGAACTTGATTGGAGTGATAATCCAGAAGGCGAAGTGTTTGGAAATATGGCAGGCGCAATAATCATCCCAGTGTACGACGGATCAGGTGATTCTCCTATCACTAAACAATACAAGGTTATTGCAAAGAATCAGTATTGTGCTGCTAAACCATATTTTATTCCTGTTGAGGTGCACAAACCGCTTGAAGGAAGAATTGACGCACCTTCACAAATATGTGAAAATGATCATCTTACTCTCGACGCATCTTCGTATAAAGCGGATGAATATGAGTGGATATATGAAAATAATCAAACTACATTTACAGGTCCTATTTTATCGTTTGTGCCGGAGCCAGAGTTGGCAAAATTCACACTTCACGTGACAAGAGGATTGTGTGAGGCTGAAGATTCCAAAACTGTTGAGGTTATTCATTTGCCAGTTGTAGCTCAGATTGATTCTATCACATATAAGACGGTTGAAATCCAGCTCGATGAAACAAATTATACTGGACCATATAGGTATGTCATAGATGGAAAAACAGATGATCCGGAAGTTGGGAATAATATACGAAGCGGACTTTCTTATGCTACCCATACACTTATGGTTGAAGATAGTTATGGATGCAAAACAGAGATGACATTTGTCGTTAATACGCCTGGTATTGAGATCCCAATCTTCATAACTCCAAATGGTGATGGTGAAAATGAAAAGTTTGTGGTTAAAGGTTTGGCAGAAGGATATCCGGATGCAGAGGTGATAATCTTTGATCGTTGGGGTAAAAAACTTGCTGCGTACAGAGCCGGAGACGATGCCGATTGGGATGGAGTCTATAATGGAATTAAGATGCCGGCGACAGACTATTGGTATGAAATCAATATCAATGATCTCGACAAAGTGTATACAGGTCATTTCACTTTGATTAGATAAGGGGGGGCAAACTGCTCAATTTGATTAACGTCAATTCAACGAAATAAAAAATATTATAGTAAAAAATGGTAGTCGGAGTGTCATAAGTGAGGATTGTTAAGGGCGGAACGCCCTAACCACTCCCCATTTGCGAGCCGTAGGCGAGCACATTAAATTTAAAAACCACAGAGACAAAAGGTTCACAGAGAAAGACTTCTTCTTTTTTATGAGAAACGGAAGTGAGAAAGCGGTACTTATGGTATTGCCTTTCAGACAAAGTTTTTGTGTCATCGTCACATCATCCCGAGACTTCGTCACGGTTTACTCTCGCTTTGCTCGGTAGCGTCTTTCAGACGGAAAAAGATGAAAATGTCAGTTGTAAATAGAATACAGTTTTTTTATTTTTTTAGAATTATATTTGCTTTCCATTGTATTTGAATGATGGATTTGTCAATTCTGCGTCTCACAAAATAATAAGGTATAGAAATGAGATTTGTTATAACTATTGTCGTCGTTTTTTGCTTTTGTTTTTTCCTATGGTATCGCAAAAAAGCGAAAAAGGAAAAATGTTCAGACGGAATGAAAGAAGTTAGTATTATAGTCCCGGAAGAAAAATATCATGTTGTGGAATGTCTCTATGAAGAAGACAAACCTGCGATAATTGTTCTTAATTCCAATTTACGGGACTTTAAGGAGAAAGATGTGTTTGGATGGACGTGTTCTCTCACCATCTATTACAAAGACTTGGCACAAAATGGCATGCCTACGCATGAAGAATCGGATATTGTGCTTGACTACGTCGAAAAACTCGATTCTGCCATCAAGGGGGATCCGGATCATCCCAACGCTCTTTTTGTGGCAAGAGAAACATGTGATGGCCAAATAAATGTGTTTTGGCAGCTGAATGAGCCTGAACCTGTTCACCAGTATTTACAGTCAATCATAGAGGAGAACAGTTATCCTCGTGAGATGGAATATAGAATCGAGTATGATGCAGAATGGAAAAGTGTGGAATGGTTCTTACAGGATTTTTCAAAGACTAAGGTTGAGAGAGACGAGAAGAAGGATTGAGATTATACGCTGTTTTAATATCTATACAATTTTCAATAATCATCATTACCTTTTGTAACTGCTCGTTCTTACGAACTTGCAGAAGAGAGGAGGGTTAGGGCGATCCGCCCTTAACAATCCTCAATAAAACTAATACAGCATCTAATATGTAGGTTTATTTGCAATAAACAAAAAAGGTCGGATTCCTCCGACCTTTTATAATAATGCTTTGATTATTAATCTTCTGCTGTGTAGCGAACGATTGTCTGCTCACGGTCTGGACCGACAGAAACAATCTTGATAGGCACCTCTAGGTAATCCTCCAAGAAGTCAAGATAGTCGTTGTATTCCTCAGGGAACTCAGACACTTTCTTTGTCTTTGTCATATCCTTCTTCCAACCCTTGAACTCTTTGTAGACAGGAGTGAAGTTAGTCTCCTTGATATCAAATGGGAATTCGTCAGTCTCCTCACCGTTGATATTGTATGCAACGCAAGCCTTGATTGTGTCGAAATCGTCAAGCACGTCGCTCTTCATCATGATCAACTTAGTTACACCGTTGATCATAACCGCATATTTCAATGCTACAAGGTCGATCCAACCACATCTTCTCTCACGGCCAGTGACAGCACCATATTCGTGACCAAGATCACGGATCTTTTTGCCAGTCTCGTCAAACAACTCTGTTGGGAATGGACCTGAACCTACACGTGTGCAGTATGCTTTGAAGATTCCATACACGTCGCCGATCTTACGTGGAGCGATTCCAAGACCTGTACATGCACCAGCACAGATAGTGTTTGATGATGTGACGAATGGGTATGAACCGAAGTCTACGTCAAGCATTGTACCTTGTGCACCCTCAGCAAGGATTGATTTACCCTCTTCCAAAGTGTCGTTCAAGAAATATTCGCTGTCGATGAAGATGAACTCTCTCAACTTCTTGACTCCTTCCTTCCAATCCTTCTCGATAGTCTCAAATTCCTGCTTGTAGTCGAAATCGTAGTGAGAAAGGATCTCTTTGTGGCGAGCGATAGCCTTTGCATACTTCTCATCGAAGTTGTTAAGCAAATCACCTACTCTCAAACCATTACGGGAAATCTTGTCTGTGTATGTTGGTCCGATACCCTTACCTGTAGTACCGATCTTTCCTGCACCTTTGGCCATTTCATAAGCCTTGTCCAACAGACGGTGTGTAGGAAGGATAAGGTGAGCCTTCTTTGATATGTATAGGCGCTCTGTCAAATTGTGACCAGATGCCTCAAGTTGCTCGATTTCCTGCTTGAACAATGCGGGGTCAAGCACTACGCCATTACCGATGACATTGACCTTGCCTCCCTGGAAAATTCCTGATGGCACTGATCTAAGCACGTATTTCTGGCCTTCAAACTCAAGTGTGTGTCCTGCATTCGGACCTCCTTGAAAGCGTGTTACGACATCATAGTTTGGCGTCAATACGTCTACTACTTTTCCTTTACCCTCGTCGCCCCATTGCAAACCGAGTAAAACATCTACTTTCATTCTGTTATTTTATTGTAATTCAATTTCTTATATGTGGCGTAGACGGAAAATGTTCACTACTACGCAGAAAACGGTTGTAAATATGGCATTTTTTTTTGACCTGACAAAGCTAATTCTCAACTTTTAGCGTTTTTGATGGCTTTGTGTTGAAATATTCGTGACGTGATGATTTTTCATCTTTTGTGGTTTGCTGAGCGCAAAATCTATAAAATTTTATACAAGCGTAAGTCGTCACAGTTTTGATAGACTTCATCAAAAATCTCTTTACAACGTTTTTCGCTCATTTTGATTTTTGTGCCGACGGCAATGAAATCAGAAATGGTTGGCTGACTTTTTGAGTTGACAGATGTCGCATGTTGTCCATTGTAGCCTTCTGTACATAGAGTCAGGTCGTATGCTGGAGCAAGATGCCATAAAAACTGACCTTTTTCATTCTTGCGAACAATAAAACTGAAGTTTTTGCAGTGATCATCTTTGTTGTCTGTGAGATAATTGAATATCATTCGACGGTACATTTCTTCTACATATTTCGAATCTTGTGTGAGATAGCCAGTCAATGCCAGTAGATTGCTGTAGTCAAGAACTGGTTCGGATAGTGACAGACAGAGTAACCCTCCAGCTGTCGCAGTATGGATTCGTTCTCCATCATTGGTGATGTCAAATCTTTTTGTTGTGAAATATTTGTTGTTTGTGAGTTTGAAGTCTGGAATGTCAATTCCACATTTGCGTGCAATTTCGTTGTAATGATATTCTTGTTGCCCCATATTGTCTGGGTCGTATGTGTGACGGAATTTGATAAGCCAATGACCTTCTTTGTCTGAAAAAACTGCTTTCGGACGACAGCCGCCACTATTTCCACTATTATATAAAAGAAGACTGGCATCGGTATCTTGTCGCTCTTTAAGTACTTCCCACGCTTTTTGTTGTAAAAGGTCGAAGTCGGTCATTTCATACTCTTTTTTTATGATGGTCTCTGGTTCATAAGTCAAGGCTCCCATTCCATTTTTGCCTACAATACTTAGACGGTCGATAGCCGTAAGGTTTCTGTCGTCTATTCCTTCACGAAGTAATGCCTTATGTAGAAGGTAGCGGCCGTATCCATCAGGCAAACTGTCTTCAAAAATTCCAAAGTCACCATAGAATGGGGTGGATTTTGCTATAAAAATCCCTTTTTTCAATGGCAATTCCAGTGGGGAAATGCTGAACCCTTCGGCAATCCATTGAGTGGTGTACTCAAATGCTAAATGTTTGTTGTCTGGTGTTAATGAGATATTTCCGACTGTGTCTCCATGATACTTGACTGTCAGCTTGTCTATCTTTTTCATTGCTTATGGGCTCTTGTTTTTCCTGTGTTTCTGCGTATTTGGGTTAATTCTTCTATGGTTGAATATTTGGGCTCTGCAAATATGTTTTTCACTTCGGACGTGTATTCCATTGCGATTGCGATGCCAATAAGGTTTTTTAATGAAATGAGACCTTTTTGTTCAAATCTGACAATGTTGCTCACTGCCACACCAGATTTCTTTGCAATTTCTTCTCGCGTCATATTCTTTTCTATACGACGTTTGCGGAAATCTTGAGCCAACGTAATAGCAATGTCATCAATGTTGTCGAGAGTGTAATTGTCCAAAACTGATAACATATTATCCATAACCATCTATATTTGTGCTTTATTGATAAAATATACTCAATTGCAAATATATGATTTTGTTTTGTGAATTGTTCTAATTCAAATGAAAATCTGTTTGATTTTAATTTAACGTGAGATGAATTGTATAGCATTCATTCAAAAAACTACAACCTGAGAATCATCTTTTTCACGGAAGGCGAGAGTGACGAGGATTGCAAAGGGCGGAACGTCCTTGCCCCAGTGCGTAAGCACGAGCGAGAAAGAGCGAAACGAAGTGTTGTAAATTATTTAAAAACATTAATTTTGCACCGTCGAAATAAAAAAGACTAATTCTTTTAGGTTGTGACATGAAAAAATCATTGCTGATAATTTCTTTTTTTGTAGTTGTGTTTGTGCTTTACAGATTGCTGTTCTCATATGTCATGGTTTCGTCTTTTTCAACATTTGGCTGGTTAAACAGTAAAGAATTCTTCCCGAAATATGTTTTATTTAATCCATTCAAGGAACGTGAACTTTATGGCAATATTCACTCGTTCTTCCTTTGCTTTTTAGGTATTCTTCTTTATTAGGATAGAAATTGCTACCAATTGCTCCTGCTTCATACACGAAGGCGACGGAATCATTGTAGATTATACGTGAATACTCGTCTTCTATTTTTTGGCCATGAAGCCCTAATGTATAACGGTATAATCCTAACCCCTTTCTTCTGAATCCAAATTCACATATGCTGTCTGAATATGAGACGAATTCAAAATCGGCGTCGTCAATCAATTTTTTGATTTGGTCAAATTCGGATAGGGACAGACAGTCAGGATGATATTTAGAAAATTCTGTATATGATTTGCCTTCACTTATGTGTACTTGACACTTGTCTTTACATATTTTATCTATTTGATGAGCTGTTTCCCAAATTTCATCTTTGTGACTTTCATAATACTCTTCTTGTATATACGGATCACAATCTCCACTTGGAATGAGGATCCAAAATATGATCAGTAATGCTGTCCAGATTGCACAGATCCTATAATGTATGTTTTCCTTATCCGAAAAGGCTTTTATACATGATTTGAGTATAAAACCGCAACTCGCCAATAGGAACAGAAAAAAAACACCGAATGTGTACAAACAAAGAATAGCGTTAGATCTGCCATGTTCGGTGATATCCAATAGAAGATGGCGTAGGCGGTAAATAAAGTCAGACCTATGTATGATATTATATTAGTGGATTTCATAGAGTTTTGAATTTTTCATAGTGAAGACGAAGTTTTTTTTCTTTTTCGTAAAACCGGTTGTAAATATGGCAATTTAATCTGGTAAGACAAAGTGAAATTTGTAAAAATTCCCCTTTCCACCGTCTTTTATCAATGCTATTATTCCCATTATCGGTGTCATTTTTCCCTTTTTGTCATTTTATTGGCTCTTTAAAATGTATTGCTGATTTTACTTTTTATATTTGTTGTATGAATTTGAAAACTTTTTACGACATGAAACACACATTTTTACTTCATTATTTACGCATGGCTCTTTCTCTGTGCTTGGTAGGGGCTTCTTCTTTGGCTATTGCCGAACCAGATCCTAATTATCATATCTATATATGTTGGGGACAGTCGAACATGGAGGGTAATGCCACTGTGCCTGACAGTGAGAAACAGGGAGTCGACGAGAGATTCAGAATGTTCTACACTGCTGACAACTGTTCTCAGTGTGGCAAAAAAAAATGCGGTGAGTATACTGCTGTTCCGCCATTGGCTCGTTGTTTCCACTGGAATAATAGTGGCTTCGGACCTGTAGACTATTTCGGACGTACTTTGGTGGAAAAACTTGATCCAAGCATAAAAGTCGGTGTTGTCGACGTCGCAATTGGTGGAGCTAGTATTGATGCCTTCCGTAAAACTAAATATCAGAGTTATTTGAGCTCTGCTGCAAGTTGGCTACAGGATTATGCAAAATCTTATGGAAGCAATCCTTATGGACGTATTATTGAGGTGGCTAAGGAGGCTCAGAAGGTTGGTGTGATCAAGGGAATCTTGGTGCATCAGGGTGAGACAAATACAGGAGATCAAAGCTGGCCTAATAATTTGAAAGAGGTTTACCAGAATATGCTGGATGATCTTGGTCTGAATGGAGCTGACGTTCCTTTGTTGGTTGGTGAGGTTCGTTACTCAGGTCCATGTAGTGGTCATAACACTGTTGTCAGAAAAGTGCCAAGTGTGATTCCTAACTCTTACGTCATCTCTGCTGAAGGTTGTGAGGCGGCTAGTGACGAATACCACTTCACTGTGGCTGGCTACAAACTTTTGGGTAAGAGATATGCAGAGAAGATGCTTGAAATTTTGGAAAAGAACGGTGGTGCAAATCCTCAGGCAGGCATCAAAATAGAGACTTTTATCAATAAGGAGTCTGAACCAGGAGAGATTGAGATTATTGTCAACAATGATATTGAGAATACCAAGTCGATTGAAATCTATGCTGATGGACAGAAACTTGTGAGTGGTGAGACTAAGTATGTATGGGATAATGTGTCGGAGGGTACACACACTATTTGGGCTGTGGCTTACGACAATAATAACAAGGAGTATACAACTTCCAAGAAGGAGGTGACTATCTTTATGCCTCAGACTCCATTCAACGGTGTTCCTTTTAAGATTCCTGGAAAGATTGAAGCAGAGGAGTTTGATAATGGAGGCGAGGGTAATGCTTACCACGATAATGATGAGGAGAATCGTAATGGAACAACGCGTAATGAGGGAGTGGATATGAGTGCGACTGCTGTCGGCTACACTCAGACAGGCGAATGGCTTGAGTATACGGTTGATATTCAGTATGAAGACGAGTATATCGTAGAGTCGAGAGTCGCCTCTGGAGCAAACGGTGCAGCGTTCACATTCTATTTGGATAATAATTTTATAGTTCCTGGCGACGACGGTACTCCTGGAGGATTCGTGAATGTTCCAAACACAGGTGACTGGAATACTTTTGAGGTTGTGGAGACTAAGTTGAACAAGTTGACTAAGGGAACTCATGTGCTGAAAGTCGAAATCACAGGAGACTGGGTAGACCTCGACTGCTTCACATTCAGATGTGTCAACCCGACTGGTGTTGAGTCTATTTCCGCTGAGAACGGTTTGATTCCAGATGATGAGTATAATGTGTATGACATCGCTGGCAGATTTGTCAAGAAAATCACCGTCTCGCATAATTCTTATAAAAACAGCTTGAAGAGCGGATTCTATATTTTGAGAAATTCAAAAGGCAAGAATTATACGTTGTTGGTGAGAGAATAAATCACTGCAGAAAATAAATCTGTTGAGACGTCGCATTGCGGCGTCTCTTTTTTTGTATTGCGTCTCCACAGATACCCCCAATTACGCCGTAGGCGTTACATATTGGTTGAAAAATATGATGACGGATTCATTTTTACCTCGTTAGAGGTTATAGATAATGCCATTTAGATTTCGAACGTTCGTAGGGGCGATCTCTTGTGGTCGCCCCTTCTGTATTATTTGTCTTTGATTTCTAAATCTTTCAATGGATACTTTGAGAATATCAGCATGTTTTCAAAGGTAAAACTGTAGAGCTTGTCGTCTTCTTTTGTGAAATGAAATTCGTCTATAACAATCAATATGGAGTCGTTTCTGAATGTGAAAAACTGATCTTCTTTCTCCAATGGTATAGAGTCTTGAAGAAGCGTCGTAAGATTATTGCGGATATGTTGCTCCCAGTTTATAGAAAAAATCATTCTGTCTCCATCATATATGTTTATGAAATTTCCATACTTATCACCTTCTATTGCTCCATAATACGTTTCTAATTTACATAAGAACGGATAACATTTTATGTCAATAGGGTATGACTTCTTCTTGTGGTGTATCCATCTCTTCTCATTAGCGGTTTTATAGCTATAATTACCTAATCTGTCTTTGCTATATTTTTCCTTGATTTCATTCGGAATGCTTCCGTAGATTGAATATATAGAGTCGTATTGGATATCTTTTTCCACTTTCTTTTCTACGTAACCTTTGCCTAGATATTCATAAGCGGATATGAATCGTAACACTTCTGAGGTATCTGCTGTGGCATCCGCACACCAATCACTGAAATCTTTGAAATGACGCTGGTCGTCTTTTAACAGGTCGTATTTCTTGACATATTTGTTGACTGTAGATAATTGGCTGAATGCAGCCAAACGTGTGGCGTTTGTCCAAGGAATGTATGCTAAAAATACGATGATTGCTCCGACTATACCTGCCATTAGCAGATAATGGTTTGTCTTTTTGAATAGAAGAAAGATCATGAAAAGAGTTGCCGAGACGCCGAATGTCAAGATGTAGATTCGGCTTTCCGTCAAACCGTAGTCGGACAATCGTCGGCATAATCCTACCCAGAACAGTGCCAGTGGAACGATGGAAATGTATGGAAGATAACGGAAAAATGGCTCAAACCTTTTGTTGCTGATGATTCTCTGTAATGCATGTCCGATAAATGCCAGGAAAATATATCCCATCACCATCCATCCGACCATTCCTTTGGGCAGATTCCATAAAATCAATATCTCACATGCGTATGCGTAAAGAATGACTGTGTAGATTATGAGGAATGGGATAAGAATGTAATTGGCACAGAAATCGAGCACTTTGGAAATCGTTTCTTCCTTCTGCTCTCTGACGACAGACAGCTTGTGTGTCAACAATAGAGGGAAGAATATGATAACTATAAACAAACCTCCGTATAACAACAGACAGCGGACGATAAAATACTCTTCTACGGATTGTGAGGGAAGGAAAAGATAGGTTATCGTGCCTGCCACAGCATAGTAGGCAAGAACCAATATTCCGCTTATGATTATGGATGAACACAGTTGGTGAAATATCTGGCTTCCATTGTAAGCGTATTTACGGTTGTCCCAGTAAAAACCACTTGAAATCAGAAGTCCAAAAGCAAGAAGATATGTCCCAAATATTATTTCTTCGCTCATTTCGTATTTGGGAAAAATAAATCCAGGGAGAAGAAGGAGCAGACCGCTTGCCCAATACGCATATTTTGCGATGTCGCTTTTAGTCCGGTTTTTCCAGTCGCAACGAATGATGATTGTTGTGATAAACGGCAAAACAGCAAATGTCCATATTGAATAAAAAAAATTGGCGTACGGTGAAATTTTTGATTCGTCGTCTGCAATGGATATTGCCTCAAAGATGATAACAACAGAGATGAATAAAAACAAAGTCATACAAAGCTCCACAGGGTAGAGCTTTATTCTATTCAAAAAAACAGGGACTTTAGAAAATAAAGATTTGAGTTTGCTCATATGCAAAATATTGAGTTACAGATTGTTGATGTATATCACTTCAGGTTCAATCTTGATGCCGAATCTGCTCCATACGTCGACTTGGATTGTGTTTGCTAATTCAATGATGTCCCTGCTTTTCGCATTTCCATTGTTGACGAGGATAAGAGCCTGTTTGTGCCAAACACCAGCTCCGTTGTGGCTTTGACCTTTCCATCCACAATGCTCGATCATCCATCCTGCAGGAATCTTCACCTCTGTCTCGGAAATGTCGTATTTAGGCACGAGTACGGATTTGTCAAGGGCTTTCTCGCGTCGGCATATCTCGTCGTAAATTGATTTGTCGACGATGGGGTTCTTGAAGAAACTGCCTGCGCTTCCCACTTTGCCAACCTCTGGTAACTTATTGTTTCTTATACTGATGATGGTTTCACGGATGGAATTCAAATTGATCTCTTTGCCTTCTAGTTCTTTAGAAAGACCACCGTAACTTAGTTTGAAATCAGGCTGTTTCTTTAATCTGTATGTGACGTGAGTGACGATAAACTTATCTTTCCAATCCTCTTTGAATCGGCTGAGACGGTATCCGAAATGAATATCTTCGTTAGGGGAGACGTGGATGCTACCGTCTTCAATTTTTATCATTTCCACCTCTTTGATTATATCTTTCGCCTCCACACCGTATGCTCCGACATTCTGGACTGCTGATGCTCCGACAGTGCCAGGGATAATAGAGAGGTTTTCAGCACCACAATATCCATTCTCCACTGCCCAAGCGATGAAGTCGTCCATGATCTCACCGGCTCCGACCTTCACGTCGACAAACTCAGCATCCTCATACACTATCTCAATCCCTTTGATTTGCGAGTGCATCATAGTGCCGTCAAAATCGTCGCAAAGGAGGATGTTGCTGCCGCTACCAAGTTGGAACAGACGTTTACCTGATATATTGCCATCTTTGATAAATGATTGAAGTTCAGCAACATCATCATATTCGATGAATTCACTGCAACGTTGATCAAGACCGAAAGTATTATAGTTTTTAAGTGAAAAATTCTTTTTAATGCTGATCATATATTTGTCTTTTTGAAATTCAACTTTTATTGTAGTAGCTCTGTTTTTAGTCTATTCCAAAATCGTAATCAATTGTTGTCAATGGACATTTTATTTTGCTTTTGTCGTCGGCAAACTTGCGTAGTTTGTGTCTGAAAGTGTAATAACGGACAGCTCCATTTTCAACGAGATCAAAATAGTAGGTATTGCTTGTCGTTTTGATTTGCATTATTGCAACAGATCGTCCGGCTTTCACTTTTATGTTTCTTATCTCCTTCCAACGTAGTTTTATGAGACCGTTTGGGGCTGGATGATACGTAGAGAGATAGTCGTAATCCTTAAATTCAATAAGTGCATATGTATCATTCGAATCTGGACGAAATGCGATGCCTGATTCGTCAATTTTTAGTAATATGGAATCTTCTGTTATCTCCTTGGAAGTTAGACGCTTGGCTGCAAAAAAAATAGCAGGACATACGCCCAGACAAATTTTTAGAAATAGTGGTATCGGGGAAAGAGTGATAAGTAAAATGATAAGGAGAATGATGGATGGAATTAAGAATAAAAGAAAGACAAACCTTATTTCTCCTTTTATTCCTCCGAATTTGACTTTGTCATCTTGAGTTAAAACATATGGTTCCATATAGAATCCGGTTGCTTTTTTTGAAAGTTTCTTTTGCAAATATAGAAAAAAAGGATTAAATATGGCTGTGTCCTAGTTTATGACTTTCCTTCATATAAGAATTTGTCTAAATTTAGATGTATAGTATTAGAATTTTTAGGGCGGAACTCCTAACCACTCCGCATCTTAATAAAAAAAGACACCTCACAAAATAATTTGTGAGATGCCCCAAAATTTATAAGCTATGAACAAACAATTCGTTATTCAGCTACGACTGCTTTAGCCTCAACAGAAACGAAAGATCTGTTGTCTTTCTTCTTGCGGAATACAACGATTCCGTCAACCAAAGCAAACAATGTATGGTCGCTACCCATACCTACGTTATCACCTGGGTGATGAACTGTACCTCTCTGACGTACGATGATGTTGCCTGCCTTTGCAAACTGACCACCGAAAAGCTTTACACCAAGTCTCTTACTTGCTGATTCACGTCCGTTCTTAGAACTACCTACACCTTTTTTGTGTGCCATTTCTTTACCCTTTCCTTAATTATGCAACAACATCGTTAACCTTAACCTGAGTGAACTGCTGACGGTGACCGTTCAACTTGCGGTAACCTTTGCGTCTCTTCTTGTGGAATACAAGAACCTTCTCACCCTTAACTAGTGGAGAAACAACCTCTGCTACTACCTTAGCACCAGAAATTGTAGGAGCTCCTACAGTTACACTACCGTTGTTGTCGATCAACAACACCTTGTCAAACTCGATCTTAGCGCCCTGCTCAGCGTCCAAGTGGTGAACGAACAATGTCTGGTCTTTCTCAACCTTGAATTGCTGTCCTGCAATCTCAACTATTGCGTACATATTATATAAAAATATAAAAATTAGATCCGGCGGTGCATCTCTTTATGAGAAGACTTACTGAACCGCGTAGGAAAACGGATGCAAAAATACTAATATTTTGTAATATTCAAAAGGAATGTATTGCTTTTTTGCTTTTTTGCACTAATTTTGTAACGTAATCTTACTCTTATTACTATGGGTTTCTTTAGCAGTTTATTTGGAAAAGAGAAAAAGGAGGCGTTGGACAAAGGTCTTGAAAAGACAAAAACCAGCGTTTTTTCTAAAATCTCACGTGCTATCGCTGGAAAAAGCAAGGTAGACGAGGAGGTCCTCGACAATCTTGAGGAGGTGCTTGTCACTTCTGATGTCGGTGTTGACACTACGTTGCGTATCATCGAGCGTATAGAGGCACGTGTGGCAAGAGATAAGTATGTTTCCACAGATGAGCTAAATGAAATCTTACGAGATGAGATTGCGTCGTTGCTAGAAGAGAACAACACTGATCTGAAGGGTGATTTTGATGTGCCTGAAGGCAAACATCCATATGTGATTATGGTTGTTGGCGTGAACGGTGCGGGAAAGACTACCACAATCGGTAAACTTGCATATCAGTATAAGAAGGCAGGAAAGAAGGTGGTGCTAGGTGCAGCCGACACTTTCCGTGCGGCAGCCATTGAGCAGCTTGCAGTGTGGGGCGAACGTGTAGGTTGTCCTGTTGTCCGCCAGAACATGGGATCTGATCCTGCCGCTGTGGCTTATGACACTATATCTTCCGCAAAAGCTCAGGATGCCGACGTCGTCATTATAGACACTGCAGGTCGTCTTCATAATAAGATCAACCTTATGAACGAGCTAACTAAGATCAAGCAGGTGATGAAGAAGATCATCCCTGATGCTCCACATGATGTGATGCTTGTGCTTGACGGCTCTACAGGTCAGAACGCTTACGAACAGGCAAAACAGTTTACAAAGGCTACAGATGTCACTTCCCTTGCTATCACAAAACTAGACGGAACTGCAAAGGGTGGAGTGGTGATCGGTATTTCTGATCAGTTTAAGATCCCAGTAAGATATATAGGAGTAGGTGAGGGTATCGAGCATTTGCAGGTGTTTGATCGACGTGAGTTTGTAGATTCTCTTTTCAAGAATGAGGAAAAATAACACTATTGAGTTTATAAACCTTGGATGTTCGAAGAATCTTGTAGATTCGGAACATCTGAGTGCACAGTTGCAGAAACAGGGCTATAATTGCCGCCACGATTCAGATAAAATCATTGGATCCACGGTTGTCGTGAACACATGTGGATTTATCGGGGATGCTAAAGAGGAGTCTATCAACACAATTTTGAATCTATGTGAACTTAAGAAGAAGCATAAGATTGAGAAGTTGTTTGTGATGGGATGCCTGTCTGAACGTTATCTTTCTGATTTGGAGCAGGAGATACCAGAGGTAGACAAGTTTTATGGCAAGTTTACTTGGAAGAAGATGTTGGCGGATCTTGGCCACACATATGATGACACACTTTCCACTAGCCGTGATGTCACAACACCCAAGCATTATGCGTATTTGAAGATTTCAGAAGGTTGTAACCGACGTTGCTCATATTGTGCGATACCGATTATAACCGGTCCGCATACATCCATTCCGATGGAGGAGTTGGTTGATGAGGCGAAAAGGCTGGTTGCGACGGGAGTGAAGGAGTTGCAGGTTATTGCGCAGGATTTGTCGTCGTATGGCAAGGATCTGTATGGCAAGGTGATGCTTCCGGAGCTTGTAGAGAAACTGTCGGACATTCCAGGAGTTGAGTGGATACGTCTGCATTACGCATATCCGTCTGATTTTCCATGGGACTTGTTGCGAGTGATGAATGAACGCAGCAACGTCTGCAAATATCTAGATGTCGCATTCCAACATATCTCCACAGGAATGCTGAAAAAGATGCTTCGCCACGTCACAAAAGAGGAGACCATTGAGTTTATAGAAAGAGTGAGACGTGAAGTGCCAGGCATCACATTGAGAACAACATTCATAGTGGGACATCCCGGCGAGACAGAAGAGGATTTCAATGAACTTTTGCAGTTTGTCAAGGATACAAAGTTCGATCGTATGGGAGCTTTCGCATATTCAGAGGAGGAGGGCACCTATTCAGCGCGACACTATAAGGATGATATCCCGTTTGAGACAAAGCAGGAACGACTCGACCAGTTGATGAAAGTGCAGGAGAAGATCGCCTTGCAGAAGAATGGCGAGAAAGTAGGACAGACGATGAAGGTGATTGTTGACCGTGAAGACGCGGAGTATTTCATCTGCCGTACGGAGTATGATTCTCCAGAGGTGGATCAGGAAGTGTTGGTGAAGAAGGCAGACAATGATATGAAAATCGGCGAATTCTACAATGTAGAAATAACAGACTGCGACTATTTTGATTTGTTTGGAAAAGTCGCTGATTGATAGATCTATAAAACGTATAAATCCCCGAAAGATAGAGATTCTTTCGGGGGTTATTTGTGTTTAGGACAATCAGATTTTAATGCTAATTGAACGACCAACTAAATCCATTGCCTTCAATCAAATATCAAGAGAGAATGATCTATAGTTTTCCTAGTCAAAATTCTATTAGTCATTTACAAATATATCATGGATATCGTCTAACCCATTGGGTACAATGATATAAGGAATGTTTATGAAATCCCATTTGTTTTCGTTCTCGTCACTTTTTCTTTCTCCCCAAAAGTTATCATGACCAATGATAAAACTAGCTTTGTCTCCTTCAAAAGAAAATCGTATCTTTCTAATATAGTCATTTTCTGATATGACATATTGCCAATAATTTTCTTCCAATACATCAGAGAAATTAATCAACACATCAGAGGAATTAATGCTTTTAGGAAATATACGATCTGGCGTTAAAAGAATGTTGCCGATTTTGGAAATCTTTGCTGTTTGTTCAAACAAACTTTTCATAATAACTTCTTTGTCAGATATGTCGAAAATGTAGGAATAAACCCCTTTATATCCATAAGCTGTGTATGGAGACTCTATATATACAGGCAAAACTTTCACCGGTAAAGTGAATGTATCACCTTCAAAATCGATTATGAATGTTTTTTGTGCTTCAATAAGAGCTTTTTGTGCCTCTTCTATTTTTTTGTTTTCATTCCTCTTTTTCTCAATATCACTCAAAAGTTCTTCCTCATCATAAGCTTTTTCACAAGAAGGAAATATAAAGAGATAACTCATCAAGGCACAGATGCCGATCACATTGAAAATCTTTTTCATATAAATACCCTATTAGTTAATCAAATACGTTAACAACGCAAATATATAAACTATATTGTAATAATAAGTTGAAGTGACAAATGTTTTTCAAAATTGATTGATATCAAAATTAATGCTACTTTTGTAAAATATAAAAGAAAACGGATAATTTATAACATGCGGAAAAGTGTTAATGATTTTGTTGATGAAGATGATTTTTTACACTAACGTATGAGAATCTTAGATTATTAAGGAGAAATAAAATGATTTATAAAAACGAAGAGACAGATGCGGTTAATCTTTTTGAGAGTGAAATCGTAAAAATTCTCTTTGATAAAGGAGAGGGTAATCATATAACTTTCATTATAGATTGGTCAGAATGTGACGAGGAGATAAGACTGGTCTGCAATTATTGTACCGGTTATCGATCCGAGATAAATACACTTGAGTGTTACTCTAACTTTTTATGTACTGGTTTTTTGATTACTGGTTTCTCTTATAAAAAAACTAGTGGTGTTTATATTGTTCAAATCAACTTTGATCTTTTGGTGAGAGGTTTTATTAAATTTAAATGTGATGATTTCTTTATTGAAACGGAAAGTGAACCATTTCAGCCTGGAGGCAATGATAATTTAATTGAGGATTTTTAAATTCTCGGCTATGGTCAATCGTCTTCGACGTTTGCCAACCATAGCCTGTTCTGATAACCGTTTCCACGGTTGGTGTTGAGTGAAAAGATGATTATCTTTGCGGATATCATATGCGATCTTTAATGAAAAGTTTTTTACTCCTAAATGTTTTCTGTTCAGACAATGACAAAGCGTTCGATATTTTTTATTCTACTATTTTGTGTGACATTTACGTGTTTGGCATTCAATGTCAAATTGTGTTTTTTGCACAGCAACAAAAATGAAATAATTAGCTCCCATAACAGGAACAATTATATTCCTGAAACGGATTTGAATGGAATATATATATACTTAGACAAGGATGACTATAATGATCTTAAAAACAAAAGGACCTTGTTTCATAGAGTTTTGTATACAAATGATTCATTAGTTATAAATGAATTCATTAAAAATTCAGAATTCCGTCAAACTGGAGGTGATATATGTACTTGTACTAGCTTCATTTATTTTACCAGAAACGATACGATACAGGAAGAATATGAATGTTGTATTTCTTCAAAAAAACTATGTCTTCAAAGCTCAAAATGGGGATATCTTGAAGCGACGTCTGACTCAACCTTAAAGTTGATAGAACATTTTAAGGATAAGGTTGGTGTAGTTTTTAAATAGGAATTTTTCATTGTTTATTGTACCGTCATCATCCACCATATTCTTCTGTCAATATGAATATGCCGGATAGGAATGTTTTTGAAAGATGTATCATTTAGAAAATAAGATGAAAAAAACATTAAAGAAATTTTATTCATTCTACCAGACAGACTCCCAATCGCGAGAGTGTGCAAGTGCATTCTTATCTCATAGTTCAATATCTAATGTTAATGATTTTGATTTTGAAACTCAAATTAAGGAACATTATGATAGAGTCTCTCTTAAATTCCATTTGGTAAAACTAACAATAGAATCGGATGGAATTTCTGTAACTGATGATTTGAGTGGCGTAGAACAATTATGGATGGATTGGATTCCTAACCAGTTCGCATGGCCTATGTTTTCCGAAAAATTAAAAAGTTTGATTGTAGATTCTTTGCTTCCTCATCAAAAAACACATTGGATCAAGTGTGAGGTGACTCATAAAGAAGAATGTAGGTTTTATTATATACCTGTATATGAATTTGTTGATGATGTTTTAGATTTAGAAAAGACAGAATTTGTTGATGATACAGATCTGATATTAGATCCTGTTTTCAAGCAAGATGTGATTGATAAACTCGATTTTTTTTATATACCATTTAAATATGGTTTTGAACGTGATTTATATGTTTCAGACAAAGTCAAGTACATGTTACTCAAAAATGGGATTTCTGGAGTATCCTTTGATTAACTATAATAATGTATGATGAAATTCATATTGTTTTTTAGAATGGGAATATAAAAAAGCGGATATGAAAAAAAAGATTGTTTTATATATTTCTCTGTTATTTACAGGTTTGGTATTTTTCTTTTTAAGAGACAGAGAGAAAATTGTTGTTTTTTCATGTCCTGATGACTGTGAAATAGGTTGTCTTATAGGACATTTTGTTGAACTTGATTTTATTAATCAATTACTATTGCCTGTTTTATATGAAAGAACAGATTGTTTCGACGGTGCTCAATTAAAGCTGATTCGGTCTTTGTCTGATGATTTGAATTTAGAAGCAAAATCAAGTATAGGATCATGGCGAATGGAAAATTGTATTGTACATTACAACAAGTATGGATTTATAGATGACATATACATACTTGGAGATAATGGATATTATTTTCATTCTGTTTCTCAAAAAGTTAGTGTGAAAACTAAACGAAAATTAAAGGTGACGGATTTGATAAAGTGATTTTGTTAGTCAAGTAAGGTAGGACGGAATGATAAAAAAAGAGCCAGACATTAATGCCTGGCTCTAAATGTATTTTACTTAATCTATTGATTAATGATGCTTTACTCTATCTCTTTCCTCTGCACGTTTAGCTGAGTTCCAAGATTCAAGTGAACCTGTCAAGTAACCTGTGATACGACGTAGACGGATAATCTCCTCACTCTTACATAGTGGGCAAGTAGAGTAGATCACACCACGGTAGCCGCAACGCTTACATGTGTCGACAGGGTGGTTGATTGAACCGTAGCCGATATTCTCGTCGTGCATTACCTTTACGATCTTTAGGATTGAGCTGACGTTCTTCTTAGCCTCTCCGTCAAGCTCCACGTATGTGATGTGACCACCACCTGTAAGTGCGTGGAATGGAGCCTCCTTCTTGATCTTGTCGATCAATGAGATGTTCTCCTTTACATCGATGTGGAATGAGTTGACGTAGTAATCACGGTCGTTGACACCTTCGATGATACCGAATTTCTGCTTGTCGTAACGAGTGAATCTTCCTGCAAGACCTTCTGCTGGAGTCGCAAGGACAGAGAAGTTCAAATGATATCTTTCTTTGTATTCTTTTACAACCTCGTTCATTGCAATCAACACGTCACGAAGGCATTCCCATGCATCTTGGTTTGTTCCGTGGCTCTCACCATAGATTGCCATCATCGCATTGTGTCCACCGATGAATCCGATACCAAGAGTACCGCTGTTTAGCACATCTCCTACCTCATCGTTAGGTGCCAAAGCTGCTCCTCCCTTCCATACGTCGTTACCCATCATGAATGGGAACTGACGAGCCAAAGCTGTGCGCTGGTATAGGTATCTTTCATATAGCTGGTCGGCAACGAAAGCAACCATTTCCTTCGTCTTCTTAAGAAGGATTTTCTTAGCCTCTTTGCGGATCAAATGCTTGTCTCCGTCTGGGTAAAGATCCTCAGCCTCTCTTTTTGCCATTATGGCAAGACGAGGAAGGTTGATAGATGTGAATGATAAGTTTCCACGTCCGATTGAAGTCTTCTCTCCGTTAAGGTTTTCAAACACACGTGTACGGCAACCCATTGTAGCCAATTCATATCTGTATCGCTTAGGATCGTTTATATCCCACTTCTCATGCTTGTTGTATGGAGTGTCCAAGAATAGGAAGTTAGGGAACAATGATGTGGCTGTAGTCGCGCATGCCTTCAACAATAGGTCGAAGTTTGGCGCCTTAAACTTGATTTCGCCAGCCATTGCAGCGTCCCAGTTCTCAATTGCGTTCTTGTAATCCTCCTCTGAGTAAGAAATTCCGTCTCTCACTTTGAAGATTTGGATAGGGAAGACTGGAACCTCTCCGCTTCCAAGACCTTTTGATGTAGTGTTGAGAAGTTCTCTCATCACCATTCTTCCTTCTGGAGAAAAATCTGTTCCGTAATTTATAGAGCTGAACACCACCTGGTTTCCACCACGAGAGTGCATTGTGTTCAAGTTGTGGACAAGACCTTCCATTGCTTGAAGCGTTTCGTTACGAGTGTTGTCGTATGCATTGTTTACGATCACTGACAACTCGTCAAGGGTGATGTTGATTCCCTTTCCGCTTAGCATTGCCACCAAGTTGTTCTTTTCCTCGTCTGTTACGTCGATGCTCTTGATGTTCTCCTTCAACATATCACGCAAGAAGCTGAAATCTATGTCTTTATGCTTGATTTTGCAAAGGAATTTGATCATCTGCTCCGCACTCTTTATAAATGTCTTGTAGACACCTGGTGCCATGAAGAAGTCGAATGCTGGAATACTCTGGCCTCCGTGCTGCTCGTTCTGGTTTGTCTGGAAAACGATAGTAGCCAAAGTGGCGTAGCTACGGATTGACTGTGGAGTACGTATGCTTCCGTTCTTTGTCTTGAAACCTCTTTCGAAGATATCCTCAAGGTCATACTGCACACAAGTCACGGTCTTTGTTGGATAGTAGTCCAAGTCGTGGATGTGGATGTCTCCCTCTTTGTGTGCACGTGCGAATTTTGGACTTAGCAGATATTTGATCGCATAGTCTTTAGTCACCTCAGATGCGAATGTCATCATCTGACCTGCAGGTGTATGCGACGACATATTTGCGTTGCTCAGGTTGACATCATTCTTTTCGATATTGACGATGCCATCCATCACGTGCTTCATATGTGTACGCTTGTGACGCTCTGTATTACGTTGGTCACGGTAGAGGATATATTTTTTTGCGACGTGGTGGTTGCGGAACATCAATTCATGCTCTACCAAATCTTGAATTTCCTCTACTGAGATGATCTCTTTGTCGATGCTATTGCAAACAGCATCTGTAACTTGATCAATTACTCCAGGCTCTTCTTTCACATCACTAGCACGATATGCTTTTGTTATCGCGTTTTTGATTTTCTCTTTAGAGAACGCCTCGTGTTTGCCATCGCGTTTCTCTATTGTAATTTTGTCTAAGTCCATTGTTATATGTTGTTATATCACTTACTCTAATTTGTTCTTAATGACTTTGCAATATTACCCACAAAAAAAATAAAAAATACTCTTGACATTAATATATTTTTTGTTATGGGATTTGTAATTATTACAATTTTGTATTGTATTCATTTTTCAAAACCTCCGCCAAACATGTTGCGTGTATTGGTTGTCTGGTGGAATGCTCAAATGAATTGTTTAGGAAATTTTTGAGAATGACTTAAAATATGTTTGATAACACCTATTTGATGTCGTTCCATATCTTCCAAGACGCAATTGCTTGATTATGTAGCATTTCAAGACCATTCTTGCAAATTGCACCTTTAGCTTCTCCAAGTTGGCAGAATTTTGTATGCTCCGGGTTGTAAACCAGATCGTACAAAAGGTGGTCTGGAGTCAGGAATTCGTATGGAATGTTTGGCGCTTCATCGTGGTGTGGAAATGTTCCGACGGGAGAGCAGTTGACTATGACAGTATACTCCTTCATGACATCTTCGTTGAGGTCGGAGTATGTGAATCCGTCAGAACGCTCGCTTCTAGAAACATATTTGTATTCAATGCCCATCAGTTTAAGCGCATAACATATTGCTTTTGAAGCTCCACCTGTGCCAAGGACAAGTGCCTTTTTGTGGTTTTCTTTTAGCAATGGTTTGATGCTGTCTGTGAATCCGATGATATCGGTGTTGTATCCACGCAATTCCGTCTTACCATTTTCACGGATGAATTTAACTGTGTTCACAGCTCCGATGCCCTCTGCGATAGGGTCCAACGAATCGAGGAAAGGAATAATTTGTTCCTTGTAAGGAATTGTCACATTGAATCCGCAAAATTCTTTTGTCGTGATCAAATGTTTGAAATCATCTATCACAGGGAGTTCGTACAAGTCGTATTGTGCATCGATTCCTTCTTTTGCGAATTTCTCAGTGAAGAATTTTTTTGAGAATGAGTGGACTAACACTTTCCCAATCAAACCAAAGTGTTTCATATTATGAGTCTATTTGTTTTCATTTTGTGCCGTAGTCCATTGCTGGCCTGTTTGGCTATGGGGTAAGGAGAATCCTAAATCATTGTGGGCTACTGCCAGAGACGTTTATTCCGCGCTGGTAGTGTCTGCGATTGTAGAATCAGGTGGGGCTATGATGGTTTTGTTGAAAACGCTGTCCACAAGGTGCAGAGTATAGACGCCACGCTCTTCTCCGTATTTGGTGGTTTCCATCACACCTTCCCACATTCTGCGTAGTTTAAGGTTTTTGCTTGTGTCGATCGGCTCTGTCATACGGTATGCCGCGATGGTTTTGAAAGGGTATACCTGTGCTGCCGCCTCCACATCCCAGATCTCGTTGCCGGTCACGTCTTCGCGTAGAAAGATAAGGGTGTCTGTCGCAGGTGCGATGGTATCTTCGTATGAGACATTGTTTTTGTCCAACGTGAATTTCAGTATCACATCGCAAGGCTGGTCGTTGACTATGCGGTATTCATAGTCGAATGATTTTTCCTTGCATGATGTAGACGCGAGCATTCCCGTCAACATGATTATGTTCAGAACGTTATTTCTCATTGTCGAAGAATTTTTGGAAATCGTTATCGGTTTTTGCTTCTGGACAATATTCGTAGAACAGAGATTCAGCCATGAAATCCTCACCTGTCTCCCTCATCGACGTCGCCGCTGATTTGATATCCCTCATTTTATAATACGCCACAGCTTTAAGAGCGTGGATTTCACCAGCATTGTCAGCGTTGATGGAAATCGCCTCGTCGTACATATTTATAGCGTTGCGGAAATCTTTGCGGTCCATGTATATATGTCCGAGCGCAGAAATCGCGTCGGCATTGTCATTGTCCATTTCCAGCACGAGATTATAAATGTTTTCAGCTTCGTTAAGCTCTTCAAGGCAGACAAGGATGTCGGCTTTAAGCAGATAGTAATCCACTCTTGTCTGTTTGCAAGGCGATTCATCCCAATCCATCTTATAGATGTTGGTTCCGAGACTTACAGTGTCGGAGATCACGGTGTCGAAATAGTCGTCCTCTACCTTGCTTATCGCTTCGTTGATACAAGAGAGGGCATCTTTGTTGCGATCCGTCTGGTTGTAGCAGATGGCAAGCGAGTATTGAGCATTATGGTAGTCAAAATGCGTGTCTGGAATAGTCTCCAGGATAGACGCTGCTTTCTTGTAGTCGTCGGTCATCAGATAGCAGTTGGCCAGTTCAATCTTGGCTTTTATATCCGTAGGGAAAAGCATTCCGTGCATGCGCAATTCCTTCACTGCATCCTTGAATTTGCCGGTTGCCGCATACACTTTTCCGAACCATAGGTGCAGACGACTGTTGTCTGGATCAATTGCACGGGCAAAGTTGAGCGACAGTTTTGCCTCCTGATAATTGAAATTCATGAAGTGGAGTATTCCTTGTGCAAGCCAAGCCTCCATGCAATAAGGATTCTCGTCGACAAGAGCCTCATACATCTCTGTCGCCATTTTATATTTGTCGTCTCCGATCAGATAGTCTGCGAGCTGGATATAGCATTCAGCTTTGACGCGGGTGTCCGCATCTGAAGTCGTCGGCAACTTGCTCGTAATACCTTGCACCAGTTTGAACACCTCATCTTCCTTGCACAACACATTCATAGCATCAGCGACGTCGAAGATGGAATCCACAGGGTTGCAGTCCGTCTCCTTGTTCCACTGGATATCCACGATAGCCTTTTTCAGAGCAGCGTCGATGCTGGTCCTGCTGTCCACAGCATTAAGGATGTGGTGGAGTATGATAAGATAGTTGTTGTGCGGATAACGCAGATAGTCAGCCTCTGGGTTCCATGATCTCAGGATCTTGAAGCCTTTTGTGGTAAACTCCATAAAGAGGCGGCAGATGCGGATCTCATCGTTGTTGGGGTAGTGGGCCAATGCATCGTCGGCACAAGCGAATGCTCTATCGTGTTCTCCAAGATCAGCGTAGTAATATAATACTGTAACAATCTCTTCTTCGGACAGATAACTATCCGAATAGTGATTGCGGACATAATCCTCATAACAATTTACGAGGTATGTGGTGCGTGCATCATATATAGTGCTAAATCTCATTTTCTTTTATTTTCTGCAAATTTACGACGGGAAAAAAAGTTAAACGAAATTTGGGTTGGATAGTTATTAACAATTCATAATTCATAATTCACAATTCTGGATAAGTCAGAATTGGAAGTTTACAAATGCCTTAGATGTATTTTGTCAGTTTGGGAGTTATACTTGTGGTTTTAGTGGATTTTTAATGGTTGTTATGTATTTTTTTACGTTAAAAGACAAGATTTTTCGCTTATTATGCAGATTTAACATAAATGTAAAATCATTATTTGAAAAAAACTGTATATTTGCATGTATGCCTGTAGCTATGCCTATTGGTAAAGAGTATTGGATTTATTTATCAAAATATAGTTGTTTGACGAGGGGGATATTAGTGAAGTTTGTACCTGTGAGACTATGAGATGAAAGTTTAGATATGAATAGTTACAAACGTTTACTTAAACTACAAAGATGATGATTTTTGACGTTAGTTGAAAGGATAATAGTAGACTATCGCCAGGACAGACGCTATAAAATAAAAACGGAACTTTTGAAAATGACTTTAGATAGCATTATAAAATATATGATGGGATTGTACACTTTCTTAAAAAAGAAAATGTTGGTGTCGAACGTATTGTGGGTATGTTTGGTGGCGTTGTTTGTGGGGTTGAGTATAGAGGCGAAGGCTGTGGATTTGCCTGTGCATGCGGTATGGTATCAAGATCAATGGAATAATAAGAATATTACAGCTACAGCTAATGGGAATTTATATCAAATAGACATCACAACATATAATTCACCATGGTATTTGACAGATAATAATGGCAATTCGTTGACTGGACTTGCTTGGGATTCCAACAATTCAATTTCAGGTTCAAATATTCAGGTCACTGACGACAAATTTTCAAATTTTAAGAATGAATGTAAATATTATGTGTATTATTCACAAAACAAATGGTATATAGTTGAAACGGGGAAGGTAGGCAGCTGGTATAATGTAAATAACAATAATTATCAATGGAAACAAAAAGATGAAGATGCATTAGTCGCAACATTGAAAAGTTTAGCTCAGGATCCAAATGGAGGATCTGGAGGTGGTGGAGGAGATACTCCAACATGGACTGTAGATATTTCAGGATGTGATTTCAGTAATGCAACAGAACCATTTGATTTAAGTTCAGTTACAGGAGTTGTTGTTACGAAGGATGGCACTACTCAGACAAGTGGATATTCAGGTAAATGGGTATATTGTAGTGGAGGAAGTGGAGATGTGACGTCTTCCTTGAATGCTGGTTCATACAGTGTGAAATATGTGCTTACAAGCGGAGGAACTGCAGAGAGTGGTTGTAGTCCACTGTCGGTTAATGCTGGAGGTACTTCTGCTCCAACAATCACAAATGTGCCTACTCCATCCGCTCAGTGTGCGGCTAATCAGATCAATATATCGACTCCTTCGGTAGATTATCACGGATCAAGCGCGAATGGCAGTTGCTGGCAGTATAATAATAATAATCAATGGAATGACATTATATCGTCGACAAGACTTTCTGTAGGCACATACCAAGTTCGTTATATAGCAAGAAACAGCAATGGGCAAACTACAACCAGTGATCAAAGGACATTGACTATAAACGATAAGCCTACTATCAATACATCCACAATATCAACGCCATCTGCAGGAAGCACTCTTGCAAGTGTGTCTATTCTTGTGAGTGAAAATGGATCAACTGTCACAAACCGAGTTTGGAAAAGAGACGGTAATACAGTAGATGCAAACAACTTGACTTTCCAGGCTGGCCAGACGTATAATCTGACTTACGAGGTCACAAATGGTTGTGGTACTTCATCCCAAAACTATAGTGTGACAATTCCGTCGAATGGAGGTCAGTCTCCAACTATCAATACATCAACATTGTCTGTTTCTCCAGGTATGAAATTGTCTGAAATTCAAATAGATGTTGATTTGCATGGATGTACAGAAGTGAGTCATCGTTGGAGAGTGGATGGCAATTATGAAAATGATGATTATGTATTTATTGCTAATCATACATATACACTTTATTATGAGATTACCTCTTCTTGTGGCACTTCGTCAAGAACATACAATAATGTTATAACTGGTTCTGGAAGTGGCTCTGGATCGTCTTCTTATCATATCAGATGTACATCTGGTGAATATGGAAATAATGGTGGAACAATTATAGATTTGAACGAGACTTCAGATTGTTATTATACAGAGTTGACAACTCCTCTTCTTTATTCGGATTGGCGACTTGAAGATGCAAACAATAATGTGATATCCACAACAACTGAATTTAGCTTCAATATTTGGAATAATCAAAATCAGTTGTATCCCAATTCGAGTGCAGTGTCACATTCACCTTTGCAGCATTGTGGTTGGGATCGTACAAACTCATATACAAGTAATTGTACTTCTTATAGTGGACCTTATTTTACTTTATTCATTTACCAAAAGAACGGTGTGTGGTATGCTTCAGAAACATGTGATGGGGTCATTCCAGTGATTTTATCAATAACACCAAACACAGCACAGAAAGTCGATTGTGACAATATTACTTTTTTAGCCAGTGAGAGTTCTAGCTCAATTGAATGGTACTATGGCACGACACTGCTTTCTAATGGAGACGGAATAACAATTAATGGAAACCGTCTGACGATATCGCCATCTTATGTCTATACGAATGATAATGCAGATGTATATGCCAAGAATGGAGATGTTGAGAGTAATAAGGTTGCGGTTAGTAAGAGTGAGATAGTATTAAGAACAAATAGTAATGAGAATGTTACGCTTACACGCTACACAAATAATCAGTGCCCGGATATGTGTGCGTATAAGTTTGATTTTAACCAGATTTACAATTTCTGGACACAATGGTGGTTTGAAAAGGATGGTGAAAAACTCTCTATTGCCGTCGCTCCTGATTGTCATAGTGATATCAAACTTGAAAGCAATGGAAATTTTAAGGAAATAGAAAGAAGTAAATTTACCAGTGGATATGTTTATTATGATAATGGATGGAAATTCTCCAATGAAGATCCATGCAGATGTCTGACTCTGTCTGTTAACAATACTGCGTCTGTATGTGGAGATCCTATAATAACACTCGATAATATATGTCCTGATATTACAAATTGGGTATGGCAAAGAAGCGATGACCGCAACAATTGGACCAGTGTTCAGAATAATGGCACTACATTAAGTGTGACAAACATAAATAATACCATCTACTTTAGAGTGGTAAGTGGAAACGAGATATCAAATGTAGTAAGTGTAGTTGATGACGGAGTTGTGATAGGACAAAGTGGAAATGCTTACAATACGTATTCGTTGACTCCTCTTTCTGGTTGTTCCGTCTGTGCATTTACAATTCCGTTGAATGGTAGTGTTTATCTGGTAAATAATGATGATTGGTATTTACGTACAGTATCAGGATCGATACTAGATGTGGTTATTGATAGTGATGCTAGTTTTGTCACTAAAAAAGGAAATGAAACCTTTTATGGCATTAATTCCGGTGACAGTAACGCAAGATTCTATAGCAATATTTACTTATATGAAGATGGTGGAGTTTGGCATCTGACAACTAAAAATCCATGTCACTGCATCACTGTAGACATAGCGGGAGATATTTCATGTGAGAATATGACACTTCAAATGACAAAGGCATGTAGTCATGATGATGTGCGTGAATATAAATGGTATCGTTGGGATGGATCCAATTGGATTGATATGGGCCGTAATCAAGCGAGCGTGTCGGTATCATCCAATGACTTGAATGGGTCAAAGTATGTCAAGGCTGCTTATTCGTATGGCGATAATAACACTTGGATATATTCCGAACCAATAGAAGTGCCTTATCTTCCTTTTGAACTCACGTCGGTGTACAATGTTCCATCATTGGTTAATGTGACGTCTGGAGCTGAACTTGAGGTATCGCAGATAAAACCGTTGTGTTGTAACAACTATGAGATTACTGTTCGTAAAACAGGCAATCATGGAGATTGGGATGGCTGGGCTTATTTGCATGCGGAAGGATATGAGTTTTTCTACGCAGGTGAGAATAATACGAACCTCGACTTCAAGTTTGTCAATAACAGTGGCGCGAATATACACTATTGGGAGGTGTTGGCAGTCAACAGCAGTTTGGCAAATCATAAATTCTATATTTATATAGATAAAGCCAATAAGAGGATTTTTGTAAGTTCATACAATGATGAGAGAGTTATAGGGTTCGATGTAGAGAATGCTGATAATTTCCCTTGTGAAGATCTGAATTTGAGTTTGGCGACAGAACCGTGTAGCACTGTCAAATACCAATGGTATGCGAATGTAGACGGAAATATTCGTGATATTCCTGGTGCCACAGGTAAGACTTTGACTGTCACAAAGGAAATGTATGAGACGTATGAGTATACCAATGTGTATGGAATAAAGGTAGGAGGAAACGACTGGGATCAGTACAACACGAATTACAGACAGAGAGATGTGAATTTTGGCTGGATGATACCAACTCCTTCGATCACAGGATCCAATGGTGTCTCTATAAGTAAAATTGTGACATTGTGTTGTGATGCTAATGGCGGTAAACTTCATCGTGTCGATTATAGTGGAACCGGACATATACAATTCAATGGGTATACTCACGTCAGAATAAACAACGATGAGACCGGATTCGAGACAACAACTGATGGTGTTGATGTAAATAACGCTACTGGTACATTATATGTATATGTGACTGGTGACAAAGCATTCTGGTCGACAAACAGACCAGAGTCGTATGTTGTGTTGAATATAACAGAAAATGTATGTAATATATGTAGTGGTGGCGGTAAGAGTATAACAGTAAATGTTGACTACTCATATAATAATAGTAATGACGGTGATTTCAGAAGTTCATTTGGACTTCAAAATCCGACGTTTACATGGGAAGGCTCAAACAATGGTTATGATTGGACTGTTATAACAGGATCTACAGGCTCAACTCTATCAGGAGATGCAATAGATACGTATAAACAGTTCCGTGTGTCTTTGCCAATGGGTTGTGAGACATTGAGCACTAAGACAACAATAGATTGTGGACCGACATATCCGTCTGTGACTATTTCCGGCACGTTAAGAAAATGTCAGACTGGAACACTCTCGTCGACGATTAAAAACCTTTCTAATATTACTTGCTCTTACACATTGGAACTTCAAGAGAGTGAGGATGAGAATATTTGGACTACTGTAAAATCAACAGATTACAGTGTGTCTGGAAATATCATCACTATAGATAATGTGTCGTCTACATATTATAGATATGTGATGAATGTTAATGGAAATATGTTTTATTCCAACAGCATTAAATCAAGGGATGTTGTTGGAGTTGACCTGAAAGTGTCATACAACAAGTCGTTGGTATATGGAGTAGGTCGTGTTGAAAATGTTGAATTTGTTGTCATGCCTTCTGATGTTGTCGGTTATTGGGAAAAACTGGAGAATGGAGTATGGGTGAGTGCAGATGGCTTGCCAAATATCTCTGGAGCGAAAACCACAAAACTTGATTACAAAATTACGGACAACAACCATAAAGCGATATTCAGATTCTTTGCGACAGAAAAATGTACGCGAAGTGAGGCTGTTGAGTTGAAAATTAATGAAATAGATCCGGTATGTGCGAGTGAAGGCTCTATAATCATTTCGTTCAACGGAATGAACGCAGGACAATTCGCCGCACATAAGTCGGATACTGATCCATATATGTTTATTCATCCTAAGGATTCTAAATGTTATGATAATTTCCCTCAGAATATGCATAATTCACATGCATATCAGACAGGAGACGGAAGAGTGACATATCTAGGCATAGAGGATTGTTCTCGTATTGGAAAGCCAACGTTCCCGACTGCGATGGAGAATGTGTTTGAACAGAATAATGCCTACTATATCACAAACCGTAATGCGATGGTTCAGAATGGTGGGCCAGATGCTGTGATTCCTCCTTCTTATTTTGATAATGATATGTATTATCTGTGGTGGCACGGAGGTGCTACTTATCAATCACATCAGGATGTGACTTTGCCAAAAATCTATCCGATGATGGGTATTCAGTATCCGAGTGAGATAGCATCTGGCGCGACTGGAAAAATTTCAGTCCGTTTCTGGTTGATCACAGATGGTCTTGAAGGAGAAAACCCTTGTCATTTTGGATTCTTCTCCGACAGACATGGTAGTAAGACTGTCGCCTCGGACGGTACACTAATCTCTACTTTGGAAGAAAATCCGTTCTATAATCAGAATTGTACACTTACATGTGAGGCGACTGGACAAACATGGAATATGGCGGTGAACAACAGTATGATGGTGAACGGCAATAATAATGACTGTCTTACTGAGGTGAAGGTGGCCGATGCTCAACCGGGTTGGTATACGATGACCGCTGAGTTTGTGATGGACGGTATGCTTACTGGTAATGATTGCCCTGTGTTTTATCCTATGGTGTTGCCATATTCAGATAAGGTGGGTGTCGCTGTCGAGTATTTGTTGACAGATATGAATGAAGTGAGCGGTCATGAAGTTCAAAATCTGCCGGTAAAGCCGTCTATTTGTATCAGTGCGGAATCTGCTTGTACGAGTGACGCTGTCAGCTTGTTTGTCAAGGATTTGGATAATCTCGGAACTTCTGTTAAAAATGTTACTATCAAATGGTATGATGAGGCCGATCCTAATAGAGTATTAAAGACACAGAATATTGGAGACATCGCTGGAAATGGAGTGGCTCGCTTTGATACCCTTTTCCCTGAAGGTGTAAGTTATGTCACATATCGTTGTGAGGTTGAGTTGACAGGAAACAATGGACAAAAGTTTAATTATAAAAACTATGTTCAGGTGGGCCGAGACTCAAAGTGTTATGACTGTGTGTATATCGGAGAAGATATTGAGAACGTTGTTTACACTAAGGAAACAGAGATTAAAGTCCTCACTTCAAATGTGGATCTTCCATTTGGAGTCCAGTATGTATGGCAATGGAGTGACAAGCGTTATAATTCCGAAAGCAAATGGATCGACATCCCTTCTGACAGATATACTCTTGTTGACGGAGGATTGGGTATAAAAATTAATCTTAAAAAGGAGGATTTTGAGAATCATCCTTATATCCGTGTTGTTGTCAAGGAGAATAATGACGAGACACATTGTTCGTCTAACGCAATCCATTTGTCACCGATGGAAACGAAGTGTTCGTGGGAGATAAAAGGAGTCGAGATGATAAACCCACAGGAGTATGAAGTGAAATTTGCGGATAAATACCGTATTGTTTTCCATGTCGAGAATAATGAAAATTGGATCGACGATGCTCCAAGTTTTACGATGAAGGATATTCAGGATGAAACTGTGAAAAATATTGTCTGTGTCGACAAAGATATAGATGGCAACTGGTATTACGATGTTCAGGCTGTATCTGATTATGAGTTTACAATTACTCAATTCTGTACAGATTTCAGCGTGAAGGATCCTAATTATAAATCGATAATTGTACGTGCTATCAGAGAATGTCAGAGTGCGACGGGAAGTGTGACTCGTGTGTGGTATGATGATTTTGGTAGATTCTATAATCCTAGCAACACTCCTTATCCGACAATAACTCCAAATGGAGAAGGCGGTTACAATTTCTCTAGCACCACATCTATAAATCCGGACATGGGATTTGACAGTTATATAAGAGAGATTGAGATTGACGGAATAATAACACCGTCTCCTGTATATACCACAGATGAACATGCTTTTGCAAAGGATCAAACAGGAGCTCTTACCAACGAGGTCGTTTATGTGACGGAAATGAATGAAGGTTGTTGGGGTGGCGGCACAGCTGTCGTTAATCATCATGTTAACGATGGTTCGTATGCTATTGTTTATAATGCCGCGATGGGATCTTGTGTTGATTGGGGTGTGATGACGAATGACCATACTTCAGATGACGAACATGGTGGTATGTTGTTTATAAATATGCCTCCTAGTGGAGGAGCTGTATATTCAGGAAATTTCAAGACAAAGTGTCGTGAGGCGGTCGCTATCGTATCGTGCTACGTCGCCAACGCCAATCAAAAAGATGGAAAGATTCCTTGTAATGTGACATTTAAAATAATAAATCAAGCAGGAGATACTCTTGCAAGATATCATTCTGGAGATATTTTCTCACGTTACCAGAGTGATCCTGCATATCAAGAAAATCCATGGACACATTTGACTTTCCGTGTTCCATTGGCTGCGTCATATCAGGCTGAATATTATAACTATACTTTTGAGATCGTATCTAAGGCGGTTAATACAACAGAAGGTAACGACTTCTTGTTTGATGACGTGGAAATCTTTGTTTGTGAACCGGATGTCACAATCTCGTCTGAAGATAAGGTGACACATGAGCAGGAGATTGACTTATGTGATCCGAATCCTCTGTCTGCACGTGTTTATGCTGTGCCAGAAGTTTCATTCTGCAACTTCTTTCCTGATATGGAAGATCTGAAAGTGAAATGGCAGATGTGGACTGGTGGTGAGTCGCAGATAGGAGAGTGGGTTGATGTCTTCACAAGTGAAGGCGAAAATGGACGTGCTTTGAAATCGTCTGAGTCTACAAGCGGTCAATGTCAGGATAAGTATACTTATTTCTATCCTCTTGGTCAAGTCGGAGATTACCGTCTTCGTGTTATTGTTGCGGAGGAGAATGTATTACAATCTGTTATGGCCGATATGGACCAATATAAGAATGTGTTGGAACCAGATGATAATTGGCCTGACGTCACATGTAATCTTCTTTATGCACATTCCAGTGATTTCTGGGTTCACGTGCATGAGAGTCGTGAGCAGATAGATACTATTTTATATGCGTGTCCGGGAGAGACAGTGACACTTGTAGAACACTTGCCTGATGGCTATCAATGTGAGTGGCAGGATATAAATGGAAACGTATTGAAATCAGAATCGTCATCAATTGGTGACGGTGATCGTGATGTGTCATTCGAGTTTGTTAAGAATTCAACAGTTGACAAGTTTGTGTTCATAGCGAGCCCTGGACGTTATAATACAGATCCAGATAAACGAGTTTGTCCGCGTTCCACTAATTTCACCGTAAACATACCTCAGACAGTGAAGATTGAGTGCTCCGCTCAGTCTGTGAATTTGGCATGTCAGGCTGATTTTGAAAAATCAGAGGGTGCGACGATTCTTTTGACTCCTCCTCAGATTCCGTTCTGTGTCCCAGACGCTCAGACAGCATTAAGTGTTGTCAGTGTGAGAAACGGTGCTGTCGAATACAAAGATAAAGTGACTAAAACAGCAAACGGAGATTGGTATATTTCTGGAATAAAGACTAAAGGTGAATATGTGTTCACTTGGGAGGCTAGTGCTTGGAAGGGTGTTGAAGGCACACCGACATATAAAAACTACGGCTCGGTTCAGTCGACTTGTACAGCAACATTCGATTATCATTCTTTGCCAAATGTGACTGTTTCTCATGACACTGCCATTTGTCCAAAGTTTGATAATGAGGTCAATGTTAATGTGACTCCTGCTGGTGATTACTCTTTTGTATATGAAGTGGAAAATGTCACTTATGCGACACCTTCCCCAGGTTCTCCTAATGTGGCATTGTTCAATCCGCAAAACTGTACCGGACCAGCTCCATTTAAGGTTATTGTGACTGACAATGCAACAGGTTGTTCTGTTTTGAAGGATACTACATTAGACGTGGATGGAAACATTTTCGTCACTTATAACAATGCTAAGAATCCATTTACTGTCATTGGTGACAGTTGTGAATTTTCGGTTCCTGATTTTATAAATCCGAGTGAGGCTGAAAAAACAAAATATGGAGTCGATAGTCTTTATCAATATCTGACAGCTACAAGTGGTTGTGGATTAGGTATCACATATACACAGACTCCAGAACCAGGAACTAAATTCACAGATTCTGAAACTGTTACGATTACGGCATCTAATGAGTGTGGCGGAAAAAGTTCTATATCTTTTGTCTTAAATACAAATATGCCTACATCACAGCCTGAGTTGGAATTTGTGGATGGTGCATGCCCTAATGATAATCGTATAGTAAGAATCACTGGCTGGACTACAAGCACTGACCGTTTGGATGTATTTCGTAAGCCAATGAACTCTGCTTCTCAAATGGACGTCGTGACTCCTGCTACTACAATAGTCGGAGGTGAGTTGACATTTGAACTTGATTTTGAATATGATTATTTAGTCAGAATGACGCATGTCCCAGCAGGATGTAGCACTGATTTTGAGTATAATGGTAGAATCCGTCCAGGTGACGACGTCGTTCTTCTTACAAATTCACAGATCGAGTGTGATCCGTCGTCTGTTATCAAGGCAACAGGAATAACAAAGAAGAATTCAAGCGATCAGACTGTAATCGCTTACGATAATGTGTCTTGGCAATATACTACCGACAGAAATGAAGCAAGCAAATTTGAGCAATATCGATGGAGTGCTCCTGCTGATTCATTATTCTCACTAGCAAACAAAGTTACGGTTAATGCCAATACTGTTTATTCTGTACGTCTTCACATCGAACATGCGGGTTGTGTTTGGGATTCTCCATGGTCGGATGTGACAATCAAGAAATATGGTTCATTCGGTAGTGTCAGCGGTAAGGTAGAGTGTAAAGAGACAAAGATTACTCTGACTCCTGATCCTAATGTTGATCTATGTGAATTGCAAAGTAATAATAAAATCAATTGGAGCTATATTAAGAAATATGGCAGTGGATTGACTGAAAAAATCGCTATAGGTAATGAGAATGTCACTTGCAGTGATGGAAAACTGACTCTTTCTTATAAATTCCCGAATGATGATTTTGACGACATCACTTATATGTTTGTCGCAGAACTAGTAGGAGAAAACAGTTGTGTTGCAGGAATAAGGAGTGAAGAGTTCCAAATCTCAAAATCAACAGATTATTATATAAGTGGACCTTCTCGCGTCTCATCTTGTTCAAAAGTTGAATACAGATTGTTAAAGAGAAGCGACAATTCTCAGATCAATTGCTCAGATTGCTCAGTGGTCTGGAAATATGTATATGAAGACGGTACTGTTGATCCAAGAAACAATTCGTCGTCATTGGCTTTGTTCAGCCCTATAATTGATGATAATTCTAGTTTCAAGATTCAGGCATATGTGACTGAGCAGGGATGTGAGGCAATGTATGAAACTGATGGCTTGTCGGAAGTGGTGGATCCTGTATTGTCTGTCGACGGACCGGAAGAAATCTCAATCTGCCAGACTCTTACTCTTAGTGCAAAGGCAATGGCTGAGATCACACCAGGATCACCTGCAGATGTGATTGATTCATACAAGCAAATCAAATGGTTGTCTGCGACTTCTGCAGAAGGACCGTTTACTGAGATAAGCGGACAGACTGGCAAAACTTATTCTCCTGTGTTGGAATCAGTAGGAACGTATTTCTTCAAAGTGCAGATTTACAATAATGTAGGAAATGATCCTTCAAATATCTGTGTCAAGGAAAAGGTTCATAGGGTAGTTGTAACCAATGTCGGCAAGGTTTCTCTTGTCGCAAATGCAGTTGAAGTCTGTGAAGGTGAGAATATAACTGTAGAATTTAAGTCTTCTATTTCTGATAATTTCACTACAGAATGGAAACTGAATGATAATCCAGTCATTGCGTCTGGAAACAAGTTGGTTATCTCGAATCCTGGCTCATATAAGTTGGATTTCGCGGCTACCACTAATACAGGATGTAAATACGAACGCAGTTTGACATTCCGTATTAATCCAAATCCTGAATTTACTCTTACTGAGGATACTGTATGTTCTCAGAAAGAGGTTTATTTCTTGGCGAACACTACTGTCGAAAAAGATGAAGATATAATAAAGGATACAGTTAATAAATCGGTAAAGGGAACTCATGGCTTTGCTTATTATGACCGTCATATGGACAATAAGTTGGGCATAAGCACTTCTGCAGACGACATTTCGGATTATAAGCCATACGATAACACTCCTGCGACTCAGAAGTTTAAGGAGATAGTCTCTTATATCAACTATTTGTTGGCATCAAAACAGATGAATATTGATTCTGAATTGATATCTCATAATTCTTTCATTCATGGTCAGATTGCCAACAATCGTGGAGGTGTCCTAGGTGGACAGTATTTGATTGTGGCAGACCAGATACAGAATCTTTTGGTAGAAAGATTTGGCCAGGAAGAGATAGATGCGGTTTATTGGTCTCTTTATAATGATGGAGATCAATCTGATCCAAGTATCTTTATAATGGTGAATGCGGCACAAAACGGCAAATATGCGTCTGAACTTTCTTGTGTCAAGTATGTTACTATACATGAATCGTCACTTCAACAGGCATATACTGTTGGTGAACAATCGACTCAAAGAATCGGTTGGTATATCTTCGGTACGAAAGATGGTGAATATCAGGATGCTCCATTTACAGATGGTTTGATTTCCGATGCTGAGTATGTACGAAGCATGTACGACCCATCTCAGATGTCTCCTGTCGTTGAGAATCGTGGATTTAAGGTGTCTGCGACTGTCTCTAATGTAGAAGCAGGAGATTATTTCGATTATACATGGGATAATGAGCCAGGAAAACCATGGGGCTCATCCTCAAGTATGCACGCTTATATTTTCTCTGACATTTGTGACGGCAATATTCCTTATTCATTGACTGTTGTCAACAGACGTACTTTATGCCATACTACAAAAAGTGCAAATCTGCCAATTAAACTTGGAGATTTGTCAGTTACTGATGGAAATGGTGTCTCTTATAATGTTTTGGCGAAAGATGCTCATCTGACAGCGTCAGCAAAGAAAATTGCTGATGTTACAGCTTCTATGTCTACAGGATGTAAAGTGACAGCTCCATCTGTTGAACCGTTGATCGCAACTCTTTCATGTAATGGAAGCAATATCGTTGGCACTCCGGAATGGACTCAGTATCCTGCTGCCGGAACCGAAGTCGCCAATGGAGCCCAAATCACATTGTCTGTTAAATTCAAAACTGAGTCTGATTGTGATATAGAGAAGAAACTTGATGCATATTATATTGTAAAGGTTCCTGATGCGATGACTCTTAGTGATGTCGCAAATGCAAAGGTATGTGAAGATGACACTTACGTTGCTGCGTTCTCTATTGTAAATGGTACTCCAGATTATACAGTTTTGGGACTTCCAACAGGTGTTTCGCCGACAATATCAGACCATAATGTTACAGTAAATGTACCTGCCGGAACATATAATTTGACCGTGAAAGATAAAGTCGGATGTTCTGCCGACGTCTCATTCAAGGTTGATGAAATTGTTGTGGATAAACCAGAAATCTTATTCACTCCTGTTTGTGATGATCAAACAGTTGATCTTGCGGTCAAGAATCCTGATAATACAAAGTACACATATTCTTGGAGCCTTGTCTCTCCTGCGTCTTCTTCAAATCCAAGTGTGACTGGACTGACAAATGCATCTTCAGGAAATAGATATAAACTTATTGCTTCGGCAAAAGAACTTCCAACAAGCAACGTCGCTTGTAAAAAGGAAAGTGATATTGTAGAACTTACATTCAAGGCAAAACCAGTTTTGGCATTGTCTGCCAACAATCCTTCAGGCACATCTGTCTGCCCGATAGAGAGTGGCTCTTACGCTCTTGGTGTGGTGGCAAGCAATACGGATTCTAATGAGTCATACGTATGGAGTGTCACAGGTGGAACTCTGGATAAAAACGACACAGATAATGTGAACTTTACTCCATCCAACAGATGTTCAGGCAATGTCACTTATGAGGTGTTGGTTGAGAATGGAAACGGATGTCAGTCAAGAGCATCTGGTTCATTTGCAATCAAAACGGGAGATTTGTCATACTCTCTTTCTGATGATTTGAAGACGGTGGAGTTGACAAGCACACAGTGTCAATTCTTGGTGCCTAATTTTGTTGGCTCTGCTTCTTATAATACAGCAACGTCTTCATGTGGCAATAATATTTCATATACACAGAGCATAGATCCTGCCACTCCTGTCTATTCTTCAACGAGTGTGACAGTCACAGCTAAAGATTTCTGTCATGCTGACGGTGTGGATCAGGTTATTAATTTGGTTGTTCCTACTCCGATTTCGATTGAAAATGTATCGTCTACTTCTGTAAAATGTAAGGGAGACGGTGATGGAACTATTACTATCGGAAATATTGTCGGTGGCAAGGAAACCTACCACTATTTTTATAAAAAAGCGTCAGATGATGATTTCACAGAGGTAAATGAAAAGACTGTGTCGAATCTTATTGCTGGCGACTACGTGTTGAGAGTCGTTGATGCTAACGGATGTTACAATAATAAGAATATAAATGTCTCAGAACCTTCAATTGTCACGTTGACAGCAACACCTACGAATGCTGAGTGTCATGGCTCAAAAGGTAAAATAACAGTCGCTGCCAATGGAGGAAATGGAGGCACTTATATTTATAAATATGGAACGGCTTCTGATAATATAGACACTCAGTTTACATCTGATTCGGAATTGCCTGCGAATAAATATTATGTTCAGGCATTCGACTCTAAGGGATGTAAGAGTGCTGTTGTGGATGTGACAATAACACAGCCTGCTGAATTCAATCCTGGCACTATCGAAAGTGCAGGTCAGACAATCTGTTACGGCTCTCCTGTCAATGCGATCAAGAGTGCCGCCACAGCAACGTCGATCCCTTCTGCTACAATCTCATACCGATGGATTTTGGAACAGGATGGCGCAGAAAATGAAATTGCGGATGCTACAGGAATCTCATATACTCCAAATGTTACAGATCCTGGTACTTATAAATATTATCGTGAGGCAAAAGACGATAAGTGTATGACAGAGTGGGTTAGAAGTGCTGGTTCTTGGACGTTGATAATCAACCAGAATCCTGAGCCTACATTGACTGTTCCTTCAAATGTCTGTGCTAATGCTGAAGGAAAATATCCTATCTCGGTTTCTGTCTCAGATCAGGCAGGTGATTACACTTATAGCCATGTATTCTCGAATAATGTGACGATTGCTGGTACTGATACATCAGTAGTGGCTGCTAACAAGTGTGGTGGTGCTGTGTCTTATAATGTGGAGATCACTAATGAAACTACAGGATGTAAGGGAACAGATTCCAAGACATTCTCAATCACTACACCTACAATTGCATTTACTGATGAAGCAAAAGCTGCCGCAAACATTCATCTGAAACCACAGTCTATAGGTAATTGTACGTTTGTCGTGCCAGTATTGGATAATTCTAATCTAGGTGTTTATGAAGAAATCTGTGATGTTGACAGAACTTGTGGATTCGGAAATGTCACATATTCTATCAAAGAAAATATCGGAGGCCAGAACATCTTAGGAAAACCTGTTCAGATGACAATTGTCGCATCTGATGCATGTGTGTCTGATGAGATAACAGTGTATGTAGACAAACCAGAACCGTTGATCCTAAGCGGAACACCTAAGGAGTCTCCAATATGTTTGTATTCAACGACTGATATTACATTTACTGTGTCTGGAGGAACTTCTCCATATACATACAATTTGGTGTCTCCATCGCAGATGCCATCAGGAATGACATTCAGTGGAGATGAGGCTAAAAATGTGATACCAGGAGAATACTCATTCTCAGTTACTGATAGTGATGGATGTACATCAACTTCGTCAAATGTTAAGGTTGAGACCTATACAGACTTTAAGGTCGCTCCATCTCTAGAAACAATAAGTCAGACAATATGTTCCGAAGATTCTCCAAATCCTATTAAAGTGGTGAATACGGAATCGTATGGAAATGCCGAGTTTATTTATGAGTGGTATAAAAACGAGGTTCTTCCTGGAAATAAGATAGAAAACGCTACGTCTGCCGAGTATATTCCACGCGTTAATGTTTTGGCAAGTGGAGAGACTCAGAGAAATTATGATCTTATTATAGTTGTGAAAGATCAGTGTAGTGGAAAAGAGAATAGACTAAGATATACGTTGACTGTCAATCCTCTTCCAGAAGTCGATTTGACTGCAAATGATGGATGTGAATCAACTACATTCAATGCAGATGTCAATGGAATCACGAATAATTATAATTTCTATTGGAGTGAGACAAATCAGGCTGGCTCGTTTGCTTTAGGTGCTGCAACGAAGACATTGTCTTTGCCTGCTGCCGTTAATCAGGTTTCAAAGACATATTATGTGAAGGCAGAGAATGCGACGACTAAATGTGTAAGTAAGCAATCTGTGGAGAAAATGGCCACTGTTTATCGCAAACCGTCAATTTCTATTGGAGAGATTGCTTTGGTATGTCCGAAGAATGGAGATAATCCAGGTAGTGCTGTAGAAATGCCTGTCACATCTATAATTGGAACAATTGATGGTGTGAAAGATGGCGACGCGAATGTGTCTTACACATACGAAAATGATACTATTGTTTTGACGGATAACATATCTGCTGGCAAAAAGTTCACGGTTACAGTAAAGAATGGCGACGTGTGTGTGGTCGCAACTAAGGATGTTGATGTGTTCGTATATACAGCTCCTGAATTTAATGTGTCGGATTGGGCTGCTATTTGTCAGGGAGAATCAATGGAAAATCTGCCAGTGGTATCTGTAACTTGGAACGACAATATCGCTGATAAAAACAATCGTTCAGAAGGTTGGTATAATGGATCTGTTAAACTTTCTGCAAGTGATATTAAGGATCTGTCGGCAGGCAGATATACATTCACATACAAGGCTGTGAATGGTTGTGGATTGACTACGAGCAAGAACATTACGTTTGTTGTGAACCAAAATCCAACTCTTACAGCATCCGTGTTCACTCCTGAGGTTTGTGGACATACTGGTGAAATATCGGTGTCGACAAATAATGGATCTGCTCCATATTCATATACAATCAATGGAACATCTGTTAGTGTTGAAAATGACACGATCAAACATTTGTCTCCTAATACATATTCTATAGAAGTCACAGATAATAATGGATGTAAGAATAGTGTTGACGGATTGGTTATTGCTTCTCGAAGTGCATTAAATGCTGGTTCGTTGAAGCCTGTCACATCGTTCTGTTCAAATGAAGACGTGACTCCTAAATTTGAGTTCGAAACAGCTCCGAGTGGCGGATCAAAGAATTATATTTATAAATGGACAAAGGGAACAGAAACGACTGTTTTAGGAACTGAAGCAAGTTATACACCGTCTTTGCCTAAAGAGAATGGCAAGTATATTCCTGGTACGTATACATATACGGTTACGGTACTCGACGAGGAGGATCAGGAATGTGGAACAGTTTCTCTTCCTGCTGTAGTTGTGATCAAACCGCAGCCTGGTGTAGTACTAAGTCCGTCTTCGGAGAAGAGTTGTGATCAGGATGTTGTCTTCACTGCTATGCCATTTGGAGCAAATACAGGTGTGTCATACCAGTATGATTGGAATGATGATGAAGATGGTTTTGGAAATATAAACGAAAAGACATACTCTCTTCCTGTAGCGACGGCAAGTTTGAATGTTTCGTTAAGTGTTGTCGTTAGAGCTCAAGGATGTGAGAGTGAGCCGGCATCCGCTTCTGCAACAATCTATGCATCCCCTGTACTTGGAGATTTTGTTAATCCGTCAGATTTGTGTGCAAATAAGGAATACTACAATGTTTCGGTTAATCTAAAAGGTGGATATACAATTGGTGAAAACCAGTACACATGGAAGAATGGAGATCAGTCGTTTGGTAATTCAAGTGCTGCAGTGATTCCAGAAAAGAATAGTTGTGGCGCTGTCTATAACTATTCTGTGAGTGTGAAGAATACAGAAAGTGGATGTGTGAGTGCGGTGAAGAGTGGTTCATTCACAACTTCAATATCGGAATCGACAATCAAGGATGCGGCTGATATTAGTCCGATAACTTTGACTAATGGAGCCAATTGTGAATTCGCAATTCCATTTGATGCGATTAAAAATGCTGTTGGGTTCCAGACATCTTGTGGCTTGATCGCATCAAACTGGTCGTTTAAGATTGCAGGAACGGAAGTTAATTCTGATACGAGAATCAATTCCGACATGGATGTTTTGGTTACAGTTACCGATGGATGTGACAGAGAGGTTCACACAACAGTATCTCTAAAAGCACCGTCTCCATTGGAATGGAATGGAGATCAGACTATTGTTGATGTTGATTGTAAGGGTAATTCTACTGGTCAGATCACATTGTCTGTGAAAGGAGGAGGTGAACCTTATTATTATTCAAAGTCACCGCGTGAGACTGGAGAAGAAGAATGGCAGTCAAGCAACATGTTCGATAATTTGAAGGCAGGTGCATATACAATGACTGCAAGAGATGTCAACGGATGTATAATAGATATTCCTTTGACTGTTTCTGAACCTGCGAAGTCTTTGTCTGCTACTATTTCCGGAAATGCTACAGTATGTAAGGACGAGACATCTCCAGTCAAGGTCGTTGTCTCAGGTGGAACGGCTCCATATACTGTAACCGTGGCAACACAGACAATTGTAGGAGATGCGACACAGACAGAGTTTGTGTTTGATCTGACTGCCAACACGTATACTGCGGAAGTTGTGGATTCAAAAAATTGTTCTTACACAACATCTTCGTCTGTCACAATAAGTGAGTATGTTGGTTTGAAATCAGCTGCCCAGTTTGTGAATGACCCTGCGTCGCAGACAATCTGTGAGGGTCAGATTAAGAAACAAATTTCTGTTACCGCTTCTTCATATAAAGATGATGCGTTGACATATACATGGAAAAAAGATAGTGTCATTATTGATAATAATCTTCCTACACATACTCCATTAGAGACTGCTGTCGGAGTATACAAATATACTGTATCGGTATATGATGGATGTACGAAGAAAACGTATGATATAAATGAACCTTACGTGTTTACTATCAATAAGAAGCCTACTGTGGAAATCACAGTCCCAGAGGGATCTAATTGTGATGGAAGTGATGTCGTGTTGTCTACTGTGACTAATAAAGTTGGAAATGAACCATATGAGTTTAAGTGGAATGACAAATCAACAGCTGAAACGTTGACGGTCACAACAAGTGGAACTTATTCTGTAAAGGTTACATTAGGAGAGTGTTCTGCTTCAGCAAGCAAGACAATATCGATGAACTCTCGTCCTGCAAATCCTACTTTGACAGTAAGCAAGGAGACTTCTTGTGAAGAGAGAATTATATTCACTGCATCTGGAGCGAAGACCGGTGAGACTTATGTGTGGAAACATAATGGAGAACCTAAAAATATAACGTCTTCTACTACGCATATTGATTATGTTGGTGGAGAAAACACGCAAGCTGTAATTGGAGAATGGACTGTCCAAATTAAGGATTCCAAGGGGTGTCTAAGTGAACAGGCAGCTACAAAGAAGGCAACAATTTATAAGAAGCCAACATTTGATATAATTGTCCCTACAGAAGCTTGTCCTACTGCAGATAATTATCCATTGTCAATCAATGTCGGTTATGCTGCTGAGAATAATTATTCGGTGACTTGGTCTAGCAATGTCATACCAGACAACCAGACACCGACTAAGGCAACAATCAATAAGGCTTCTGATCAATGTGGATACACTTATTCATTCAATGTCTCTGTCGAAGATATTCATTGTAAGACAACTCTGCCAGGCTCATTCACAACGAAGAAGAGTGAAGCTTCTGATTTGAATCTGACTATAAATCCTGATGTTTATGATCTGGTTGGTACGGATTGTATTTTCAGGGTTCCAGAAGTTACAACCAAATGTACATTTAGTACAATTTGTGATATTAAAACAGCTACCATCACTCAGTCAGTATCTGCAGGAGACGTTATCGCAGGCTCAAAGAAAATTGTTGTCACAGCAACAGACTTGTGTGGAACTTCGGTGACTAAGGAAGTGACGTTGAATGTGCCTTCGAACAATTTGTCAGGAAAGACTCTTTCTGCTAGTGTGAAGAATGTGAAGTGTAATGGAAGCGACAATGGAGAGGTCTCTCTATCTGTCGCTGGAATGACAAGTGATGGATACACTTATTATTTGATTGACAATAATCAGAATTCTGTCGGCAATACAAGCGGAGAATTCATGAATGTTCCTGTCGGCACTTATTCAGGTAAGGTAGTGGATGCTAATGGATGCTCGTTGACAAATTCAAATATCAAGGTCTCTCAGCCAACTCCATTTACTGCCACAATTCCAACTGCACTTTCTGTATGTCCGGGAGCGACTGATGGAAGCATCGTTATCACTGATATTTCAGGTGGTACGGCTCCATACTCTGTGACTGTTGATGGCGCGACTGTGTCGGCGGTGTCTGAAGGAAAATCTACGGTCAGTGGATTGAAAAAAGGAGAATACACAATCACTGTCAAAGACAATAATGATTGTAGTGTTGTTAAGACACTTACGGTCTCTGAGTTTGATAAGCCTGATGTGACTATTACTGGCGCCGCTTCTGTTTGTGAAGGCAATTCAGTTACTTTGACAGCAAAACCGAATGCAAATGCCGCACCTACAGTGATTTATTCATGGGTTAAATCTAATGACACACCTGCCGATGGTGCATATTCAACGTTTAATGCCGGAGCTTCAAAAACAGTGACGGCTCCGATTGATTGGAACGGAAAAACAGAATGTTCAGAGACTTGGTATGTGAAAGTCAAGGATGGCCACGGATGTATAAGTGATGCGACGTCGGCTACAGCTACAATCCTGAAGAGACCAGAAGTGACACTGACACAGGATGGATTCAAGTGTGAGGAGACTGTGACATTCACAGCAACGTCGGCTTCTGCAACTTCATATTCATGGAAGAAAAATAATGAGACTTGGTCTGAGTATAGTGCCGAGGCTTCTAAGACTTTAAATTATGTAGACGCAAATACTTCCGTCACTTGGTATGTGAAAGCTAAGAATGATCAAGGATGTGAAAGTGATGTGAAAGAGGCAACAGGATATGTTTATAAGAAACCTGCTGTTTCGATTGTCGGTGATGTGACAACACTATGTGAACAAGGCTCGTTGAGTGGAGAATTAAGCTCTAATGCTGATTTCAACACTTACTCTTGGAAGAAAGATGGAACTGTTGTCGGAACAGAAAAGAAATATACAGCTACTGCACCAGGCAGTTATACTCTAACAGTGACTGATGATCATTGTACGAATACATCAGTGGCTCACGTCATCTCAAAGAGTGCTTTCGCAATTGAATCTGTGACTGCGGTCAATCCAAAATGTCATTCTGGATTGGGTTCAATTGAGGTTAAGGTGAAAGACGGTGCTGCTGATTATCAATATGTGTTGAATGCCGGCACTCCGGTTGAAAAGTCTGATGCCAACCACACATTTGCTGATGTTGCTGCGGGTTCTTATACTGTGACGATTACAGATGGCAATGGATGTGTTGTGACTAAAGATGGTGTGATAATCACCATCCCTACAGAACTTAAGATTGATGTTTGGTCGGCTGCAAATGCAGAAGTATGTGCAGGGAATAACGCTGATATCACATTGAAAGTGTCTGGCGGAACGGCTCCTTATCGCTATAAGGTAAATACAGATGACGTGGTGTCTATGGGAGACGGAATATCATCTGCAACTATTTCAAAGAGTCAGGGTTCATATTCTGTGGAGGTTACAGATCAAAATGATTGTAAGGTAACTTCTGTATCTAATGTGGTGATCACTAAGCCTTCTGACTTCACATCAGGTTCTCTTGATAAATCAGAGACAAATGTTTGTGCTGGTTTGTCAAATCCTGAAGTTAAAGTTGTAGGTTCTGCATCTGCTAAGTCTTGTTCGAATTGCATAACTTATAAGTGGACAAAGAAGGGTAGTGATGATGTATTAGGAACTTCTGATAAGTTTACTTCGAATGAGACAGATCCTGGCACATACGAATATGTGGTAACCGTGTCGGATGGATGCTCTGGTACGTCGAAGAATCTTGATTACAAACACATAATCAATCCAAATCCTACATTCACTTTGTCGGAACTTGGTGAGCAGTGTCCAAAGACAAATACAGAGAATTATGCAATATCTGTTTCAAGTGTGACTCCATCGACAGGTTACAGCGTTGTATGGACAGGAGCGACAAAAGACGGTTCTGACCAGACAAAAGCAACTATCGCAGGTGGAGATTGTAGCGGAACTAAAGCATATAGTGCAACAGTGACTAATATCGCAACAGGATGTTCGACAAAGATTGAAAAGAGTCTGGAAATCAAGTTGACAAATGCTTTGGCATTGTCATTGACGACCGATGGCTTGAAATCAGGATCAACAACAGACTATGAGTTCACATTGACATCTGACAAATGTGAATTCACAACTCCTACATTCACATACACAGCAACACAAAACTGTGATATCATACCTGAGGTTTCACAGAGTGAGAATGGAGATGTGGTCACTGTTACAGCGACAGATTTCTGTGGCAATGAGATTTCTAAGACAGTTAAGATTATTACTCCTGTCGCTCCTTCTGCACCTTCGTTGACTGCGGAAACTGTTTGTGGTGAAGATGTGACATTCACAGCATCTGGAGCAAACACGGGAGAGACATATCTATGGAGCAATACTGCTGACGGAACATTTGTGGCTGGAGAATCAACTAAGAAGTTGACTTATAATGCCAATGGAGACAAGATCCAGTCGGCGACATGGTATGTGAAAGTGAAGAATGCCAACGGATGTGAGAGTGAAGCCACAAATGCCACTGGAAAGACGTATGTTCCACCTGTTGCAACCATTGCATCCGCACTTGGTCAGTGTTCTTACACATTGTCAGCTAACTTGACAGGAAATGCTTACTCTTATGTATGGAGTGGAAAGAAGGATGGCAACGAAAGCACGATAGTCGCAGACGAGTCTGGAACATATGATTTGGTAATAACAGAGAAATATTCAGACAACCATGAGTGTTCATCCACTAAGGTTAGTGAGACAATAACAATCTCTGATGTCACTATGCCTACAATATCGTACACAAAGGCATGTGTTGGCCAGAATGCGACATTGAACTTGACTAATACGGTTGATGGTTATACATACGATTGGGAGAAGAAGGTCGGAACATCAACAACATTCGTCTCTGCTGGAACAGGTCTTTCTATCAATACGAAAGATGCAGGAGAGTATAGAGTGAAAGTGACATCTGCACAGAACTGTACAAAAACAACAGATGCCATTGCAGTTGAGTTCCACTCATTGCCAACACCTCAGATTGTCAAGGTTGATGCAAATGATTATTTGTGTGCTGACGGAAAAGCATTGACATTGAAGACATCAGATGAGTATGAGAGCTACAAGTGGAGCACAACAGCGACAACAGCTATGATAGATGTCACAACAGCTGGTGATTATACAGTGGAAGTGACAGACGACAATAATTGTAAGGCTACATCTGAAAAATTCTCAGTAGCGCTTCATTCGTTGCCAGTGCTTGACGAGATTGCGGATCAGACGGTATGTGTGGATGCTAAGGCTAATTTCACTTTGACACTTGCGACAACGACAGAAGGAGAATATACATATAATGTGTCAACTGTCAATCCTCAGACAAGTGACGCGTTCTCACTTGGCAAGGGTAATTACTCAGCAACAGTGACTGACAAGTATGGATGTACAAGTGAAGCGAAGTCATTCAAGGTTGAAGAGTATGCTTGGACAGCAGCGACTCTTGCATCTTCGTCGCAGACAATATGTAAGGAGAATTTGTCCGATTTGTCAGCTATCACAATTAATGCTACAACAAATGGATCGGCAGGCAGTTTGACTTACACATGGATATTGCCAGCTGCAGATAACAGCTCATCGTCAACAGGTAATACTCATACACCTGCAGTAGAAGAGGTCGGCACATACACATACAATGTTATAGTTAATGATGCTTGTACAAAAGGCAAGACAGATAATTTGACATATACATTGACAATAAACGCTGCTCCTACAATTTCTGATCTGACAGCACCGTCTGCTGTATGTGAAGGAAGTTCGTTCATTTTGCCTATAGTATCTTCTGTAGCTAACGGAAGTGTGATCACTTCTGAAGGTTGGAAATACAATGATGGTGGAGTATGGAAGGATTTTGTAAACAACAATTTACAACCAGGCAGCTATACATTGAAATATGCTGTAACAAACGGTTGTGGAACGGCTGAACGTGAACTTGGTCAGACTGTTGAGGTTTCTGCTGCGTCTGCAATTGCAGTGATTCCACAGACAGCGAAAATCTGTAAAGATATCCAGCCGGTATTGAATGTGACAAGCATTACAGGAAATATTACAAAGATCACTGCGAATGGTGTCGCTCTCGATCAGACTGATTATGCTTATGACATAACAGGAAAGAAGATCACTCTTCCTGCAATTTCAGAAAAGACGACTTATGTCGTGACTGTCAAGAACGGAGCTTGTGATGAGAAAGACGCATCGGCTACAGTTGATGTCTATTCAGCACCTGTTATCGGTGACGTCACATTGCCAGCAGTCTGTGTCGGCGTGACAAATGTTGAGTTGCCAACTCCAGACTTGACATGGAATGACGCCAATGCGGGATCTCCTGCACGAGAGCAGGGCTGGTATAATGGAGATGACGCGGTCACTTCCGACTATATCAAGAATTTGACTGCCAACACTTATACATTCACGTATAAAGTGAAGAATGAGTGTGGATTGACAGAAAGCAAGAATTTTGAATTTGTTGTAAATGCAAATCCGACAGTCGAACTTGCAGCATCAGATGCATGTGGAGACGTTACATTCACAGCTACTGCTAAGGTAGGAGAAACTGTTGTCACTGAGAACATCCAGTATTTGTGGAGTGAGACAGAAACAGGTGTTTATGCAGAGAATACTGCTAAAAACAATATACAGACATTGACTGCAGTAAGACCTTATACTGAATTGTCGAAGACATGGTATGTTAAGGTGAAGAATTCGGTCACTGAATGTGAAAGTGAATCTCCTGATTCTAAATCGGCAACGTCATATCTCGCTTCATATGCTGAGTTCTCTCCTGAGAACGTGACAGTATGTCCAGGTAATGATGCTGTCGTTACTGTTTCTAATGTTGCGGGAATTGTCACAGCATATATATGGAAGGGAGATGATGTGGCAAACAAGACTCTGGCTACAATTACTGACGGCAAAATCACTCAGAAGATTAGTGACGAGAGTGATATATATCATATTTCTGCGACTGTGACTAATGGAGTATGTGCAGAATCGTCAGAGATAAAGGCCACAATGTCGGCATCAGGACGACCAACTCTTGAAGTAGAGGAGTCTTCTTCATTATGTGTCGACGGTACGACGGTGAAGCAGAATTCCGTTTTGACAGCAACAGAGAATGCTGGTTATAGATATTCTTGGTATAAAGAAGGTGCAAAGGAAACTTGTCTTGGCACAAGCAACACATTGACGGTAAGCAGTGCAGGAAAATATTTTGTTGAGGTGGTAATGGGATCTAATTGTACAAATGAAACTTCAATCGAAGTGTCAGCAAAGAATATTCCAAATATCACTCTTGACTACACGAAGGTTTGTATTGGTGCTACAGCGAACCTTTCCGCAACATCAACATCTTCAGTAGAGTATAAGTGGGATAGTGAGATCGCATATGGCACGACAAATACACTTTCTGTGACTGAGGCTGGAAGTCATACCGTTTATGTTAAGGATGCAAATGGTTGTACAAACCAAGCGTCTTTGTCAGTTGACTTTAATTCATTGCCAGTGGTTTCATTGTCTGCTGACGATGCTTGTGAAACAACAACGTTCATTCCGACACCAGCAGACAATACTAAGTTTGAATACAATTGGAATGGTTCTGGATATGGTTCAGAAACTTCGAAAACATTGTCAATATCTGCAGGTAAAGTCAGTGAGTCTGCTACATGGACAGTTGTAATCAAAGATAATACGACTGGATGTGAGAGTGCTCCTGCAACAGCGACAGCTACTGTTTACGGAACTCCGGCATTGTCATTGACTCCTGTTACAATCTGTAAGGGAGAGACTGCTAATATCTCATACTCAGGTCTTGTTGGTACAATTACGTCTTATGGCGGTTTGACTGCTAATGGAAACATATTGGAGACAAGCCCTGTCACAACTTCAACATATACGTTGAAAGTAGAAAATGGTCAATGTTCATCTATAGAACCAACGGTAACTGTTACGGTAAACGATAAACCGACAATCACAATCTCAGCTCCGAACCCAGTTTGTGAAGGTGTTGCGTTTACTTTGTCTGATCCTGTTATTGTTAACAATGGCAGTGATATTGTTGGAACTGGAAAATGGCAGATTAAGGTCAAGGGAGCAGGCGAGTGGATTGACTTTGATGTCATGTCAGCTCCAGTGGCTGGAACTCATAAGTTGCAGTATGTGGCTACTAATGGATGTGGTGAGAATTACAGCAATGAAGTGAATGCTGTAGTAAACGCTAATCCATCTACACCTTCATTGACTGCAGGAACAGTTTGTGGTGGAGACGTGACATTCACAGCATCTGGAGCAAACACAGGAGAGACATATCTATGGAGCAATACAGCTGACGGAACATTTGTGGCTGGAGAATCAACAAAGACGTTGACATATAATGCCAATGGAGACAAGATCCAGTCGGCGACATGGTATGTGAAAGTGAAGAATGCCAACGGATGTGAGAGTGAAACTGCAAACGCTACTGGAAAAGCATATATTCCACCTGTTGCAAACATAATTTCCGAACTTGGTCAGTGTTCTTACACATTGTCAGCTAACTTGACTGGAAATGCTTACTCGTATGCATGGAGTAGAACGAAGATTGGCAGCGAAAGCACAATAGTCGCTAACGAGGCTGGAACATATGATTTGGTAATAACTGAGAAATATTCAGACAACCATGAGTGTCCATCCTCTGTGGTTAGTGAGACAATCACAATCTCTGGTGTCACACTGCCTACAATATCATACACAAAGACATGTGTTGGCCAGGATGCGACATTGAACTTGACCAATACGGTTGATGGTTATTCTTACGAATGGAAGCAGAAGGACGGAACATCAACAGAATTTGTCACTGCCGGAACAGGAACGACAATCAGTGTTGCAGAGGCTGGTGATTATAAGGTGATTGCGACTACGGCTCAGAACTGCATCGATTCAACAGATGCAATGACAGTTGAGTTCCACTCATTGCCAACACCACAGATTGTCAAGGTTGATGCAAATGATTATTTGTGTGCTGATGGAAATGCATTGACATTGAAGACATCAGAAGAATATAAGAGTTACGAGTGGAGCACAGCAGCGACAACTGCTACGATAGATGCGACAACTGCTGGTGATTACACAGTGGAAGTGACAGACGACAATAATTGTAAGGCTATATCTGAGAAATTCTCAGTAGAGCTTCATCCGTTGCCCGTGCTTGACGACATTGCGGATCAGACGGTATGTGTGGATGCTAAGGCTAATTTCACTTTGACACTTGCGACAGCAACAGAAGGAGAATATACATATAATGTGTCAACTGTCAATCCTCAGACAAGTGACGAGTTCTTACTTGGCAAGGGCAATTACTCAGCTACAGTTACTGATAAGTATGGCTGTACAAGTGAAGCGAAGACATTCAAAGTTGAAGAGTATTCTGCACCTGTTATCGGTGACGTCACATTGTCAGCAGTCTGTGTCGGCACTACAGATGTTGAGTTGCCGACTCCTGGCTTGACATGGAATGATGCCGATGCTGGAACTCCTGCACGAGAGCAGGGTTGGTATAATGGAGATGTCGCAGTCACTTCCGACTATATCAAGGATTTGACAGCCAACACTTATACATTCACATATAAAGTGAAGAATGAGTGTGGATTGACAGAAAGCAAGAATTTTGAATTTGTTGTCAATGCAAAACCAGTTGTTCCGAATATTGCGGATGTCACTTTGTGTTATGGAGAGACGAAGGTGATCACTGCGAACATTACAGCGAACACATATTCATGGAAGAAAGCTGGTGAAACTTATGGCGACAACTCAGCGTCAATGACAACTGCTGATGAGCATGGCGTCGTTGAGTATTCATTGACTGTTACTGATGCTAATAATTGTACTTCAGAGCCAGAGACATTCACTGTCACTCAACCTGCTTCAGATCTTACAGTTGTGAAATCAGAGAATAGTCCATCTGTTTACGGATTGAGTGATGGAAGTTATTCTATAACAATTAATGGTGGTTATGGCGATTACAAGTATTGTGAAAAGACTTCCGAAACTGCGTATTGTACTCCAGATGCAGTTGTCCCTGTGACAGGAGCGGAAAGCAAGATTTCAGTGTCTGATGTCGCTGCTGGAAACTACTATTATACAATAGTAGATAAGCATGGTTGTGAAATCCCAGTGACGGTTACTATACCAAATCCAGATGAGCCAAATGTTGATTGGAACATAACAGATGCACTATGTAATGGAGTCAATACTAACGATCCAGCTAAATTGGGTAGCGTTAAGGCAACGTCTTCTTCTGGAGCATTTACTATCAAGATGATAGAGCCTGCGTCAGGTTATTCTGATGTGGTATCTTCAGAAGTAGGAGGTGAACATGTCGCTGAATTTACTGGTTTGACGACTGGCACTTATAAAGTGCTGTATGTTCTTAATGCAAATCCTGACATTAAACAAGAAAAAACATTTGAGATCACAGAGCCTGATCAGTTGTTGATCTCGATGGATTACGCAACTGGTACTACTCCATGTGATAAGAATTACAATAAGGTAAATATCAGCAATGTGAGTGGCGGTACTCAAGTTGATAATCTTGATCCATCTAAACTATACTTCGATGACAAGTATGAGGTTTCATACTCTGACAATGAGACTGTCGTTTCTTATGCTGACGGAATATTCACTTTGGCTGATGGTATTTCTACAGCTAAATTGACTGCAACACTGACAGACAAGAACGGATGTGTTGCAACTCAAACAGTTGAATATATACCTGCGTCTTCAGACTTGAATATCACATGTGGCAATTTGAAGGGAATCGTAGTTCCTCTTGATGAAAATTGTGAGAAAGCAATTTCGTTGACTGGAATTGCTATGAAAAATAGTGTAGATGCTCTGCTTTGTTCTCCAAATTCAAATGTCAAGGTAGAGTACTCTATTGACAATGGATCTTCTTACAATAATACGCCATTCGAGTATACTTTGACAAACAATGAGAGACAGAAGACTATAATGTGGAAATTCTCTACTGATTATGCAGAGATTGCTCCGGTGGTATGTGAGCAGACAATAAAGGCTGTTGATGATAAGTCTCCTGTATTTGCGTCTAACAATATAGATGAGACAATCAAATATAGTGACCAAACAAAAACTTGTGGAGCTAATTACACAAATGATGATGTTGAATCTTTGCTTGGTATTGAGGATTGTTCTTTGAGAGAGGTCTCTTATTGTTTGCGCGAACTTGGCAAGACTGATTGCATCTCAACAGGTAAGGTATTTGAGAATGGTTCTTATAAACCAATCGCTACTGAAGATCTTTCTCATGGTCAGTATGAGATTGTCTATACTGCTACAGATGGAACAAACGAGTCTGTAGACAAGGTACAGGTAATTACTATTGTTGATGATGTGGCTCCAACAATTGAATGTCTTGCTGATTATGAGATCGATGTCAATCCTGCTGATGGATGTAAGGCAACAGAAATCGCTGCAATAGACTCAATTTATGAGCAGTATGTTGTGAAAAACAATATTGCGACAAAGAATGCCGACGGCACATTCTCAGTTGTTGATCCAAATAGAATCACATTGAGTGGAGATAGCAAGACAATTGAGTCGATTAAGGATGAGTGTGGTGTCACTCTAAAGGTAGAAAGTTCATTGAATAACACTTCATTTGATGAGACTGACAAGCCGTTTACTCTTGGTGTTGGAGAAAGTCAGACAATCAATTGGACAATGAGCGATGGCATCAACAACACATCTTGTTCGACTGTTGTCACTGCTGTGGATAATTCTGGTTTGGATTTAAGTGGCGCGACATTGGCTGATGTTGAGAAGAAATATTCTGACAATATAGACAAATGTAGTGCATCTTACAAGTGGACAGTAAGTGAAATCCAGACATGGTTAGACAAAATCCAGAATTGTTCAGGTATTAAAGATGTCAACTATGTAGTGAAGGATAAGTCAGGCAATCAGATCACATCTGGTTCTGTTGTTAGTGATGAATCTGTAAGCGAGATGGATTTGACAAATCTTTCTCATGGTGATTATGTGATAGAGTATGAGGTGGTAGACCATAAGGGAGATAAGGCTACTATAAATCAGAATCTATCAGTGTCGGATGATATAGCTCCAGAGATAACATGCTATAACGACAAGGAGATTCAAGTGCCAGTCGGAGATGATTGTAATGCTACCGTCGACCTTGATATAGAACGCCTTCTTTATGCGTCTCGTGCCGATAACTTGTTAGGATCTGCTGCTAAGGACAAAAATGGCGTTGAGATTGATTATGAATCTTCTGATGATATCGAAAAGTCTATATTCAAGACTAATTACGACTTTGAGGATGAACAGAAGAATGCAATGAGCAATGATTGTGGAGAGCCACTTTCAACTAAGTTTGTGGTATCTACTAAGAACGACGCTGGAGTGTTTGTTCCAGATGGAGATCCTATCGACAACAACGAAAGTATAACTATCAAGTATAAGGAGGAAAAACAGATCACAATAATTGTTGCTGATGCTTCTGGTAATCCTACTGAATGTACATATACTTTGGTCGGAGCTCCTCAGATTATAAATTCAAGTGCTCTTGCTGATGAGACAGGTCTTGTTACTGGAAAGGATGCTTCTGGAAAAGAGAAGTGTTCGGTTGAATACACGAAGACATTTGCAGAAGTATATAAAGAGATTTATGGTAAAGAGTATGTAGAGTGCTCTCCTGTCACTGAATTGCAGTATGAGATCAAGAAATCAACAGGTGAGAAGGTTACTGGATCTGTCAAACCAGATGGCTCAACTTCATTCTCTGAGGACCTTGTCCCTGGTGATTATACAATCACTTGGAATGCGGTCGACTTGAACAATACATCAGAAGTGGTTGACAACCATAAAATCGAAGTGGCTGACAATGTCGCTCCTGAAATCACATGTGCTGATGTGGAAGTTCCGATGGATGCCAATTGTGAGGCTTCTATAGATATGGATATGCATCAGTTCGCTCTTGGCTATTTGGCTGATAAGATTGTGGTTGACAAGACAACTGGCGAAATCTCAGCCAAGAATCCTGGAGACGAAGCTTACTTCAAGTTGAGTGCGGACAAGAAGACAATCACAAATATCTATGATGGATGTAATACTGATTTGTCAATCATGGTTTCCGAGACTGATGGCGTTGGTTCTGAGGATCATTTGAATGTTTCATTGGATAATGATCATCTTACAAAGGATGTATATTGGACATTGTCTGATGGCACTAATAATTCAACTCAGTGCAAGTCGACTGTCTCTGCTGTAGATACGATGCGTCCAGTTGTAAGTATACCTGATGCAATCACTGTCCACACAAATAGCTCTGCAGACAAGTGTATCGGTGATACATCTATAGCAAATGATGATATCAAGACAGCGTTGAATATCAAGGATTGTTCGTCATATACAGTGACATATTCTGTTGATGGAAATACAAGTGTGCCATTGACTACTAACAATGTGATTGCTAATGGACTTACTATAGGTGAACATGAGATCACATATGTAGTTGAGGATGCGACAGGCAAGAAGACGACTGTATCCCAGAAGGTTACTGTGGTTGACAATGTGCCTCCAACAATTGAATGTCTTGCTGATTACGACATTTATGTTCAGCCAAACAATGATTGTAAGGTGATCGAGACTGCTGCTAAAGACTCTATCTACGAACAGTATGTCATAGCGAACAACATCGCGACAAAGAATGCGGACGGAACATTCTCAGTCGTTGATCCAAATAGAATCTCATTGAGTGGAGATAGTAAGACAATAGAGTCGATTAAGGATGAGTGTGGTGTCACTCTAAAGGTAGAAAGCTCGTTGGACAACACTTCATTTGATGAGACAGACAAACAGTTCACTCTTGGCGTTGGTGAAAGCCAGACAATCAATTGGACAATGAGTGATGGCTATAACATGTCATCTTGTTCAACAGTTGTCACTGCTAAGGATACAACAAGACCAGAGGTGGTTACTCCAGACGCAATCACTATACACACAAGCAGCTCTACAGACAAGTGTGCTGGAGACACAACAATAACCAACAGCTCAATAAAGACAGCGTTGGATATCAAGGAGTGTTCAGATTACACAATAACATACGCTGTTGACGGAGGAACAGACATTACATTGTCTTCTGGAGATGTTGTGATAAGTGACCTTACTCCTGGAGAACACGAAATCAAGTATACTGTGACAGATGTGACAGGCAAAACTTCAACCGTCACTCAAAAAGTCAATGTGGTTGACAATGTGGCTCCAACTATTGAATGTCTTGCCGACTTTGATGTCTATGTTCAGCCAAGCAACGGTTGTAAGTCGGATTCGACAGTGACAGTTCAGATGTTGAAGGATGCTTATGTTAAGGCAAACGAAGCGTCTGCAACAGAAATCACAACCGCAACTAATGAAAACAATATTCCATACGCATATACAAAGGATGGAGATGGCAACGTCGACAAAGTATATGATGAGTGTGGTAAGGAGTTGTCGTTCTTTGTCGGATTGACTAAGGAAGAGGAAAAATCTTCTGTAGACGTGAGTGTCTCATTGGATGATAATGACACATATGTTTATTGGACATTGAAGGATGTGTATGACAATGCTTCAAGATGTTCTACTCTTGTTGCTCCAAAAGATTCGACTAAGCCAGAAATTGCTCAGTCTTTGGATGTCTTGAAACTTGATGGAACTGATGGCGACAGCAAATGTCAGGGAGTGTCAGACCTTTCTTATAATACGATCTCAAATATGCTTAATATAAGTGATTGTAGTGAGACGGAGATCTCTTATGTGATCGTTCATGAAGACGGTACAACAACGTCGGCTAAGAAAGTTGAGAATGACGCATTCTATAAGTTCAAAGAGACATTGAATGATGGCGACGTGATTGAGTGGATTGCGACAGATAAGTTCCAGAATGTCAATTCAGTAAGACAGGAGGTTGAAATCGTTGATAAGAAAGCTCCTGCGATTGACTGTGATAAATTGGTCAAGAATATCGAGATCACAAGCAATGAGATAGCTGCTGGTATATGTATAGATAATGATTATCTAATCAACCACAAGAATTTGTTCACAGGATTGAAATCTGGTGACGAGCGTTGGATTAAGGATAATTGTACTGATTTCGAAGATATTGTGGTTACTTCTAAACGTTCGGATGGAAAGAACAATGGAGATCAGGCCGATCTATCTGCTCCATTCGTGGTCGGCTCTACAACTGTCAACTGGACATTTACGGACGAGGCTGGAAATTCTGATTTCTGTCCACAGATAATCAATATTATTAATAATCCACCAGCAATTGTCTGTGAACCATCAGTGATTAAGGTTCCGATTACAAGAGAGAATGACTGCAATGCATCATATAAGATTGAGGCGAATAAGGTGATCGCTGATTTGCGTCGTGGTGTCTTGATTGATAAGGGTATCATTGATGCTGAAGGAAATATCTTGAATGGCATGACTGATTCTGAGGTTGACGATTTGCTTCATAAGAGTGATTGTGGAAATGATTTGAAACTTGATTCTGATGTTGACGTTCCTCTTAATCCAGATGGATCATTCACATTTGAGATTGGCAAGGAGGTCGTCGTGACATATCGTGTCTATGATGACCTAGGAAATGAAAGTTTCTGCACTGTGACTTATAAACCGGTTGATGAGGAGAAACCATACGTTTCTAAGAACGAGTTCACATCTACGGTTGAGAGAGGTGTTAATTGCCAGTACACATACTCTAATACGAAGAGTGATTTCTTGAATAGACTTGATGCTGCAGATTGTAGCAGTATGAAAGTTTATTATGAGATTGATGGAGAAAAGGCGGAATTGGAAAACAAGATGACATATCCAGACTTTGACAGCGAGATTGGCAATGAGACAATCAAGTGGACGATCGAGGATGCGTTTGGCAATTTCACTGAGGTAGTTGAGACTGTTAATAAGGTGGATCATATAGCTCCGTCTGTGGCATGTCCGACAGATCCGATCAAGTTGCCTATGGATGACGATTGTCATGCTAGAATCTCTATGACAGACGAACAGGTTATCGCCATGATGCGTGCCGGTGCGGTACTTCCAGCAATCAACGATGATTCGTTGAAGAAGGTCATGGGTGTAGATTTGTATGGCATGATCAACGACGCTGAGAAGGAAACCGTGACTCATGATTGTGGTGAGACGGTACACCTTCTAGTTAAGGATGGCGAATCATATGTAGAGAAAGATGAGGTTGTCGTTGATGTACAATATGGAGAGACTGTGACTATGGAGTTCGCGGTGCGTGATTCTTCTGGTAATGAGAATACATGTAGCTTGACATTTGTCGCTGCTGATACGACAGCTCCTAAGATCACATCTCAGGATACAGTCAAACTATATTATGAAGAGTCGGAGTGCAAGTGTACATATTCAAAGACTCGTGAGGAGATTGAGAGAATGTTGAATATCATAGATTGTGATAAGAATACAACAATTTCTTACACTTTGGATGGTGTTACCAGACCTGTGCCTATGGATGGCAAGTTCGAATTCTCTCTATTAGATGGAGACATAAAGAATATTACATGGACGGTGACTGATGAAAGTGGAAATTCTTCATCAGAAAACCTTACTATAGTGGCTTATGATACTATAGCTCCTAAGTTTGATTGTAGTACGTTGCCTAAGGATTTGGTTGTTGTTCTTCATAACCATGGAGATGAGGCTACATTCGAGAAGTTTGAGGATGTCGGACTTGATACGTCAATCATTTTTGAGGATAGATGTAGTGAAACTTTGAAACCGTCATTTATCAGAGAGGATGGCAAGAATGTATTCATGGATATCTATCCTTCTAACGACACAACAATCTTGTATACTTCGTTTACAGATAAGGCATCTAACACTCACTATTGTGAGCAGAATTTGATCGTGTTGGATTCAATCAAGCCTGTTCTTATCTGTCCTCATGATTACGAAAAGGCCTTTGCTTGTATTGACGATGTGAATGATAAAATTTATATACCTAAGAATTTCACTGAGTTCAAGAAATATTTGTATGGAAATGTTTTGGATGCTCAAAACATGATTCCTGAAAAGTTGACGGTAAAGGATGACACTGCCGGTAATAGTTGTGAAGGAGAGATTACTCGTACCTACACTATTTACGACATCTTTGGTGGTTCTTCTTCTTGTGCTAATATAATCAATATTAAGGATACTGTGCCTCCAGTATGGAGAACTGGATTCGCCTCTGGATTGATGACTGATACTATTCATTTGAGTTGTGATGCTTCAAGTGCAAATTGGGCAATTCCAACTGCGGAGGATGCTTGTAACAATAGTGATGTGAAATTTGACAGATTCAACAATAGAGGTGATAATCCGTCGAAATGTGACTACTACAACTATGAGAATACATTCGTTTATACTGCTGTTGATGTTTGTGGTAACGTCAACAATGATACATTCAGAATGGTTCTTTCTTACCGTGATACAAACAATCCTCATTTCGATGTCCCTGATTGGTTCGCCGACGGAGTGGTGTCAGCTAAGTCGAATGGCGAGTGCTTGATGTTGGTTCCAGACTTGGAAGAGTTCGCTTTGAATAAATATGATCCATGTGCAGGTAGGTCTGTGTTGACTTATAGCCAATATCCTATCCCTGGAACTTCTGTCATGGACGACTTCACTGCTCAGATGATATTGACAGATGTTTGTGGCAACAAGTTCATATACGAAAAGGAAATTACGGTTCCTAAACGTGAGGATATTGTTACTGCTATGGCTAAGGATTTTGTCAAGTGTGAAGGCACAGAACTTGATGTGAACTTGATGTCTGATACAATTATCACGGCAACAGGTAAGACTAACATGTTGCAGGATGATGGCACTTACAAGGAAGTAGAGTCCAACATTGTATTCGATGTCTACAAAGACTCAATTTCTGTTCCGACTCTTGTTTACAGTAATAATAAGACTACATTTGGCTTGAGATTCTCTTCTGATCCTGCCAAGGTGGCTGCGTACACGGCAATAGACAACCTTACTCAGACTGGAACATATTATTACGTCGCTCAGGATTTGAATACTGGATGTATGGATACAGTATCCGCTTATGTCGGCATCCGTCAGCGTCCTCGTGTCGCTATGTCAAGTGTTGATACAGTTGAGGCTTGTGAATATCAGGCGTTGGCTGTCAACGGAATGGCTGGAGACTATAAGGATATCCTTAACGTATGTGTTGAGAATATGGGTTCTGAAATCATAGAGGAAGGCTGGATGATAGGTGGAGCTAAGTATAATGGTGAACCTATTTCGCATGTACATAATGGAACTCGTATGATATATTATGCTGTCAATGAGTGTGGTATGACATCTTCCGACAGTTCACCAGCTTGGCGTTGTGACTATGTATACAATCGTGAGGATGGAACATTCGTGTCTGACCTTACAACAGCACAGATGATGAAGGATACAGTGTCTAGCGGTGCTCCATTGAAGGTTCACCAGAAGATCGACCCTGACAGTATGCTTCTTACTGCTAGATTTGATGGACGTGCTCGTGTATGGGTCGGAGAGAGTGTGTCTCTAGACATGAAGTCGATCTATAAGGACAAGGGTATAGAATACCATTGGTATCAGGTTGTTGGCGACATGGATGCGTCAAGTCAGATGTTTGATGGCTATGGCAACGTTTTGGAGGATTATATAAATCCTCTTGATGATGCTGATGAGTTGTTGGCTGTGTCGTCTATTTCTGATCCAGACTTCGGATCATACTTCTATGAGAACTTGTTGGATACTGCATTGTTCTACGTCGTTGTAACAGATAATGTATGTACGTCGGCGGCAAGTAATGTGGTTAAAGTAGATACTTACGACTTTATCCCTACTGCAATCACACCTCATAACTCTGTAGGTATGAATGATATGTTCATGCCAGGCTTCCCGGTTGTGATTTTCAACCGTTATGGCAACAAAGTGTTTGAGGGTGAAGATGGATGGGATGGAACAATCCGTGGCGAACTTGCGGATCCTACCGTCTACTACTACGTGGTTACTATGAAGGATGGCTCTACTCGAAAGGGTTCTGTTGAGGTTGTCTACTTTAAGTGATAAATTATTGAGTTTTGTATAAAAAAGAATCGGTGGTCTTTTGATCACCGATTCTTTTTTTCTGAATTCATTTGTTTTGATTGTTGATGCGAATAAGTGCTAAAAAAGTCGATGAAATGGACTTTTTATGATTTGATGATCAAACGTTTGAAACAAATCTCCATGTTTTTGAAACAGAATTCAATTTTATTCCATCTTGTTTTAGCTACTTTTGTTGTGTATTACACAAATGAAGACAAAAGGGTTATTATAAATCTTACGCTATGAGACTAAAACATTTATTTCCGTTTGCTTTTCTAGCCGCGTTTTCTATGGATGCGTTGGCTGATAAGGTTGTGATGGATTTCGAAGACGGCGAGACTACAGGCTCTGGTTGGAATATGACGGAGTATATCGTAGACAATCCTGTGAAGTGTGGAAACAATTCTGCCAAATGTGAGTTGGTGGAACCAGATGAGGCATGGGGTATGACTGGTGTGTGGATCGAGTACAATCGTGGCACCGAATTCATTGTCGCTGATATCTTCATGAATAAGGATGGCGATATCACTATGCGCGACAACATGCAGAATACTGATGACACGAACAATAACGTGGTAGTTTCTATCAAGGGTGGTGTGTGGAACAGAGTCGCTTTCGATACACGTTCTTTTGAGTCTATTTCCGACAATCAGATGGTCTATTTTGGCAGGTCATCGTCTCCTTTCTATATCGACAATATCAAAGTGACATCTACAATGCCTACTGAGTATGACTGTACAAAGGAAGAGAAAAAGGCTGATGTGGATTACACTTTCGGTCGTGTTAAGATTGGCGGTGGCGGATTTGTCGCTGGAATCGTGGCTGAAGGATCCACAATGATCGCACGTACAGACGTGGGCGGTGCATACATCCGTAACCATGCTGACTGCTCATGGGAGCCAATCACCGACTTTATTTCGGAGGAGGATAAGGGATTGTATTCGATCGAGGCTGCTGCTATCGATCCGTCAAATCATAAAAACATCTATCTTCTTGGTGGTTGCCAGTATTTCTCAAGCACCAAGACTGCTATGATGATAAGTAAAGACGGTGGTAAAAACTTTGATATTATTCCTGTAACTGATCTTATCCGTGTACATGGAAATGGTAACGGTCGTAACTGTGGTGAGCGAATTGCCGTCGATCCAAACAACAGTGATATCGTTTATGCGGGTGGACGTGCTGGCACTCCTTTGATCATGTCAGTCGACGGTGGTAAAAAGTGGAGCAAGGTCGCTTCATTCCCTGCTGAAGCATATGGCACAACTGTGAACTGGCCTTCTTGGGAGAGCACAAAGGTTGCCACAACTGCTGATGAGAACGGTACAACTTGTGTTGTATTTGACAAGAGTTCTGTAAAGAATGGAAAGACTCAACGTATTTTCGTCGGTATTTCTCGTACTGGTGCTGATAATATATATGTCAGTGAAGACGCAGGATCTACATGGTCGGCTTTGAAGGGAACGGACAATAGTTTCATTCCTTGCCGTATGAAGATGAATAAGAGAGGTGAACTTATCATTTGTTGTGCCGACAAGTGTGTGGGTGGTTCTAAGGGTAAGATGTACAAGTATGATATCGCTGGTGATAAAATCACAGATATTACTCCGTCTAACGCTCCTGCACTTGGAGGATTTGACATCGCGCCGTCTGATCCAGATAGAATGGTTGTTTCTACAAACAATACTTGGATTCCTCAGAAATGGGACGGTGGTTTGAGTGCGAATGGAGATATCATTTGGACTACAATTGATGGTGGTAAGACATGGACTTCTCTACAGAATAAGATGACACTTTACAATAGTGGTGTCACTTGGGTGAAAGGATATGCTCTTCACTGGTGTGGATCTATCTGTATTGACCCTACTGATGAGAACAAAGCTTCTTTCACTTCTGGTAACGGAATCTTCACATGTGATCAGATATGGTGCCCGGAACCAAAATTCTATTTTGATGTGAATGGATTAGAGGAGACGGTGCCTCTTGATATCGTGTCTATCCCTGGCAGAAACACTCTTTCTGTGATCGGAGATTACACTGGATTCATACACAATGATATCCATGAGTTCCCTGCAATCCATGATCCTGCTCCTGGCACAACAGGTGGAATCTGCTATTATCCGCAGGATCCGGATGTGATGATGCGTGTGGCTAACACAGGTTTTTATATCACAACATCAGGTGAGTCAGGTTGGAAACAGGTGTCGAAGACATCCGCTGAATACAACAATCCATACTGCCCGTCATGTGGTCCGATGGCATCAAACGAGGGTAAGTGTGCTATCACAAAGGTGGATGGAAAATATCGTTTCTTCGTGATTCCAATTCCAGACCCTGACGGTAATGGATCGGGTAGTGGTATTTTCTATTCCGACGACGAGGGTAAGACTTGGACTTCAATTGCTGGTACAGAGAAAGCAATCCGTATCGTGACTGATCCTAAAAATGATGCTTATCTATACGCTTCTGGTATGGGTGTGATTATGGTAAGTGATGATTACGGTAAGACATTCGAAGATGTCGCAATCCAGAACACATTCGGATGGCAGAGCGCATACACACGTTTATGTGTGGTTCCTGGTCGTGAGGGCTTGATCTATGCTCCATGTGCAGGCAACGGTATAATGGTCTCAACAGATCATGGCTCAACATTCAAGAAATTGTCTGGTATCGAGAGTTGTGAGGCTGTTGGTTGTGGAAAGGGAAAGAAAGATGGTGAGTTTGCTCTCTATATCTATGGCTCAGCTGGCGACGGTAATGGATTCTTCCGTTCTCTTGACGAAGGAAAGACATGGCAGTTGCTAAGTGATTCAAAACATCAGTTTGGAGGCCCAGGTAATGGTCAGTTCCTAGAGGGTGATCAGAACGTGTTCGGACGTTTCTATATGAGTTCGATCGGTCTTGGAATCATTTACGGAGAGGAAACTGCAACAGCTGTTCCTCACACATGGGAATGCACTTCAGTGGTGAGTGACAAGTGTGATGCTTCTGATGCAGACAATATTGAGGCTGAGAATACAATGGTTGTATATCCAAATCCATCAAACTCTGATTTCACATTCGCTGTAGGTGGAGAATATGAGTTGGTTTCTGTGATAGGTCAGACAATCGCGTCGGGCAAAGCTGAGTCAGGTCAGACATTCGGTGCTAACCTTCCTTCGGGCATCTACTTCTTGAAAATGAATGACGAGGCTTATAAGGTGGTGAAGAAATGAAATTTATTATAACTAACTAGACAATATTAATTATATTTTTTAGTAAGGAGACGTGAGCAATTGCGTCTCCTTATTTTTTTGCTAAGAGACAACAGATAATGCATGTGCATTTTTCTTTGTTATATGTCTATGGTTGAGCTATGTGTTTGCTAATATGGTATATGTTAGGCTTTTATTGATTGGTTACGTGGAACTGATATTTCAAAAGTTTTTCAAAAAAATCTTCAAATGTTTTGTGATTTTAATAAACTTATCTAATTTTGCATGTGAAAACCATTGATATTTATGAATTACCAGATAATACATAGGTATTGGCGATGGTGGCTTTCTTCAGAGAAATTAAGAAGTGAAGCAGTCGCCTATTCAAAAAGCTTACGCAAATGATTTTGCGGTTCATTGTCGGATTCTTCAAGGCGCGAATCTGATAATGATTTTTTTGTGTTTATGTATAGAGGTAACTGAATGATAGCATAAGGCTGTTTCACTTAATGTGAGACAGCCTTTTTTTATGTTCGAAAAAATAAAAAAGATTTACATATATGAAAAATTACGAAGTAAGCAAAGATGGTTACTACGGAGAATTCGGAGGAAGCTATATTCCGGAGATTCTTCACAAGGTGGTTTATGACCTTCAGGAGCAGTATGAGGCGATCATGAACAGCAAGGATTTCAAGGAAGAGTTTCATGCTCTTCTAAAAGATTATGTTGGTCGTCCTTCTCCGCTTTACTATGCAAGCCGTTTGAGCGAAAAATACGGTTGCAGGATTTACCTTAAACGTGAGGATTTGAATCACACTGGAGCTCATAAAATTAACAACTCTCTTGGCCAAATCCTTCTTGCTAAGAAAATGGGAAAGACGCGAATTATTTGTGAGACGGGAGCCGGCCAGCATGGTGTGGCTACTGCAACAGCTTGTGCCCTTATGAATCTTCCATGCGTCGTGTATATGGGTGCTACTGATGTTGAGCGTCAGAAACCTAATGTGGAGAGAATGAAGATGTTGGGTGCGACTGTGGTGCCTGTACAGAGTGGTAACAAGACTCTAAAGGATGCCTGCAATGAGGCTATCCGTGACTGGTGTTGCAATCCACGTGACACTTTCTACATCATCGGTAGTACGATGGGACCTCACCCATATCCTGAGATGGTGGCAAGAATGCAGAGTGTTATCAGTGAAGAGATTAAGTGGCAGATCAAGGAGAAAGAGGGTAGGGATTATCCAGACTATCTGATGGCTTGCATCGGTGGTGGATCAAATGCTGCGGGTACTATCTATCATTATAAAGGAGACGAGAGAGTAAACATCGTTCTTGCTGAGGCTGGCGGTCTTGGTGTAGAGACTGGTGAGACTGCAGCGTCTTTGAATATCGGTACAGTCGGAATCCTTCACGGTTCTAAAATGTATGTGATGCAGACTGAGGATGGACAGATCATTGAGCCATATTCAATCTCTGCCGGACTCGATTATCCTGGCGTCGGACCTATGCATTGCCAAATGTTCAAGGATGGCAGAAGCAAGGTTCTTCCAATCACTGACCAGGAGGCTCTTGATGCTGCGTTCGAACTTACTAAACTTGAAGGTATCATCCCTGCTCTTGAGAGTGCTCACGCTTTGGCTCTTCTTCCAAGAATGAAGGATAAGTTCAAGAAAGACGATGTCGTTGTTTTGACAGTCTCTGGACGTGGCGACAAGGATATGCAGACTTATTTAAAGCATCTTAAGTGATTTAATTAAGAATTAATAGTTAATAGTTAAGAATTGAAGATGACTATTGACTATTCACCATTAATCATTAACTTCTATACGATTATGACTAGGATTTCACGTCTTTTCAAAGAAAAAGGCAAAGATATACTTTCGGTCTACTTTTCATCTGGTTATCCCACAGTAGACTCGGCTCCACGAATCATCAAGGCATTGTCTGATGCTGGTGTGGACATGATTGAAATTGGAATTCCATTCTCAGATCCGTTGGCTGACGGTCCTGTTATTCAGCGTAGTAACTCTATCGCTTTGAAGAATGGTATCTCACAGAAATTGCTTTTTGAGCAGATCAAGGATATCCGTAAGGTGACAGATATTCCGTTGATTCTTATGGGTTATATCAATTGTGCTATGCAGTTTGGTTTTGATGATTTCTGCAAGAAGGCAAAAGAGATCGGTATCGACGGAATTATCCTTCCAGACCTTCCTCTTGACGAGTATAACGCTGAGTATCGTCCGATTGTGGAGAAATATGGACTTGATTTTATACACTTGATCACTCCAGAGACAAGCGAGGAGAGAATCCGTAAGATCGACGAGGCAAGTTCAGGCTTCGTATACATGGTTTCGTCGGCAAGCACAACAGGTGCACAGAGCAGTTTTGAGCAGAGCAAACAGGATTATTTCAAGAGAATCAAGGCAATGAATTTGAAGAACCCTACTTTGGTGGGATTCGGAGTCTCAAACCATGAGACATTCCGTGCTGCTGCCGACAATTCTTGTGGAGCTATCGTGGGAAGCCAGTTTATCAAAGAACTTGATGCGAATCCGACAATCGAAGAAGCGGTAAGTTCATTAATCAAGAAAATTAAAGGTTGAGGTTATGTATAAGTTCAAAACAAATGTCGTGACTCTTTTGGGAGATATGCACACTCCCGTCGAGACATATCTTCGTGTCCGCGACCTATATTCACAAAGTGCATTGATGGAAAGTTCTGATTACCATGGCGGTGAGAACAACCGTTCATTCATCGGATTGGAGCCTATTGCAAGCGTGTCTATCAGCCATGGAAAATCATATATGAGATTCCCAGATGGAAGCAGACGTGAGCATGTTGTAGACCATTCTTATCGTTCTGATCATGCCATCAATGATTTTTTGAAAGAGATTTCTGTAGACGGTGAATGTTCCAACTTCTGTGGATTATATGGATATACTTCATTCAACGCTGTCCGCTATTTTGAGGATATCAAGGTTAAGGATGAGGTTAATCCGTTGGCCGACGCTCCAGATATGCTGTATATATTGTATCGTTACATCATCGTCTTCAACGATTTCAATAATGAGATGATGATTGTGGAGATGGTTCAGGATGGAGAGAAAAGTGGAATCGAGAGAGTCCGCACAGCGATCCGTGGAGGTAAGATCAACAATTATGAGTTCCATGCGATCGGTGAGACTTCAAGTCCGTTGACAGACGAGGAGCATAAGGCAAATATCCGTAAGGGTATCGCTCACTGTATGCGAGGTGATGTCTTCCAGATTGTGTTGTCGAGACGTTTCATCCAGAAGTATGAGGGAGACGATTTCAAGTTGTATCGTGCGTTGAGAAGCATCAACCCGTCGCCATACCTATTCTATTTCGATTTCGGCGGTTTCAGAATCTTCGGATCAAGTCCAGAGACACACTGCCGTATAGATGGTGATCAGGCTTATATCGATCCGATTGCGGGCACAACAAAACGTACAGGCGACGCTGCACAGGATGCCAAGAATGCCCAGTATCTTCATGATGATCCAAAGGAGAACGCAGAGCATGTGATGCTTGTGGATCTTGCCCGTAACGATTTGTCACGCAATTGTCACGACGTGTATGTGGAGAAGTACAAGGAGATGCAGTATTACAGCCATGTTATCCACTTGGTTAGCCGTGTTCGTGGTACACTCGACAAGGATGCTGATCCAATCAAGGCGTTTATCGACACATTCCCAGCAGGAACACTTTCTGGAGCACCAAAGGTGAGAGCGATGCAGTTGATTTCAGAGTACGAGCCACATAATCGTGGAGCGTATGGTGGATGTATTGGATTTATCGGCTTGAACAAGTCGTTGAACCAGGCGATCACAATCCGTACATTTGTGAGCCGTGGCGGTGAATTATGGTTCCAAGCTGGTGGTGGAATTGTTGCCAAGAGCAACGAGGAGTATGAGTTGCAGGAGGTGAACAATAAGTTGGGCGCATTGCGTCGTGCCATCACACTTGCTGAGGAAATTTAAGAAGCTGTTTAAATGTAGATTATATGAAAATAGTAATTATAGACAACTACGATTCATTCACATACAACCTCTCGCACTTGGTCAAAGCATTGGGTGCAGACGTTACAGTGTATAGAAACGATCAGTTCAAATTGTCTGATTTGCAGCAGTTTGATAAAATAATTTTAAGCCCAGGTCCAGGTATCCCTACAGAAGCCGGACTGCTTATGGATGTGATTGCCGAGTACAAGGGAAAAAAGCCAATTCTTGGAGTATGTCTTGGACATCAGGCTATCGGAGAAAGTTTTGGAGGCACATTGACGAATCTGTCAGATGTGTTCCATGGAGTACAGACAGATATCGACATCACTGTAGATGATTATGTGTTTGCCGGTTTGAACAGACGAATTCCAGTCGGAAGATACCATTCATGGGTAGTCGACGCTAAAGGATTCCCAGCAGATTTGGAAATCACAGCAGTGTCTGGAGAAGGACAGGTGATGGCGTTACGTCACAAGACATTTGATATCAGAGGCATTCAGTTCCATCCAGAATCAGTGCTTACACCAGATGGTAAGCAGATGATAAAGAACTGGTTGGAACACTAAAACGAACAGTTTATTATTATTGGGAGAAGACGGGGGAAACTCCGTCTTCTCTTTTTTGCCTGTTTTATATAAATATGTGGAAATAAGCTGATTTAAATGAACTTATTTTTATTGTTGCTAGGTAATCCACTAATGAATTCTTTGAGCTCGCGAATAGCACATTGCAGTGGAACGAGATCCTCGTCAACCACTTGCCAAATGATATCTTCATCAATATCAAAATATCCATGAGCAATCTGGTCTCTAAGGCCTTTTACTTGTTTCCAAGGTATATTGGGTTTTAGTACAAACAATTCTCCATTTGTCAGTTTGTCTATTCTTTTGCATCCTTCTCCAATAGCCTCCAACATCATACTTGTGGCAGCTAAATTACGTGAGCCATCAACAGATGATAAATAGTCTTCTGCACAACATATTGTTTGATTCCAAACCAGAATATCTGTTATAGCGGCATCAATTTGATTAAGTAACCCTATTACCAATTCCTTTACATTCGAAGATATTGATTCCATCTTTTTGAATTTCCTTTAACAATAATTCATTCAGTCGCTTGTGGTTCCTAACAACATCAACTTTTAAGCCTATGATGTCTTCTAGATATTGCTTGACTGCAATTACCAAAAATAATTTGGCTGGCATGGTAACAAAGACGTCTATGTCACTTTCTTCTGTTTGTTGGTTTCTTGCAAAGGATCCAAAAAGCACAAGCTTTTCCACTCCAAATTGATTCTGGAGTTCCTCTTTGTTTTTTTCTAAAACAGATATGACTTCATTTCTTGTTAGCATGCTTATTCTTTTTTTGCAAACATAGCAAATTGAATAGAACTTTGCAATTTCAAATTATATTTAAATCAGATTTACTCCTTTATTGTCGCAGCGCAAACGAAATTCTTTTTGTAGTACGATGAAGACATACTTTCGAATTTCAAACCTTTTGAAGACATTACTACAAAACGGTTTTCTTTCAAGTAAATACCCATATAGTTCGGCGTCTGATTCGTCTTTCCATCTGTACGGAAGAAAACCAAATCGCCAGACTCTGCGTCTTCCAAATCGATTCTTCTTGATTTTTCGTAAATTTTTGAAGTCTGACGTGGTAGACTTATGTCGTATACCTTGTCGTAGACGGCATTCACAAATCCTGAGCAGTCGGCTCCATTCTTGTCGGTACCTGAACTTTTATATGGTGTCCCTACCCACGTCGCAACTTCACGGAATAGTTCAACATCATCATCCTGCCCTACAGTGACTCCTAATGTGGTGGATAGCCTGTCCAATTCCAAACTTGCGTATCTGACTTTTTTGACTGGTTTGTCAGACGCTTCTACTGTTGTGCTTTCAGATTCTGTTTTTGATGGAGATTCAGACGATCCGCTACATGAATTTACAGTCAAAGCCAAACCAGAACATACTAAGCCAATAAATAATACCTTTCTCATAAATATTCATATTTTAATCATTTGTACACTCTCAATTAAGTTGGCTTGATAAAGAAAACAGCCAAATTGATTTTGTTATTATTTTTACAAAGATAAACTATTATATGGATGAGAAAAATAAGTGTTGTCAGTATTTCGTGGCTTTTTATGTTTTATTAACAAGTATAACAGGTAAGCATTGGTGTTGCTTACATTGAATGGCAAACATTAACAGCCATAAATAATCCACGATTTTTGGGATTAAATATGACGTCGTTGTCATCTCATTCCTCTGCTAGCCTTTATGATTTCAAAAGCTTTGTTGATTTCCTGACATTTGGCAGTAGCTTTTCTGATTGCTTCTGCTCCCTGTTTTTCCATTAAATCCGGATGGTTGACGCGCATCAGGTTTCTCCAGGTTGCACTAAGCTCTTTGTCAGTGGCGTCTTGGGAGATTCCGAGTGCGGCATAAGCTTTCTCCAATTCACTTGTGTATTTAGGCTGTGAATTGCTTTGATTCTCATCTTCCTGAGAATTATCGTTTTGTCTATTGCTCTGTTGTTTGCTTTTCTGCTTGCTATTATTTTTTCTGTTTTCGTATTTCATCCTCATGAAATCAAAGGCGGACTTTGAAACATTCAATCTTTCAGCCACCTTTTTCAGAAAATTATATTCTGCGTTGGTGCAGGTGTCGTCGGCATAGATGAGATCAACCAGTATTTTTAAGGTTTCCTCTCTTTTCTGGTAGTTTTGACGGAATTGTTTGTTGATTCTTGAGCATGTACCTTCCACGTTCACTTCGGTGTATTCAATGCTCAGGTATTTTTTCACCTCCAACAATCTCTCCTGGAAATTATCCTTGTCATATTTCATGATAAAGGACTTTATGACGTCGAGTTCACACACCATTTTTGACCGGTCCACTTTCATAGCCTCCGCTAGCAATTCAAGTGTTAGGGTGACAAATTGCCTTTTAGTGTCTTTATTCTTATTCTTTTTGTTGTTATTTCCATCTTTATCATTTTTGTTGTTCTCGTTGTTCGTATCTGCTTTTTTTGAATATTTTCTTTCGTATTCTTTTCTTTTAGTTTCAAACAAATATTCGTCTCCAATGATTTTTGAAATGTATTCTAGAATAAATGGGGAATTCTTGGACTGATATACTACTGAAAATAGAATATCTAAAATTAAGTTCCGATTACTAAATATCCATGATGGGTTGTTGTTGCTGTTAAGTTTTCTCTTTATCATTTCACATAATAAAAAGATGTCGAAATTGGAAACTTCATTGTCAGATATATGGATGGCTAAGTTGTCAAGCTCTTTCAATCTTGTAGAGAGGTTTTGTGGCTCATTTTTTATTATAAACTTTCTGATCTTGACTCTTGTTATATCGTCTATACCATTGCATCCACAGTATTTAGCGGTATATACCATCAGTTTGATGCAACAGAACAGAAAATCATCATTGTCGTCGTCTTCTTCAGTTTTTTTGTCTGACTCTTTTTCTGATTTTTTATTTGATTTGATTTTTATTTTGTTGTCTTCTTCAATGATTTTTCCACTATAATAACCCAATAAATATGCCAATTCTCCGACTAACATCAAACTAAGTAATATAATAAGCACTATATTTTTTTGATCTAATGTCAGTAACATTATAATAATTGTGCATGGCAACCATACTATGAATGTTTTGTGTAGGTTCATTTTTCAATCAGTTTTTTATTTGGTTTGTTTTTAGTTTGTTAAAAAAGTTTGGTTGTTGACTTTTTCAATACAAATGTAATGAAATTCCACATCTCATCTCATTCCTCTGCTAGCCTTTATGATTTCAAAAGCTTTGTTGATTTCTTGACATTTGGCAGTCGCTTTTTTGATGGCTTCCGCTCCTTTTTTTTCCATTAAATCCGGATGGTAGACGCGCATCAAGTTTCTCCAGGTTGCACTAAGCTCTTTGTCAGTGGCGTCTTGGGAGATTCCGAGTGCGGCATAAGCTTTCTCCAATTCACTTGTGTATTTAGGCTGTGAATGGCTTTGATTATTATCCTCCTGAGAATTACCGTTTTGTCTATTGCTCTGTTGTTTGCTTTTCTGCTTGCTATTATTTTTTCTGTTTTCGTATTTCATCCTCATGAAATCAAAGGCGGACTTTGAAACTTTCAGTCTTTCTGCTACCTTTTTCAGGAAATTATATTCTGTGTTGGTACAAGTCTCGTCTGCATATATGAGTTCAAATAAAAGTTTTAATATATCCTCTCTTTTTTGATTGTCTTGACGGAATTGTTTGTAGATATTGGTGCATATTTCTTCCACATGCACTTCTATATATTCATAGCTCAGGTATTTTTTCACCTCCAGCACTCTTTTCTGGAAATTCTTCTTGTCATGTTTAAGAATGAATGCCTTTATGACGTCGAGCTCACACACCATTTTCGACCGGTCCACTTTCATAGCCTCCACCAATAGTTCAAGTGTCAGGGTCTCAAATGAATTGTCTTTATAGTTTTGCTGATTATTATTGTATTCCGTCTTCTTTTCCCTTTTATTCTTTTCTTCTTTTTTGTTGGTGGTGTTATTTGACGTATTCTCTTTTTTGTCGGATTTACGGGAATTCTTTTTTTTGTGTTTTTTTGTATGATTTTTATGAAGATCTTTTATCATCCAAGGGTATATTCTTAGTTTGTCAAAAATCTCAGGAAGTACAGGATTGAATTTGTCTGTTAGGAATGCCGCTGTGGATAGGGCTTTACTTAAATGCAAATTTTTATCAAAGTTGCATTCGACAATTTTATTGCACAACCGTATTATGTCGGATTTATCGATGACTTTTTCAGCTGCAGTTTTGAAATACTCGTTTATCTCTTCTGTTATCTTTTCTAATTGTTTTGTTTTCTCTTCCTCACTTTTATAGACTCTCAATGAAACTAAATTTTTCAGTTCGTGTAAAGTTTCTTCTTCAATACTGTCTTTGCCACTCCAATAAGCAGTGAAGACAACCAGTTTTATGCATAGCGAGTCGTATTCCATTTCTCTCTTCGCTGACCACTGGTGTAATAGAAACTCCATCCAGTTAGTTATCTTTACGACAAGAAAAGGAATCAATATTATTGTGGCGAATAATAAAATAAATTCGATCATTTCATTTGTTTTGATTCGTCTGCAATATTACAAAAAAGGTGAAGCCATTGGTTTCACCTTTATATTTGTTATTGTTGTTAAAAAAAAGAGACGCACATCCGTGCGTCTCTACGTGATTATAACAATTTACTTGCGATCTCGCTCAACTTGCTTCGCTCACCCTTGACAAGGTTGACGTGCTGGAATATTTCCTGTCCTTTCATCTTGTCGATCATGTAAGCCAGACCGTTGCTCTGCATGTCAAGGTATGGAGCATCGATCTGCTGAACGTCTCCTGTGAAGACCATCTTACATCCTTCACCTGCACGTGTGATGATTGTCTTGATCTCATGTGGTGTCAGGTTCTGTGCCTCATCCACGATTACATATGTGTCGGAAAGGCTTCGTCCACGGATGAATGCCAATGCCTCAATCACCAATCTCTCCTCTTTCTGCATCTCGTCGAGCAACGCAATCTCTTTGCTGTTTGCTCCAAACTGACGTTTGATGACGTTCAGATTATCGAATAGAGGCTGCATGTATGGAGCTACTTTCTGCTTCTGGTCTCCAGGTAGGAATCCTAGGTCTTTGTTGCTCATCGCTACGATAGGACGTGCCAACAGAATCTGCTTGTAGTCCTTGTTCTGCTGCAATGCCGCTGCAAGTGCCAACAATGTCTTACCTGTACCTGCCTTACCTGAGATAGCCACAAGCTTGATGTCGTTGTTCAATAGAGCGTCCAAAGCAAACTTCTGCTCTGCGCTTCTTCCGCTGATTCCGTATGCTTTCAAATCCTCCTTGACTCTTACTACAGACTGAGTGTCTGCATCATAACGAGCCAATATTGTAGCACGGTTGCTCTTTAGTATGAAGCACTCGTTTGCGGCGAATGTGCGGTTGAGTCCGCTTTCGCTTAGCAGAATGCTGTTTGGCGCTGAATATAGCTTGTCTATCAAATCCGCGTCTACCTCAATCTCCTCCTGAGCCTTGTCGAAGATGTCTACGTTGGTTACCTTGTCGTTCTCGTAATCCTCAACCGGAATATTGAGAGCCTTTGCCTTCATACGTAGATTGACATCCTTTGTCACCAATATTGTAGGAGTCTTCGCGTCTTTCTCTATTAGATTAAGTGCGACTGCCATGATGCGGTGATCAGGGATTCTCTCTGAGAATGAGTCTGACAATTTCTTTGGATAGACAGTGTCTGTCACAATGTATAGCTTGCCCAAACCTTCACCCAATGGAATACCTCCCTTGATTCCGTCTGTAGCAAGTGTGTCCAAATCTCTTACCACTGAGCGCGCGTTATAATTGATCTGCTCAGCTCCTTTCTTAAATTTGTCTAGTTCTTCCAATACTGCGATTGGTAGGTATATGTCGTTCTCTTGGAATCTATAAATGCTGCCACTGTCGTGCAAAAGCACGTTGGTGTCCAAAACGAAATTCTTTTTCATATCAATATCTCCTTATATTTTAGTTTCAACTTAATTTTAAGCCTATCTCAAAATTAAAACTCTTTTTGATACGACAAAAAAAAAAGGGTTAATTCCATGTAATTTTTTTCTCTTTTTTTACTTTTGTGTGTTAGTTAACATATTTGAATAGAAAAAAGTTGTGATGGACTATAAAGAGTGTGTTGAGTGGCTTTATAAATGTATGCCGCCGTTCCAGATGGTAGGGCGTTCGGGCTATAAACCAGGTATGGATTCGATGCGTCTGCTTGACGCTTTTCTTGGCTCTCCACATAAGAATATAAAGACTATCCATGTGGCTGGAACCAATGGAAAGGGTAGTGTCTGCAATAATCTTTGCAGTATTCTGATGGAAGACGGAAATAAGGTTGGACTGTTCACGTCTCCCCATCTTCGTGATTTCCGTGAGCGTATCAAGGTGAATGGTGAGATGATCTCTGAGGCTGAGGTTTGCGAGTTCGTGGAAACATACAGAACGTTCCTTGAAGCGTTGCTCCCATCTTTCTTTGAGGTGACCACAGCTATGGCATTCTGGTATTTCTCACGTCAAAAGGTCGATTTTGCGGTTATTGAGGTCGGTCTTGGCGGACGTCTGGATAGCACCAATGTCATTTCCCCACTTTTGAGTGTGGTGACAAATATCAGTTACGACCATATGAATCTTCTTGGCGACACTCTTGAAAAGATCGCATACGAGAAGGCAGGAATAATGAAAAAGAATACTCCTTGCGTGATTGGCCGTGCCGACGGTGGTGTGAAGAGGGTGTTCGAGGAGTGTGCGGCTCAGACGGGAGCCAAAGCTATATTCTGTGATATCAAGGATGCTGTCGACGTGGATATCCCAGACTATCAGATTGAAAACCGCAATACAGTGCGAACTGCGGTCAAAGAGTTGCGGAATCTTGGCTACAACGTGTCGGATGAGGCTGTGGAGCGTGGTTTCGCCAATGTGCATCATAACACTAATTTCTCAGGAAGATGGCAGACATTGTCTACCAATCCTCTCGTCATAGCTGATTGCGCGCATAATGAGGATGGAATCAAGAAGGCTGTGCATGAGATCGGACGCCAGAAGTATAAGACACTGCGAATTGTGTTTGGAGCGTGTGGCGACAAAGATGTGGCGGAAATCCTCAACCTGCTTCCTAAAAATGCGGTATACTACTTTGCCGCTGCCACAACTAAACGAGCCATTCCGTCTGACAAGATGAAGGAAATGGCCGCTGAACACGGACTTTCTGGTAAGAGTTGCGGATCTGTTCAGAACGCACTTGAAACAGCGAAGAGAGAGGCTGATGCGGATGATTTCATCCTTGTGTTCGGCTCTTGCTATGTAGTGGGGGAAGTGGTGTGAAAAGATTGTATGGGCAGGTGTTTCAATCCTGCCCGTTAGCTAAATTCATGGAAAAAAACGACTTTTCCTGTGAAAAAAAGTGTAAAGTCATTCACAAAATAATGGAAAACTATTTTTTTCATATATTTGCATAGAATTAAATTTTTTAGGTATGAAATTAGTAATGGAAGAAAAAACAAAGACCACAAACAAGAAAGTGTTCGTGGACGAAAATGGTAGAGAAGAGACCTATTATTATCTGATAGATGATATTGGAAATGAAAAACGGACAAACATTTCAGCATGGGCGATATCAAAATTTCGTGAGAATCATAATGTGAGAATTTCATTGGATTCACTTTGACCATGAGATATCTTTTAGATACTTAGATACGAATATATTGATTTATTACATGTCTGATAAATCAAGTTTAAGCCAGAATGTTTTGTCAGTTTTAGAGGATTACGATTCTATTTTATGTGTCAGTGCAGAAACGTTAAGGGAATTGATAGTCGCTTATCGAAATAAACGACTTTTGAAAAAGATTTGGAAATCATCGGAAGACATGATAAGAGATATTGAGGATATGTTTTGTGTGACAGTACTTCCTTTGTCTAGAGAGCATTTAATTACCTATTCTCGTTTGCAAATCAATGAATCACAGGAGCATTTTGATCCATCGGATCATGTGATAATATCGCATGCAATGACAGAAAAAATGTCTTTGATTTCAAGTGATCATAAGTTTTTGTTTTATGTGAGTCAGGGATTAGATCTGATTTATAATAAGAAATAAGGTGGTAGGAGAGCGCTTTTGTAATTAAAGTGACTTCTGTGTCTAAGATAAAATCACCCGTCTTTAAGATCTACACTTGCGTATGCTCAGTACTATTGGTTGTATTAATCCATATCCAAAATTTCAAAAAAGCGGAAAATAATTTCATTAATAGGCCAACATTGATTATTTTTGGCAAATTTTGGGACAGTCACATTCGACAAAAACGATATGAAAGAGATATTAAGTAAACTTTACACCCAATATACATTGACTCAGGAGGAGGCAAAAAATGTGATGTTGGGTATCGCTGAGGGCCGTTATTGCAACGAGCAGATTGCAGCGTGTCTGGCTATAATGCAGACAAGAGGAATCACCGTAGACGAGTTGCTCGGTGTTCGTCAGGGTATGTTGGAAACTGGAGTTCCTGTTGATTTGGGTGGTGTAAGAGTGGTTGATATCGTAGGTACTGGTGGTGATGGCAAAAACACATTCAACATCTCTACTTGTGCTTGTTTCGTTTTGGCGGGTGCAGGTTTCAAGGTTGCAAAGCATGGTAACTATGCTGCGACATCTGTGTCGGGCGCAAGTAATGTGCTTGAAGGTCATGGTGTGAAATTCACTAATGACAGTGCTGATCTACGTCGCAGTTTGGATGGATCAAACTTCTGCTACATGCACGCTCCTTTGTTTGCGAAGGGAATGAAGAACGTTGTGCCTGTAAGAAAAGCTCTTCAGGTGCCAACTCTTTTCAACCTTCTTGGCCCGATGATTAACCCTTGCCGTCCACAGTGTCAGTGCTTGGGTACTGCTAATCTGGAGCAGATGAGATTGTATGCCAATGTCTTCCAGAAGATGAAGATGGATTATGCGATCGTGACAAGTGAGGACGGATATGATGAGATCTCTTTGACATCTGATTTCAAGATCACTGCCGCTGGTTTGGAGAAGGTTTACTCTCCAGCAGATTTCGGATTGAAGACAATCAAGCCAGAGGAGATATATGGTGGATCTACAAAAGAGGAGGCAAAGAAGATTTTTGATGATGTGTTGACAAACAATGCGACAGAAAGTCAGAAGAACGTTGTGCTTATCAACGCTGCTGCTGCTATGCGTGTCTACGACTCATCTCTTTCTATGGAAGAGTGTCTTGCTTTGGCAAAAGAGAGCGTTGAGAGTGGAAAAGCAAAGAAAGCATTGGAGAATTACATTAGATTAAACTCGTAAGACATAAAAAATATTAGGATTGTATTATTGTAGTAGTATTGTATGTATCTAGACAAAATTATAGCGCGTAAGGAAGAAGAGGTTGCTGAGTTGAAGCGTACGATCAGAATGAGTGACTTCATGGAGTCGGAAATCTATACTCGTGTATGTTACTCATTGCGCAGAAGCTTGTTGGCTTCATCAACGGGAATTATTTCGGAGTTCAAGAGAAAAAGCCCGTCGAAAGGATTTATCAATGAGAATGCCAAGGTAGACGAGGTTGTCCCATTCTACGAGAAGGCTGGAGCGGCAGGCATCTCCGTCTTGGCAGACACTGATTTCTTCGCAGGTGCTCCAAAAGATATACGTATCGCTCGTGAACTTGTGGAGATTCCGATTTTGTTCAAGGAGTTTGTGATCGATGAGATCCAGCTTCACTTGGCAAAGAGTTGTGGTGCTGATGTGGTGTTGCTTATCGCAGCTTGTCTCACACCTGAGCGTGTGGCTGAATTGGCTGAGGAGGCTAAGCGTCTTGGTCTTGAGGTGCTTTTGGAACTTCATTCCGCTGACGAACTTGGCCATATCAATAAGAATGTTGATATCGTAGGTATCAACAATCGTAATTTGAAGACTTTCGAGGTTGATTTGCAGGCATCTATCGACTTGATGTCGCAGCTTCCTAATGATATGGTGCGTATCTCTGAGAGTGGAATCTCAAGTCCCGACACCATAAAGATGCTTCGTGAGAAGGGATTCCAAGGATTCTTGATCGGAGAAAATTTCATGAAGACTCAGAATCCGGGAGCCGCTTTGAAAGAATTCATCGATGAGTTGAAGAAATAAAAAAAGAGAATATGAAACCGCTTTTTTTGATTGTTCGAGATTTACTTTGTGAGCACAGTCTGGTGATCGTTCCCGGACTGGGCGGCTTTGTGTGTAATAAAGCGAGTGCACGAATCGACAAGAAAAGCGGAAAATTCACTCCTCCGTCTGTGGAGGTGCTGTTCAACCAACGTTTGCAGCACAACGACGGTCTCCTTCAGTCTGCTCTTGTGGAGACGGAAGGATTCTCTGCCAATGATGCAGAGCAACTGATTAAAGATGAGGTTGCGAGAGTGATGTCGGCGTTGGCAAAGGAACATAAATTTGACCTGTCTGGACTTGGAGTTCTTGAAAAAGATGGCAGAAACATCATCTTCCATTCTCAGCCAAGAGTAGTGGAGAATGTTGACGCATACGGTTTGCAGGAGTTTTATTTTCCTGAATTGGATGAGGCTGAGGTAGAGCGACGCAATGTCTACCGTCCAACAGAGAAGTCGACAGGTTTCTCTGTAATCGCGGCTGCTGCGGTTCTGCTGTTCTGCTTCTTCGCGCAGCCAGTCCACCGTGACAGTATCAATTCATACCAGGCTTCGTTGATACTCGACACTCCATGCAACTGGGTCAGCTCACAATCGGTGGAGAAAGTGACCAAATACAGTGTCGTCTTATCAAGATTTGAGACAAAGGCTGAGGCTGACTCATTTGCTGTGCAGCAGCAGATGATGGTGAACTCAGATACTGTTAAGGTGATAGAGCAGGGTGATGAATACCTTGCAGTCTTCTCAGAAACCGATAATTGGAAACAGGTGATATCATCTCTTTACACAGTGCGTGACAGCATGACTAATGTTGTGATGCCGTTTGTGTTGTGCAGAGAAGTAGAGGTCGAATAAAAAGGTTGGCAATAGCACAATAATATGGCTGAAAATTTCGTTAAGATAAAAGACAGTGAGATAAAGGAGGCTTTGAAAGATGGTGACATCTTGGCTTTCTTTGATTTGTTTGTGTCGCATTACGCACAGGTGTTCAAGGATGGATACACTGCCGAGGCGATGGCGAAGCTTAACGCGTCGCAGCACACTATCTGGGCTTATCATCTTCTTTTGGAGGAGCTGGATGAGGAGGGATTTGTCGGTTTGATACAGAATGGCTTTGGAGGATACTTCTTTAAGAATCCTGTGGCTAAAATGTTGAAGTCATTCGGAGCTGTCAGAACATCCAAACTCCTTTATAGCGCTCACGACATTTATGCCGCCAACAAAGAGGATCTGGAGAGAGATAAGAGTGATGATGATTTCATAGCCTCTTTCGAGGAGTATGAAGCGTTTGATCCGATAGAAGAAGAGATAATAGAAATTTCCGAGCAGGAGAAGAAACTCTTGGCTTACTACATTGATGAGCATATTGAAGAGTTCGCTGAGATTCTGCCATAAAAAAGAAAAATAAGTGATATGATAAAGAGACAAATTTCATTATTAATCTGTTTGTTATTGTCTTTGCTGACATTGTCTGCTCAAAGATACAATGTCGGTGAGGTCCCTAATCTTGTTAATTCGGATAATAAGTCATACCATTTCGGATTTATCCTTGGATTGAACACTCTTGATTTCAACCCATATCAAAGTGGTGAGATTTTGGAAGACGGAAAAATATGGTATGGTGAAGATATCAATTTTGAAGTCGGATTTTCTATCGGTATCATCTCCGATTTGCGTCTTGCCGAGCATCTTGACATGCGTTTCTGTCCGGTGTTGTATTTCGGTGAACGCACATTGAGATTCGTCGATAAAGATGGAAATGAGAGAGATGGTGGAGATGTGTCAGTGAAATCCAATTTGATTTCATTGCCATTGCTGTTCAAAATTCGTGGACAGAGAGCTCGCAACGTCCGCCCATATTTCCTTGGAGGTTTTGCTGGGACTATCGCTGTCGGACGAGACAAAGAGGCTCCTATCATGTTGAAAACCACAGACTATGGTCCGGAGATAGGTTTCGGATTTGATATTTATTTGCCATACTTCAAATTATGTCCTGAATTTAAGGCATTCTTTGGTTTGAGCGACGTGATAAATCGTGACAGACCGGATATTGCTAATGTGGAAGATCTGAAATTCTCTGGTGGAGAGTCAGGAGGAAAGGGAGTATTCTCTAAGTTGACTTCACGAATTTTTGCTATCTCATTCAACTTTGAATAATATGATAGTAAAGGTATGCGGTATGCGTGACCCTCGTCAGATGCAGGCACTTGAGGATATGGGTGTCGATTTGATGGGGATGATCTTTTTCCCGAAGAGTCCAAGATATGTGGAGACGGAAGGATCTTGTCCATGCAGTCTGCCACAGAAAATAGCCAAAGTGGGAGTGTTTGTTAAAGCGGATATCGACACTGTGGCATCATGTGTGAAGAAATATAATCTTTCGTTTGTCCAGTTGCATGGAGGTGAGGATATTGATTATGCTCGCCAGCTGATAGAGAAGACGGGAGTCAAGATAATTAAAGTGGCGAGTGTGTCAGGTGTAGACGACGTGAGGAATATCCCGACAGAGTGGGAGAGTGTCGCCGACTACATGCTTTTCGACTACAAATGTGTAGGCTACGGAGGCAGTGGACAGCAGTTCGACTGGGCTGTGTTGGATGAATACACATTGAATATACCGTTCCTGTTGAGTGGTGGCGTCGGAGCCGATGATGCTGAGGCAGTGAAAAACATACGTCATCCCAAGTTTGCAGGAGTGGATGTGAACAGTAAGTTTGAGATTTCGCCTGCGAATAAAGATATTGATAAGGTAAAAACATTTTTAAGCGTAATAAGAGAATAAAATGATTGCAGAACTATTTCAAGGAGCGTTGGAGAACCTAAACTATTTTTGGGTTACATTTTTCATGATGATTGAGAGCTCATTCATTCCTTTCCCATCAGAGGTTGTGGTTATTCCGGCTGCGTTTATGGCGGCAGAGGGAACGATGAGTTTGCCATTGGTTATATTGTTTGCCACAATCGGAGGATTGCTTGGTGCCACAATCAATTATGTATTGTCGTATACATTGGGCAGAAAGATAATATATGCTTTCGCTGACAGTAAGTTAGGACATCTATGTTTGTTGGACAGTGAAAAAGTGGCATACGCCGAGGAGTATTTCCGTAAGAGAGGAGTGTTGGCGACGTTGATCGGACGTCTGATTCCTGCAGTCCGTCAGTTGATTTCTATTCCAGCCGGACTATCGAAGATGAATTTTGGCAAGTTCGCCTTCTTCACATTCTTGGGAGCTGGAGCGTGGAACATCATTTTGGCATGTATAGGATATGCATTTCACGGAGTGATGAACAAAGATGAGCTGATAGAGAAAGTCCAGCACTACAGCCATGAGTTTTTGCTGGTGATAATTGTAGTGTTCGTCGGATTCGTCGGATATATGATATATAAGAATAAGAAAAAGGCAAAGTAAAATTTGCCTTTTTTTATTGTACGTGCTTTTGTAAATTTACTTTGATTATGAAAAATAGAAAAGATTCAATAAATAATACAATTGGTTACAGACTGATTTTATGTCTGATGTATTTTTTGTCGTTGACTAATCCATCTATGGCGAAATCAGCTCTCATTGATGGGTTGACATACACAGTGATGGATTCTGTGAAACAAACAGTTTGTGTAACTGCAAATTGTCATTATGTGACGGGAAAAAATATTATTATACCAGAAAAAGTACAACTTGATGGTATAGAGTATACTGTTACGACTGTCGGCCATTTCGGACAATGTGATAAAATTGTATCTGTTGTTATTCCTCCCTCTGTTGACTCTATTGGTAATACTGCATTTTTATATTGCCAAAATTTAAAATCAATAGAAATACCTTCATCAGTCACTTCAATAGGTGCCGAAGCATTCCACAGTTGTTATAAGTTGACTTCTATAGAAATTCCATCTTCTGTCACTTCAATTGGAAACGCAGCTTTTATGTTTTGTATAAATTTGACAACTGTCAATATTCCAGATTCTTTAAAAGAAATATCTTCCAGTTTATTCCGCCACTGTGCAAATCTGAGGTCAGTTACAATTCCAAGTTCGGTCACTTCTATAGGTGATTTTGCATTTTCTCAGTGCTCCCGTTTGGCTTCTGTGGACTTTTTGTCTTCTTCTTCCTTAATCTCCATTGGGAAATCTGTATTCGTTGAATGTGACAGCTTAGCCTCATTAAACATCCCTAACTCAGTCAAGTCGATAGGTGCAACCACATTTCAAAGCTGTACGAGTTTGACATCTGTAGTGCTTCCTGATTCAATAGATGTAATTCCGACTCGTTTGTTTCATTCTTGTGAGAATTTGCAATCTGTTAATATTCCGAAAAATGTTTCCAAAATTGAGAATGAAGCATTTCAAAGATGTCATAAATTATCTCCTTTCGTCATACCAGAATCTGTTGAAAATATTGGGCTGTATTCATTTTCTGGAGTTGATACAATTATTTATGGAGGCTCTTATTATACAGGAAGTCCGTGGGGTGCGAGACATCTCATAAGAGGGTCTTATTTTGAAGATAATTTTTGGTATGGTGATGAAACAAAGAAGAGAATTGCTGCATATGTAGGTCCGAAATCTGTGGTTATCGTTCCTGATGATGTAGAAATAATAGGAGAGAAAGTATTTAAAGGAACACATACTGTTATTTATAATGGAAAATCATCTAATAGTCCGTGGGGAGCTAAACGACATATTGTGGGCACTGTTATAGATGGTGACTTTGTATATGAAGATGAAACAAAGGAGACTTTAGTAGGATATATAGGAACAGACTCCTCTGTTATTATTCCTGATAATGTTAAAAACATTGGATATGGTTCTTTTTCCAATTGTGATTGGGTCAAAACTGTCTCAATTCCTTCTTCTGTAAAATCTATCGATTATCATGCATTTTGGTATTGTAGTGGCTTGTCATTCATAGATATCCCAGACTCGGTGATTTCTATTGGTAGTGAAGCTTTCGGTTATTGTACAAATCTTTCAAAAGTGTATATACCTGCTTCTGTTACAGACATGGGGTATAATGTCTTTGTCGGTTGCACATCTATGGTAGAACACCAAGACAGTGTTGGCTTGCGTGATGGACAAATATTTGAGAATGCGATCTATTGTCAGGCGGAGGAACAACCAAGTGGATGGGATAGAGATTGGAATCCAGACAGTTGCAAGGTTGTGTGGAATTCAACATGTTTTGTGACAAACAATGAGATTTTATTATCATCCAATCAGTCTTCAAAAGTGATAATATTAGGGTTAAAGAATACAATCGTTATTGAAAATGCATCGGAAAATGTATTTGTATTTGATATGAACGGACAGTTGATAATGTCATATCCGAATGTTCGACAGCAAATACGGATTCCAATTAAATCAGGAACATATATTGTGAAGGTGGGAGATGTTAAGAGAATTGTTATTGTGACTTGATATTTATGATTGATAATCGGGTCGTCCATCGCAGAGCAGATCGATATAGTGTGTGATTTTATAAATGCGAGAAAAATCCACGTGGCATAGACGGAGGTGATTCTGAAATGCCGTATGTTGGGTGATTTTGCAAAAGTTAATTGATAAGTTTAAATCCGTGATTGAATTTCAGTCACGGATTTTTTATTTGTGTTTGGCTAATATTTTCCTGCTGAAAAATTTTGAGATTAAAATTGAATTTGTGATATTTGAGTATGTGAAACCTAAATTCTAATGCTATGATATTAATGATTCTTCAACTATTGGTCGTATTGATAGCTCTATATGTGGGCTCCAGATACGGCTCTTTGGCACTAGGAGCTATTTCGGGTATAGGCCTGGCTATTCTTGTTTTGGGCTTTAATCTAAAACCTGGAACTCCTCCTACAGATGTGATCTATATAATTATTGCGGCTGTCACTTGCGCGGGTATGTTGCAAGCTGCTGGAGGTATGGACTGGATGATTCAATTGGCGGAAAAAGTTTTGCGAAGCCGTCCAAACAGCATCACATTCCTTGCTCCTATCTGTACGTTCTTCCTGACAGTGATGGTTGGAACCGGTCACGTCGTCTATACTTTGATGCCGATCATTTGTGATATCTCGTTGAAACAAGGAATTCGTCCGGAGCGACCTTGTGGTGTGGCTTCTATCGCGAGTCAGGTTGGTATAACATGTTCTCCTATCGCAGCGGCTGTAGCGTCGTTTGTGACTATCTCCCATGCGGCTGGTTTTGAGATCAGCAACCTTGAAGTGATCGCCATCACGATTCCGGCTTGTCTGTGTGGATTGATGTGCGCAGCAGCAGCGTCTTACAAACGAGGATTGGACCTTGACAAAGATCCTCAATTTCAGGCACGCTGCAAGGATCCTGAGACCTACAAATACATGTATGGCAACAATGCCACATTGCTCGACAAAGAGATCAGCAAAGAGGCTAAATGGAGCGTATACATCTTCATGGGTGCTCTCGCTTTGATCGTTTTGTTCTCTGTATGCCAAATCCTAGGTCATGACATTCGTCCATCATTCCCAGTTGTGAAGGATGGGGTAGAGAAGATGGTTCCGATTGGAATGAACATCATTATCCAGATTGTGATGATTGCTGCAGCTGCGTTGATGATTCTCGTCGCAAAAGCAGAACCTAAAAAGGCGATGCAGGGTTCAGTTTGGCAGTCGGGAATGGTCGCCGTCGTCGCCATATATGGAATCGCATGGCTTGCCGACACCTATTTCGGAAATTATTTGGGAGAGATGAAAGAGGCGTTGGGCAGCATAGTGGAGCAATATCCATGGGCGATAGCACTCGTTTTCTTTGCAGTGTCAGTGCTTATTAATTCGCAGGGTGCGGTGGTCGTGTCGATGCTTCCGCTCGCATATTCTCTGGGCATTCCTGGACCAGTGTTGCTTGGACTACTTCCGTCAGTCTACGGATATTTCTTCATCCCTAATTATCCGTCGGATATTGCTACGGTGAATTTCGACCGTTCTGGCACAACTGTCATCGGAAAATATCTGTTAAACCACTCATTCATGATGCCTGGACTAATCAGTGTGACGGTGTCATGTATTGTGGGATATGCGTTGACGATGGTGATTTATTAAATGAGACATTTTAATATGAAAGCCGTGACTGAAACTCAGTCACGGCTTTTTAATTATGTTGGCGACGGTGGAATGACCATCTATCCTTATTAGTTCACCAAACGTTCTATCTTGCACTGATGCTCCTTAGTCTTCTCATCATAACTGATGCCGACAAAAAGTAGATCGCCTTTGTATTGGTTGAGAGCCTGACAATAATTTTTTTCTTTTATCTGTCGCAACGCACTATCCGCACTTTTGTTGTGCTTCAGCTCTATAACCATAGCCGGGATGTTAGGCAGGTATGGAATTAATACCAAGTCTGCGTAGCCTTTGCCAGTAGGCAGCTCCTTGACGAGAGTGTAGCGGGTGTTGGCGAAAAAGTAAGCCAGACAGATCGCACTCTGGAAACAATGCTCATCATTGTAGGTCAACGGATTAGTCACCTCAGTATGGGCGGCATCAAGAGCCTTTGCCACAGCCTCCTCATTGCCGTCGACAGTGGCATCGAGAAGTTTCTTGGAAGCGTTGACCACAGCCATTACCTTTTTGTAATCAGCGGAATCTTCTATGGAGTTGACCCACTCGATACGGACCTCCTCGTTGGGAATATAACATGTCTTATCTGCTCGATTATAAGCCAGATAGCCCAGATGGATAAGATATGTGAAAACATTGTCTTTAGAGTTGACACTCTCAAGAGTGTTTTGGAATTTCAGAACGTTTACTGGCACACTTCCTCCTGAAATCATTTTGATCACGTCTTGGCGGATGCCCTCGAAATCCATGAGGATATAGTCGCGGAGCACCTCAAATGAACCTGTGGTCGACCAGTAACTGTCAAACTCACGGTCGAGGATGGAACTGACTACCGATAGCGGATTGCAAACACGTATGGTGTCGGACATCTTATATCCGTCGTACCATCTTAGGCACTCGTCATAATCCATGTCATATTTTTCACACAAATCTTTCACATCCTCCTCTGTAAATCCAATCATGCCTGCGAATTGACGAGGACGGATCATCGTGTATTCGGTGAACTCATTCAGTTTCGACTGTACCTTATCCCTGACTATTGGAATGATGCCGGTGATGTAGGCGAGAGCTATGGCAGGGCGGAGGGTAGTATCCTTGAAAAGTCCGTTAAGGAAGCTCAGATAGTTATTGAAAAGAGATTGTGAAACCTGTTCACGCACCAAAACGTCGTATTCATCGATGATTATGACAAATTTCTCACCGATGTTGGCATATACATTCAAAATACACTGATCCAATGTCACTCCCTTGTTGAATGTCAAATTTGGGAAAGCAGATCTGAATTCATTTGCCAAAGTCTCGTGGATATCAGTCAACAGAGATTCTATTCGATTCATTTGTATCGCTCTCTGATACCATCCGTTCAGATCCAGTTTGATGACATTGATTTTGTTCAGATATTTATCATAATCAGGCACTTGTCCGAGCTTCATCTGGCTGAACGTCTCACGAGTGTCGCAACCTTTTGAGTAGTAGGCTGATATCATGTTGCCAACCATGCTCTTCCCGAAACGGCGTGGACGGGACATGCAGACAAAATTTCCTTGACTGCCTACCAACTTATTAAGCTCAGACAGAATAAGAGACTTGTCCACATATATTTCATTGTTCAATCCCATTTGAAACGCATCAGCATTCGGATTCAGATATAAGCCCATAACTTCTACATTTTAATTATCACAAAGATAGATATTTTCAATTTCTTGGACAAATTATTGGGGATGACATGAATACTGAGGAACGTAAGTCAGAATATTGACGGTATCATGTATTGTGGGTTACGCACTGGCGATGATGATTTATTAATGGCGTCGCGCATATAACTATGTGTGGTTATGGAGATAGCGTCTTCCAGACGCATTGTTGTTGGCTCTCTATCCTCGCATCCCCCGCACATACTACACTCCGCTGTGTATGTACGGGGTTACGGAGATAGCGTCTTCCAGACGCATCTACACACTTCTATTTAAATCGGTGATATATTTGTTTAGTCAATCCACCTTCCATTCAGTCAGATTTCGTTCGTTTGTGCTGAAGTTAGCCCCTATTTTCACAATCATTTTGTTTGGAGCGGATATCTTTTCTGCATATCTTTTCTCGTCTATTTGATCCAAAGCCTCTTGTGCCGATTGATTACGTTTGCATTCGATGATGTATGCACATTTTTTTGTCTCGAAGAAGACGTCGATTCGTCCGCCTAACACAGGATATTCAACAGACACCTTGTGGCCAGTGGCTCGTATCATCAAATACAGCATGTTACGGAAATTCGCTTCAATCAGTTTCTGATTGTTGCTTTCGAATGGTATCTGGCTCATTATGATTTGCATTTGGGTCATGAATCCATCTATGTTGTCAGCGTCAATAAGTTGGCGCAACTTGATGATGTCGAGATCTTTTCTGTCGCTTGTAGAGGAAGTCACGTAATTTGGTATCAGTACACGAGTCAACCCCTCAGAAACCTCATCGTTAGGGAATCCGAGTATATAGCAATTGTCATGAAATCCTTTTATTGTGAGGTATCCACTTTGATACAACGCTGCGATGACGTTGCTATCTCCATTTCCGAAGGTGGCAAGCATTTCTTCGGTGGCCATCAGATCATCCTCAAAATCAGGGATGTCGATGTCGCTTTTTTGCAGCATTCTGACCAGATAGGTCGGGGTGCCAGTGGCAAACCAATAGTTAGACAACTGCTTGTCGGAGAGTGCGTTTAGTACGCTGAATGGATTATACACATCTTCAGAGTGTTCACAGAAATGATATCCATCATATTTATGTTTAAGCATATTATACATGGATGTTTCATCGATTTTCTGTTTTTCTGCAAACTGTTTGATTTCATTGTCAAAATAACTGTGCAATTCCGTCTCTGTTATTCCACAAATGGTAGCATAGTCGTTGCTCATGGAAATGTCCCTAGGATTGTTTGCCGCACTGAATATTCCCAGTTTTCCATAGCGGGTGACTCCGGTCAGGAAAGCGAAACGGATGTGACGGTCAGCACGTTTCATGATGCCATATACCTCTTGAAGCAAAGCTCTGTTTGCATCTTGAATTTCTGGTATGCCGATAGCGTCAGTCAACGGTTTGTCGTACTCGTCTACCAGAATGACCACATGTTTGCCAGTTTTTTCTTTTGCTCGGCTAACAACACCATATAAACGATCTCCGATAGCGATTTCCACATCGTTTTTCCCATATATTTTTTCCCATTGCGACAAGTAGGTGTTCAGTCTGTTAGTCAGCGTTGTAGGATTGGTATAGTCAGCGCTTGAGAAGTCAATATGGAACACAGGGTATTCTATCCAATCTTTTTCAAGTTTTTCCATGGCGAGACCTTTGAACAGGTCTTTTCGGCCTTGAAAATAAGCTTCTATGGTTGTGGTGAGAAGACTTTTCCCGAAACGACGAGGACGGCTCAGAAAATAATAATCTCCAGACGAGACCAGTTTATACACCAAGTCCGTTTTATCCACATAGGTATAGCCCCCTGTGATAATCTTTTCAAATGTCTGTATGCCAATCGGGTATTTCATCGTTTTCTGTATGTTTATAATGCAAATATAGCAAATTTTTGGCTTGTATGGATAATCTCACACATTCATGCAATTGGATGGAGCAAAAGAAAACAGCAGCCATGAATGGAGTGGAACATTATCTAAAAAACAATGATTTTACGAAGCAATTTGTCTTTAATTTCCATGAATAACAAAAGCATCCGGATGGGGATGCTTTGGGATAAGTTTTTGGATATTCTATGATCTTAATCTTGCTATTATATTCTTTAATATTAGATTTGATGGAGTAAGTTGGTGTCCCTTCACATATTGATCAAAGTTTTGGGCTATTTCCAATTTCCTTTTTATGAATTTTGTATCCTCTCCTTGTATTCTTGTTGGGAACCAACGATAACATCCCAACTCAAAGGCCCTTCGTGTTGACTGATTTGCAGAATAAATACTCTCGCAAAACTCATTGACATCGAACTTTGGATAAGTAATAATTAAACGGTTATTTATGTCTTCCATGTAAGCTGATAATGATGCAGTTGAATTGTCTCTTACAAGGTTAAGAAAATATTCTATTTCTTTTTGCTCAAAATTGCTTTTTATTTTTTCAACTTCATTTTTAATATGGCTCACTAAATTCTTAGTGAAAGTTTTAGAGCTTTTGAATGAATCATTAAGAAATAATTGTACAGACGTTATGTCATGTTTATTAAATTTTTGAAGTTCTTTTTCTGCCGCATTATATATTTTAATATTTAAATTAGAATCGTAAGAATAACTAAATCCAGATAATTTATAATAATCAAAATCATCAAAACACATCGAAATCTCAAAGATTTCTTTCAAGGAATATTTACCTTCAGATATATATTGTTTTACTTTATCTATAACGTTAAAAAATTTATCGTCATCAATTTCAGTTGGATGAAATAACAACGATAAATTAACCATGGCGTCGTTTGTCTTTCCACTAGATGGACAATAAACTAACAATCTTTGATTAAATTCTTCTTTGTCAAAAACACCATTAATTACTAAATTTTCAATACTTTTAATTGGTTCGATATATCGAATGAGTGGTCTATATTTATCTGATAACTTGTTTTCTTTATTTGAATCGTTGCTTATATACAAATTGAAGTTTGAATATCTGTGTTTTGATGGAACGATGTCTGCAAAAGAAATGTCTTTTCCTTTTTTATATTCTATTGTAAATACGGATAATGAAATAAATAATATTTGTAGTATGAACTCATTGTTCTTTATCTCGTTATTGTCAATAGCATCACGAAGTTCAATAAATTTTTCAAAAACGTATTTTAATGTCCTTATATTAACACAATTTGAGATGATAAATGGTGCCATGAAATCCTTTGTGTTTTTAAGGAAAATATCTTGGATTTCTTTGTCTGTTATGTTTTCTATAACTAAACTATTATATGCCTTATTAATATCTGGCTTAAGATAATAACATTCTCTTATTGATTTTTCCTGATACAATGCCATTGTTTCTGCATCCTTTGTAATCTGATTTCTATTACAAAGAACAATAACTTTAGCAGATAGATTCTCTACTAAATTATTGACAAATCCTAATATTTCAGACATATGCAATTTAGGAGAATGCCTTTCAATATCATCAAATACAATTACTTTGTTTTTATATGATAAATAATCAGATACTTTCTGAACTATATTATTTATCGTTTCGGAATTAATATCAAATTTTTTATCTATTTTTAATGTTCCTGATAAAACACCAAAAAAATCCTTCGTGATATAATAATTAGGAAATACTTTTTTTTCAATCTCTCTCGTTAACTCATGAATAGACTCAATTCCAAATAGACTTATTCTATATAAATTAGATGATTCAATTTTAAGTTCTTTCTCTATGAAATAAGTTTTTCCGCTTCCCCAATCCCCATTCACCATTATTGCGTAATCAGTGTTTTCTTTTTTGACATATTCCAATATCTTATTTTTCAAATCTGCAGCAACTATACTATTAACAATGTTTTTTTCTTCTTTTTTTATAGCTTTCTTTTTCGTGTCTTTTTTCATAAAATTAAACATGACTAAAAATCCAAATTAATTTATATTATATATTAAGTATTTTCCACTTTATTCTCCATCGTCATATGTCTCATTTCCAGACGTATGCTCTGTAGAGTACAAAAAACATCTCAAAATTAATAAAAAAACTAAATCTATAAGATTTTTCGTAGATATATATACCCAATCAGCCCCACCTTTTTCAAGATGGAGCTGATTGGGGAATAGTTGGTTTTGACGACAGATTTTCTTTATATAATCTGTTGTTTAATCATCTGATTCGCAATAGTATACAGTGACTTCTATCTCTGCGTCTTTGCCATCCATCTCACCGTCTTCCACAATGATACGTCCTTCATATCCTGTGTTGGTGACGAATGAATAGTCGCATCCTTTCTTCAATGTCTCAATCTCTGCTTCGTTCTCATTCTCGGCCACAATGTCGTTTTTCGCTTTGCTAGCGGTCACGAATTTAGTTCCTGTAAAGACGATTTCCACATTCTCAAGACAATCGTCGTCGTCATCTTCCGAATAGGCTTCTTGATCGCAGATGGAAAGGTATGACGGCTCATCAGAATTCGGTCCTCCTAAAGTGACGGTGAAGGTCTCGTACTCATCAAGATCTTCGTCTTCTTCATCTTCGTCGCACTCGCTTTCCTCGTCGTCATCACAATCACATTCTTCCTCATCCTCGTCTTCATCGTCGTCGCCTCCCATCCAAGCTGATTCCACAGTGTCGATGAAGTCGGATTCCTCTTCGTCTAGTTCATCCGCACCTGCAATCTCTCGCATCTGCTGCAGGATTGTGGCAAGTGCTTCTCCCGACAAATATTCACCAAAAAGTTCGACTGTCTCGTTAAGTATATTCTCGTTTTCATCAATTACCTCAGACGCATATTCAAACACTCCTTCAGGATCAAGATCGTCATAGCCAAACAATTCCAATGCGTTGCCTATATGCTCGATCGCCACTTCCTGCTCCTCTTCTGAAAACTCGCCATCCGCAATTGCGGCGGCTGTGAAAAGTAGTCCGAGACGGTGCGGAAACGGATAATCTCCCATTCTTTCGTTCATCTCTTCCCATGTCTCCTCGTCCATGTTTGCGAACTCTTCGTTAAGATCGGTCAATACCGACTCGTCATCGTCAAACCAGGAGTCTTCGTTGCCTTCCACCTCTTCCGCATCACGAATGATCCATGTGTCGCCATGATTATACTTCTTGTTCATGATATAGTCGTAAGAAATGTAGCAATATCCGTTGTCTCCCCATCTGTCTCCCCATGAATTGCGGACGATGAAGACCCTGTCGACGTCTGAATAACCTACGCAGAGCATTGCGTGGCTGCTATGTGAACCACGTGCGGCTTCTGTCGACGAGGGGTTGGGCACGAAACCTCTTTTCCTCTGATTGTCAAATGATTTGAATAGTGATATTCCGAAGATGATAGGGAATCCTTCAGCCAAAGCGCTCTTCCACGCCTGGAGTGTGGTCGGAATGATTTCAGCTTCGGTGATTTTGTGTCTGCTTGCCTCTTCAAAAGCTTCTTTACTAGGTTTGGCAAACACCACAGATTTTTGCTCGGAATATGGCCATGTGTATTCCGAACAGGCTCCCGTCTCCTCCAGAAGAGAGACCGCATCGGAAATTGCCGAGCCTGAATCTTTCTTCTCATTGCCTTGTTTTGCACGTGCACCGTAGTAGATGAACAGGCGGCTTACGTCGTAGTCGTCTTCCAACCCTTGGTTCTTTTTCACGAGATATTCGTAAGCACCGGCGACGGCATTGGCAGTACAGCTGCCTACTTGACCTTGGTCTTCGACTCTGGTCATGTAGGGACGCAAATCGACCTTTTTAGGAAGTTGGCTCGCACTATATCGTGTGGAACGGAAGTTTTTTACATTTGCGTTTGGGGCACTATAGATGTAACCCGAAATTTCGCGCGTTTTGCCATCAGCGCGTTTGATTTTAAAGTCAGACATGTAGTTTAAGTTTTATATTAAATTCTTTTGTTTTTTCAAAAATGATCATCGGTATACAAGTGTGTGGTTTTCGCATCTTTGTAAAATAAGGATGACCATTGTCCATTTTGTTAACGGAAAATTATATAAAAGTTTTTTTATACACAAACGATAATTGATTTTTTCGTTTGGAAGGACGGTGGGGGATAATGGCCCCGCACATACTCCGCATCCCCTCACATCCCCCGCATACTCCGCATCTCCCCGCACATACTACGCTCCGCTGCGTATGTACGGGGTTACAGAGATAGCGTCTTCCAGACGCATGGGGGCATGGGCTCTCTATCCTCACATCCACCGCATCTCCCCGCACATACTACGCTCCGCTGCGTATGTACGGGGTTACAGAGATAGCGTCTTCCAGACGCATAAAACAAAAAAAGGCATCAGATTGCTCTGATGCCTTTCTATATGAAGAAATATCAATTATCCTTGATCTCCGCCACCATTGTTGTTATTGTGGTGATGGTGGTGAGGTCGCTCAGGACGGTCGCCTCTCTCTGGACGCTCTCCCTCAACACGCTCTGGACGTGGAAGCAATGCTTTGTGTGAAAGCTTGAACTTGCCACTCTTCTGGTCGATGTCAAGAAGCTTGACTGAGATTGTGTCGCCTTCCTTGATGCCTGTCTGCTCCATTGTCTCGAATCTCTTCCACTCGATCTCTGAGATGTGAAGAAGTCCTTCCTTACCTGGCATAAACTCTACGAATGCTCCGTATGGCATGATGCTCTTAACCTTTGCGTCGTATGTCTCGCCAACCTCTGGAACTGCTACGATAGCCTTGATTCTGCTCAATGCTGCGTCGATAGCTGTCTTGTTAGAAGCACTTACTTCGATGTGTCCCTTACCGTCTACTTCATCGATAGAAACTACAGCGCCAGACTTCTCCTGGATGTCCTGGATAATCTTTCCACCAGGTCCGATCACTGCACCGATAAGCTCCTTAGGAATGTCCATAGTGACGATGCGTGGTGCATGCTCCTTAAGATCTGGACGTACCTCTGGAATTGTCTCAAGAATCTTGCCTAGGATGTGAAGTCTTCCTTCCTTAGCCTGTGCAAGTGCTTTCTCGATAACCTCGTAAGACAATCCGTCTACCTTGATATCCATCTGTGTCGCTGTGATACCATCCTTAGTACCTGTTACCTTGAAGTCCATATCACCTAGGTGGTCCTCATCTCCAAGGATATCTGAAAGGATAGCGTACTTACCGTAGCAGTTTCCACCGTCTGCGATAAGTCCCATTGCGATACCTGCAACTGGTTTCTTGATCTTAACTCCGGCATCCATCAATGAAAGCGTACCAGCACAAACTGTTGCCATTGATGAAGAACCGTTACTCTCCATGATGTCTGAAACTACACGTACGCAGTATGGATAATCTTCAGGAATCATGCCCTTAAGAGCTCTCCATGCCAAGTGTCCGTGTCCGATCTCACGACGACCAACGCCTCTCTGTGCCTTAGCCTCTCCTGTTGAGAATGGAGGGAAGTTATAGTGAAGAAGGAATCTTTCCTTGCCCTGATTCAAAACATCATCGACAAGTTTCTCATCCTGCTTTGTTCCTAGTGTACAAGTTGTCAACGACTGAGTCTCTCCACGAGTGAAGATGGCTGAACCGTGTGCACCTGGCAAATAGTCAACCTCACACCAGATTGGACGGATCTCAGTAGTCTTACGTCCGTCAAGACGCTTGCCCTCGTCTAGGATAGAACGACGCATAGCCTCTTTCTCTACTGCGTGGTAGTATCTGTCGATCATGCCGGCCTTAGCCTCTAGCTCGTCATCTGAAAGGTTAAGAGATGCGATATACTCCTCCTTTACGCTGCGGAACTTAGCCTCACGGTCGTGCTTGTCTGTATTTGCTGAAGACGCGAATGCGTAAGCCTTGTCATAACACTTAGCCCATACATCTTTCTTCAAATCCTCATCGTTGTCTTCGTGGTTGTACTCACGCTTAACTGTCTTGCCGACAGCCTCCATCAACTCTTTCTGAACAAGACATGCTGTCTTGATTGCTTCGTGAGCTACCTTCAATGCCTCAAGCATTGTGGCCTCTGAAACCTCGTTCATCTCACCCTCAACCATCATGATGTTCTCATATGTTGCGGCTACCATGATATCAAGGTCGTTACCCTTCATCTGGTCGAATGTAGGGTTGATGATGAACTTGCCATCCTTCAAGATCACACGAACCTCTGAGATTGGTCCGTTGAATGGAATGTCTGATACTGCCAATGCTGCAGAAGCTGCAAGACCTGCCAAACTGTCTGGCTGGTCAACACCGTCAGCTGAAATCATCAATACATTTACGAATGTCTCTGCGTGATAATCGTCTGGGAACAATGGACGTAGTGCGCGGTCCACCAAACGGGCAGTAAGTATCTCATAGTCGGATGCCTTACCCTCTCTCTTTGTGAATCCACCAGGGAAACGGCCGTAGGCTCCGTATTTTTCCTTGTATTCTACTGTCAACGGCATAAAATCTGTGCCAGGCACTGCGTCAGATGCTGTGCAGACTGTCGCTAGCAACATTGTCTTGCCAAGGCGAACTACGACTGCTCCGTCGGCCTGCTTAGCTAATTTGCCTGTCTCGATCGTAATCTCTCTGCCGTCAGGGAGTTTGACCGATTTTGTAATTACATTTAACATCTTATCTTCTTTTTTCGTCAAAATATCTGCTACAAATCTACACTTTTTTTATCCAAAAACTAAAATAATGGCAATTATTTTCGATTTTATTGGATATTTCTGCAATTTACTTTTGCATAGAGTAGAGTTTATTGTACAAACCGCCTTTTTGGATCAGCTCTTCGTGTGTCCCTTTTTCCACTATTTCTCCTTTTTCGAGCACGCAGATCAGATCTGCTTTCTTGATTGTGGACAGACGGTGGGCAATCACGATTGTTGTGCGGTTTTTCATCAGCTCCTCAAGCGCAGCCTGCACAAGTTTCTCGCTTTCAGTGTCAAGTGCCGACGTTGCTTCATCGAGAATCAGTATCGACGGATTTTTCAGAATGGCACGCGCGATGCTCAGTCTCTGTCGCTGTCCGCCGGATAGTCTGCCTCCGTGGTCGCCGATGTTGGTCTGATAGCCGTCTTCCGTCTCCATGATGAAATTGTGGGCGTTGGCTATCTTTGCGGCGTTGATGATGTCCTCTTCCGTCGCATTATCTGTACCAAACTTTATATTGTTGTATATGGTGTCGTTGAAGAGGATCGGATCCTGGTTCACGTTGCCCATATATCCGCGTAGATCATGCAGTGTGAAATGACGGATGTCTGTTCCGTCGATCGTGATTTCTCCTTTCTGCACATCGTAGAATCTTGGCAGTAGGTCTACCATAGTGGATTTTCCGGAACCGGAGGCTCCGACCAATGCGATTGTCTGACCTTTCTTGATGTCGAGGGAGATTCCTTTCAGAATCCACTCTTCATCATATTTAAACCATACGTCTTTGAATGAGATCTCTTTTTCGAATGGCTCAGCTTTAACAGGGTCGTCGACTACTTTCAAAGGATTGTTTGCCATCAGCACCATGTCGATTCTCGCCAAAGATGCTTTGCCTTTCTCGATGCTGTACATGGCTTTCGACAAGTCTTTGGCTGGATTGATGATACTGTAGAATATGACAAGGTAATAGATGAACTCTCCTGCGTTGAGTGAACTTTTGTCGCTAAGAATCAGGGATCCACCGAAATACAATACGATCGCTATCATTAATGTCCCCAAAAACTCGCTCATTGGGTGGGCTAACATGTAGCGACGGTTGATCTTATTCGTCGTCTTTCTCAACTGGTTGTTCAACTCTCCGAATCTGTTGCAGACGTGCTCTTCTGCATTGAACGCTTTGATTATACGCAATCCGTTGAGTGTCTCTTCGATGATTGATGTCAGACTGCCTTGCTGCTCTTGCCCGACGACTGATTTCCTTTTCAGGCTTCGTCCGATTCGTCCCATCAAAAAGCCTGCTATCGGCAAAACCAGAAGCACAAACAAAGTTAGCTCCCAACTCAGCATAAGCATTACGCCAAGATAGAAGACGATCATTATTGGGTTCTTGCTCAACAGTTCGATTGAACTCATGATGGAAGCCTCCACTTCCCCCACGTCGGACAGCATTCTAGCCATGATATCTCCCTTCTTCTGCTTGTCGTAGAAGCCGAGATTGAGGTCGACGATTTTCGCATACATGTCACGACGGATGTCGCGGACCAGACCTGTACGCATAGGAATGATAAAGTACGACGCCAGATATGTAGTGCCGGTCTTCAACAGCGTCATGAATATAAGCACTACGGAAAGAAGGAGGAGTGTGCTTATTCCTCCGTTATGTTCTATATACTGTTGAACAAAATAGTAGCAGTTGTTTTTGATACTGTCTAAAGTCCAAGGCTGGAACTCATAAACGGTATGCTCTGTCTTAAACAGAATCTGCAGTATCGGAATAAGTACTGCGAAAGAAAATATTGAGAAAAGTGTCGCCAACACATTGCACAGAATGTTCAGTGCAATGTGCCCTTTATATCGGACGGCGAATCTTTTTATCAGAGATATAAACTGTGGTGTCTTCACGCAGATTATTTATAGATACCAGTATAAGTGCTTGGCTTTATGGCGCGTAGCTCAGCCTTCACCTTCTCGTCTACATTAAGAGTCTCGATGAAATCAGCGATTGTCTTTTCGTTGATCTTCTGGTTTGTACGAGTCAACTCTTTCAATGTCTCGTATGGGTTTGGATAGTTTTCACGACGTAGGATTGTCTGGATTCCTTCCGCAACAACTGCCCAGTTCTTCTCCAATTCAGCTGCGATAGCATCTTCGTTAAGAAGAAGTTTGCCAAGACCTTTCTGGATCGACTTGATTGAGATGATTGAGTGAGCCAAAGGCACACCGATGTTTCTTAAAACAGTTGAGTCTGTCAAGTCTCTCTGCAAACGAGATACAGGAAGCTTTGCTGACAAATGCTCAAGGATAGCGTTTGCGATTCCAAGGTTACCCTCAGCATTCTCGTAGTCGATTGGGTTGACCTTGTGAGGCATAGCTGATGAACCAACCTCACCTTTCTTGATCTTCTGCTTGAAATACTCCATCATGATGTACATCCAGAAGTCACGGCAAAGGTCGATCATGATCACGTTGATTCTCTTGATGCTGTCGAATACGCGGCTCAAATTGTCGTAGTTGGAAATCTGAGTCGTGTAAGCCTCACGCTCAACACCAAGCTTCTCAGCTGTGAACTTGTTGCCGAATGCGATCCAGTCAATATTTGGAAATGCCACGTTGTGGGCGTTGAAGTTACCTGTCGCTCCACCGAACTTGGCTGGCATCTTCATTGTCTTCAACTCTGCAAGCTGTACCTGTAGACGAGATACGAATACCTTGATCTCTTTTCCAAGACGTGTAGGAGATGCTGGCTGACCGTGTGTCTTTGCCAACATTGCGATGTCTTTCCACTCTGTAGCAAACTCATCAAGTTTTGCGATAAGTCCTTCAACCTCAGGAATGAACACCTCGTTAAGTGCCTCACGCATTGACATTGGGATAGAAGTGTTGTTGATGTCCTGGCTTGTCAAACCAAAGTGGATATACTCCTTGTCTTCCTTTAGACCAAGAGCCTCGAACTTCTCTTTCAAGAAGTACTCTACAGCCTTTACGTCGTGGTTTGTTACGCTTTCGATTTCCTTGATACGGTTGGCATCCTCGATAGAGAAGTTTGCGTAGATCTTTCTCAAATCAGCAAACACCTTGCTGTCGATGTTTTTAAGTGCTGGCAATGGAATCTCGCACAATGCGATAAAATACTCCACTTCTACACGCACTCTATACTTTATTAGAGCGAACTCTGAAAAATATTCTGCTAATGCGTCTGCTTTGCTTCTATATCTTCCGTCTACTGGAGATATAGCGGTCAATTCCTGTAAATTCATACTTGACTTTTTATTTGATGTATAAAAACCCTGCAAAGATAAGCAATTTATTTGAGTTTGGTTGTATTACGACGATGGACTTTTGTTATATTTGCCCAAACCGACATAAAAACGTAACAGATAACGAGATTTTATGAAACATTCTATCTTAACTATATTTGTTTTTGCGACGTTGCTGCTGAGTGTCGCAAATATCTGTGCTCAAAATTCAGAATGGGAATGGATGACGGTAGGGAATCAAAAAATCAAAGTTGATGATAAACGTTGCTATTTGATAAGGAAAGGAATCAGCAGAAAAGATACTGCAAAATGGGAAGTCTTCTGTGGTGGATTCACTAACTTTTATTATGAAGAGGGATACCCTTATAAGCTATATGTGGAAAAATATGATCCTCAGGCGGATACGATTAATGTGATAAAGTCATTTTGTCGTGATGGCTCAGGCTTTTATATTCGTCGTGATGGCTCTATTTATAAAAAAGGAATAGCTCAAGGAATTGTAGACTTGGTTGTTACTGAAGGTATTTCAAAAATTAACGAAAAAGCCTTTTCCTATTTTGATTTGTATGTTGAGAATCTCACACTTCCACAGAGTTTGAAGGAGATAGGTGATGATGCATTCTCTCTCATCCACAATTTGAAAACGATCACATCAAAAGCTCCAATAGCCCCACGTCTCGGACGGAAAGCGTTTAATAAAATAAAAAGCATCAAGACAGTTTATATTCCAGTAGGTAGTCTTGATAGTTATAAAAAAGAGTGGGGCAACAGATTTAAATTTAGGGAAAAGTCGGAATTAAAGTAAATGTCATTCAATCCAGAAGAAAAATAAAAAAAGACGCGAATCATCGCGTCTTTTATAAGATTTAAACTAATCGGTCACGGGTCTGATCGGTCTGCCGTAATAACGTCCGTAGCTTCCATTGCTCATATACTTTGAAATTGAGTGGAAACATAGACACCATGAACGGAATGAGTTGCTTTCATCTATTGACGCGCACCAATATCTGCCGTAACCAGCCTCTTTCTGTGAACTTCCAAAATAGTTTCCTGCGGCTGGCAGGAATATGCTGTTGCCGTTTTTGCCTATGACATTGTAGCCAACTCTTTCCTTGTCCCATTCCCATTCACAATTCTCAATCAACTCGTCAAACTCCTTTTTGCTTGGCATCCTCCAACCTTCGCCCCAGTTTTTTGTGGCGGCGTCATATTTTGATGTCAGAAGTCCCTCTTCGTTGATGATATTGGCGTCAAGCAATGCCGACGCTCCTTTGTTATAGCTTTGGACATCTTTCCCATACTCTGCTTTTGTTGACACTTCCCCCCAGGCAAAATATCCTCCTGAAATATTATTAGAGTCAGCTCCTATGTTCATTGTGGCCCATTTGGTCCCACTAGGAAGCCCAAGGTCAATGTATTCGTGACCATTGAGTGTCCCCGACAAGGTCTGGGCATAAATAGTCGTTAATCCAGCCAGAAATAGTCCTGATAATAATGATAAATATTTTTTCACTGCCCTAAATTTTTGTTAAACCTTATATTAAATCCATTTCTTCAAATTTAGTGCAGTGAGGCTGTTATTCCAAATTGATTATGGTTAAAAATAGAATGACTTGTTGAAAAACACAAAAAGGGTACATATTCTTTTCTCAATGCATAGATGGAGCTTACAATCGTCTTCCCTAGAATGTGATCTTGGTTCCAAACCTTATGCCCCATTTGTTTGGATGGGCATCCGGATAATTCTCGTCAAAATCCAGATATGTGATACGTCGCACCACTTCTACCTGGAAAATCTTAAGGATGTTATACAGTCCGATGCTCGCTTCCATGTATGGGATTTTCTTGTCGGACAAAATCCTTGAATTTTCTGGCAAAATAAACAGAGTCTCGTCATCAGTGTTGACGCGGGGGTTATTCTCGTCGGATACACCTCCATACAGCATACGGAATGACCAGAACTCACGCAATTTAAGTTTGTTGATCAACGGTATTCTCGACAACAGCCATCCGTCAAGACAGTGCTTGAGCTCCAAACTGCAGTATTGGTCGTTGATGAATTCCATGTTGCTCATCAGATAGAATGATTCGCTGCTGACGAAATACGACAGATTAGTGGCTGGCATGAAGAGCAGTGGGTATGGCACTTTCTGGAACACCTTGCCTCCCTTGGCAAATACATCAAGATATCCGATCGGAGCCAGTGAAAATCGTTGGTCGTAGCACAATTCCACTCTGTTGTACGAGTAGTCTGACCATATTTTTTTGGAGGCTCCGCTGAAGGAAAGGCTTATATGCGGATGTTGGTTCGTGAGTGTATAGCGAGTCAATCCAATCTGATGGTATTCCACCGGAGTGAATGATATTTCTACGGAGAAATCGGTAGTCTTGAAATTGTCTACCAATTCATATGTCTTGTTGTGACGGTACTCAAGCTCGTCTGCGGCCTCTTCTGTGTTATGACGCACGGAAAGAGAATAGCTGATTCCGTTTTTGAATTCATAGGTGTGCGTTATTTCCGAGCGACGGAAGTATGCGAACTGGTTAGGATTCTCCCATCTGAAACTTCCTAACAGGTTTCCCTGACGACTTCTTGTGAAACGGTTGCCAGGCATATCACAGTCGAAAGTGTAGCTTGCATGTATGCTTCTGCGTGGAAACTCGAGTCGGCTTTTGTCTTTGTCGATAAATGAGTATTCTGCCTCCCCCATGTATTTGATCTTTTCGTCTCGGAATCCGTAAGCGGTATATCCCCCTATAAACCATCGTTTTGACAGACCAGTGCCCGTCTGGGCCCCAAGCAGAATGCGGGGGCCTTCAAGGTGGTTGGTTGAGATGATGCTGAAAATAGGACCTATGTGAAGCCATGGTTTTTTGATGCCTCCCACAGGTATATAGCCGTCAAGGATAGTTCGTGCGGAAAAATTCGCGAAACGCATCATCTTGTTAGAGTGAGCTTTTGCTTTGAGAGAGTCAATGTTTTTCATTGCCTCTTCTGGAACATTGTCTGGCAATAATGAATTCCAATCCTCTTCTGAATTGTTGCCGTTAGCAGTTGTGATGCTTTCTTGTTTTGTGAATTCAGTAGGGGAGTAGTAACGCTCGATTTTTGCGAACAATCCTTTTATTCTTTGTGCACTTTCCAAAGGATTGCCTTCCATGGCAAGAGTGCTGTTCGTCAAAGTCCAGTATCCGTTCTCTGTCTCTTCAAAGTCCTGCCATATTCTCATCGCCTGCACAAAATTGATGCGTGAATTCTCAGTAAGTTTCATGTCGATGTGGCGCACACCATATGAGCTATCCTTCGCCACAAGCATATGGCCTACGAATCCGAAATTCTCTTTCAGTGCGGGGGCAAAGTTGACTTTTATATAATCTCTGCCTTCGTTATTGTAGTTTTTGATAGTGTCGGTGATGTAGTAGTGGTAGAAAGCCGTGCCATATTTGGCTATTGGCGACGTGAAGTCAGTAAACAGCAGACGGAAATCGTTGTCGTAGATGTTTATTTCCTGTGCTGCATCCGCCATCAAAGTTGAGAAAGCCTCTTCCGGAATCACCTCAATGATGGTTGTGCTTTTGGTCGCAACCACGTCATTCTGCACTTTCCTTTTACCAGTGTGAGTGTTGTCAGAAATTTGCTCTTCGAGGAATAGTGGAATATATACGGCTCCGGTTGCTTCTGACGTGTCGGCGGAAGATTCCAAAGCGGACACGTCCTTGCCTCTAGCCCTGCGTCGCTCGATCATATCGTCGATGTTTGTCATTCCCAACGTCTGCTTTGTGTAGCATCGGTTATAGAAATAGTCTGCATTGCGAGGGTCTAAGGAATCCTTTTTCTCAAGAATCCTCTTGACTAGTGTGACGGCGGGATTGTTTTTTCTGCGGTAGTGCACTCTCTGTCTTTTCACCACCACCTCTTGAAGCATATTGTCGGGAACTAATCTGATGTTGCCGACCAATCCTTCATGGCGGATCTTTATTGTTTTGTCTTTATATCCGATGAATGCGAAAGTGATTGTCTGGAGAGGAGTCTCACTTTTCAGAGTGAAACGGCCTTCAATATCGGTAGTCGTTCCGATTGTGGTGCCAGCCACGAATACACTGGCGTATGGGACGCTTTCCGCACTTGTGGAGTCGGTCACGATGCCACTGTATGTATATATGCTTTGAGCTGTAAGATTAGAAGAGAATCCAATCAAACAAAAAAGAACCAGAATTATGTATGAAAAAATCTTGTTTGTCATTGATCTGTAAAATATTGTCGCAAAATTAGTCAATTTGCTGCAGATTGTATGTCACAAACGTTGGATTGAATGGTTTATTTGGATTTATTTTAACATATGTTTAACATAAAAGTTTGCATGCTTTGGAGTATGGCATTGTATGAATTTATATATATTTGCATTCAAAATTGTTTAGTCATTTCATGATTAGACATAGTACAAAAAATAAAAACAAATAAATAATGGGCAAATTCATCGATCTACGATGTGATTTCGGGTTCAAGTATTGCATGTCAGACCCGATCATCATGAAATCATTTCTAAATGCCATTTTGGATGGCGACGAGGACACAATTACAAGAGTAAAGTTTGAGAATGTGGAGAAAACAGCCTCCCAAAAAGACAAACGAGGTGTCACATTCGACCTTCTCTGTATCACAAACAAAGGAGCTTCCATCTTAATTGAGATGCAGAACTCGTGTCAGAAATTCTTCAAGACACGTGCTAACTTCTACGTCTACAAACTTATGGACAGCAAAATCAAAAGAGGATTCTCTTGGAGGAAGATGAAGAAAGACATTCCAAAAATCATCGGCATCTTCATCATGGGCAAGAACATGGCTGATATCGACAAGGCGGTGACACGTACCGCAGAGTGTGATTTGGATACAGGAAAAATATTTTGGGACAGACATCGAAAATATTTCGTATCTTTGCCACAGTTCTCTTTGGATGTCAACAACATAACCCAAAGGGACATTTGGTTTGACTTCTTCAAAAATTTAGGACGTATGGAAAATATCGAC
>JAEEMG010000003.1 GCA_016283095.1 Paludibacteraceae bacterium | reverse complement strand
GAAGGATAAGTGCTGAAAGCATCTAAGCACGAAGCCAACCACAAGATGAGATTTCCCTTGAGGGTCGTCGAAGAATACGACGTTGATAGGTCACAGATGTAAGCGTGGCGACACGTCAGTCGAGTGATACTAATTGCCCGATAGAGTTTCCCCATAGTTTCTGAGTTTTTTCCGTCTTTCAGCAGAGTCAAAAGTCATAAGGCATTAAGGTGGTTATGGCAGCGAGGTCCCACCTCTTCCCATTCCGAACAGAGAAGTTAAGCTCGCTATCGCCGATGGTACTGAATTTCGGGAGAGTAGGTAGCCGCCGCTTTCAGGGTCCAACCTCATTGAGGTTGGACCCTTTTTTTGTGTGTTTTTGCGGCAATTTCCGTAGAGACGTTGCGCGCAACGTCTCTACCGGTTACCGTCGGCTGGGGCCGATAACGTCGCCTGCGGCGACGTCTGTTTGCCAACCGCCATCGTGAGACAGTGCGTCTGGAAGACGCCACAAGCGGAGCGGCAGTAACCCGGGACAAAGTCCCGGGGCATTAAAACCCCAACACCCACGTTTTGCCTGGAAGGCAATACCCAAATAATACCTTTTCACCCTCAACCCTCAATCATCCACCCTCAACCCTCAATCTTCCATCCTCAACCACCTATTGTTTCATTTTATTTCCTACTTTTGTGACAATATAATAATTAATACGCTATGATGAAGAAACTACTTGTGTCGCTTCTGTCGGCATTGTTATGCATATCTGTTGTCGCAGAACCTGAAATCCAATCTGATGGAAATCAGAATGTGAACAGTATTACAATTGATAAGAATGGAGACGTTTTTGCTTCTCCATTGTGGTATCATATCTCTTCAGATAGTACGGCGGAGGTGAAACAGAATGATTCTTATAAAGATTTGAAATCGATCGTTATCCCTTCCAAGATTCAAATTGATGGACGTATTTATCCTGTAACGAGCATAGGGGAAAAGGGATTTTCTTGGTGTAGCAAATTAAGAGATATAGAGCTTCCATCGAGTGTTACAAACATAGGAGAAAATGCGTTTGGAAAATGCAGTGCTTTGATAAACATAAATGTTGCCTCTGATAATTATGTCTTTTCATCGGAAAATGGAATGTTATATGATAAGAATAAGACAAAACTTATTTGTGTTCCAGCAGGTAAGAATGGTAAATTTGTTATTCCATCGAGTGTGACAAGCATAGGAGATTATGCGTTTTACCGTTGTAAAGGCTTGACAAGCATAAAGATTCCGTCAGGTGTGACAAGTATAGGGAACGATGCGTTTAGAGGATGCAGTGGCTTGACAAGCATAAAGATTCCGTCAGGTGTGACAAGTATAGGGAACGATGCGTTTAGAGGATGTAGCGGTTTGACAAGCATAAAGATTCCGTCAGGTGTGACAAGTATAGGGACATATGTGTTTTCTGGATGTAGCGGCTTGACAAACATAAAGATTCCGTCAGGTGTGACAAGTATAGGGGACGGAGCGTTTAGTGGATGCAGTGGCTTGACAAGCATAAAGATTCCGTCAGGTGTGACAAGCATAGGAGATTATGCGGTTTCTGAATGCTACAGCTTGACAAGTATAGAGATTCCGTCGAGTGTGACAAGCATTGGGTCATATGCGTTTTCTGAATGCTACAACTTGACAAGTATAGAGATTCCGTCGAGTGTGACAAGCATTGGGTCATATGCGTTTAGTGGATGCTGTGGCTTGACAAGCATAAAGATACCATCGAGTGTGACAAGCATAGGATATTATGCGTTTTCTGAATGCTACAGCTTGGCAAGCATAGAGATTCCATCTGGTGTGACAAGAATAGGGAACTATGCGTTTTCTGAATGCTACAGCTTGACAAGCATAGAGATACCGTCGAGTGTGACAAGAATAGGATATTATGCGTTTTCTGAATGCTACAGCTTGACAAACATAGAAATACCATCAGGAGTCACAAGCATAAGAAGCGGTGCGTTTTCTGATTGTATAAAAATGAAAAGTATGAAAATTCCATCCAGTGTGAGAAGTATAGAAAATAAAGCGTTTAGTGGATGTAGTGGTTTGACAAGCATAGAGATACCATCGAGTGTGACAAGCATAGGAGATTATGCGTTTAAGGATTGTAGTGGATTGACGGAAATATATATTCCGTCCAGTGTCACACACATAGAAGATTGGGCATTTGAGGATTGTAAAAATCTAGATGTCATCATCGACAATTCTGAAGAGAATGTGAAGGTCGGGAGCGATGCTTTTATGGGTTGCAAGTCTGTGAAGTTTTTGAAATAATTTGCTTGTTCCCATGACACTTTTCCGCTCCGCAGACGACAATCGGTGAGGGTCTTCCGGGGACGATGTTTCACCTTCGGAGACAGAAAAATCCTCAATCTTCCACCATCCACCATCCATCATCAATCTTCCACCCTCCATCGTCTCTTTTTAATAATGTGTTAATATCTATTTTCCCCACGTCAACGCAAATAGAGGGATTTTGGGTAAATTTGCGTGTAATTTATAAAATTAAGAGACGTGGCAGAAAAAAGTGAAACGCCTTTAATGAGGCAATATTCAGAGTATAAATCGCAGTATCCTGATGCAGTCCTGCTTTTCCGTGTGGGTGATTTCTATGAAACTTTTGGCGACGACGCTATAAAAGCGTCTGAGGCTCTTGGCATCACGCTTACCAAACGTAACAATGGTGGCGGTTCGGGTGAAATGCCTCTTGCCGGTTTCCCTCACCACGCTCTCGACACTTATCTGCCTAAACTTGTCCGCCACGGATACCGTGTGGCAATCTGCGACCAACTTGAGGATCCCAAACAGGCTAAAGGGCTTGTGAAACGTGGCATTACGGAACTTTCCACTCCTGGTGTTACGATGAGTGAGAATATCCTTGATCCACGTGAGAACAATTTCTTGTGCGCGGTGTGCCGCAACAAAGAGAAAAAGTCTGGTGATATATACGGAGTGTCGTTTCTCGACATCTCCACTGGTGAATACCTTCTTTCGCAAGGTAAACAAGACTATGTAGACAAACTTCTTTCCGTCTACACTCCTAAAGAGATTCTGATTGAGAGAGGCTGCAGACGTGATTTTGAGGATTCCTTCTCAAAACACTATCTTGTGAATGAGCTCGACGACTGGGCTTTCACTCCAGACAGTGCGCGAGGAAAGCTGCTCGCCCATTTCAACACTACGTCTCTGAAAGGATTTGGTGTGGAAAATCTTCAGGTGGGTCAGGTTGCCGCAGGCGCGATCCTTCATTATCTCGACTATACCCAACATAAAAATATCAGCCACGTCAATTCAATCCGTCGTATCGAGGAGGAGAAATATGTCTGGATGGACCGTTTCACGGTGCGTAACCTTGAACTTTTCCCAACATCGGATGAAAACCAGCGTTCTCTTCTCGGCATTATCAATGAGACGATGACTCCTATGGGTTCACGTCAGATGATGCGTTGGCTGGCTCAACCTCTTAAAGAGGTCACTCCAATTGTAGAGCGTCATGAGATTGTCGAGACGTTGTTCCAGGAGAAACAATTGCGTGAACTTCTCAACGAGTGTCTGCCTCAGATCGGCGATATGGAACGTATCGTCTCTAAAATCGCTGCCAAACGTGCCAATCCACGTGATGTGCTGGCTTTGTGCTCGGCATTGAAGATGGTGGGGCCTATTAAAATGGCTTGCTCCCAGAGCAGCAACGTCAACCTTCAGGGAATGGCTGAGCGTCTTAATCCTTGTGAGCATATATGCTCTAAGATCGACGCGATGATTGTGCCGAATCCTCCTGCTTTATTGTCGAAGGGTGGTGTGATCGCTCCAGGATATAATGAGGATCTTGATAGTTGGAGACGTATTTCTACCAACAGCAAGGATGTGCTTTTGCAGATCCAGGATGAGGAGACAGCTCGCACAGGCATCACATCCCTTAAAGTGGGCTACAATAATGTGTTCGGCTATTATCTTGAGGTGCGAAACACTCATAAGGATAAGGTTCCTCAGGAGTGGATCCGCAAGCAGACACTTACTGGCGCGGAGCGTTATATCACACCTGAATTGAAGGAGCTTGAGGCAAAAATCACTAAGGCAGAAGAGATGATAATCCCGTTGGAGACGCGATTGTTCATGGAGCTTATTGATGAGCTTGCCGACTATATCTCTCCTGTACAGACGGATACTTCTATCATTGCACAGCTTGATTGTCTGATGTCTTTTGTGTCGATCTCAGAGAAATATAAGTATGTCAGACCGGTTGTCGACGACAGTCTGGTGATTGATATCCGTGAAGGCCGTCATCCGGTGATAGAGCGTCAGTTGCCAATAGACAGCCCTTATATAGCAAATAGTGTGGAGCTCGACAATGAGAAGAAGCAGATTATGATGATCACCGGTCCTAATATGGCTGGTAAGTCGGCATTGCTTCGTCAGACTGCTTTGATTGTGGTGCTGGCTCAGATTGGATGTTTTGTGCCTGCCGACAGTGCCCATATCGGTGTCGTGGATAAGATTTTCACACGTGTGGGAGCATCTGATAATATTTCGATGGGCGAATCCACGTTTATGGTGGAGATGACGGAAGCGTCGAGCATCATCAACAATATCACCGACCGTTCACTTGTGCTGTTCGATGAGCTTGGCCGTGGAACTTCTACTTATGACGGTATCTCAATCGCATGGGCTATCGTGGAGTATCTTCATGAGAATCCAAAGGCGAATCCTAAAACTCTCTTCGCCACTCACTACCATGAGCTTAATGAGATGGAGAACACATTTGAACGAGTGAAAAACTATAATGTGTCGGTGCGTGAGGCGGACGGTAAGGTGATTTTCTTGCGTAAGTTGAAAGAGGGTGGAAGCGAGCATAGTTTCGGTATCCATGTGGCTAAACTTGCAGGTATGCCGTCTACTGTCGTAGATAGAGCTAATGAGATTCTGCACCGTCTTGAGGAACAACATAAAGACACAGACGTCACGACAGAGAAAATAAAGAAGGCAACGGAGCCAAAACTTCCTGCTGGCACACAGTTGAGCATTTTCCAACTTGATGATCCTACACTTTCTCAAGTGCGTGATGAGATCCTGACAATTGATATCGACAATCTGACACCGATTGAAGCTTTGAACAAACTTCATGAAGTGAAAAAAATACTGCTCGGAAAAAGTTAAAAATCAGCAATAAATTTGTTTTTTGGATTTAAAGGGATATATTTGTCCGTGTTATGACATAATGTCATGATGATAACTAATTAACTAAAGATTAAAGTAATAGGGCTTATGATTAAACTAAGAAATTTTTGGGTGGCACTTGCTATTGGCTGTGCTTTCTCTATGGGAACTTCTTCTTGTGGCGACGATGACGATGATGAACCAAAACAAGAGCAAGTTGATAAAGCGACAGAAGCAGGTAATGTGATTAAGGATGTTGTAGATAGTTACAACTTAAAAGGTGCTGACTTGTTGGACCAGGCAACTTCTATGACAAAGGAGCAATTGCAGAATCTTGCTGAGACTGTGGTTGAATACAACAAGAATAAGAACAATGCAGAATGGATGCAGAAATTCTTGGGTGCTGCGGCATCTAGCGAAGCTGACAAAAAGGCTACAACAGAGTTGTTGGATAAGTCAATCTCTCAGATTGAGAATCTTGGTGTTGTGATGGACGAAATTACGACACAGGATTTGTTGGATGTCTTTTCTGAGTACTTTGAAGGAAAAGATCAGCTTGGTCAGGGCGAGGCTGATGGTATTAAGCAAGGTGCAACACACAAGGATTTGTTTGATGCAATTTATGAGGAGAAACTTGCTTCTATTCCTGCTACTGAGGAGGGTCTAGAGAGTATGTTGAATGTATTCCAGACTTTGCCTACAGATCAGCAGAAAGAACTTGTCAATGTTGTTTTGGCGTGGGCAAACAAGTCTGATGACGCAGCTTGGCAGTCTGGTTTCTTGTCTAGTGTTATGAGTGATTCTGCATCTCAGCAGGGGCTTAAGGAAAAACTTGATTTCCTTGCTCAATACAAGTCGTTCATTGCTGCAATGGCATAATAACTAGACAAAATAGAAAATAAAAAAACGCAGACACTTATGTGTCTGCGTTTTTTGTGTCTTGAATAACTTATAAACTGCTAAATCAAATAAAAGCAGTTTGATTAATAGACGTGATTCTGATAGAAATTTCTCCACTTGTCGAGCAACGCCTTCATATCGCTAGGAATAGAAGAGTCGAAATCCATCTCTTCACCTGTGCGTGGATGACGGAATCCGAGTGTCTTGGCATGTAGCGCCTGACGTGGACAGATAGCAAAACAATTGCTTACAAACTTACGGTAGCTGGATGTGCGTTCTCCACGCAGTATCTCCATGCCTCCGTATCTTTCGTCGGCAAACAGAGTGTGGCCGATATGTTTCATGTGTACACGGATCTGATGTGTACGTCCTGTCTCAAGAATACACTCCACCAATGTGACGTAACCGAACCTTTCTAACACTTTGTAATGTGTCACTGCATGTTTGGCAGACGGATTTTCTCCGTTTGGAAACGTAGTGAAGAGCATTCTGTCTTTAGGGTCACGTGCTATATCAGCGTCGATTGTCCCCTCGTCTTTCTCCACATTTCCCCATACAAGAGCGTTGTAGCGTCGACGGGTGGTCTTGTTGAAGAATTGCTTGCCGAGATCACTTTTCGCGTCGTCATTCTTGGCTATTATAAGCAATCCGGATGTGTCTTTGTCTATACGGTGCACAAGTCCAAGTCGTGGATCTGTGGTGTCGTAGTCTGGGTCATCCTTCAGATGCCATGCCAAAGCGTTTAGCAATGTCCCTTGGAAATTGCCGAATCCTGGATGCACCACCATACCTGCCGCCTTGTTGACAAGCACAACATCCTTGTCCTCATACACAATGTTGATGGGTATATCTTGTGGAATTATAGTGAAATCCGACGGCGGATACGACAGCATAACGGAAATCTCGTCGTTCGGCTTCACTTTGTAGCTCGACTTTACCGGTTTGCCGTTGGCCAGGATAGTTTGGCAATCCGCCGCCATCTGTATGCGGTTGCGGCTCACATGAGGCATCACACCGACAAGGAATTTGTCGATGCGTACCAATTTTTTGCCTTCTGGCACACTGAATCGGAAATGTTCGTGAAGTTGACCGTCATTGCCAAGCTCAGCCTCTGGAGCTTCGCCGTCTTTGAAAATCTCTATATCTTCGTTTTCGTCTTGCATTGCTATTATTTAGTATTCGATATTCAACAAATCTAGAAATTCACTAGAAGTTTCATATCTCCTTTTCTTTTGGCTTTTTCTTCCATCATTGCGTCATAGTCGATATCTTTCCCTGCAATACCCATATATTTGAGTATTTCAGGGGATACTTCTATTTTTCGTTTGCCTTTGTTTGTAGGTTTTGTTTTCTTTCTCTTATCTTCAGACTTAATGTCATTGATTAATTTCTCAGACAACCATTTTTTGTTGTCTGTACTCAATGATTTTATATATCCCCACAAGTATTCAATAGCTGTTGTTTCCATAATGTTTTATTTTTTGTTAATGACTATTGAAAAATCCTGTCTTTGCGGGGTTGTTTGAGAAAAATGCAAAACTCAGATTAGTTCCAAAGTCCGTCCTCACTGTCTGGCACAGAATCCTGCACAGTCTCGTCTTTGAACACCTCTTCGGGCTCTTCCATCTTCGACTTGTCGATAGTCAGATATAGGTCGACGCGGGTGCCGGCAGGGACTGTCTTGCCTGTGATAGGTGTCTGTTTGTAGACGATGGCTTTATCTTTGTCTTGGTCTGTTATGCCTTTGTCGTAATTGATAGAACCAATGTTCAAATCTTTCTCATGAGCTTCGTTTCTTGCTCTATCAAGAGTAAGTCCACGGAAGCTTGTCACTTGTACCTCTTCGTTAGACAGACCACGTCCGATAACCAAAGTCACAGCAGATCCCTCTATCAGTTTTGTGTTTGGAAGGATGATCTGGTCGTGGTATTTCACCTCGATCACGTTTCCGCTCTGCTCCGACGGTACATATTCCAAATTGTTGACTTTCAAACCTACGCTTGCCAACAGATTTTCTGCCTGACGCGCTGAACCTTCACGTACTTCTGGAAGTGACACTTTCTTTGCACTGTATGCCTGTATCTTGACGTAGATCTTGCGTCCTTCTTTCACTTTCGCTCCAGCTTTTGGCACCTGATCGACGATAGCACCTGGCTTCATTCCGTTGACATACATTGAATCTATGACCTCATATGTTAATCCACGAAGGGCAAGGATATCACCACCTTCTTTTTCTGTCATACCGTTTAGGTCGGGAGTCTCTATCTCTATACCATGGTTGGTATAGCTGTTAAGCCAGCTTGATACCCATGCAAATCCGATCAAAACAATCACAATGCATGCAAGTATGCTGATCACCAAAGGATTTTTGACGAATCTTTTGAAAAATGGCTCTTTGTTTTTCTTAGTCGATGTCGACTTTGATTCTGTTTCTGCGCTCATTTGAAAATCTATTTCTTCTAAATTCTTCTATATGAATTACAAAAATAAATGAAGATGAGTATCTTTGCAACAATTTTAATATATAAAAGATGAAAACAGACTCTAAATCTGCGACAAAAAAACTTTTTATTGAGACTTATGGCTGTCAGATGAACGTGGCAGACACAGAAGTTGTGGCTGCGATCATGCAGACGGTGGGTTATGAAATCACTGAGGATTTGAGGGAGGCAGACGCTATTTTTGCCAATACTTGCTCGATCCGCGACAATGCGGAGCAGAAGATTCATTCCCGTATTCAGTATTTCCAGTCGTTGAAGCGTGATGCCAAGCGTCCGCTAATCATTGGTATTATCGGCTGTATGGCTGAGAGAATGAAGGAGGAACTGCTTCAGACAGGTGTCGTTGACCTTGTGTGCGGACCTGATTCGTATCTTGATCTGCCAAACTTGATCTCGAGTGTGGAGGCGGGAGAAAAAGCGATCAATGTGGATCTTTCCACTACGGAGACTTATCGCAACGTCATCCCGGCAAGACTTGGCCATAACCGCATTTCCGGATATGTGTCTATTATGCGAGGCTGCAACAATTTCTGCTCTTACTGTATCGTGCCATACACTCGTGGACGAGAGAGAAGCCGTGCTGTAGACAGTATCTTGAATGAAGTGAGAGATCTTAGTGAAAAGGGATTCAAAGAAGTTGTGTTGTTGGGCCAGAATGTCAATTCTTATCGTTTCGTCGACGAGAATGAGAATGTCACTACTTTTGCCCAGCTGCTTGAGATTATTGCGGAGAAATTCCCAAACATGCGTATCCGTTTCACTACGTCGCATCCTAAGGATATGACAGACGATATCCTTTATGCGATTGCCAAGTGGGATAATGTGTGCAAACATATACATCTTGCGGTGCAGAGCGGAAGTTCAGCTGTGCTAAAGGCGATGAACAGAAAATATACGCGTGAATGGTTTTTGGAACGAATCGCCGCTATACGCCGTATAATTCCGGATTGCGGAATCACAACAGATATTTTCTGCGGATTCCATGGGGAGACGGAAGAGGATCATCAGCAGACTCTGTCTTTGATGAATGAGGTGGTGTTTGATTCTGCGTTCATGTTTAAGTATTCTGAGCGTCCCGGCACGTATGCGTCGAAATTTTTACCAGACAATATCTCAGAGGAGGTGAAGATACGTCGTTTGAACGAAATTATTGAAAATCAGACACGTCTGTCTGCAATCAGCAATGAACGAGACCTTGGTAAAGTATTCGAGGTTTTGGTAGAAGGCCGAAGCAAGAGAAGTGCCGACCAACTTTTCGGACGCACACAGCAGAACAAGGTGGCAGTGTTCCCTAAGGGAGACGCGAAGGTTGGCGACATTGTTCACGTCAAAGTGTTGCAGACAACATCAGCTACATTGATTGGCGAGATTGTGGATTGATCAATAAAGCATAGAAATAGCAGAATTATGAAGCTAATTATGCTATTTCTGATAAATTTTCAAAAAAAGCTGTATAAATTTTGGTTTTAAGTTGAAAAGGTTATACTTTTGCATCGGTGTGGAAAGAAAGCAGGTAAGGTAGGTCGGGTAGGTCAGCTGGATAGAGCAACAGCCTTCTAAGCTGTGGGTCAAGGGTTCGAATCCCTTCCCGATCACCAACTCAGGAAAGACGCTTTTTCAAGCGTCTTTTTTGGTTTTAAAAAGGTCATTGTTTTCGAGGTTTAGTCAAAAACCACTTTTCCAAAAGCTATTTTTCGGCCAAAAACCACTTTTCCAAAAGCTATTTTGTATATTCGCAGATAAATTCAAATGTATATTATGATGGAACAACAGGATATAATAAAACTTATAAATGTCTATCATCGAAGGTTGGCTTTAGTGTCGATGGATTTTAAGCGATATCTTCATAAGGCTATAAATTGGGATGCAAGAATGATAGGAATCAAAGGAGCAAGAGGCGTTGGAAAAACGACTCTTGTTTTGCAACATATCAAGGAAACATTTGACAATGTTGATGACACTTTATGGGTATCGCTTGATAATCTTTGGTTTAAGACGCATGATGTAGATGAACTTGTTGAGTATTTGTATGTGAGGGGTATTAGAATTATTTTTTTCGATGAAGTTCATAAATGTAAGAATTGGGCGGAGCAACTAAAAAACTTTTATGATGAATATCCTGATTTAAAGATTGTATATACAGGATCGTCTATGCTTGAAATAGATAATTCAAAAGTGGATTTGGCTCGCCGTCAGACTCTATATACGTTGTCGTCTATGTCGTTTAGGGAGTATTTGGAATATATAGGAGAGGTTTCCATACCAGCGATTTCTATCGAACAGTTGTTGTCAAATCATGTTGAGATTGCGATGGATGTCACTGCAAAAACGATGGTGATGCGTCATTTTGAAGATTATATTAATCATGGATGCTATCCATTTTTCAAAGAGTCGGGTATTGATTTCCATCAGCAATTAGCAGCTACAGTAAATCTTGTTATTGAATCGGATATGGTTGCTGTAACAGATGTCACATATGCTACTATAGAGAAGACAAAAAAATTATTGAGTATTATTGCCGGCAATGTGCCGTTTGTTCCAAATGTTGCTAAGTTATGCGCAGCGTTAGAGACCACGAGAGATAGTTGCTTGAGAATGTTATATGCATTAGAAAGAGCTAATATATTAAGTCTTCTTACTCGTGAACTGAAAAGCTACAAACATTTGGTTTCTCCGGAAAAGGTATACTTAAACAATACTAATTTGATGGAATCTCTTGCGTCAAAGTCTGAGATTGGCAATAAACGTGAAACTTTTTTTATGAATCAGGTTGAGCAGGTTGCTTCAATACAGTCGGCTCCCAAGGGAGATTTCCTAGTATCAGGCAAATATCTTTTTGAGGTCGGTGGCGCAGATAAGACATTTTTACAGATAAAGGACATTCCTGATAGTTATCTGGCAGTCGACGATACTGAAATAGGTCATGGTAATAGAGTTCCTCTCTGGATGTTTGGATTGCTGTATTAGAATTGTTTTGTTGAATGGAATGAGAAGTTGTTTACTTGTGCCAAATTGAATTTGTTAATTTATTGCACGTTTCCAGTTTCTCCAAATATTTCATTCTGTGAATTTATCTACGAAACGACATTTATATATATCAATTCCGTTATTTTATAGATGAAAATCACAAAAATGCTAAAAAACATATACCGTATGTGTATATGTTATTCTATTTTTGATTTCCTTTGCAAGTGATATCTGTTTGTGTTGAATTTGATGTTGGTTTGTTTTCAGATGTCAGTGATAGATAGTTAAAGAGGACAAATAAATTTGACTATTGTTTTGTGTAGAAGCTGATGAATTGAGGATGATGATGCGATGATGAACTGAAGAGGATGAATGTGTTGATGAACGACTGAAGCTGATGAATGTGATGGCATATTAGGATTGAAAAGTTGATAAAAAAATTAATTACATATTGTGTAATACTTGTTTTGAACATAGCTGTAGCTATAGCTCAGAAAAATGGTGGATTCAGCGATTATGTGGATTCCGCAAAAATCACTTTTTATTTCCATGTAGGCTCGGGAGCGATTGATCTTGATTATTCTACTAACAATGCTATGCTTAATAAGTTGCGTGCATTGCAGGAGAAACAGGGCGCGGATTCTATATACGTGCCACGTGTAGATGTTTATGCTGGTGTCTCTCCAGAGGGTTCTGATGAGGCTAACTCTAGAGTGAGATGGAAACGTCTTGACAATTCCATCCATCTTATTGAAAGATATTTCAAACTTCCGAGATATAATGAGAACTATTTCGATGCAAAGGTGACTATTCCACAGATTTGGCAGAACCTTGCAGCGGAGGTTAGAAAATCTGATATTCCAAATAAGGAGAGGGTGTTGCAGTGTATTTTGTCTGGCGGCAACGTGCCTGCAAAAATCCAATCTATTGATAGGAATGGTGCCACTTGGGATAAAATTTCAAAGCAGTATTTCCCAGTCTTGCGTCGATGTGATGTGGTGATCTATTTCAAGAAGAAAACGAACGAAGGAAAGAAGTTCCCACAAATGGATAAACTTCTGCCTGAAGAGGAGGATCAGTCTTTTGTGCATGTCAAAAAGCCTAATGATGAGCTTTCTCCACAGGATCCGATACCGGTGCCAAAGAAAAAGAAGATACCAAGGAAGACGACGGTCACAGAATACGAACCGATGTTTGCAGTCAACTCTAACTTGTTGTACGACGCAGTGTTATCTCCAAACTTTGGTATAGAATTCCCGATTAAAAAAACATTGAGTTTCAATGTATCGTATGTTTTCCCATGGTGGGTGGCAAAGGATGACTCGTGGTGTTACCAATTGCAGTATTGGGAGCTGGAAGGCAAATATTGGTTTGGCGACAGACGTTTCGAACCAGTGCTTACAGGTCATGCGGTAGGATTGTTTGGTGGCGTCGGATATTATGATTTCGAATATGATTCGAAAGGCTATCAGGGAGAGATTTGCGTCAACGCAGGAATTTCTTACCATTACGCTAAGAGATTCGGTAAAAACAGACGATGGAGATTGCAGTTTGGAGCGGGAATAGGAATGATGCGCACCAACTACAGCTACTATGAGGGCAGATTGCAGAATAAATATCTGGTGTGGCAGCACGACGGTCGCTACACATGGATCGGCCCTACAAAACTTGACATTAATATTGGCTACCTAATCCACAGAAAAGTGGAGAGGCCGAGCAAATTAGTGAAGAAAGGAGGTGACGATGCTATTAAAGAATAGGTCGCGCTCTCAAGAACATTCACCTCAAAGACACGCATGTCCGTGCGTCTCTACATGGTTGATGTTTATTCTGATTTTGTTCGCCACGTCTTGTGACAGACGCCAATTGTGGGATGAGTGGGATGAACTAGTGCCGGTGGATATCAAAGTTGATTGGAGTGGAAGCCGTTGGCCTGATTTCGATGATGGTGCCGCACCTACGGGAATGTCGGTTTACGCTTATGACCAGACAGGCAAACAGGATCCTGTTGTGGTTGTGACCAACGATATTGAGCATACAGAGCTGAAATTATACGATGGAGAATGGAACATTTTTGTGTTCAACCAGTCGGTGATGGAATACGCGTCACTTAAATTCAGCGGGATGGATAAATACTCGTCGGCACAGATAGAGACTATTCCACAGGTATCGCGATGGTTCTCTTCTTCACGAGCGGAATGGGTGACACGATCGAATTCCCCATGGGCGGTGCAGACGCGAGCAAATGCCGAGACGCGAGCAGATGAGTATTCACTGACAACCAAACAGCCGATATGGTTTGCCAACGACTGTTATGAGGGAGTGATAATTGACGAAGACAAGATAATAAGAGAGTTTACACCACATACACGATTTTCCGACGGAATATTCTATACGAAATCGTCGATTATCAAGATGGGTGTGAAAGTACATTTCAAAGGGTATGGAAACCTTTACACTGTGAGATCCGTGATAAGCGGAGTGGCAAAGTCTTACAACATCAGTCAGATGCATGCACAGACAGAGATGACAGCGCATGAGTTGACAGGATGGAAAGGCGTTGCGGAAACAGACAGTACCGGATATGTGGAGACAACATTCCAGACATTCGGTTTGGTGAAGGGATATACATACAAGCCAGAAGAGCTTTACTTACATTTGGATGTGATGCTCGTGGATGGCGAAACGATTATGACCTACGATCTGCCAGTGGGCAATCTGGTCAAAAAGTCAAATGAGGACGATATAGATTTGATCATAGATGTTGAAGATCCGTTAACACTTCCTGATGTTATTAAGAAGGAAGACGGCAATGGATTCGAAATTACGGTGAGTGATTGGGAGGATGAGATCAATATCGATATCGATCTGTAAAAGCAATGAAAAAATAATTTAAAAATTTATCAACATGAAGAAAATTTTCTTTTTCGCGCTTGCAAGCTTAGCACTTGCATCGTGCTCTCAGGACGAGGAGTTCGTTGCTGAGAAGACAAACGGATCTAACAGAGCTGACAAAGGAGCATTGAGTTTCTCTACTTACACAGCTGGTGGCACTCGTGCTTTAAATGTGACAAGTGCTTCTGTTCAGACATCTGGTTTCCAGGTATCTGCATGGTATGATGGCAAGTTATATTTTTCGGACGAAGCCGTTTTTGAGAAAGGTTTGGCTATCGACAATACCTCAAAGATAGATGGTGCATTCGATACAGATGGTGACACATATTGGTGGCCACGTCTATCTACATCAGATACTATCGGTTTCCGTGCATTCAACAATCTTACTGCAGCTGCTGCGTGGACAGATGCCAACTGCCTAAAGCTAAAGTATACAGTTCAGTCTACTGCTGCTACTCAGGAGGATTTGGTAATCGCTTATGCTACTGCATCAAGCAAGCCAGCAAATGGTGTTCAGCCATTGAACTTTACTCATGCTCTTTCTAAGGTTAACTTCTCTTTTGTAGGTGCTAATGCTGACTACAAGTACACAATCAACAAGGTAGAGGTTATCGCTGCAGGTCAGAACGATGCTGTCATGTCGTTTGCAGAGACTACAGAAAACAATGGAACAGATGGAGCTCAGCCAACTACTAACGCACAGGCAAACAAAGCATCTTGGGCATTCACTGCTATTGATGGTTCTGTTGCTTTGGTAAAAACAGATGATGGAGCAAAAGCTAATCAGGGAGTTCTTTACACTTACTATGACAATGCAGAGGGTGTTGCTGCTGCTAGCTTGACCGATCAGAACTTTATGCTTCTTCCTCAGACAGGTAAGATCGCAGTTCGTGTATACTACAAAGTTGAGGATAAGAACAACAAGTTGATCGGTAACTGTGGATTCTCTAAGACAGATAAATTTGGTCGTCATGAGGGTCAGACTGGTTATGAAGAGTCTTCTGCTATCTATGGTTGCAAGACTGCAATTATCACTCTTGGATCTACAGATGTCCCTGCATGGGTGGCTGGAAAGGCATACCGTTTCACTATGACATTGCCTGACGACAACTTCATTGGTGACCAGAGTGAGGACGAGGTCCCTGATGGCCTTGATGAGGGTGTTGATTTGGATGGTGATAACGATACAGATCCATCTGAGTTTGATCAGTTGACTCCAATCAGATTCTCTGTTACAGTTTCTGACTGGGTTGTTAATGATCCTGCAACATCTAACATTACAATCAAGTAATTTAAATTTATTCGGCAGAGGCACGAAAGTGTCTCTGCTGGATAACTTTTTTATTGAGGCGGAAAGCAAAAAAAATGAACGTACGACAATATAACATATTAATCAAATGTGTGCTGGCAATACTCTTGTCCGCATTGTTTGCGTCGTGCAAAGACGAGGATGAAGAGTACAAAGAATCGTCATCTGCAAATGATGACGTAATCGGTTTCAACGCATTCCAGGATGGATTCCAGAAACCAACAACAAGAGCAGTCATTGAAGAAATAGCTGATCTTGACAATCTATATGTGTTGTCGATGAAAAACAATGGTACTGGATGGAACAGAGTTTTTCAAGAGGATGTCCTGACTCTTACAAATAACGGATATACAACAAACGGACAAATATGGGATTATTCTCCTACTGCGAATTGGGAGAGTGAATATAATTATAAATTCAGAGCATATTATCCTAATACATTTAACACATCTGCTGGTGAATCATGTACAAATGGCTTTCAACATTCAGCCATTTCAACCGGTTCGACAGTCTTAAATTTGAATAATTACACGTCTGCAACAGACCCACGAAATAATAGCGATCTCCTTGTCTCACCAACAATAGACAGACCTTATTCTGTCGATAAGAATTCGGATGTTGTTCCCTTGGGCGTGAAACATTTGTTGGCATGCGTGGATTTCAGAATCAAAACCAAAAAGGGAGAAAAACTTCATATCTCCAAATTCACGGTGCATGGATACACACGAGAGGGTAGTTGTGTGGTGAATGAAAACCCTGTGTGGACTCCTGTGTGGAATGAGACACCAAAGATAACAAGTGGAAGCACTCAGACTGTTGCGTTCACTTATAATGGAAATTTAGGTGAGGTGACGGTGGATCAAGATAAATTCGTGTTTGTAGACAAAACAAATAATTTAGAGATATCTACAAAGGATTTGCTAGAAAAATATCTGACAGTGTATGGCAACTATTACAATTACTATGTTTACTTAAAGAGCGAATATAATTCGGCATCAGAATCTCTTGGACCAGCGGAAACTAATGGATCCAAAGAGGAGGCGGATTACTATAAAATAGACAATTATGAAGGACTTCTTTTTATCCCTCAGGAATTGGATAGAGATGGGGTGATCTTTGGTATAAATTATAATGTGACTCGTCCTGATTGGGGAAATGGTAAAGATACTCGAGTCAAAAATTCAAGTGAGGTCGCCCTAAAGCATCTGACTTTTGCTGAGATAGAATTTTATTTTGGAGACGAAGCTCCCGACAAACCGTTGACTGCCATTGTCGACTTGACTGCAAATGGCAAAGTGAGAAAATGGGAGGCTGGCACAAAATATACATACACTATCGGAATGTATGAATATCAGGCGACTGCCAATATCACAATAGAGGATTGGCAGACACATACTTACGAGGAGGAAT
>JAEEMG010000018.1 GCA_016283095.1 Paludibacteraceae bacterium | reverse complement strand
GCTCTTTTTCTCATTAAAAAGGCGTAATCTTTCTCTGTGAACTTGTGCCTCTGTGGTTTTGTAAATTCTGTGTGCTCGCCTTCGGCTCGCATTAGGAAGGAGGGGTTAGAGCCAATATCTATCAAACATGTGTCCTTAACCATCCGCATTTTTAATATTGCTGGTAGATTTGAAACCTGCCCCTACGATTATGGAAATGTAGCCCAGAATGGGCGTCACCTCTTAGGCAGGGGTTTCAACCCCTGTTTTGTGGACGATGCATGCGACGAGAACCCCGAAGGGGTGAAACAAAATGGTAAAAAACAGCGACCGTTGGAATGGAAATCCCAACGGTCGCTAATTCTTAATTTTTAACTCTTAATTCTTAATTAAGATTTTATTCGTGTCCGTAGCTGCTTCCGTCGAAACAGTGTGTGCAGACACACTCTTTAGGAAGACCTATTGCCTCGATGATGTTTTCAAGAGTGTTGAACTTCAATGAATCCATTCCCAAACGAGTGCGGATCTCATCCACCATCTTGTTGTAGCGTGCTGTGCCAGGAGTGATATACTCGTCAATGTGGGCATCCATGTCGCCACCTTCAAGCTCCTTCACTATACGGCGAGTGATCAGCTCAAGCACCGATTTAGAAGCGGAGAAGTTGATGAACGGACATCCGTAAAGCAACGGTGGACAGCTGATACGCATGTGTACCTCTTTAACTCCGTAGTCGTATAGCACCTTGACATTGTCCCTCAACTGTGTGCCACGGACGATTGAGTCGTCGCAGAACATAGCCACTTTGTCTTTCAAAAGAGCTCTGTTTGGCACAAGCTTCATGCTTGCCACAAGTTCACGCATCTTCTGGTTTGTAGGGGTGAACGAACGAGGCCAAGTAGGTGTATATTTCACGATGGCACGACGGTATGGCACACCAAGACCGTTGGAATAACCAAGAGCATGGCCGATACCAGAGTCTGGAATTGCAGCCACATAGTCTGGTTTCACATCGTCGTCCTTCGACATAAGCAAGCCGCTCTTCACACGGAATTCATCCACATTGATATCCTCGTATGTTGAAGGTGGGTATCCGTAGTAGATCCACATGAATGAGCAGATCTGCATCTTCTTCTCAGGTTTGCGTAGCTGCTCGAATCCGTCAGCTGTGATAAGAACGATTTCGCCCGGACCGATGTTGTAGACAGGCTCGTAGCCAAGGTTAGGATAAGCCACTGTCTCTCCAGTCACTGCGTAAGCATCGTCTTTCTTTCCGATCACAAGAGGAAGACGACCATATTTGTCACGTGCCGCAATGATTCCCTTTTCAGTAAGAAGGAGCATTGTGCATGAACCTTTGATGGTGTTGTAGACGCGTTCAATTCCGTCTACAAAATTTGTTCCTTCTGTGATAAGCATTGAGATAAGCTCAGTCTGGTTGGTGTCACCGCCGCTGAACTCAGCGAAGTGGTGCTTGCGGTTGAGCAGATCTCCCTCTATTTCCTTAAGATTATTGATTTTCGCAACTGTTGCCACTGCGAATCTGCCAAGGTGGCTGTTGACGATGATTGGTTGCGAATCTGTGTCGCTGATTACTCCGATTCCGGAATTGCCACTGAATTTTTCAAGTTCTGGCTCAAATTTCGTTCTGAAATATGTGCTTTCCAAATTGTGGATAGATCTCACGAATCCCTTTTCAGAAAGAGTCGCCAATCCACCACGCTTTGTGCCAAGATGCGAATTGTAGTCTGTTCCGTAGAACAGATCTTTCACGCAATTGTCTTTGCCGATAGTACCAAAAATGCCACCCATTTGTATTGTCTTGATGAAACTGACCGCAAATTTAGTGATAAAAATTAAAAAGATGCCGTCAAACATCGTTTTTTTGAAGAAGACGGTGCTTTTACGTTTCTAACTGGTTGAACGACAAAATATCAATCCTTTGTATAATCATTGTCCGTCGTTTATCATTCTAGAATAATTTAATAATTTTGTTCCCGATAATTAAAAAATGACGAAACCTACGAGAAGAGATGAAAAATAAAATCATAGCGATAATAGTGGCAATAGTTTTGATTATACCTTTAAGTCGTGGATGGTATGAATTTCTTCTAGATAATTTTTTTGATGCAGAATTAGCCTCATCCACACAATTAAAGTTTGAGAAAATATCAGATACGGAAATGGAAGTGGTGGGATATGATTCTGATTTGCATGGAAGTATAACAATTCCAGAGAAAATACGGATAGGATTAGATATATATAAAGTGACCAGCATCGGAGCATCTGCTTTTTACAGGTGCAGCAGTTTGACCAGCATTAAGATTCCTGAGGGAGTGACAAGAATCGGAAGTTATGCTTTTTGGGGATGCAGCAGATTGACAAGCATAAACATTCCAAAGGGGGTGACGAGCATCGGAAAAGAGGCCTTTAGCTGGTGCAGCAGATTGACAAGCATCGGAGGATCTGCTTTTGAGGGATGCAGCAGTTTGACCAGCATTAAGATTCCAAAAGGTGTGACAAGCATCGGAAATTGGGCTTTTAAGGGATGCAGCAGTTTGAACAGCATTAAGATTCCTGAGAGTGTGACCAGCATCGGAGCATATGCTTTTTTCAGGTGCAGCAGTTTGACCAGCATAAACATTCCTGAGAGTTTGACCAGCATCGGAAAAGAGGCTTTTTGGGGATGCTACAATCTTGAAATTGTAATTGATAATTCCGAGAAGAAAGTGAAAGTTGGATGGAATGCTTTCGAAAATTGCAAATCAGTGAAATGGTTGAAATAAAGTCTCAACACCTGCTCCGAAGGATTCAATTCCGTCTACCGCTATAAGCCATCATCCACCATCCATCATCCACCATCCATCATCCATCATCAATCATCAATCATCCACCATCCACCGTCCATCATCAATCATCCACCATCCATCATCCCCATTTTAAGGATTCCAACGTTGTACGTCGGTCTTTTCAGGCCTTGCTCTTTTGCCGTCCTCAATCTTTTCGTATGGTTTTGAATTAGATTTTTCGTTATTCTTAGATTTTACTGATTTTGGCTTACACTCGCTCTGAGTCTCAACCTTTGGCTTTGAGTGACGCACTCTGTAGCGGATTCTGTTTTTCTTCTCGAAACGGAACGGATAAGCGATAGTGAGTTGAGGGGATACCCATGAAGAGATCTTTCTCTCTTTAGGAGCCTCATTTGTGACATATTCCACCTCTATTCCATCCTGCATGACAGTTTCCGTCTCATCTTCACCCACTTTCTGCATATTATATTGTGGATAGATGGCGTAGCCTAAAGCGCAAACAAGGCATTTGCCTTCGCGTAGAGGAATTCTGCCTCCGAAATAGAAGTCGACGTAGGGATATAGTTTGTCTTCACAGTAAGCCACACCGCCGGACTGGGCTATGGTGAGGATGTTTTTTCTGCCGAATGTCCATCTTACGTTGACTGCGGCAGGAAACGCGAAGAAGTCGTTGAGCATATACATCGCTCCGACCTTTCCACCTACGAAGAAGTAGTTTGTGATCTGGGCTCCTGGAGTCGCGAAAAGTCCAAACGCAGGTTTCTTCTTACCTGTGGTGTCGGCGAGATCAGCGGTGAGCATAAAGTCACCGTAGAGTCTGAATCCGGTTTTTTCTTTTGGCAGAGCCGAATGTTTTGAATATGATGAACGTGGATCTTTAGCCATTGATGTGAACACACTGCACATCACGACCACCAACGTCAGAATTATTCTTTTTAGATTCTCCATGTTTTCTTGCAAGTTTCAGTTTGCAAATATAGGACAATTTGTATTTTTTACCGTATTCTTTGTCTGTTTTTCTCTTTTTCCATCTTTATAAATGACTATATCTTACATCCTTGCATTTAGGATGGACAGAGAGAATTTGTTCAGTATGATTCAAATTAAAATCCGGACTCAGTTTTGCATTCCGCATTTCCCATTTTTAATTTAATTCCATATTCCGCATTTTTCATTTCGCATTTTTTCTTATTTTTGTTGGTTTTTATATTGCAACAGCAAAAACAAAGAAGAATTATGGGTTCATCCTTTTTCCAGTTTGTAGATTTTTTAGATATCTTGCTAGGAGGCATCATCTTATACAAATTATATAAGATGCTGAAAGACACGTCGGCATTCCGTCTTTTCATCGGTGTGCTGGTGGTGATCGTGACTTGGATGATTGTGACGTCTCTATTGCAGATGAAGCTGATAGGCGGTGTGCTCAACCAGATTGTCAACGTGGGCGCTATTGCCTTGATCGTGCTTTTCCAGGATGAGATCCGTAATTTCCTTACTGGTATCGGTTCAGGCAATAATTTCCTTTCCCGCCTGCTCAACACTCAGCGTGTGCAGACGATGGAAGAGAGTGATATCATGCAGATTGTGATTGCATGCAAGAATATGGCTCGCGAAAAGGTGGGAGCATTGATTGTGATTGAAAACGAGATGAGCCTGCAGAGCATCATCGTCACAGGTGATGAGATATCAGCCAAAATCAATTCACGTCTCATCGAGAATATATTTTTCAAAAACTCTCCTTTGCACGACGGTGCGATGATCATTGGAAACAAGGTGATAAAAGCGGCTGGATGTATTCTTCCTCTGTCGCACAACATGAACGTGCCGAAGTCGTTCGGTCTGCGTCACCGCGCGGCTCTTGGTGTGAGTGAAAGACTTGATGTCCAGGCTATTATAGTGTCGGAGGAGACAGGGAAAATCTCGTATGCGGAGAATGGCACTATCATCCATGATATCTCAACAAAGGAACTAGAATCCATATTGTCTAAATCGAAGGCGTAATGAGTGAAATGTCGAATATGAACCAGGAAATTGTACTTTCCGCTAAGGGTGTTTGCAAAAGTTTCAACAACCTTCGTGTGCTTACAGATGTCTCTTTTGATATCCGTCGTTACGAACTTGTCTCTATTGTGGGGCCAAGCGGTGCAGGAAAAACTACTCTTTTGCAGATCGTCAGCACTCTTGCATCTGCCGATTCAGGCGAGGTCACTATCCTTGGCAGAGAGACTTCACGTCTTTCCCATGAAGAGGTATGCAAACTTCGTAACAGCGATCTTGGATTCGTGTTTCAGTTTCATCAGCTTCTTCCTGAATTCACAGCCCTTGAAAATGTGATGATTCCTGCTCTCATCGCCGGACGTGATGAGGCTGAATGCAAGCAAGAGGCGACGGAATTGCTGACCCGTCTTGGACTTGCGGAGAGAGCTACTCACCATCCTAATGAACTTTCGGGAGGCGAGAAGCAGAGAGTGGCGGTGGCGAGAGCGTTGATCAACAAGCCGCAGATTCTGTTTGCCGATGAGCCAACGGGAAGTCTTGACAGCCAGAACAGGGATGAGTTGCAGAAATTATTCTTGGATCTCCGAAAAGAGTTTGGATTGACAGTGATTATCGTCACTCATGATATGACACTTGCCCAGCAGTCCGACAGAGTAATTGAGATGAAGGATGGAAAGATTATCTAAAATCTTCAAGAAGGTAAAATACTCGGTCGTAAGTTCCTTATATCCACACACATGCGGTGCTTGTGGAGCGGTTGTGGAGACAGAGGGGGAGACGTTGTGTGAAGAGTGCAGATATAGTTTGGACTACATTCCTCTTGACGTTGATCTTACTCCTTTGGCACGTGAGATGACACATGTTCAGTTGGCTTATTTCATGCCGTTGCTCTCATATAGGAAGTCGAATATTGAATCTCGTTTCGTGCTGAACATCAAGAATTCGGGAATACAGAGATATGGCATAGAGGCGGGAAGGATGATGGGCAGAATGATAAAGGCCCGTGTAGACGCAGGAGAATTTGACTGTGTTGTGCCTGTCCCCATCACATCCAAGCGTCAGGAGATGCGTGGATATAACCAGAGTGAGTTGCTTGCGACTGGTATCGAGATGGAGACGGGAATCCCTGTCCGCACGGATCTGCTGGTCAACGAAGGCAAGGTGGTGAGCAACAGTATCGAGGCGAAACGTCATAAGAGCTCCACTGTCAACAAGTATCTGGCTACAGATACAGTGAAGGAGTTTTGTGGCAGACATATACTTGTTGTCGACGATGTGATAACCACGGGCAAAACCATACGTGAGTGTTCGGCGGCAATTATGGAGAAGTGTGACAACAACGTGAAGGTGAGTATAGCGGTGGTCGGAATGGTGTCGGATTTACTCGGCATCTACAACGAGCAGAAAAAGATTTATACAAAGGATATTTTCGATGATTGACAATATCACGATTCAAAGAATCAAGGAGGCGGCTAATATTGTTGACGTAGTTGGAGACTATGTCACTCTTCGTCGTGCGGGCACCTCATACAAGGGATTGTGTCCGTTCCACAATGAGAAGACGCCTTCTTTTATTGTCACTCCGGCTAAAAATATCTGTAAATGTTTTGGTTGCGGAGGCGGTGGAGACAGTATCTCTTTCATCATGAAGATGGAGAACCTTTCCTACCTCGACGCACTCCGTTTCCTGGCTAAAAAGTTTGGAATAACAATCGTAGAGAAGGAGTTGACTCCAGAGGAAAAGGAGCAGCAGTCACTTCGCGACAAAATGTTGGATGCCAACCTGTGGCTTCAGGACTTTTTTGAGAAATCAATGCGTGAGACTCAGGAAGGACGCAGCGTCGGCTACCAATATTTCATCCACAGAGGCTTGCGCGAAGATATAATTAAGAAGTTCCATCTTGGCTATTCGCCCGCAGATTATCAGGCATACACGAATGCCGCACTCAGTCAGGGAATCAAATTGGAGCATCTTGTGGCGTTGGGAGCGACGGTGAACACCGGCACACGCACCTACGACAAATACGCAGGCAGAGTGATGTTCCCGATCCACTCAATATCGGGCAAAGTGGTGGGTTTTGGAGCCCGTACACTGAAAGCTGATAAAAATGTAGCGAAATATTTCAACCCGCCAGAGAGTGAGGTATACAATAAAAGTGAGAATCTATACGGTATTTTCTATGCTCGCCAGGCTATCATAAAGAAGCAGAAATGCTATGTGGTAGAGGGATATGCCGACGTCATCTCTATGCATCAGGCAGGAGTGGAGAACATAGTCGCTCCGTGTGGAACGGCTCTCACAAACGGACAGATCCGTCTGCTCAAACGAGTATTGCCATCGGTGGGCAACACGTTGGCCGACGAGAAGTATGTCACTATGCTTTATGATGGCGACTCCGCTGGTCAGCATGCCGCAATAAAGAACGGTAAACTGTTTCTGGCGGAAGGATTGAATGTCCGCGTCGTCACACTTCCTCCAGAAGAAGACCCTGATTCATTCGCGCAACACAACAATGCGGATGTGGTGCAGAAGTATTTGGAGGAGAATGAGCAGGATTATATTCTGTTCAAATCCAATGTGCTTCTTCGTGAGAGCGGCACCGACCCAGTGAAGAAGGCTGCGGCAATCAAGGATATGGCTGAGACCATCTCCGTGATTGAAGACCCTATCAAACGAGATGTCTACTCAAAGGAGATTGCTCCGCTTTTCCATACTGAGCAGAGCATCATCATGGAGTATGTGGGCAAAATACGTAGGGATGCGGCCGCACAGAAGGAGAAAGAACGTCTCAGAGGTCAGACATTCCGTGAGACTCCTATAGGTCAACCATCGGGAAAGGGGAATAATAATCAGCCATATAACAATCAGCCTCAGGGTCAACAACAAGGAAATCAGCAAGTTGGCGGACAGCAGACGAATCAGCCGCAAAACCAACAGCAATATCCTGATGAGCATTACATTCCAGATGGTTATTTTGATAATCATCCGGATATAACCCCGTCGACACAACAGGGAGGACAGGCTCAGCCACAACAGAAACAAAATGATGTTTTTGATAAGTTCTCTGCAGAATACCTTGTCACACTCAACAAACAGTATGTCGTTGAGCGAGAGTTGATATCTCTAGTTGTCAATTATGGCAGTGTGGAGGTCATTGAGCTTGTGGATAAAGACAAAAAGCCTATTAAGGCGCTCAATGTGGTGGAGGCTATTGTATACGACTTCAACAAAGATGAGCTGGAACTGTCGAATCAGACATTCAAGCTGATGCTGGAGGAGGCTGATAAACTGTTGAAAGGAGACAAGAATGCTGATATTGTGAAGTATTTCCAGAATCATGCCGACAGGGCAGTGAATGAGGCGATAAACAGCATATTGTCTGACGATATTTCTATAGAGGAAAAACTGACAGATGCCGACAGACAGTTCTGCAAAGAGAAGCGAGACAGAGAGTTGTTCAGCAATCTTCGCAGTAGAATCACCTTGATGAAAATGGAGTGGTATAAAAACCAAAAGGAGTTTTTGCAGTCTGAAATAATAAGTGCATCTGCTGATGAAAAGAACAAAGATCGAGTGAAGGAGTTAGCGGAACAATTCATGAAAGTGGGTACGAAAATCAGTGAGATATCAAGTGCTGAGGGAAGAGTCATCAACCAAAGTATAAAGATGGAGACGCCGTCGCTTTCAAGGTATGAACTTTCGACGAAAGCGGAATTGAGGAAGCAGACAAAGACGAGGGTGAAGAACATGACGGCAGAGGAGAAGAAGAAAGAGAGTGAGGATGTGATGATGAAACTTGAGAACACTCAGCAGTTTAAGAGTGCAAACACAGTTCTTCTTTTCCATTCGTTACCGGATGAGGTTTGCACACATGGTTTGATTGAAAAATATGCGTCGAAAAAGAGGATACTTCTTCCAGTAGTTGATGGAGAAAAATGGTACATCCGAGAATATAAGGGAGATTTGAAGACGGGAGAGTATAATATTCAGGAGCCGACGGGAATGAATTTCCACGACTACGACAGCATAGAACTTATTGTGGTGCCAGGTGTCTGTTTTGACAATGATTTAGGACGTGTGGGCAGAGGCAAAGGATATTACGACAGAATTCTGAAGGAGATAAAAGCCTTTAAGATAGGCATTTGTTTCGACTGTCAGTTGCTCAGCAAAGTTCCGACAGACGAGTGGGATGTGAGGATGGATCAGGTGCTGACAGCGACGAGGGAAGTGTGATGCAGAGAACAGAAGTTGGCATCGAATGATTTTATAAGATCATTAATAATGTCAAATAAATTTGTTCCGTCGGACACAATAATTCCCGGGAAAAATCGTTGTTATAGATAAAAAAAGCAAAAAAATGTTATTAAAAGGAGAATAAGATGGAATTGTCGGCGGTTGCAATTTTATCTTTTCAACTATTATTACTACTTTTGCTTGCTAATTTAGTGTATTACATTCTGAGATCAGAAGATAAATATGTTAGGAAACAAAATAAAAGACATACTTGTTGGGTTAGTCCTGGCAATACTTCCGATAGTTGTTAGCGCACAGCCTCGTTATATTGGCGAGATAGGTTTGCGTGGAGGTGTTGCATTCTACAATGGAGATATCAATTCATCAAAAGTATTCCGTGACCTGTCACCGGCAGCTGGAGCGTTTTTGCGTTTCAAGGCGAATGACTTTTTGAATTTCAAGATAGACGGAGGATTTGCCAATCTTAAGTGTGACGCGAGGAATTATACAGAAAATGCGATGCCTGATGTTCCGCAAGACGGCAGTGACATCTATCCGTTTGCGTTTGACAAGAGAATCATGACATTTGATGCTCTTATCATCTGGAATTTCTTCAAGTATGGTTTTTCTAATTACGACAAGGATGTGAAACGTCATACACCATATGCGATGCTCGGACCGACAATGTCGTTGGCAAGAGAGTGGAGTGGAAATGAGTTCAGAGGAGGTATCGCGTTTGGTGCTGGTTATAAATTCAAGTTGGGAGAAAGAGTGAATATCGGTGTGGAATTCACAATGCACAAAATATTCTCTGACGACTTGGATATAGATGAGTATGATTATTTGGACGACCCATATAAGATGGGAAAAGTTAAATATAAAAACAATGACTACTACTCTCTGTTGATGGGATTCATCTCGTTTGATGTGTTCAGAAAGAGAGGTTCTTGCAGATATATAGGAAAATGAGCATAAGAGAAAAGATAGATATGAGCCGTCTGCCAAAGCATGTGGCATTGATCATGGATGGCAACGGACGTTGGGCGAAAGCACAAGGAAAAGAGAGAATCTTCGGACATCATGAAGGTGTGGATTCTGTCGACAAAGTGATGGAGGCTGCCGCTGAACTTGGCATAGACTATATCACTCTTTACGCATTCAGCACAGAAAACTGGAACCGTCCAAAGGCAGAGGTTGACGCACTTATGGAAATATTCGCGTCGGCTATCACTACTTATGCGGAAAAGGCGAAGGATAATAACGTTAGAATCATCATTATTGGCGATAAGTCGCGTCTTAACGATAAGACGATGGCGAAACTGAACGAGGGAATGGCAAAGACAGCAAAGTGCACAGGTTTGACAATGGTGCTTTGCATCAGCTATTCATCCCGTTGGGAAATCATCGAGTGTGTGAAGAGTATCGCACGTAAGGCAAAGAACGGTGAGATTGACATTGATGACATCAATGAAAGCCTGATTTCAGACAATTTGGCGACAAAGGGCATGCCAGACCCTGACCTGCTAATCCGTACAAGTGGAGAGCAGAGAATCAGTAATTTCTTGATGTGGCAGTTGTCTTATTCTGAATTGTATTTCACGGATATTCCTTGGCCTGAGTTCAAGAAGGAACAGTTCTATGAGGCTATTTACAAGTATCAGAACCGAGAAAGAAGATTCGGCAAGACAAGTGAACAGTTGTAATTAAGGAAAGGAGATGAAGATTTACAAAACAATAATCGGCATAATTGCTCTTGTTTGTTCGGTGAATGTGTCTGCACAGACAGAAACGGCAGATACATTGAGGAGTGTGAAGGATACGATTGCCGCAACTGCAGGTACGGTTGCCGCGGTTGCTGATTCAAGTATTGCTGTAAGCTCACAGACTCAAGCAAGTGAAACACCGACTATCACATATTCCACAACTGCAAAGACTTATACAGTCATGGAGGTGAAGGTCGTTGGAGCTGAAAACTATGACGAAAAGGTCGTGGCTAACTATTCAGGACTATATGTTGGCCAGAAAATAAAGTTGCCTGGAAAGGATTTTTCCAATGCCATCAAACGTTTTTGGAAGCAGGGATTGTATTCGGACGTGAAAATCTATGCCACAAAGATGGAGGGCGACAAAGTATGGTTGGAGATAGCTGTCAAGCCTCGTCCAAGAATCTCAAGCATCTCTTATTCAGGCATTAAGAAGAAGGACAAGGAGGATTTTGACAAGTCAATAGGTTTGACTATAGGAAGTCAGGTGTCGCAGAATATGCTCGACAAAGCAAGTGGGGTGATCAAAAGACACTATGATTCAGATGGATATCAGAATGCAGATGTTAAGATAAGTTTGGCTGATGATCCAGAAAAAGAGGGTTATGTGATTGTAAATGTGGATGTTGATAGAAAGGAAAAGGTCAAAATCTACAGAATCAATATTGATGGTAATGATAGTGTGCCGGCGCGTAAACTGAAGCATGCGATGAAGGACACAAAAGAGAAGCACATCATACCTAACCTTTTCAAGTCGAAGAAATTTGTGCAGTCAAATTATGATGCCGATAAAATCAACTTGATCAACAAGTATAACGAGTATGGTTTCCGTGACGCTGAAATTGTATGTGACAGTGTGTACAGGTCGCCAAAGAAGCCAAAAAGAGTAGATATCTATATCAAGGTCAATGAGGGAAGACGCTACTATGTACGCAACATTATTTGGGTAGGCAACACTGTTTATCCAGAAAACATGTTGAATGCTACTCTTGGAATGAAGAAGGGAGACGTCTACAATAAGAAGCTCATGAACGAGCGTCTGCTTGAGGATGAGGATGCAGTCTCTAGCTTGTATCTCGACAATGGATATTTGTTCTTCAATGTGGAACCTGTCGAGGTGAATATCGATGGAGATTCTGTTGACGTGGAGATGCGAATCTACGAGGGAAGACAGGCTATGATCAACAATGTGGTCATCACAGGTAATGAGGCTATATATGAGCATGTCATCCGTCGTGAGCTTGATACAAAGCCGGGACAGTTGTTCAGCAAGTCTAACCTACAGCGTTCGGCTCGTGAACTTGCGGCGTCAGGACATTGGAATCCAGAGAAGATGGACATCCGTCCGGTGCCAGATCCAGAGAACGGGACAGTGGATATCGTTTATAATTTGGAGCAGAAGCGTAACGACCAGGTTGAGATGTCGTTCGGTTATGGACAGACTGGTTTCAATGGTACTTTGGGACTTAAGTTCTCAAACTTCTCTCTACGCAATATCTTCAACAAAGAGGCGTACAGACCGTTGCCACAGGGAGACGGACAGCAATTGTCGTTGTCATTCACCACAAGTGGACGCAGCTATCAGTCTGTTGGATTGTCATTCATGGAGCCATGGTTAGGAGGAAAACGTCCTATCAGTTTCAGCACATCAATATTCTACTCTAATCAGACAAACATCAGTTCAAGCTATGAGATGGATGATTATGTGGATTATTTGAATTCTGGATTTGGTTCGTACACTACTGGTACAGCATACCGTTATGAGGCCGATCCAGACGAATATATCAGAACTCTTGGAGTTTCTTTAGGAATAGGAAAGAGATTGAAATGGCCAGACGACTATTTCTCACTATACTATGAGTTTGCCTACCGTCATTACACATTGAAGGATTGGGAATACTTCACAATGCACAATGGTAAAGCGAATAATTTACGATTCGGTATCACTTGGGCAAGAAATTCTATCGACAACCCATATTATACACGTCGTGGTTCATCTGTGTCTTTGACATTGCAGGCGACTCCTCCATACTCTAAATTCTTCAAGAACGAGACAGCAGACGAGCTTCTACAAAAGAAGGAGGCAGGAACGTTGTCCAGTGAAGAAGTTGATAAATTGAAGCAGGAGTTGTTCAAGTGGGTGGAATATTATAAGACAGAGTTCAAAGCAAAATTGTTCACTCCGCTTTCGAGCAACCAGAAACTTGTACTGATGACACGTGCAGAGTATGGATTCTTGGGTTACTATGATAAGAACCGTCGTTCTCCGTTTGAAAGATATTGGGTAGGAGGAGATGGAATGTCTGGTTCAAGCGGTACATATGCGATGACAACAGTGACGTTGCGAGGATATGATAATGGTAAACTTACTCCTATTGAACAGTTTTATGCAGGAGACAAAGCTCAATATGCGGGAAACCTCTACTCAAAGTTATCGTTTGAGTTGAGATATCCTCTAATGCTTGAGCAGGCAGCCACAATCTATGTGTTGGCATTTGCAGAGGCAGGAAATGCATGGAAAAACTTCAAAGATTTCAATCCGTTGAATTTGAAACGTTCGGCTGGAGCTGGTGTGAGAATCTTCTTGCCTATGCTTGGATTGCTGGGAGTGGATTATGGATATGGATTTGATACGGATAATGTCAGTGGTGAGAAAGGAGGACATAATTTTCATATCGTTATCGGACAGGAATTTTAATGTGTAACATCAATTGAAGAAAGAAATGAGCAGATTAGCGTCAAAAATATTTGTGGCAATTGTAATGCTTGCTTATTCTGTAAGCAGTTTTGCCCAGTTCGGCGGAGGTAAAGTGGCCATTGTCGACGTGGAGTATATTCTGAAGAATATGCCAATGTATGAGTCTGCCAACGAGCAGGTGAAGCAGATCACAAAGAAGTGGCAGACTGAGGTGGAGCAGAAGCATGAAGAGGCACGTATGCTGCAGAAAAACTATCAGACGGAGGTCGTTTTCTTGTCGGATGAGATGAAGAAAGCAAAAGAGAAAGAAATTTTGGCTAAGGAGAAAGAGGCAAACGACCTTGGCAGAAAATATTTCGGTCCTGACGGAGAACTCTACAAGAAGAAAGAGAGTCTGATGAAACCAATTCAGGATGAGGTTTACGTTGCTGTGAAGGATGTGGCAGAGCAGAAGGGATATACTCTCGTGCTCGACAAGACATCTACAGTAGGTGTGATGTACTACTCAGCCAAAATAGATATCAGTGATGAGGTTTTAGGTAAACTAGGATACACGAAATGATGATGTCTGGCTTGAAATATTTGTTGTCGACGTTCTTATTTTTGCTGACTTTTACTTTCGCGTCTGCACAGAACACTCACGTCAAACTTGCTCATTACGATGAGGATGAAGTCATCAAACTGATGAAGGAGACAGAGGCTGCCGAACGAACATTAAAAAGTTTGTCAGACCAGTATGAGGCAGAAATGGAGAAGATGGAAGGCGAATATACTCGTAAGGCTTCTGAGTACCAGAAAGAGCAATCGTCGTGGGATGAGACAATCAGGAGAGTGCGTATGGAGGAAATCCATACAATCAAACTCAAGATGCAGAACTATTACGATATGGCAAGCAAGACATTGTCTGACAAGAGAAACGAACTTTATGTTCCTGTCCACAAAAAGATTGACCAGGCTGTGGCGGAAGTCGCAAAAGAGCAGGGATTTCTTTATGTGTGGGACGTGAAGAATTTGAAGTATTGTTCACCTCAGGCAGTGGATATCACAAGTATGATTAAAAGAAAATTAGGAATCAAATAAATAATTAAAACGAAATATGGTAAAAAGACTTTTAGCAGTTCTATTGTGCGCAATGCCGCTATTTGCTAACGCGCAGGCAGTGAAACTTGGACACCTGGATGTAAATTCACTTTTCTTAAAGTTGCCAGAACTAAAGGATGTTGAGACTAAGTTGAAAGAGGTTCAGACATCGTATGAGACAGAGATGAAGCGTATGGAGGAGGAGTATACTCGTAAGGCTTCAGAGTATCAGCAGAATGTTGCTGCAATGGACGAGACTATCAAGAAGAACCGTGAGGAGGAACTTCTATCGCTACAGGAGAAGATGAAGAATTATTTCCAGATTGCTCAGAATGCATTGCAGCAGAAGCAGGAGGAGCTTCAGAATCCTATCCGTGAGAAAATTCTTGCAGCTATCAAGGCAGTTTCAGAGGAGAATGGATTCACTTACATCTTCGACACAAACGCACTTCTATTCAAGTCAGCGTCTGCAACAGATATCACTGATCTTGTGCTTAAGAAACTTGGCGTGACTAAGTAATTAGCAGTAGATATAGGGAAAGATAATAACAATCCCTGAATAATAACCAGTTCTCTTGTTTCGGCAAGAGGACTGTATACGGAATTAGCTCAGTTGGTAGAGCACTGGTCTCCAAAACCAGGTGTCGGGAGTTCGAGCCTCTCATTCCGTGCTTATAAAACGAATTTGAAGAGACGGTGGTGGCACCGTCTCTCATATTTTTTGAAAGGTGACGTTTCGTCTGTTTTTAATTGCAAGTTATGGATAAGAAGGGTTCGATTGGAGTTTTTGATTCCGGATTCGGAGGACTGACAATTCTGAAAGAGATAATAAAGGTGATGCCGGAATACGATTTTTTGTTTCTTGGCGACAACGCGCGTGCACCATATGGCACACGTTCTTTTGACATTGTCTACGAGTATACTCGTCAGTGTTCCAAGTATTTGATGGACCACAACTGTCCGCTTGTGATTCTTGCCTGCAACACAGCTTCAGCCAAAGCATTACGTACGATCCAACAGAAGGATCTGCCGATGTGGGAGCCTCAGAACAGAGTGTTGGGAATCATCCGTCCTACAGTGGAGAATATTCTTCAGCGTACAAAGACTAAGCATATCGGATTGTTCGGGACAAGCGGAACAATCAACAGTAAGACCTATCCATTGGAGTTTGCCAAGACAGATCCTGATGTTGTGGTAAACGGATGTGCCTGCCCTATGTGGGTGCCATTGGTGGAGAACGGAGAATACGACTCTCCTGGAGCCGACTATTTCATTGAAAAGAAAGTAAACGAGCTGATGGATATGGATCCATTGATAGATACAATCATTCTAGGGTGTACACACTATCCTTTGCTTCAGCATAAGATTGAGAAATATGTGCCATCCAATGTTGCTGTCGTGCCACAGGGAAAAATAGTTGCCGATAGTTTAAGAGACTATCTCAACCGTCATCCTGAAATGGACGAAAGATTATCAAAGCATGGAGAGGGAAGATTTCTCACGACGGAATCAGTGGAGAAATTCCAAGCGTCTGCGAAAATCTTTTTGAATACAGATAAGACAATAGCTGCCCATAGAATCATCTTCTGATTCTACAAAGCTAACGTCAATCAATCCTATGATCGTAGGGGCAAGTTTCAAACCTGCCCGCAATAGTAATTCTTTTTAATCACGTAATTTTTGCGAAACTTATGCTCAAATTTGGCATAGTCTGCCTCTAAATTTGCAATAAAATCAATAAATGAAGACGGAATTATGAGTGATTCTGGTTTGTTTGTCGAGCCAAAATCATCTCAAAATATGCTGTTTTGGCGTAACTAACAGCCGTTTTGTTGATAACCCGCCGACTTTATCAACAGTGTTGATTTCTACATCGTGATTGTTAATAAATGCAGATGAGATAATGCAAAAAGATTTGAAAATGGAGTTAAATTTGCATTGTATTTGAAACACAGAAGATACACAATATTACATATACAAACCAAATGTGATACACAAAATTGTTTTGTAAGTCATTGGAAAATAAGTTCTTTGTTTTGAAAAGAGTCACAAGTGATTGCGACTCTTTTTTATTTTTATTCAGTCACGTTTATAATTTTCAAATAATTACAGACTTATAATCATCGAAATTTCCATAAAAATCGTAATTTTGCAGAAAAGCATTAAAACGAAAGACCAATGTATAAACTATTAGTCCTCGATATTGACGGTACTCTAACAGACTCGGCCAAGAAAATTTCAAGAACCACCAAACGTGCGTTGAGACGTGCGCAAAATAAGGGTGTCAAGATTGTGTTGGCAAGTGGACGTCCTACGCCTGGTATCGTGCCAGTGGCTGAAGAGTTGGGATTCGCGGAGCATGGTGGATACATTCTTTCTTTCAATGGCGGAAAAATCATCGATTACAAGACTGGCAAAACAATCTTTGAAAGTGTGCTGCCGGGAGAGATGATTCCTATGCTTTACGAAGATTCCCAAGCAAACAATGTATCCATTATATCTTATGATGCGACGTCGGTGTTGACAGAGACTCCAGATGATGTGTATATCATCAAGGAGGCTAAACTCAACAAGATGCCGATCACCAAGGTGGAAAGCTTTATTGAGGCTGTGCAACATCCTGTCACAAAATGTCTGATGACAGGAGATGCGGAACATCTTGCGGAGGTGGAGCAGCGTGAAAAAAGCAAGTATGGCGAAAAATTGAGCATCTACCGTTCCGAGCCGTACTTTTTGGAGATAATGCCAAAAGGTATTGACAAAGCACAGTCGTTGCAGCGTCTTCTTGATCATCTAGGACTTACAAAGAATGAGATGATAGCCTGTGGTGATGGATTCAACGATTTGTCTATGATCAAGTTCGCAGGTCTTGGTGTGGCGATGAGCAATGCCCAGAAGATTGTGAAGAGGAATGCTGACTATATCACATTCACAAACGATGAGAATGGTGTCGCTCACGTGGTGGACAGATATATTCTTGGAAAAAAGAAACAGAGACAGCTTGAGTGGAAGAAAAATTTGCGTTTGTCTAACATTACAGCAAAACTGTATAAGTATACCCACCGTCTACAGCATAAATAAAGATCTGAACCCTTTAACTACTATTTTAGATATGAAGTTTTTTAGAAAATATGGTCTTTCATTGGTGGTGGCATTGTTTATCATGAACATGTGTATGATGCCGTCATCGAGTGTGCCGACAATATCATTGGGGGGCTGGATGCCAGACTTCTTGTGCCCTTTAGCTGATTTTGTCAAGGCTAATATTGATAAGTTTGCCCATTTCACCTTCTTTTTTGTCCTCAGTTTCGCTCTCTGCCACGATTTTTGGGTGCAAAAGGTTGATTTTTCGACTGGCAAAATGAAATTGTGGGGAATTGTGGTTCCGATGCTATATGGAGGTTTGATTGAGATTATGCAGGCTACACTTACTACCACTCGTTCGGGGGATATAGAGGATTTTTTCGCTGATACATTAGGGGCAGTTTGTGGATTTTTCTTTGCTAAGAAGTTTGTCCCGAAGTGGTTTGAAAGGGAAAATAATGGTGGTGCCAAGTGCAGTTAAATAAAGCTTCGCATCTATTTTTGTTTAAGAGATAAATTATATTCAGGCGGTGATTATTGATAATCACCGCCTTTTTTTCACTGCAAATTCTAGGGTGGGTGCAAAAGAATTTAAAATAAAAAAGACGGAACTGATTCCGTCTTCTCTTAGTTGCGGAGGCCCGACTCGAACGAACGACCTTTGGGTTATGAGCCCAACGAGCTACCGACTGCTCCACTCCGCGATCCAATCAACTCATTTCTGAATTGCAGTGCAAAGGTAGCGTTTTTCTGCTTTATAACAAACTTTTTGGGGTGTATTTTGCCAAGAAAAAATAAAAAGTTTTGCAATGTATTGTAAATCAGTTGATTGTTTGTTGGGCTATTTTTGGAGTATTTTACAACCCCAAAGATGGATTTTAGTGGCTTATTTAGGATCTGTTTAAATTTAGGTAAAATATGCTGTCCATCTTGCAAATAGAGATGAGGATCTCACAAAGGGTTCACGTATGACTGAAATAGACCCTTTCCCAAGTCAATCATTTCTATAATCGTAGGGGCAGGATTGAAACCTGCCCGCAATAGAAAATCTGTGAACTTTGTGTCTCTGTGGTTTTATTAAATTATGTGTCTCGTGCTTTAGCAGGAAGAAAAATGTCGATTTCGTCGGATTCATGTTTATTTAGCATATCGCATTTATAATTTTTAATTTCATGAAACAATACTCCATGTTTATGAAACGATTTTCCGTAGCTGTCTTTGTGTCATGACCTAACTTTGCATACACACTCGGGAAGATATTGTCCGTTTTGTTGAAGCGTAGGTTTTGACTGCATGGATATATTGAGTGAAAGAAATGAAATATTTGTAATGTTGATAGAATAAAAACAAAAGGATTATGGATAGAAAGTTACTTAATCTTTACGCAAGTTTGGCATTGCTTGGTTTTGGGGCTACAGCTTCAGCGGCAATCAGTCAGACTCCTGTAACGGGAAGCACTGACGGAGCAAAGAACATCTATAAATTCTTGTACGACAATTATGGCAAGAATACAGTTTCCGGTGTTCAGACAGGAGACATGGATGGTGCGTCTGCATTGAAGAATCAGAAGGATTTTGCTGCGGTAGTTGAGAAATCAGGTAAGCAACCGGCTCTTGTCGGTCTTGATCTTCTTATGCTCACAGGTGCGAAAGAGTCTGAATCTTGGTACCAAAGTTACACTGAGACTTGTATTTCACTGGCGAAAGAGCTTTATCAGAAGGGTGGTATTCCAGCGTTTACATGGCATTGGAAAGATCCGAGCCGTGAGACTGAGGAGCATAGCACTAAGGCAAAGTTTGATTTCCGTACTGCATTCAAATCTGGCACGACGGAATGGGACAAGGAGAGTGATGCATACAAGATAATGATCAAGGATATTGATGCTGTTTCTAAAGTTTTCCTAAGACTTCAGGAAGACGGTGTGGCATGCATCTGGCGTCCGCTTCATGAGGCATCTGGAGCTTGGTTCTGGTGGGGTATAGGCACTGCCGAGGAATATAAAGCTCTCTACAAGTTGATGTACGACAGAATGGTGAAGGAGAACGGTGTCAACAATTGTCTTTGGGTTTGGAACATCGAGAGACTCAACAAATCTCCTTACGATGAATCAGTGCTTGAGGCATCATGGTATCCCGGTGATGAGTATTGCGACTTCATCTCTGTGGATGTCTATAAGAGTGCAGGTGAACATGGTTCATTGTCTGGCTATTACAATAAGATTCAGGATCTGATGGGTTCAGACAAGATGATCGCACTTTCAGAGAATGGCCCAATTCCAGATGTTAAGAATATGCATGCCGACGGTGCTGTATGGAGCTGGTGGATGCCTTGGTATGACAGTTGGGGAGATGAAAAGTTTATCAGCCAAACTTCAAATTCTGTATGGAAGAGCAATATGGAGGATGAGCGTATCATCACTCTTGAGGACATGAAAGACTGGGGCACATACAAAGGAACGATTATTGTTGACGATCCATGTTCATTAAATACGTCGACTCATATCGAGGCAGAGTGTGCCGATTACAAAGGAGTAGAGGTAGGTTCTGAGGTTTGCTCAGGAGGAAAGGCAGTGTCGGTTCAGGATGCTGACGGATATCTTAATTTCGAGTTTGATATCCCTGCCGACGGTAATTACGACATCATCATTGGTGGAGCTATCCCTTACGATGCTGGCAAGGTGTGTGTTGTGAAATTGGCAGACGGCACAAGTGTAGAAGTCACTATCAATGAGAATGGAGCTCATAATGTGGGAACGTTCAAGCTAAAGGCAGGAAAGCAGACAATCTCGGTTGTCCCTGGATGGACATGGTGGGTAGTCGACTATATGGAGGTCAATCCTGCTGTCGTACAGGAGGTGAAACCATCTGGGATCACGGATTCTAAGGCAACTGCGTCGGCTCAGGCATTATACAGATTCTTGAATGAAAACTTTGGAAAGAACATCATTTCCGGATTCATGGCAGGAAGTATGGATGGTTCGGACGGAACATTTAAGAATCATGACGACTATAAGGTGGTTTACACAAAGAGTGGAAAATATCCAGCTCTTGGAGGTGTGGACTTCATGAATGCCACAGGACAGAGCGCGTATGGTGCTAATGCTTCGTGGTATACCGACTATACACAAAAGTCAATATCTCTTATGGAGGATTTGTGGGGTCTTGGCGGTATCCCTGCTTTCACATGGCACTGGCGTGATCCGTCATACGAGACAGATCAGTTCTATTCAAGACAAGAGGGTGGTCAACTAAAAGACGGAGATACAGATTTCGATTTCACTACAGCGATGAATGCTGATGGCACATGGAATGAAGAATCTACGATCTATAAGAATATGATTAAGGATATCGACGTGATTGCGGACTTTTTCCTTGATCTACAGAAGAAGGGAATCGCAGGTATTTTCCGTCCATTGCACGAGGCTTCAGGTGGTTGGTTCTGGTGGGGACGCCAGGGAGGAGCCAATTATGCAAAACTTTACCAGCTTATCCGTCATGAGATGGTAGACGTGAAGGGAGTCCACAATATGGTTTGGGTATGGAATCCTCAGAGTGTAGCAGACACAGACTGGAATCCAGGGGACGACATCTATGATGTGATTTCAATTGATATCTACAATGAAAAGTTCGACTACCAGTCAAATTATGTGGTATTCAACAATTTGAAGAAGATGTCAGGTTATAAGAAGCTTATTGCTTTGAGTGAGAACGGACCAGTAGTTGACGCAGATGCATGTATTGAGGATGAGGCGATGTGGAGCTGGATGATGCCATGGTATCAGAGTTGGGGAAGCAATTTCGCAGACCAGACATCAGAAGAGGAGTGGAAGAAAGTGATGAGTCACGATAAGGTGATAACACTTGATGAGATGCCAGGATGGGAAACTTATACATCAGTAGACCAGGTACAGTCGAAAAATAAAGTTGTCTTTTATCCTAATCCGGTGAAGGATAATTTGATGGTGGTAGCTGAGAAAGCAATTGTAAAAATTGTCGACATTGCTGGAAGCACAATCGCGTCATCATCAGTAAACGGACAGACATCAATTTCTACACAAGCGTGGGAAAAAGGGGTGTATACAGCGATTGTGATTTATGATCAAGGAGAGGAAGTTTTCAAGATAATAAAGTAAAAATTCTTGACATAAGGAGAAAAGCAAGGATAGAATGCAATTTCTATCCTTGCTTTTTTTATATTTGCATTAAATTTCAATAAAAATAGGCTCATGCGTAGATTCATTCATACAGTTATTGTATTATTTATTGCAACATTATCAGTTTTTGCAAAGCGAAATATTGCTCCGGGCGAGTGGCAGACGATACGCTCCTATAACGGGATAACAAGTATCATTCCTTCAAAAGAAAAAGTATATGTGGTAGCTAATGGTGGCATGTATATTTACGACAAGAAAACAAAGGATGTCAAGCCATTGTCCACGCTTGATGGACTGAGTGCATCGGCAATAGAAAAGGTTGAATATGTAGAGTCTACGAAAACATTGTTCATTATTCATTCCGATATGACAATCGATTTGGTTGTTGACGGTGTGACATTCAGTGATGAATCTATTAAGGATAGTGAGATAAGCGGAAAGAAAGTCAACAATCTGAAGGTTGACGGAGACAACATATATATATCTTTGGATGCGGGAATCGTTGTATACAACACTAAAAAGAAAGAGGTTCTCGACACTTATATTATAGGAGAAAAAGGTGAATATGAGGCTGTATATCAAACGATTGTTTTTGGGGGAGACATATATGCGTTGATGGCGGACAAGGATCATTGTACGAATAAAAAGTTGCGTATATGTAGAGATGGCAAAAATGCAAATGATTTTAGTGCTTGGGAGACTCTTGAATTGCCGGTGACATGTCCTGCAGATTCTGTTGAGGTAAAACAGTTGGATTGTTCGTCTGGCCATGTGCTTATTTTGACTACGGATGGATTGTATGCTCGTCTAGGAGACGGAACATGGGTAGATGTCAGTCCCAGAGGGATAGTTCCAGATGCCATACAGGTTTATAAGGATAGGTTGACGGCAAGAACAATTTGGCAGGTTATGGCATTCCATAAAGATAATCTTGGTGATATGAAATACCGAGAGTGTTGGTCGAATATAGCTGTTTACGATGTAGATGAGGATGTAGTGTGGCATGATAATGAAGGTCTGAGAATTGCGGATTTGTCTGTAGATGAATTGAAGGCAACTGTATCCGAACCAATTAAATTTGAAGGACCTAGTCAGAATGATTACTATTCTTTGGAGGTCGTGGATGGAGAGATTTATCTGACAGGAAATGATGGTTATAATACGCCTGTTGTGGTGGATTATTCAAAGGATGGAAAGTGGTATAATTTGAGAGATTTTTTGAAAGGAGACAGTCTCAGATTTTTCCGTTCGGGTCATGTCTTAGCTATAGATCCTAAAGACAAAAAACATATTATGGTGCCTACATGGTGGGGCGTTTACGAGTTTTATAATGACAGTCTTTTACGTATACATGACAAAGAAAATGCATCATTCTTTGAGACATCGGGTACAAACTGTTCTTATGTGGAGTGTGTGTGGTTTGATGAGGAAAACAATGTCATTGCCACTAATCCAAGCTCTACTGGCTACCTGCTTCATGCTATGAACGAGGATGGCGAATGGACAGCGTTGAGACATGACAATCTTTTAGGACAGAGGTATGCGCGCCGTCATCTTAAGACTAAATCCGGTATTGACATAGTTGTCTTTGAATATAAACCATGTGGACTTGGTTTTGTGAATATGAATGGAACGACTTTTGATGCTAGTGACGACAAGTCTAGATTGGTCAATTCATTCAAATATTTGGAAGATGGTGTGATGGAGGATTTCAAGCCGAACTATATCCTTAGTGTTGAGGAAGATCTTAAAGGAGATATTTGGATCGCTACTGATCAGGGACCGCTTGTCATGAAGAATGTCAAAGGTGTGTTCGACAGCAAGGAATCTTATATTCGTCCTAAAATCACACGTGAGGATGACAGCAGATACGCTGATTATTTGTTGGCTTCCGACAAGGTGAGAAAAATCCAGGTGGATGGAAAAAACAGAAAATGGATCGCTACAGAGGGTAACGGATTGTTTTTGGTGTCTGCTAGCGGTGATAAGATTCTAGAGAATTTCACAACCAAGAATTCTCCTTTGTCTTCAAATGCGGTGATGGATATCGTTTATGAAAAGGAGACGGGAGTGTTGTATATAATGACTGATATAGGTCTGTTGATGTATGCTACCGATTCTTCATTCCCTGAAGATGATTTCGACAATGTTACTGTATATCCAAATCCTGTTCGTGCGGATTATGATGGAGACGTTGAGATCAAGGGGTTGATGGATGAGAGTAATGTCAGAGTCACAGATCAGCGTGGAATGGTGATTGAAAACGGAATCAGCAAGGGTGGAACATACAGATTCTCTGCTCGCAGAAGTGATGGCTCTCGTCTGCCTACAGGCGTTTATAATATATTTGTCACTACAGCGGCTGATGACGAAGGTATGACTGAGACTAAACATTTGAAATTTGCAATTATCAGATAAAATGGAAAAACTTACATTGATAAAGGTAGGTGGAAAGATTGTAGAGGAAGCGTCTACACTCAAAAGCCTATTGGAACAGTTCTCCAAAATTCCAGGAAACAAAGTTTTGGTGCATGGCGGTGGACGTAGTGCCACACAGGTGGCTGGCCAGCTTGGTATCGAGACAAAGATGGTCGAGGGCCGACGTATCACTGATGAGGCTATGCTTAAGGTGGTGACTATGGTGTATGCTGGTCTTGTAAACAAAAATATTGTGGCTCAGCTTCAGGCTAATGGAATCAACTCCCTTGGATTGACGGGAGCCGATATCAATTACATGAGAAGCGACAAACGTAAGCCTAATCCGATTGATTATGGATTTGTGGGCGACGTGAAGGAGGTGAACACAGATATTCTAGCAGACCTTATCGCTCGTGGAATCGTTCCTGTGCTTTCTCCGATCACGCATGATGGCAAGGGTAATCTTTTGAACACTAATGCAGACACAATCGCTCAGGAGGCTGCCGTCGCTTTGGCAAAGAGATTCGATGTCTCTCTGATCTACTGCTTTGAAAAGGATGGTGTGTTGAAGGATGAAAACGACGATTCGTCGGTTATTCCATTGATCACAAAGTCTGATTTTGAGGCATATAAGGCAGACGGTACTATCAGTGGAGGTATGATTCCTAAACTTGACAATGCGTTTACTGCTATAAGCAAGGGAGTGAAGGAAGTGGTGATCACTTCCGCTAATCATATTCTAAGTGG
>JAEEMG010000017.1 GCA_016283095.1 Paludibacteraceae bacterium | reverse complement strand
CCCATATTTTCGAAAGCCAACGAATTGTCTGTTCTGCCATTTCTGTTGATCGCTCCGAAGATAGAGTTGCAGCCTGCGGTTGCATTGATCGTTTTTTCAGCAACGTTAATGATAATGTACGCTGAAGTATCGCCTTCCGCTACAGCCTCACTTTTTGCTGATTTGATCATCCACTTGCCGTTTATTGCCTCGAATGGCACAGAACGTGTCTCTACTCCGGCAACCTCATCAGAAATTGTTACAGCTGTTGAATCAAAAGCATACATGTCATTATTCTCGCTGTTTTGAGGTGCATTGCCACATGATGACATTGCTCCTACAAGCATAAGGAAAAAAAGATTTTTTTTCATTTTGTATAATTAATTTGAAACAACTTTCAGTACAGATAATAGAGATGTGTCCATCTTCTTCTCATGTTTGATGGCCTTATTGAACGGCACGTAGACGACGTGGTCGTTTACCACACCAACCATGATGTTTCTCTGGTCGTCGATAAGAGCGTCGATAGCTGCGGCTCCCAGACGTGAAGCAAGTATACGGTCGGCCGCTGTTGGCGAACCTCCTCTTTGGATGTGACCAAGGATTGTTATACGAGCCTCGTATTCAGGATGCTCTTTCTTCAGACGTTCTGCGACACCTATCGCTCCACCAGTGATGTCGCTTTCCGCAACAAGCACGATACTGCTGTTTTTTGACTTTCTGAATCCTCTTGAAATGAATTCCTCAAGCTGGTCTATTCCAGTTTCGATTTCAGGTATGATGGCTGCCTCCGCTCCTGTGGCGATCGCACCGTTCAATGCGAGATAACCTGCGTCGCGCCCCATGACCTCAATGAAAAACAAGCGCTCGTGCGAGTTGGCTGTATCTTTGATCTTGTCCACCGCATCCACGATTGTGTTTAGTGCGGTGTCATATCCGATTGTGTAATCTGTGCCAGACAAGTCGTTGTCGATGGTGCATGGCACACCTACGATTGGAATGTCGAATTCTTGGGCGAACAGACGAGCTCCCGTGAATGTTCCGTCTCCGCCACATACAACTAATGCGTCAATGCCTTCCGACCGCAGGGTAGTGTAGGCTTTCTGCCTTCCTTCCTGAGTGTGGAATTCTTGGCACCTTGCACTCTTAAGAATTGTTCCTCCATGTTGGATGATGTTGCTGACGCTTTCTGTGTGAAATTCCTCTATCTCTCCCATCATCAGTCCCTTGTAGCCTCTGTAGATACCTTTGACACGGATACCGTTGTAGATAGCAGAACGAGTGATCGCTCTGATTGCAGCGTTCATTCCTGGAGCGTCGCCTCCAGAAGTTAAAATGCCTATGCACTTAATTTTCATAGTGTTGGTATTTATTTGTTAGCGTTCAAGATATAGTCTCGGACTGCTTCCATCTGCCACTTTGGTGTTGACGTCGCACCGCATATCCCGATTTTTTCTTTGTCTTTAATGTCAGACAAATCAATATCTTCCACTCCTGAAATCAGAAGTGTCGTAGGATTTGTCTTTTTGCATTGTTCGTAGAGCACCTTGCCGTTTGAGCTTTTCTTTCCACAAACAAAATAAATCAGTTCGTATTTCGAGACAAAACTAATGATTTTTGGGATTCTATTAGCCACTTGTCTGCAGATTGTATCGAAATATTCAAATTTGATACAATCGTGTTTCTTCTTTTTGATCTCCGCTATTATTTCGTTAAAACCGTCGATGCTTTTGGTTGTCTGCGAAAATAGACAGATATCTTTTGTGAAATCGATTTTATCGATATCGTTGAGGTTTTCCACTACGATTGCAGTTCCGTTTGTCTGGCCGACAAGTCCGTTCACCTCAGCATGTCCCACTTTTCCGTAGATCACGATCTGTGTGTTCTTTTTGTCGTGTCTCTCGTAAGCTGCCTTGATCTTGCGTTGCAGCGCGAGCACTACTGGGCATGTGGCGTCGATGATGGAGATATTGTTCTTTTTTGCCAAATCGTATGTCGACGGTGGTTCTCCATGCGCGCGCAGGAGCACACGTGTGTCTTTCAACTTCTGCAATTCGTCAATACCGATTGTTTCCAGACCTTGTTCGGTAAGCCTTTCCACTTCACGTGAATTGTGCACGATGTCGCCCAAGCAGTAGAGTGAGTTGTTTTGCAGAAGCTCATCCTCCGCTTTTTTGATCGCTGACACCACTCCTGGGCAGAAACCAGAATTCTCGTCGATATCGATTATCATCGTCTTATTTTGTCTTTTCGTTAAAAACCTGCATCAACCATTTGTTCTGCTCCTCGATTGTTAGCAGACCGTTGTCAAGTTCAATTGCGTCTTCAGCCTTTCTTAAAGGAGATTCCGCGCGGTTCATATCGATATAGTCGCGTTCCTGCACATTTTTCAAAATGTCGTCGAATGAAACTTTGTCTCCTTTGGCAGTAAGTTCGTCGTATCTTCTTTGAGCTCTGACCTCAGCAGAAGCCACCACGTATAGTTTCAATTCAGCGTTAGGGAAGACGGTGGTGCCGATGTCGCGTCCATCCATCACGATTCCGCCTCCTTCTCCATAGCTTCTCTGCAGATCCACCATGGCGTGGCGAACGAACGGCACTGCTGCCACCGGGCTTACGTTTGACGACACCTCCATGCCACGGATTTCCGACTCTACACACTCTCCGTTTAGATAAGTGTCGCTTTTTCCTGTCTTTTCGTTGACACGGAATTCTATCTTTACCTCGTTCATGCGACGCTCAAGCTTTTCTGTGTCCACAACACCATCTTTGATGAGGTTGTTGCGCAGGCAGAATAGAGTCACCGCTCTGTACATCGCGCCAGAATCGATATATTTGTAGCCTACCTCTTTGGCAAGCCATTTAGCCATTGTGCTTTTTCCGCAAGACGAGAATCCGTCGATTGCAACTACTATATTTTTCATTTTTTTTCTTCTTTTAGTATTGTTCGTTTGGCTCTATGTATTGTTCGCCAGGTTCTATAGTCTGAACATATTCAGCTCTGTTTATTCTGTATCCGACTGTCGCTCCGAATACGTTTGCTGCCTTTCCATATATTGAATATGCCGCACCGACGTATACGTTCTTGATATTCAGGTTAAGTCCGAAACTGAATCCAGCTCCCGAGCGTGAATCTGCCAATCGGTATTCGCGGCCACGTCTGCAGTTGTAGCTGACCACTAATGAGAATTCGTCTCTAGGTAAGAATTCCGCTGAGAACACAAAGTGACGCATGAGCATGTCAACCCACTTGATTTCCTGTGTGGCCTCCAAGTCCTCTCCCTCCAACGTGCTTTTGTCGACCTCATTGTATTTTGTGTAGGACAAATCCCAACGGTTGAGATCTGAGTAAGTGACGGAGAATTTGAATGGAGCGTGATCAAGACCTTTTGTGAATCCAATCTGCATATTCCATGGCAGTCTGTCTCTTGAATCAGGAGTGTCTGTGTATGTTGCTAGCTGGGCACCTATGTTTCTGACTGCAAATCCAAAAGAAATGTCTTTGTCTTTGTTGAAATAGTTTGCTCCGACGTCGAATCCAAATCCAAAACTTCTCTCTTCGGCTATGGATGAGAATATTAGTTTGAAACCAAGACCTACACGGAAATTCTCGGCCAACATACGGCTATATAGACCCTCAGCCATGATGTCTGTGGCACTGAATTCTCCTATCTCGTTTCCGTAGACGTCAGTCTCTTTCATTTTCCCGTATGGAGCGAACACCACTGCCGCACCCCAGGAGTTCTTGTCGTTAATGGCTCTCGAATATGAAGCTGTTGCCCAACTTGAGCCGGCAAGATAGTTCTGGTAGCTTAATGACGCTGTGTTGTGAGTCTCATCCGTCATCAATGCAGGGTTGCGTAGAGCCAGATCTAATTCTCTGCTGTGGGAAGAAACATTTTCGACTCCTATGCTTCCAGTGTATGCAGAAGTGGATGCGGAAAGGAATTCCCACCCGTAGATATCTCTTTCTGCGAATGCTGGAATTGTGAATCCAGCAGAAAGCATAAGTGCAATAACTTTATTCATACAAATCTGGTATTATTTTTTCTTCTTTTTTGACGATGTTGTGGCAGCTGTTTTATTTCCTTTCATTATTTCAGCTGATGAGATTAGGGTCACTTTCTCTGGATCAAGAAGTATTTCTCCTCCCGACATGTCTCTCAAATCTTTGATGATCTTAACGTCGTCAGTCTCCTTGTTGTGAGCGAAATAGCTCTTTTTCATTTGGTTGGCGATGAGCACTGCCAACGACATCTTTTCGTCTTCATCTTCAATAGTACGGCAGAACCCGATCAATTTTTGAATGGAAGCACCGTAATGCTTGTATATCATGTAGTTGTCGGGATATGGCATTGGCTCAGGCTTTTCATACAACTCCTCCTTTTTGATTATGTCATAAGGATAGTCAATGTCAAGTTTGAAATCCGCCATGATAGCCAGATGATCCCAAAGGATATGTTTGAAATCATTCACATCACGTAGATGAGGGAACAGGTTGCCCATTGTCTGGATTATGCTGTGTGCACAGTTGGTGCGCTCCTCTCTGTCTTCAATAGTAAGACAATAGTTCACCATATTCTGGATATTTCTTCCGTATTCTGGCAGTGCAAGTTTGGGCATCTGCGTATTGTATGGCATTCCGTCCATTTTTTTATTTCATTAATCTCTGTAGAACTGTTTCAACTAATTTTTCCATTGTGCCGTGATATTCGGTGTTCATGTCGCCGGATGTGCGACCTGCGATGATACAGCACACTGTCATTGCTCTATGTCCGAGTAGACGCGAGAGTCCGGCAACAGCTGAACTTTCCATCTCATAGTTTGTTATTTTTTCGCCGTTATAGTCGAATGTGCGGATCTTGGCGTTCAACTCAGGGTCTTGAGGCTGAAGACGCACCCATCTTCCTTGTGGAGCATAAAATCCAGGTGCTGAAATAGTTACACCTTTTATCATGTCATAACCGATCTGTTCGACGAGCTTTTCGTCTGCACTGATAACATAAGGACGGGCATAACGTGCTGAATATCCGACATGTTTGCAGAACTTGTCCTCGAAATCCAGGTCGCATACGTTTTCGCCGCTATAGTAGTTGAGAACTCCGTCGAATCCGATACTTCTCTTAGACACTACGTATGAGCCGATAGGGCAGAAGTCTTGCATTCCTCCGCTTGTTCCGACTCTCACAATTGTCAAACTTTTAAGAGTGTCGCATACTTCTCGTGTCTCAAAGTCGACGTTCACAAGAGCGTCCAACTCTGTAAGCACTATGTCGATGTTGTCTGTGCCGATTCCGTGGCTGACACATGAGACTCTCTGTCCATTGTATTTTCCAGTGATAGTGTGGAATTCTCGGCTCTGGACGTCACACTCAATGCTTCCTTTGTCGAAGAAAGAGGCCACCATGTTCACACGTGCCGGGTCGCCGACAAGAATCACCTTGTCAGCCAACTGACCTTTTTTCAAATGTAGATGGAACACTGAACCGTCTTCATTCAACGGCAGTTCCGATGGAGCTATATATCTTCCCATATCTTCTCTTTTTAAGTAAAATACTGCATTTCAGTGCTCTATATACGGAGTGTCTTATGAATTCCGTAGTGGCACATCGTTAATCTTATATTCAGACTGCAACATTCCGTCTTACTGAATAACTGCAATAATCGTATTTTATTGTGCAATAACTATACGTAGTTAGCAAAAATAAGAAAAATATGCAAAATATTGGTGGATGACGTAAAAAAAGAGGGGCGTAATACTAATTATTGTGCTTATTGCTTTAATGTATGGACCTGTCTTCTATTGTGAACGTGTTTTTTAAAACAAAAAAGAGACGTGGCTTTTAGCACGTCTCTCTGTATTTTGTAGTGAATTTTTACTTTATAGGAACGATTCGGAAATTGTCCACACATAAGTAGTTTTCCGATTGTTGGTCTCCTGGATCACCCATCACTACGAATGTGAAGTTTGTTGCGGTCTTAAGGTTGATAGGACCTGTTTTTATTTCGTCACTTTCATAGCTGCGATTGAATTCTGTAAGAGGAATGGTGACTGTTTCCCATCCGTCTTTAGTGTAGAACTCACCAGTTTTAGCATCACAAGGGGCCCAAGCATAGATTGGAGACAATTCGCGGCCATGTTTGTTGGCAGTCTCGTATGGACCGAAGAATATTTCTACGCGTGGACGGCATTTGAATGCACATTCTTTTGGAATGTACACCTCAAATTTCAGACATAATTCCTCGATAGGCATTCCTGCGTTATCTCCAGCAATAGAAACATTTCCTCTGCCTCCGTATTCAGTTTTAGCGCAATACTGAAGGAATGTCTCTTTTTTCATTGTCCAAGCCTCTTTGTATATACCGTAAAGCAAACCATAGTGACCACTGATGGCTTCTGGAGGAGTGACAGGAAGAGTTAGGATACTGTCTCCGTTGGCAACTACTTTGATAGGCTCTCCCTCTTCGTCGAATGGCTCAAAACCTCCCCAAGTGGAAGGGTGGCTTGCAAAGTCAATGATCATACCACGGTTGTCTCTGAACATGAAGTTAGAGTATACTTTGGGGCCATGTTTTGGTATATAGCAAAGCATTCCAGGCTTAACGTCTTCTGGAACAATCACGGTAAGTACAGAGTCATTTGTCTTCGACGCTACAATCTCACCTTTTTTGTTGTTCCCAAAGTATATCTCGTCATCTGCGGAGAAACCACTACCATAAATTACAGCTTCTTCTCCTGCATTTACGTATTCACATCTCATGCTCTGCATGGATATGACCTTTTCCTGACATCCAGTTGTTGCTAACAACAAGGAGCCGGTGATTATAGTGTTGATAAATTTAGACTTCATTTCGTTTGCTTTTAATCCTTAATTCAATCTCCTTTTATGTTTTTTTAATCACATTTGTGATCATGGAATGCCTTGCGGAACTCATCGTTCTTGAGCTCGTCTTTATACTTGACAAGGACATCTTTTTTACATTTTGCCCTGTCTAACAAGTCTCCTTCATCGCATCCGCAGTATTCTCTTGCTGCCCAATCTCCCTTCATTGACATTGTGCAACCAGAAAGTATTGTGGCCAATGCAAATAAAATAATATATCTTGAACTCATAATATTATCCTTTCTCTCCTTTTTAATTAAACAACATTTGATAAGTCACAACAATTGACCTCCTCATCCTCAAAAAAATTGTCTAGCCAAAAGTTGCCATTCTCTAAGACTCCAAATGTATATTTATTTATCCAATTTCCCAAAATAATTACACGACTTTTTGCATTTATCATCAAATCTAATTCGATATGACGGTGCCCGAAGATATAGAAGTCGTACTTTGGTCCGTTTGTTTTCTCGTTGTTTTTAGCGAAAATCACAAGATGCTCCTTGTCTTCTCCAAGATATACATCTTCTTTCTCACTTTCTTGCTCGGTCACCTTGTCCCATCTGCTGTAACGGTTTCGTCGGCTCCACCAGTTGCCGAATGGCATTGTCACGTCGGGGTGGATCCATTTGAATAACCATTGGCAAGGGCCGTTTCTGAAGAATCTGCGCAAGAATCTGAATGTGCGACTTGGATCTCCTAGTCCGTCGCCATGGGCCATATATATGTTTTTGCCTTGAAGTATTGCAGACTCTTCATTTCTTACTACACGGACACCAAGCTCTTTTTCCAAGTATCCGAATGTCCAGATGTCGTGGTTGCCTGTGAAATAAACTACTTCAATACCGTCGTCAACGAATTCCTGGATTTTTGCCAACACTCTTGTGAATCCTTTGGGAATTACAGTGTTATACTCAAACCAGTAGTCGAAAATGTCGCCAAGCATATACAGACTTTTGCAACTGCTTTTGATGCTGTCCATCCAACGAACGAATTTTTTTTCACGTTCGATTGACGATGCTTTTGCGTCAAGTCCGAAATGACAGTCGGAGATGAAGTATATTCGGTTTTTCTCGTTTCCCATTTAAAAGTGGACTTAATGACAATTCTTTATAAGAATCCTAATTCAAGTTTAGCCTCCTCTGTCATCATGTCCTGATTCCATTCCGGCTCAAACACAATCTCAACGTTGCAGTTTTCCACTCCGTCGATCGACTCCACTTTCTGTTTGATATCCTCCACCATAAAGTCTCCAGCTGGACATGACGGTGCTGTAAGGGTCATTTTGATGTTGACAGTGCTGCCGTCCACGTCGATTCCATACACCAGTCCAAGTGCGTATATATCAATAGGAATCTCAGGATCGTAAACGGTCTTGAGCATTTCAACAACTTTCTCTTCTATTTGCAAAAATTCGTTTTCTGCCATGTTTAATCGTAATATCTTGCAAAGTTACAAAAAATATGGAAATATGTATATGAGTTCTGGATTGAATGAAATGTTTTGTCTTCGCTGTTTGATCCAGAATTTTTCCTAATTTACAGCCTTTATGCTGTAAAACATCGCTTTACGGTCTGTTTTTTATAGGTTTTATGAAAAAATATGTTGTATAAAATATGTGGAAACAAAAAAAACTATAATTTTGCCATAGATTTGTTAGGCGTTTGTTGAATGAATTGGTGAGTATGATCAGAATGTAAAAGATATAATTCGTTTGCTTAACCTACAAACTGGCGTGTTAGTTTTCTAAAAAATAATTAAAAAGGTATCAAAAATGCAGAAATTCTATTTGTTGCTGATATGGTTGGGTATTCCGTTTTTGTCTTTCGGAAAGGTTCAAATTTCGGAATTGACACCATGTAATTTTTCTAGTTTCATAAATACCGACAACTATAACTTTTCAGGGTACATAGAGCTTTATAATGATGGAGATACCACTGATTTAAAAGGATGTGTGTTGACTCATTATAAAAAGAAGAAAAAGAGTGATGTTTCTGAACTCAAGTGGCAGTGGAAGGTGGATAAAAAATGTCTTCTTCCTTCAAATCAATATTCGGTTTTGTGGATGGACGAGGCGGACACAGAAAATCATGCTCCTTATAAATTAGATAAGGATGGCGGATATGTCACTATTTATAGAGACGGTGAATTGGTTGATTCTATTGCTTATGGAGCATTGGCTGCAAATGTTTCGTATGGCAGGAAGGATGGAGTCGAGGGTTATATGGAGATAACTCCGTTCAAAGAGAATTCTGCCGCATATTCCACTGTTTCCACAAGATGTAAGATGCCTGTATTGAGTGAGAAAGGTGGTGTTAAGACAGGTCCGGTGACTGTCAGCATATCATGTGCGACGAAAGAGTCTCAGATATATTACACTTTGAATGGAGAAGAACCGACTCTTGAGAATTCAATATTATATGAGTCACCTTTGGAGATAAGTGAGAACACACCGCTTCGTGCAAAGGCTTTTGCAGACGGTATGCTTTCAAGTAAAGTGGTGTCATCCACTTATATTTTCTCTGATGATGCTCATTCAGAATGTGGCGGATTCACTGTCCCTATAGTCTCTTTAGTTGTGGATTCTGCCTATTTCTATGATGATACAATTGGTATTTGTGTAAAAGGGAAAAATGGTATATCTGGAGATAAACATTGCCAAGGAGTCGGTAATTATAACCAGGATTGGAAACGTCCCGTCAACTTTGAATATATAGTGGATGGAAATTCTGTATTTTCACAGGATGTTGAAGCTGCGGTTGAGGGAGGATGTTCTCGTTCGGAATTGATCAAGTCTCTTTCTTTGAAGGCTACTAGTAAGTCTGGCGCTGATGAACTTAGTTATAATTTTTTCAAATCCAAGCCGGATTTGGTTCATCAGACAGTCCATTTGCGTAATGGAGGAACTGCTTATAGCAAGGTCCGTTTTAGAGATGGATTGATGCAGACTTTTGCTGAAGGTATGAATATAGACTATCAGGCTGGTCAGCCTGTTGCGTATTATATCAATGGTGAGTATCAGGGACTGATGTCGTTGAATGAGAGAACAAATGCTGATTATATCACTGCAAATTATGGCTATACGGATGAAGAGATTGACCTTATAAGCGTGTCGGATGTGATGGGCATTCGAGCTTCGAAAGGTGATTTGTCCGCTTATAATGAGCTTGTTGAATATTTGACGACATTTGAAGACGATTCTCTTTCATATAAAGACGATTCTCTTTTATACGAGGGGGCATGCAAAAGAATGGATATGGATGAATATATCGATTATCAGATATTTCAACAGTTCATTGTAAACACTGATTGGCCGGGCAATAACACTAAAATCTGGAGAGAAAAGAAAAACGGAAAATTCCGTTGGATTCTTTATGATACAGATTTCGGTTTCGGATTGCCAGGTTATGAATATTTGGGTGAATCAGATAAAAATATGATAAGCTGGTGTGCGGGAACAAGTAAAAAACTACATTGGGCCAATGAGAAAAGTTGGATGACTGAGATTTTCGCTAGCCTTTATCAGAACAAAGAGTTTAAATCGAGATTTGTCACAAAGTATCTGTTGCATCTCTCTTCTACTTTTTCACAAGAAAATATCAAGGCTGTTTTTGACAGTATAACGACGATGGTGGATGCTGAGTATTGTGCTTATTCTGGAGGTACATCTGCTGTTAATGCTGCCAGCAAAATGCAGGATTTTGCACTAAAAAGAGGTAAAGACATATACAAACAATTGGTTTCATATGTGGAGGGTTCTTCACTGGTTGATCTTTCCATTGCTTCTGATGTCGAAGGTGCTGTGTTTGTTGTCAATGGAATAACAATGTCGGGATATAATACTAAGTATATCACTGATTACGATTTGAATATAAAGGTTTATCCTCCAATGGGCTATGAATTTGTAGGATGGACATTTGATGATAAAGATTCGATCTCCATCAAGTCGGAAACTACATCTTCTTGTGTGAATAAATCAGGCGAGTTGAACGCTATATTATTGGGATCCGTTTCTGTTACTGCCAATTTTATCAAGTCTGATTTTGTCCCTACTGTAGTTTTGAACGAGATATGTTCTTCTAGCGATAGCTTGTCTGGATTTGCAGATGATTATGGCTCATATCCGGATTGGATAGAACTATATAATTATGGTGAAGACACTTTGGATCTTGCTGGATATGAACTATGTCTTTTGAAGTCAAACACTAAGAAGAAAATGTCAACATTGCCTTTTGGCTCTTCTTCTACTTTGATCAATCCAGGCGAGCATAAGGTGTTGTGGGCAAAGGGTGATTCTTTGTATGGCTCGTTGTATCTAAACTTTAAGATAGATATGAATGATAGACCATCTATCTGTTTGGTTAAGGACGGTAATGAATTAGATTGCGTGGATGTGTTGAAGCATTCAACTAATGAGTCGTATGGTAGAGTTACGGATAATGATGCTGAATGGAAGATCTTCTCTTTGTGTGATAATAATAAGAAGACAGCTACACCAGGTGTCGCAAATGGAAAGGCCGTTTGCACAAGTTCCGATTTCGAAGACTATTTGTCGTTTGAAAATCAGTTGACTGCGTTCCCTAATCCTACGTCAGATTTTATTGTTATCACATCTCTTCAGACAATCCTTTCTGTGAATGTATATGATATGACTGGACGTCTGATAAAAAGTGTTGAACCAAAGAATGAGCGTTGTGAGTTAGATCTTTCTGATTGTTACGCAGGAATGTATTATTTGTATGCACAAACAAATGATGGCGTATCAAGACTGAAAATACAAAAGAAGTAGTTTCGTAATTGTTATTATTAGTGACAGACTAATGTAATGCGAAGACAAAGAGGAGATGCGATATTATTATCGCATCTCCTCTTATTTTTATTGAAATTAAAATACCGGGCTGAATAATCTTGCTATTGATTCTTTGATTCTCATTGAGAATGGTCTGCTTTTCCAGCGGTCCATGTCGAAAGCTTCACTGTCTGCCATGTCTCGTTCGAAGATGTCGCGGAAGATGGATGCTGTCCCGTCTCCATAAAGAATGACATTGGTCTCGAAATTATGCTCGAGACTGCGGAAATCCATATTCGCGCTGCCAACACTCACTATTTTGTCGTCTGACACGATAAGTTTGCTGTGGATGAATCCGGCTTTGTAGAAATAGAAGTGGACACCAGCTGATGCGAGGTCTTTCACATACGAATAGGTACTTCTCAGCACAATCCTGTCGTCGCAGACCAAAGGAATGATTATCTTTATCTCTACGCCACTTTTTGCCGCGGTCACTAGTGCGGATCGCACCGCTTCATTCGGCATAAAATATGGCGACTCGATGTAGACATATTTTTTGCTCTGCATTATGATTCGAAGATAAGTCTGCATAATGGCTCTGTATTCCATGTCAGGGCCGCTGAACACAGTCTGCATGTCGCATTGTGTGAGTCCTTCTGAATCTGGTATTTTCTTTATGTCTATCGGCACTAACCGTCTGCTTACGAAATGGTAGTCTTTTCTGAACACTTTAGCCAAACCTTGGATGCCATCGCCAATGACTTTTATGTGAGTGTCTCTCCATTTCCCAAGAGAAGGTTTGCCTTCGATATATCTGTCAGCGACGTTCATTCCTCCTATGTATCCGATCTCATTGTCGATGATGAGCAATTTTCGGTGGTTGCGATAATTGATTTTCTTGCCGAAAAAGGGTAGGGTGACAGGAAGGAATTCATGATATTCAATTCCAGCCTCTGCTAAGTCTTGTTTTGTCTTTTTTGTCACTTTCCAGCTGCCTACAGCATCCACAACAATTTTTATTTTGACTCCCTCTTTGGCTTTTTTTATCAAGGTTTCGATGAACCGTTTGCTGATCTTGTCGTTCTCTATGATATAATATTCAGCGAAGATTGTCTCTTTTGCAGATTCTATGTCAGCAAAGATAGATTCGTAAAGTGACGTTCCGTCTGTGAATGGTTTTATATATGTGTTGTTGTAGAGTTTCTCATTGCATAGGTTATATATGAGTTGGGGCATGTTTTCATATCCTTCGACGGGAGTCCCTTGGTCGAAGGTCTCATCTAAGTTTTTCAACGCTTCAGCGTAAGCTTTGTTTGCTTTCTTCACAGTATTGCCTTTTCTGAAGTCACGACCAAACAATGCGTATAGGACAAGCCCAACCACAGGTATCGCTATTATGGCTATTATCCAGGCGATAGATTTGATTGGATTCCTGTTTTCAAGCATCAGCACGATGATGGTCATCGCTACTGCGTATATGTATAGGGCGTTGAATACCCAGTATGTTATTTCTGCAAACACGTTAGAAGAATTATAAATGCGAAATGTGAAATGCGAAATGAAAATTCAGAATGTGAAATGTCAAATATATACGATATAAAAAAGCGAGTCGCTGGATAAGTGACTCGCTTTTATAAAGAAGTGGTTAACTCTTATTTCTTTGAGTAGTGACGCTGAGGTACACCGTAATCTTTCTTCAAGTAAAGAGCTCCAGCACCGTCGTTAGGCACGATACGGATGTTGTCCATTGCAACTTTGTACTTCTCTCTTCTCAAGCAGCTTCCGTACTCGTTCACGTTGATTGTGAATCCACCCCAACGCTCAACCTCTGTTGGGTCTGCGTGAAGCTGTGCGTAGTTGTAGTGGTGCTTGTAGTCTGTCCATGCACCGTTAGTGTACTGGCCATTGTGAGAAGCGTCAGCACAGATACTCATGTTCTTGCTCTTCCATAGTAGCTCAGAGAATGGGATTGTCACTGTCATCCAGCCGTCTGTGTAGAATGGCTTTGCATTGTCAATCTCCCAGGAATCAGTCTCCTTGATCCATACATATTCAGATGGACACCAGTAAGCTGCGCAATTACGGATGTTTCCGATTGGATCCTCGTCGTTGCCGCTGCAGAAACCGAACTCAAATACTTCACCGATGATTGGGTGATCCTTTGGTACGTTTACTTCAAACTTGATAGCGAACTCACGGATGTTGAACTGCTTGTTCAAGATATCGTTTGTGAATACACCGAAGACTGTAGAATCAGCGGCCTTTGCATTCTCGCGTGAGCTTTGGTAAACGATTGCCTGCCAGCTCTTGATGTCATCGAACACTCCGTAATCTCCGTTGCTCAAAGAGAAGAGGTTAGCGTACTTTTCTGCAGCACCGCTGATGTAAAGCTGATCTTTCTTATTGTCGAAGTCTACGATGATGTTGCGAGAGTCACGGAAAAGGACATCTGTCTTGATAGAGTCAGAACCGTTGACAATCATGACAGGGAATGAATTTGCAACTTTCTCTGGAACAACTGCCCAAATCTCGTTGCTGCCCTTTACCTCTACTTTTGGAGAAGCAAGGTTGTATCCATTACCGTCGTTGAAAAGAACACTTACCTTTGCTCCTTTCGCATACTCACCACCTTTGATCTTTAGAGGCTGACCTGCAACAGTGAACTCATTATAGAATAAGTATGCTGCATCCTTCTCTGCGATCGCTGTCGTGTCTACAACAATCTCCTGCTCAGCTGGTTTGATTGGGCCTTGTGCGTTCTCAACTGGCTTTGCCTGATCTTTGTTGGCACATGACGACATCGCAACCGCTACTGTAGCAATCATTATTGATTGATATATCTTTCTCATTTTGTCTAATTGTTTTAATCCGTTTGTTGCAAAAGTAGACATAATAATACGATAATTAAAACTTTTTAACTGTTTTTTTATCAAAAATTATTGAGATTTTGTGGATTTATGAGAGAAATGAAGTAATATTGCTGAAAAATTAATTAAAACTGATGAATATGAAATTCAATAAGTATTTAGCAATGTGCTTTTTGGCATCAACTTTGATGTGCGGATCGTTCACATCTTGTGGTGACGATGATGATGATGCAAATAAAGAGTCTGTTTTGAATGATAAGACAACTGCAGAGCAGGGTAGAGAAGATGGAAAGAATTTTGGTACAATTGCTGCCAAAGGTTCTGGCATGGCTGTTTCTGATGTTACTACATTGCTTACTCTTTCAAGCAAGTATAAGAGTTCAAATGACAATGTTTACAAAACTGCGTTTGCAGAAGGCGCTGCTGAAACAGGTCTTTTGGGCGACTCAACAACTGGAGATGCTGCGGTAGCTAAACTTGATGAGATTATCAATGGATTGGAGACTGCTGAGAATATCAAAAATGGTACTCAGGAGCAGAAAGTTAGCGCGATTATTTCTATCCTTAACTTGTTTAGTGGAAACAAATCAGCTAATTAATCTTTAGGTTAGAGACTTTTATGGGAGGTGGTCTTTCTGCCTCCCTTTTTTTATGCATGACAATAATGTCTATATTATTATTCACTATTAATTGATGATTGCGTAATGAGTTGCAATAATTATGATCCGAATAATGGATATGAAGACGACGATGCTGAAATCAATTTTTCTGTAGGTCGCAGATTCCTTACTGGAAACGGTGTGGAGAAGGATGTCAAGAGGGCACTTGAATTGTTTAAGGCTGCTGCTGACGCTGGCCATGTGCTTGCTAAACAGATGGTTGAGACTATCACCAAGGGTATGCAGAATGAACTAGAAAACGCAACGTCGCAGAATACTGCCGCGTCTTCTCCAATGACTGAAAGTGACTTCATTGCCCTTGTCAAAGAGAAGGGGTATGTGGAGGCTGGAAGCGAGGCTCATAAACTGATGCATGAGATGGCGATGAATGCTCGTCGCATCACAATGGAAATGAATACAAAATTCCATACCAATGATGAGTTGAATGAGCTTTTCTCTGAGTTGACGGGAGAGAAAGTAGATTCTTCATTTGGCATTTTTCCTCCTTTCTATACTGATTGCGGACGCAATATTCATGTCGGTAAGGACGTCTTTATCAATTCGTCTTGCCATTTCCAGGATCAGGGAGGAATATATATCGGAGACGGATGTCTGATAGGCCACAACTGTATGATGGCTACAATCAATCATGATGAAATCCCTGAAAAACGTTCGTCTATGTATTTCCGTCCGATCACGATTGGAAATAATGTCTGGATCGGTTCGAATGTGACGATTTGTCCCGGTGTCGTTATTGGCGACGGTGCAATAATTGCTGCCGGTTCTGTGGTGACGAAGGATGTCGCTTCCGAGACTGTAGTGGCAGGTGTGCCAGCAAGGTATGTGAGGGACGTTAAGTTGGACTGATTCTAATTTTCTGCAATCTGGATATAAAAGCATCTTAATTTTGTTTCATTTGTTAGAAATTTTATAACTTTGCAAAATAAAGAGTAGCTAAAAATAAGATTATGCTAACACTAAAGGTAATTACAGAGAACACGGATGAGGTTGTCCGCAAGTTGGCGAGAAAAGGTTTTGACGCCAAAGAGGTGATTGGTAAAATCATTGAACTAGATAAGATTCGTAAGTCGACTCAGGCTGAGCTTGACGCAAATTTGGCTGAAACAAATGCGATTTCAAAGAGCGTTGGCGCTCTTATGAAGGAAGGCAAGAAGGCTGAGGCAGAGGAGGCTAAGAGCAAGGTTGCTTCTATCAAAGAGAAGTCGAAGGAACTTGATGCTAAGATGAGTGAGGCTATCGAGAAGATCAACTCACTTCTATATACAATCCCTAACATGCCTTACGATGATGTTCCTGATGGCAAGACTGCTGAGGATAATGTCGTTGTTAAGATGGGTAACGAGATTCCTGAATTGGGTGAGGATGCTCTTCCTCACTGGGAGATCGCTAAAAAATACAATTTGATTGATTTTGAACTTGGTGTAAAGATTTCTGGTGCTGGATTCCCTGTTTATATCGGTAAGGGAGCTCGTCTTCAGCGTGCACTTATCAATTTCTTCTTGGATGAGGCAAGAAACGCAGGATACACTGAGATTATGCCTCCTACAGTTGTAAACCAGGCTTCTGGTTTCGGTACAGGTCAGTTGCCAGACAAAGAGGGTCAGATGTACCACTGTGAGGTTGATGATCTATATTTGATCCCAACAGCAGAGGTGCCTGTCACAAACATCTATCGTGATGTGATCCTTGATGAGAAGGATCTTCCTATCAAGAATTGCGCTTACACTCAGTGCTTCCGTAGAGAGGCTGGTTCATACGGTAAGGATGTTCGTGGTTTGAACCGTCTTCACGAGTTCTCTAAGATTGAGATCGTAAGAATTGATACTCCTGAGCATTCGAAGGAGAGCCACAAAGAGATGTTGGCTCACGTAGAGAGCTTGGTTAAGAAGCTTGAGCTTCCATATCGTATTCTTCACCTATGCGGTGGTGATATGAGTTTCACAGCTGCTACATGTTACGACTTTGAGGTATATTCAGCCGCACAGAAAAGATGGTTGGAGGTTTCGTCTGTTTCTAACTTCGATACTTACCAGGCAAACCGTTTGAAATGTCGTTACAAGGGAGCTGACAAGAAGACTCAGCTTTGTCATACATTGAATGGTTCGGCAATGGCTCTTCCTAGAATCGTGGCCGCTTTGCTTGAGAACAACCAGACAGAGAAGGGTGTTCGCGTACCAAAGGTACTTGTCCCTTACATGGGTTGCGAATATATCGACTAATCCGGTTGTAGGATATAAATAAAAATAGACGTTGCTAAATGCAACGTCTATTTTTTTGTCATTTGTTGAAATTCGCGGGTGTAGTAAGGGGGGCGTTATTCCCTTTGAAATCTTGTGATTCCCTACTGCATGGCTCCTCGTTAAATACTATATCTGATGTAGTTTTTCACTACAAAGGCTACAACTTTTAGGAATATTGTGCTCGTTATCCAATATGTTATTGTAGACAATGTGATATAGCAAAGAATATCAAGCAAATGGTATTTCTCAAAAAACGATTTTTCTTCTGTGTTGTTGTCAATTTCGTAGTTGACGATCTCAGCTTCTTTGGCAAGTCTTTTAGCTCTTACCTTTGATTCATAATAGTTGTATACAATTGTCACTATTGAAAGGAAGAGCGTGATAAATAAACCTTTGCCTAATATGTAGTGATTCTTTACTGTTACTATATTTTCTGTCGCAAAACGGATGATTGCTCGTGTGTGTAATTGATATTCAATCAATACCGCAAGATTGCATACTAGATATAGCAATATAATAAATGTAATCAAACTAAGAGTTTTCTTTATTTTGATCTGCTTCTTGTCGCTGATGTTCAATTTATGGTTGAGACAACAAGCGATTATAGAAACAATTATAGCATAAGGTAATACTATCATGTCTTGTTCAATGTCTCTCGTTTTATTCCCATACCAGCTTCATTGTTGATAATGGGGTGTAAATTAATCAAAATAAAACAGATGCTGTTTTATACAGCACCTGTTGTTTTGTCGTAATCTATTAAGCGTTCTCGATAGCTTTCTTGATATCAGCGAAGATAGACTCGATTGAGCCCATACCCTTGATAGAAGCATACTTACCTTCCTTCACGTAGAAGTCCTTCAATGGAAGTGTCTGGTTGAAGTATGTAGACAAACGCTTCTTTGCTGTCTCTGCGTTATCGTCTGAACGACCTGATGTCTTACCTCTCTCTACGATTCTCTTGATAAGCTCGTCTTCCTCAACTTCAAGACCAACAACTACATTGATCTGAGTGCCACGCTCCTTCAACATTGCGTTAAGAGCCTCTGCCTGAGCGATTGTACGTGGGAAACCGTCGAAGATAACACCTGGGATATTCTTACCTTTGCTGTCTAGTACTGATGCAAGGATGTCGATGATTAGGCTGTCTGGCACCAACTGTCCGTTGTCCATGTAACCCTTTGCTGTCTTGCCAAGCTCTGTACCGTTTGCGATCTCAGCTCTTAGTACATCACCTGTTGAGATGTGAGCCAAACCAAACTCCTTGATGATAAGTTCGCTCTGTGTTCCCTTTCCTGAACCTGGAGCTCCGAAAATCACTACGTTTTTCATCTTTATTTGTTTAAAATTCGTTTAATTTCTCTTTTATTAGTCAATGCACTTATATATGGAATCTAGATTTCTCGCATTACCGTCGAAATCTAATCCGTAGCCCACCACGAATTCTTTCGATATTGAGAATCCGCAATAGTCGGCTTTGATGTCAGTTTTGTTGTTTTCTGGTTTGACGAGAAGACTGGCGATCTTCACTTTTGTCGCACCCATCGCTTTGAGGTCTGCTGCAAACTGTTTCATTGTGATGCCTGAGTCTATAATATCCTCCACCACGATGCATGTCCTGCCTTCGACGCTGGCTGGAATGGAAATCTCTCGTTTTAGTGATCCACTGCTTTGTGTGCCTTCGTAGGATGAATATTTCACGAATACCATGTCGACAGCTGTGGGGATAGTTCTCAACAAATCAGCGGCAAATACGTAGGCTCCTGAAAGCATCACTATGAATAGTGGGTTTTCTGACGCGTTCTCTTGCCAAATTGTCTTGCCTAGTTCACAGACGCGCGTATGTAATTCCGCAGCGCTTATCATAGGAATAAACGTTTTGCCTGCTATTTTTATTGTATCTTTACTCATATTTTTGCGCCTTATGAAATAAAATTATGCAAATTTAATGCATTATTCGCAAAAACGCAATTTTTTAGTTTTGTGAAAATGCAATTTTGCCAAAGTTTTGTGCAGTTATATATTGTTATTTCTGCATAAACAACACGTCGTAGCTGGTCTGGATCTGCTCGAAGCGTTTCAACAGTTCGTTTGTCTCCGCTGTGGATTTTCCTTTCATCTTGTGTGGGTGACACTTCTGCACCAAAGCGTTGTACGCTGATTTGATTGTGTAGTCGTCAGCTTTTTCGTCAAGACCTAATGTTTGCAGGGCTTTTTTGCGTAGCTCTGCTTTCGACTCTTCTTTGTCTGTCATGACGACTCTTATTCCATGGGCATGCTCCATCTGACGGATAATCTCGTTGTCTATCCTCAATGTTTTGCCGATCTGACGCATTTTTTCCGCTTCTTCAGGCACTATGCACCCATCGTCTGATGCGACGTCATACAGAGCATAGAATAGGTCTAGTGGGAATGTCTCGTCTACCTTATCTGCATATGCAAGCACCGTCGCACAATATTTCTTATAATCTGTGGCATGGTATCCGAGTGTGAGTTTGAATGTGTTGTTCATCTCGAAACACTCCTTTGGAAACTTCTTTTTGAAGAAGTCGAACACTTTATCTCTTTCTCTGTCTGTGATATATCCGTCACTTCTGACCACCATGCTGAACAGGAATGGGATTCCGATGCTGTAGGAATTGATGTTGTTCGTGGAGTCGTCAAGATATTTGAGATGCTCGAAATAGTGCTTTTTCTCGTTGTTGTCCTGTAGATGAAGACTGATGACAAGTCCTCCATAGATACCACAAAGCACAACTGCTGGGAGCATTATTATTGGAGAGAAAAGACTGTATCCGATTATGATTCCGGCAATTGTGGATATGAATGCGGCATGAAGATATATTCTTCTGCTTGTGACATTCAGAGTGATGCCAAAGGCGATTATGGAGAGCAACAATAGACAACGGTCGTATTCATACATTGAAAGGATTATGCCGATCACAGAAAGAATGAATACGATTATGGATATTATGTCAAATACGTTGTTTCTCATTATTCTTGTGGACAATTTGATTCAGATGCAAAATTAATATTTAATGTGTAATGTTCCACATAATATAACGTGAATTAGACGAAATTAAAAATATGAGAAAATGATGGTTGGAGTGTCATAAATGAGGATTGTTAAGGGCCCATGTTTGATTGATATTGGCACTAACCCCTCCCCACGTGCGAGCCGTAGGCGAGCACATAAATTTAATAAAACCACAGAGAAATAAAGTTTACAGAGAAAGGCTACGCCTTTTTATGAGAAAAAGAGGTGAGGTTCCAATCAGAAAGTGGAAAATGATCCGCAGATCACAGTTAATATAGAATAAAGACGCTGTGTTGCAACGTCTTTTCGTAAGTTTTCAAAATTATATTTTTACGATCTTTTTCTCTTCACTGATGAAGTATTGGATCAGTTTTTTGTAGATATCTTCGATGACGTCGGGATTTAAACCACGTTCCTCTGCCATTTTTCTACGTCTTTCCAAGACAGCTTTTTTTCGGTCGGTAGCTTCAATCCCGTCAGCGGTCTTTTCTTTGTATTTGACCACTTCTTTTACATATTTGAAACGTTCGCCTAATAAAGAGATGATGGCATTATCAATATTGTCGATTTCGTTTCGTACATCGGTGATATTCTGACATTCCGATGGCTTTTTATTTGTAACGGTTGTTTCCAAAGCTGTAAATCAATAAAGATGACAAATTTCCTGCAAAAATACAACTTTCTCTTATTGCTTGTCGATAAAATCCAATATAATTAAGTTTGGATTTTATAATAATACGAAATTGAATTTTCTAATTTCATTTGGGTTTTATTTTTAAGTAGTCTATTTTTTATATTTTTGTAAAAAAAATACCTTATGTTTGATTCAAATAAAAAAATAGAAAATCGCCAATTAGTGATTGTCTATAATGATGAAACAGAAAAAATTGCAAATTATTTGTATAATAAGTTATATGGTACTACGATAAAATGTGTTCTGTGGTCTACGAAAGACTACAAAAAAAATGTACCGATAATGATGAATACTAATAAGATTCTGGTGTATGACGAGGATTTGATTGAAGAACTTTTTCCTTATCCAGAAAAAGAAAATATTACCAATCTTAACTGTGGGGCAAAATTTATTCGACAAGGACCAAGAGCAGGATTTGTAGTTGATAAGTCTTTTTTGCATAATAAATTTATGCAGGTAAGATACAGTAAAAAAAAATGGAAATTAACACTTGATAGTTTTTTATTGTTTCCTTTTTATTTAGAATTCATAAAATTCAGAAAGAACAAGATGAAGAGTTTACTTAAAGTTGCGACAGATGAAATTTTAGTCCATTTATTATTTGATTTTATAGAGGGAGAAAAAAGCACAGATTGCTAAAAATCAATTAGAAAATGAATGAGCGTGAAGGCAATGATATAAGAAATGGATTTGATTCTTTTTGTGAAATTAGAGGAGTAGCAATTGGATCTGATATAGCAGACAAGTATGTCTATGAATTAAATAAAACAATAGAAATTCTCAATAAAGATATCAATCACTTTGCTGGTTATAACACGCCATCTCCACAGTTGAAAGGGGATATTGCAGAATTTTGGCATTCAGACACTCATAATATATATGCTGCATTAAATGATTCTAAATTCAGGACTTTAGTTGATAGAAGCCATGATTTTGCGTCAGCTGATGTGACAAGTAACTGGGATGAAAAATTTGGACTTAAATATTTGAAAAATGGTCAGGATTCTGCAAAAGCTCAGTCGTGGAGCTATTTTGAACGTTATTGTAAATATAAGGCAGAATCAGGAAACTCAGATATTTCTTTCATCGAATTTTTGAAGGAAAGAGGATTTGAAAATGAAAATATACTCAATGATCCTATTTATAATGGACAAGTTAGAATCATTCCATCAGATCAATTAAAGGAGGCTATTGAATACCTAAGGTTTAAGATCGCCAAAGAAAATTTGATTCGTCCAGATCAAGTACAGCGTTATCAAGACACATTAGACAATCTCTCTTCTAAAATAACTGATCCAGATGGAATCTCGTCAGTAGAATTATCTGCAGAAGATGCAAAAACTATCGCTGAAATAGCAAAAGAAGGCAAGTTTGACGCAAAGAACTTTGGCTTTGCTACAGAAGATTTGGTTGAACTTGAACATGTATTGAAGCAGGGAATTAAGGCCGGAACTTCAGCTGCGATAATAACAATGGTACTTAAAACAGCACCTGTAGTATATGATATGTTGCAGCAATTGATATCACAAGGCAAAATAGACGAATCCAAATTCAAAGAATTAGGATTTGCTGCTATATCTGGAGGTACAGAAGGTTTTATAAGAGGGTTTATATCAGCATCTATTGTGACTGGATGTGAAAGTGGACTGTTTGGAGATGCATTAAAAACTGTTAGTCCTAATGTTGTGGCTGGTTTAACAGTCATTTTTTATTCAACAATGAAAGATTCCTTCTATGTGGCAAAAGGAACAATGTCTAAATATGAACTTGCAAATAACTTGTCTAGAAATTTGTTTGTTACAGGATGTGCGTTAGGATTTGGAACGCTTACTCAGGTAATGTTGCCTGCAATCCCAGGCGCTTATCTTTTAGGAAATTTTGTTGGTTCTTTTGTCGGCTCATTTGCATATATAGCATGGGATCATGCATTTATGTCGTTCTGCGTAGAAACAGGATTTACTATGTTTGGCCTTGTGAAGCAAGACTATACACTTCCTGATTCCGTATTAAAAGAAATAGGCATTGATATTTTTGAATTTGACCAATATCTCATAGATGAATATAAAATAGATGAGTTTCATATAGATGAATACGAAGGTGATTTTATAACTGTATTGAGACGTGGTGTCATTGGAGTTCATCAAGTAGGGTATTCTTTAGTATAATGTTTATCCATTTGTTTGATTTGACATTTTTATTTGTGCTCGCCTTCGGCTCACACTTGTGAGGGAGAGGTTAGGGCGTTCCGCCCTTAACAATCCTCACAAATTGGAAAATAGCCAAAATTTTTGAATTCTTGATGTCATATCACATGGGTATAATGATTCCTATCTGAAATATGTGAACCAAATAACTGGAAGAATAATTGGTAATGCCAAACTTACGATTATGTAACTCCACACACGTATAGTGCCCTTTCGTCTTTCTTCTTTTGTTTCATTCTCAAACTCCTTAAAATACGTTTTCCATTTATTGGGTTTGAAGAATATAAATAGTTGAAGGAGCCCGAATAAAAGTGCCAATAATGACACTTCTGATTTGTCAAGTCCAGAGTAATCAAAAGAAAAAATTATAGATAAAATAAACAGACAAGACATAGCATGCGCAGTATGTACCATGAATATAAATGAAATCACTTTCATATCTGGATCATTATTGTTTATATGGTAAATCCTGTATACGAAATACCGGTAAAATTTTTGAATTCTTGAGATCATATCAATATCATTTTAATGATTTTTCTATTGCTTCTTGTCCTGGGTTGAAGAAATAATAGGTTTCGTCTATCGCACTATCCCATACACCGAAAACATCTCCTGCTATATATGCTATTCCAATTCCCCAACCGACAGGGCCTCCTAAAACACAAAGACCAGCTGCTACTGCCACATCTAAACTACTTTTTGCCAGTACACGACCCTTTCTGTAACTGTCATTTGCATACGCATCAATTATAGAGTATCCACTAATTGCAACTTGAACACCGACAGCAATTCTCCCAGCAGCTTTCATATAACGTATTCTGCTAGCCGTTTTTTCTCCATACGTAGCCACATTCAATGCTTCTCTGTCTATGCCTCCTGTAGTATTGTTTATGATTTTGGATGCGTCAGCTCCACGAATGGATCTGAATTCACTTAAAACCTCATTGCGTTTTACGGCTAATGGGTTGTAGCGTTGACTATAGGATATACTATGGAAATGATTATCTTTACTAATGATTCTCATCAAATCCATATCAGTCATTTTGTTGACACTTATCTTAGCAAAGGGTTTTATATTCTGCCAACTTTTGACAAGTTTCTGATCAATCATTCTATATGGTTCGTATGCCATACTCTCTAATCTTTCACCACCGAAATAGGAAGCTGTGGAAAGTGCGAATTGAACGCAGTTATTTATATTATTAACAGAATTACCATTATTGTTACTCTTGTTCGCCACACTTTCGAGTTCTTTTTCTCTCTCGGCTTTTGTTAGTTTTTGTGGCATCGCAGGTTTTTCTTCAGACCGTGCATGATGTTGCATTCCATACAAAATTTGATCTGCTGTGACAACTTGTGATTCTTCATACTTAAATGATTTCTCATATTGTTCGTATGATGTGTCAAGATACTGGCTTTCACCCATTTTTCTTACTCTTAAAAATGGATCCAAATATTGATAGAACGCCTGCTCATTTGTGAATGCCAAACCTACACCGATGACGTAACCATCGAATTTACAGTGATTCATCACCAATACGTTGAAATCTTCTTTTGTGATATATCTAACTATTCTGTCTGCCATATTATTTCACCCAGTCTTTGTCAATAAGTATATCATTGATTCTCAATGTCGGAGAAGAAATAGAAAACGATGTGGTGCTGCCTGTCCCTAAATTTATGGATTGACTTAATCCGACACATACTCCATCGTTGAACTCAATACGCAGAGACGGACTCTCCGTCTCATTCCTGAAAATGATGGCTCCACTCACCCGCAAATGATCATTTGTCGCCCATCTGACAATGTTGGAGTCTGGTATTGTGGCAAGCACTAGGCTCAAAACTCCGGAATGAACTTCGCTCTGTGGCTCTCCTTTGCCGTCTGTAGGCTGGAAAAATGATGTGGAAAACTGTTTTACTTCATACAGCTTTCCAAAGCACTCGAAATAGGCGTTGAGATTGCCGTCGGGATGCTTGAATATTGAATTGATTGTGTTTTGTATGTCCATGGCTGTTACTTATTTACCCAGTTGTTGTCGACGGAATAACTGTCTATTGAGATGCCTTTTGCGGCTATCTCAAATATTGTTGATACGTATCCTTTTCCTGCTTGATTATAATCAAATCTAAGCTTTACACATGTGCCTGTCGTAAATGAAATCTCCTGCAGTTTTCTGCCTTCGTTGTCGATCACAGACACTGATCCATCTTTGTATCTGTATGGATTTGTCATGTAATCAATCAGTTCCTTGGTGGGGACACCGGGAAAAATACAGTTGACAGCCCCCAGATAAACATTGCTCTGTGGCTTACCTTTCGCATCTATGTGCTGATAAATATCATAGGAAAAATCAACTAATTCATAGGCTGAACTCACAACCCCTCCATACGCGAATTTTAATACTGTCTTGTATCCAAACATAAATCTTAAAATAAAATTGTTTAACTAAACATACGTCGCATTCGAAAAAACTAGGTCTAGCAATTAGATAGTTTATTCCTGTTACCGTAATTGTTCTGTGCAAAATTAATTTGTTCTAATGTATTATCCAAATAAATTTTATAAAAATGTAACTCTGACATATGATTATGACTGATTTTCTCATCTCTTTTTGTCTGAAAGACACTACCGAGCAAAGCGAGAGTAACCCGTGACGAAGTCTCGGGATGATGTGACAATGATACAAAAAAACTTTGCCTGAAAGGCAATACCATACGTGCCATTTTCCCGTCTCTTCCCCTCATAAAAGTCGACGACTTTCTCTCTGAGATCTTATGTTCTCTGTGGTTTTATATGAGCTCGCCTTCGGCTCGCACTGGAAAGGGGGGATAAGGGCTTCCGTCCTTTGGAATCCTCAATTCTATAACCAAATATTTTTT
>JAEEMG010000016.1 GCA_016283095.1 Paludibacteraceae bacterium | reverse complement strand
TTACATATTCCGCATTGCTTTTTGCTTTTGCGTCGACTATCAATGCAAAACCCAAAACTGATGATTTGGCGACCGCCGCTGCTGAGATTTCTAAATCAAACTATACTGCGGCGATCAACCTGATGACGTCATATATATCCAACCATGAGATGGAGCCACAGGCATATTATTATCGTTCGGTAGCCGAACTTGGAATCGGCGAAAATGACCTTGCATTGAAAGATATTGATCTTGCCATCCAACTAGATAAAAAATTCCAAATCGTAAAGAAATTATCCAAAAGCAGTAAAATCAAACAGGCAGACCTGCTTCTCCAACGCGCTAAATGCCACCGTGCTTTGGGAAACACAGAGACAGCTATGGAGGAGTTGAACAAAGCTGCTTTGGCTGACAATACTTTGGCTGACATCTACGTCGAAATGGGAGAAATCTATGCATCAAGAAATGATTTCAAAGGTTCCGACACAACTTTTGCAAAAGCTCTCCGCTATGACAGCAAAAACTACAATGCGTTGATGGGATTGGCGAAAAACTACATCAACAACGAAAGAGAAAGAGACGCCATCTCAAAACTTGACCAAGCGATCGCCGTCGACGGTGAGAAAATCGAACCTTACATGCTTCGATACAAAGCAAACATCGGATTACAAAATTACGAAAGAGCTTTCGACGACATCTCATACGTGGCTTCAAGCAACGAGGATTACAACCCGTATCTTGCTGATCTAAGTAATGCAGCATCAAAATGTGTCACTTATTCCATGCCTAAAATCGACCAAAAGATCAAAGCAGACGAGAATACCGTGCTATGGTTGCAGTGTCGTGCCGCTGTAGACAATAAGATTGGAAAATTTGAGGCGGCTATTGAAGACTATAACAAACTAGAAAACATTCTTGGCGAAAAATACGCGATCACATCTTCTGGAAAAGGTGACTGTTATTTCCAGAAAGGAGACTACAACACCGCACTTGCAATGTATAAAGAGGCGAATGAGCTAGAGGAGACAGCTGCCGCAAACGCTGGTATCGCAAGAATCCTGCTTTTGCAAAACGAATCAACAGAAGCACTTGTCTACGCCAACAAAGCCGTATCGCTCGACCCAATGAACTACGAGTATTACTACCTGCGCGGTAGAGTTCAAGAGATGCGTAAGATGACTGGAGACGCGATTTCCGACTACGAAGTGGGAATGCAGATCAACTCGAATTATGCCCCACTCTACTATCGCAGAGGTATAATCAAAAAATCAAAGAAAGATTTTGAAAGAGTAATCAAACTGGAAACAGCACCGTCTGCAACAGAAAACTATAAGCCATTCGCCTACCTTTATATCGGAAAGCAGAATGATGGCAAAAGATCTATAAAAGAGATACTTAAAGCTTATCCAAATGCAGACAACTACTACACTGCCGCCTCCTTTTATGCGGCTATCAACGATACAGCCAACGCATTAACTTCTCTTGAAAAGAGTTTTGAACTTGGATACCGCAACTTCTCACAAGTGGATTCCGACTCAAACCTCGACAGTTTAAGAGCCAAAGCTTCCTACATCGCTTTAGTTGACAAGTGGAAGAAAGCAAGTGGTGTGTCAGCAAACTTTGCAAAGGCTGAGAAATCAGATGCTCAGAAAGCTATGGTTACAACAGAGGTCAAATTCAGACGTGAGCAGCAGAAATTTGCATTGGGATGCAAACTCAACAATCTTGACATCTCATGTCTGCTCGACACTGCCGCTACAATAGGAAGCATCAGTTTTGCCGACGCTCTATTCTTAACTAAATATGGATACATCCAAACTCAAGAATGGAGTCAAGATCCATATAAAGATTTGACAGAGTCAACTGTTGTGACAATCAGAGAGTTGGAAATCGAAGGCATCAAAGTCAAAGGTCTAATAATGAAAGTGACCAACGACAAGAATGCCAAACTTCAGCTTTCTAAAAATGACATTGCCAAATTCGGCAACATCTCCGTCAACAACCAACGAAACATCTTACTTATTGAACACTATTAAAGAAATCAATCATATATACGGGCAGGCTTGAAAACCTGCCCTACATTCTTTAGAGGAATAGAAGATTCTCTACCAAAACAAAACAGATAGACAAAAAAAATAGATGAAAAGTATAAAGATAATATTACAATTTCTAAGAAAACATCTCACGCTGACGCTCATGGCTCCGTTGTGTGTGGTCATAGAGGTCGTCGCTGAGCTTGTCCAGCCTAAAATCATGTCGGAGATTGTCAACCGAGGTGTCATTGGCGGAGAGTCCGAAATAATCACCGCATTGGGAATCAAGATGCTTATCATCACACTTATAGGAGTGTGCGCCGGTATTTTTTCCATCTATGCCGCAGGAAAAGTATCGTATGCGTTTGGTGCGGACATGCGTACAAACATGTTCACACGCATACAAAAATTCTCATTCTCTAATATCGACCGTCTACAGACAGGATCATTGATCACACGTATCACAAGCGATGTGACACAAGTGCAAAACGTGATACAGGCATCTATGAGACTGCTTTTCCGTGCCCCGTTCATGTTTATCGGAGCCATTGTGATGGTGTTCATGCTCGACTTGAAGATGGCATACATCCTTATCATCATCCTGCCAATCCTGCTTTTCACTATTATCTATATATTGAAAAAGACATTTCCTCTGTTCACCATTGTGCAACAGAAAATGGATAAGTTCAACACAGTGGTGCAGGAATTGCTTTCTGGAATCCGCGTCGTCAAAGCATACGTAAGGGAACCAGGAGAGAAAGAAAGATTCGAAGCTTCAAATGAAGACTACATAGCGTCGTCGCTGAAGGTAAGCAAACTCATAATTATAATGATGCCTGCCATGTCGTTCATCATGAATCTCGGAGTAGTCGGAGTCCTATGGTTTGGAGAATACGAAGTGGCCGACGGACGATTGAATGTCGGTGACATCATGGCATGCACCAACTATATGACTCAGATCCTTATGTCGTTGATGATGGCTCAGCGAGTGATAATGTCGATCACCCAGGCAGAAGCCTCTATGGTGAGAATCAATGAAGTTCTGGAGACGGAATGTGAGCTAGACCTTCAGTCGACTGGAGTGGACGTTCCAAAAGAAGGAGATTTGGAATTCGACAATGTCTCTTTCCAATACGAAGGTTCCAACAAGAACCAAATCTCTAACATCTCGTTCAAGATCAACAAGGGTGAGACATTGGCGATCCTTGGCAGTACAGGTTCAGGCAAGTCGACGCTGGTGAATCTGATTCCTCGTTTCTACGACGTGACAGAAGGTTCCATAAAAATCGGAGGAAGAGATATCCGTGAGATTGACAGAAAAGCTTTGCAGGAGAGTGTCGGAATGGTGATGCAGAACACAGTGTTGTTCTCAGGCACAATCGCAGACAACATGCGTATGGGTAAAGAGGATGCAACAGAAAAAGAGATGATAGACGCATTGAAAAAAGCAGACATCGCAGATTTTGTTTTGTCTCTGCCAGATGGTTTGAACCATAAGATAGAGCAAGATGCGACAAACATATCCGGAGGTCAGCGTCAACGAATAAGCATCGCACGCACGTTGATTTCAGAGCCTGACATCCTTATTCTCGACGACAGTCTGAGCGCTGTAGATTTGATAACAGAATCAAAAATCCGTAAGGCGTTGGGCAAACTAGAGATGACAAAAATCATCATAGCACAAAGAATCAGTTCAATCAAAGATGCCAATAAGATTCTGATGATTGAAGACGGAAAGATGCTATGCTATGGTTCACACGATGAACTTTACAAATCATCAGTGGAATATAGAGAAGTTTACGATTCACAAGTTCAAAGTGCAGAGGAGGGCAAACTATGAGAGGACCAATGATGGCAAACGGCAGTGGTGCACCAGGCAGCAGAATGAGAGATATGACTGCCAAGCACGAACGTCCACAGGAGACAAGCAAGACAATCGCACGAATTTTCTCATATTGGAAGGAGCATTGGACATGGCTTGTGATCATGCTTGTCAGTTCACTATGTGAGGTGTTCTGCACACTGATGGCTCCGATCCTTATCGGTAAGGCGATAGACAACTGTATAGATTTGTCAACGTTGACGGTGGATTTCACAAAACTGAATGTCATCGTCATAATGTTGCTGATGCTATATATTTCAAGTTCTTGGTTCTCTTGGGTACAGCAATATGGAATGACCAACGTCTCCCTGAAAATCGCAAAGAAACTCCGCACACAGATGATGGACAAGATGCTCGAGCAGGACATCCATTTCTACGACGTGCATAAACGAGGCGACTTGATGAGCCGATTCACCAACGATGTAGAGCTGATGAAATCGGGATTGGGAGACTCATTCATCCAGCTATTCAACACCATCTTCACACTTGCAGGAACAGTCGTGGCCATGGTAGCATTGAGTCCAACTCTGACAGTTGTCTGCTGTATGTCCATACCTGTGGTGTTTATGATGACAAATGTCATCTCCACACAGACGAGAAAATTCTTCTCCTCACAACAGGTTTCACTCGGCCAGCTGAACGGTCTGGTGGAAGAGAGTGTGAGCGGAATCAAGATGGTACGCAGTTTCGGCATTGAGCAGCAACAGATAGACAAGTTTAATGCCATCAACGAGGAGTTGCGCAAATCAGGAGTGAAAGCGCAGATCTATAGTGGACTGCTTATGCCACTGATGCGAGTGCTTGAAAATATCATATACATCATAGTGGCAGTGTTGGGTGGAATCATGGCGACATCCTCTGATCTGACTGTGTTTGGAATCGGAATCGCCACCATCACCGTCGGAACAATCCAGTCGTTCCTTCTTTACACAAAACAATTCCTACGCCCTATCAACCAAGTGGCGTCACAATTCAACGCAGTACAGTCGGCAATCGCAGGAGCAGAGCGAATCTTCACGATTCTTGACACAAAACCAACAATCATCAATAAGCCAGATGCCATCACATTGAAAGAAGAGACTGTGAAAGGAGACATCGTGTTCGACCACGTCTCATTCGGATATGAGCCAGGCAAATTGATATTGAAAGACATATCATTCACAGCCAAACAAGATGAGGTGATAGCGATTGTCGGCACAACGGGAGCCGGAAAGACCACAATCATCAACCTTCTGACCCGTTTCTACGACATCAATTCAGGCTCAATCAAAGTAGACGGAATTGACATCCGCGACATCACGAAAGAAAGTTTGCGAGACCAGATGGGTATCGTATTGCAGGTACCGTTCCTATTCTCCGACACTGTCAACTACAACGTGTCATACGGATGGCCAGTAGCCACACAGGAAGAGATCATCAACGCATCGAAGGCAGCCAATGCCCACAACTTCATCGAGCGTCTTCCACAAGGCTACGACAGCGAGATTCTGCGTGGAGGAGAGAATATCAGCAACGGACAGAAACAGTTGTTGACCATCGCTCGTGCCATTCTCGTCGAGACTCCTATCCTTGTGTTTGATGAAGCGACAAGCAACATCGACACACGCACAGAGATACTCATCCAGAATGCCATCAACAATCTTACCAAGGGTCGAACATCATTCGTGATCGCTCACAGGTTGAGCACAATCAAGAATGCGGACAAGATTCTGGTGATGCATGAGGGAAGAATCGCAGAGCAAGGCAAGCACGAAGAGTTGTTGGCAAAGAAAGGCAGATACTTTGAAATCTACAACAGCCAGTTTGTGGTAGAATAGGGCAACGATAATTTATGGAAAAGCTAAGCTTTATAGACCACCTGATGTATACCATTAGTATGTCATTGGGATTTTTCTTACATATATTTTATATGTGGTCTGAAATAATCATGTTAGAAACAGCTCGATACAAGAAGATTCTCATTGCTGTAGGCATGTCGCTTCTCTTTTTTTTAGGTTCATACTTTTGTCTTGAATTTGCGGCGAAGATGTCAGAATTCAATCATACAGATAAAGAAGGAGACCTATTGATTTATGGCATCATATTGTCTCCTATCATAGGATCCACAGCCATCTTGATTTGGGAATGGTATTTAAAATTTAAGAGTTTTGGAATCAGATTAATCACTTTAATTCTTGCTATAATACCATGTTGGGGATTTGCAGTTGTCATAATTTCATTTGAGTTCATTTGTAGATTATTCAAAGGCTTGATGAATGGATGGCATGGGTAACAATTCAAAATGCGTAATTCATAATGCATAATGTCAAATTAAATAAAATGGAATTTTTTGAATATGATTTCAAACATACATGTTTTAGGCTTAATTCATTATTGATAATTGGCTCTATCTGGATTTGGTTAATGAATCACCTTGAACAAAATTACAGTAATGATGCCACTCTATTCCTTTTGGTCACAAACATACTTGTCATAATCATATATCCGATATTCGAGATAATTCTATTTGGGTATCATAATTTTAGGAATCAACAAAACATTTGGGGATATCTAAAGCTATCATTACAAATATTCATTTTATTATTTACATCATTTTTCACAGCATTAGTCATTATAATCATTTATTCTATTGTGTGTGACAAAGTTTAAATGGCATCCACGGCTGACAAATCATTATGAATCACTATAAAAACTATTCCGACTACATAAAAGAGCACTTCGATTACAAAGTGCAGAAGATATCCATCAACGCCGGATTCACCTGTCCCAACCGTGATGGAAGCATTGGTGTGGGCGGTTGCACCTACTGCAACAACCGTTCTTTCAATCCTGACTATTGCGTCTCCACAACATCTGTAACCAAACAACTTGAAGAAGGGAAAATATTCTTCCGTCGCAAAGCAAAATACGCAGGTCTGAAATTTCTTGCCTACTTCCAGGCATACACCAACACATACGGTGAATTCTCACGTCTCAAAGCACTTTATGAGGAGGCTTTGGCATGCGAGGATGTGGTGGGAATAGTCATCGGCACACGTCCTGATTGCGTGGATGACAGATTGCTCGACTATTTTCATGAATTGTCGAAAGAGAAATATGTGATGATTGAATACGGTGTGGAGAGCACCGACGACAACACATTGAAGCGTATCAACCGTGGACACGACTTCGCATGTGCATGCAAAGCCATACGTGACACAGCCAGCCGTGGCATACAGACAGGAGCCCACCTCATATTAGGTTTGCCCGGCGAAACACCAGAAATGATTCTAAAAGGTGCAGACAGAATGTCTGAACTACCAATTGACATCATCAAACTGCATCAGCTGCAGATTGTAAAAGAGACTCCGATGGCAGAGGAGTACGCCAAAAATCCAGATGAATTCAAACTGTTTTCTATCGAAGCGTACCAACAGTTGTTGGCCGAATTTGTTGAGCGTCTGCGTGCCGACATCTGCATAGAAAGGTTTGTATCACAAACGCCGAAAAGCATTCTCGTCGCCCCGGATTGGGGATTGAAAAACTATGAGTTCACAGACCGTCTGAACAAGATTTTTGAGGAAAGGAAAACGATACAGGGAAAATTAAGAATGAAAAATTAAGAGTTAAGAATTCTTCACTCTTAACTCTTAATTCTGCACTTTGCATTTATAATTTATAATTTTCACAACTCTTCGTCATCTCCACCACTCTCCAAGATATGCGAAGAAAGCATGTCTGCAGCGTGGATAATAGAGACAAGAGGATTCAATTTGCAGGCTGTATCATAATTTCTTACCTCTTCATAATTAGACTTGTCAATTGCCCAAGCACCCATATGCCAACGGATAGCAAGCATCTCAGCATCAGTAAGTTCCAAGAACGGCAAAATCATGATCACCGACTTTTCACCGTGTCCCATAGGGAAATTCTTATACGACACTTTATAACCCTCCGCGTCTTCCCAAGTGCCAAGAGCCGTTTTTTTCTTTTTTACAGTGCGGAAATAGACGTCGCTTTTGCAAACATCATGAAGAAGAGACGCAATGATAACACTGTCTTTAGGAGTGGACTTTTCCAAAGAAGGGTTTAATGTCTTCATACCTTCCCATATGGCCAACGCACTCTTGCAAGTGTTCAAAGAGTGTTCCACCAAACCACCTGCGACATTCAGATGATGACCTGCAGACGCCGGAGCATCCATAAAACCGTTTGACTGCAATTCCTCTATCATATCCTCCACTCCGTCACGCTCTGTGCTACGAAGAAGTTCCAAAAATTCGTCTTTTACCTTATCACTCATAAATTCAAACTTAACTTTTTAAGCAAAAATAAAAAATGATATGGAGATAAACAAACAAAAAAGATGATCACACTTTTATCACGACACCTCAAGTATTGCTGTGTCATGGATTTGTCCAACAGTTGAATCCATCTTGAAATCATAATAAAAAGAGTGATTTCCATTGCATCCATTCACACCTAAAGATGCATTTAATATAGTTAAATCCGGAACAATCGAAACAAAACAAAACTGTTGAAAATTAACGCATTTAAGCTGTGAAATAAAAAAATTATATTATTTTTGCATTTAGCAAAAATATAGAGAAAACTTATTAAAACGATATTACAAACGACTATTATACATTTTAGGGTCAAAAGTATTTTATAACATGATGAGTATTAGAAGAAATATAATAAACTTTTTCCTTTGTCTGTTGACTCTATTACCGTTCTGCAATATAAATGCAGTCGAGTGCACAAATGAGACTTCTACCCAAGGAAAAGAGTTCTGGATCGCATTCCTACAGAATCACGATGAGGAACTGATTATTCCACATGGATTGGATTTAATAATTTCGACAGAGAAAGAGACCAACATCAGAATTGAAAACAATGTCTTATTAGACGACCATTCAGAGGACGGGCTATACCACTGGAACATCACAATGGAGCCTAATTCCACAAATGTGATCACAGTGCCATGCCAACTGTTCAATCCGACAGAATACGGCACAGTCATAGACAGAACACTGCACATCAAAAGTACAGAGCCAATATCCGTCTACATGGACAACCGACAGAACAAGTCTGACGATGCCACCTTGGCATTGCCAGTATCAGCATGTGGAACATACTATATAATCCAGACTGCGGAAGGAATCGTTGAATCTAATTATGAAACTTATAAACCTTCTATATTCTCTGTAATCGCTACTGAGGACAACACAACTGTTCAAATCATTCCTTCTATAAAGACAAGTGATGGACATGCAGCCAACGTGCCATACACTGTGAAGATGAACAAAGGACAACTTTATCAGGCACAAAGTCTATCATCTGACATCGGGTCTGGATTCTCAGGAACACAGGTATATACAACAGATGGAAAAAAAATAGCTGTATATGTCGGCAACAGAATGGCAAACATCCCTTATTCCAACATTGCAGGAAATTCCAACAATTTGTTTGACGTATCTGTCCCAGTATCTAAATGGGGCAAGGAATTCATCATCCAACCATACAAGACATGCCTGATTGACATGGTAAAAATCACAGCCTGCAAAAACGGCACTAAAATTTATAAGAATGGATATCTTTTGGCTACGATCAACGCATTTGAGTCATACGAGTTTTTAGCAGAAGAGTCAAAAGGTCCTTTCGTATTGGAGACGACGGAGCCAGTTTCTGTCTATCAATATATGACAGGAAACAACTACACCTACAGAAGAGCAGAAGGTGGTCCGGCGTTCCAATATATCAACCCTTTAGGACAAGCCATCAATAAAATATCTTTAAGCACACCTAACAACAGCAATATATCAAACAACTTCATAAACTTGGTTGTCAAGACTAAAGATGCTTCAAAAATCAAACTTGATGGCCAGACACATTTTGCCAAATTCACACCTATAGACGACACATACTCAACCGGCTATGCGATTGTAAGCAATGGACAACATACTATTGAATCCCCTTCCGGATTCATAGCAAACGCTTATGGTATGGGTGAAGGTGTATCATACGCATATTGTGCAGGATCAAACGCTTATGACCTCAACACAAATGCGAATAAGGAAGTAACTATCTGTTATGGTGACTCTATTCTTTTCGGAGGAAAGAACATTAAAGAATCAGGTCTATACATAGACACTCTGAAAAACGCAGACGGTTGCGACAGTTTGGCTTTCCTATCCTTAAAAGTCCTCACGCCAAAAACAATCATTTGTAATGACACTATAAAGATCGGAGAATCATACACTAAAAACGGATTCAATCTCCAGAATCTGCAACCAGGCGTTTACAAAGAAAAGACAGGTGTATGTCCTAACATTTATGATCTTGAGTTGACTGTAGAACATCAGCCATGTTTTGATGGCACACTATTGTTCAAAGAAGATTTTGGTGGCAACTACAATTCTGATCCTGCAGTAAGTTACCAAAAAATCTCACAATGCTCATACGATCTAAGTGCCACACCTGTAGACTTGTATCTGAAGGGTCTGTATTCCATTCGTAAAGTGTCGTATACAGACAAAGCATGGGTCAACATTTCCGACCACACATTCCCAGACAGAAAAGACAGGGGATATTTCATGCAAATTGACGCCGCCAATTCGTCAAGCGACTCTCTAGGCACAATTTACTCTGTTCAGATTGACGATCTATGCGACAGTGTCCCTCTCTATTTTTCTTTCTATGGATTGAGTATGATTAAAGCAGGAGCCGACACTGCTTACGCGAACGCTAATTTGAAACTAGTCATTGAAGATACAGAAGGAAATGTGTTAAGATCAAAAAACATCGTGATGCTTAACGGCCGAGAGAAATGGGGATTATACGATATGCCATACCAAATGCCAGAAGGCAAGACATCTGCCATCTTCAAAATTCTTAACAACGGCACCGCATACTACGGAAACGACTTTGCAATTGACGATATTGAGATCCGCATGTGCAAGCAATCTGTTGATGTGGTTGAGCAGGAAAACAACTCTTGCATAGGATCCAACTTGTCTTTGATCGCAGATTTCCAAAATGACGGGGCATATACAGAACCTGTCGTATACGAATGGTATTACTCTCAGAATCCACAGATCCAGTCTGAAGATTGGACACTCGTAGGAAATGAGAAAAATTTGGTGATAGCAAACTTGAACGAAACGAACAATGGATTCTATCGTGTGTTTGTTGGAGACGCGGGTGCACAAAACATCATCAGCAATTGCGCTTCAGCATCCGACTTGTTGGAAATCAATGTAAAGAGATGTTTGCCTCCGGTATGTAACGACGATTCTGTAAGATTGGCTACTTGTGTAGCGATCGACACTTTAATAAACATTCTGGATAACGACTCGATATCAAATAGAAATAATGTCAGCTTGTCGTTGATCAATGCTCCAGCTTATACTAAGATTGTCGGCAACACACTATCCTACAGTCTCATCGATCTTGATGTTTTAGCTGACACGATCAAATATTCAGTGACATCAGGAGACTTTTCAGATACAGCCTCAGTCATATTTAAAATCGAACATCCTTCAAAAACAAAAGATATAAATGTTCAGATATGTGAAGGTTTAACGTATCACGAATTGATTCTGTTTAACGACACAACCATATCCGACACGACCATAATGGAAGAGTCGAAGTGTCCAAGCATTATCAATCATATCGTAGACGTGGATAAGATCGACGCAAACATCAACGACACATCTATATGTATCGGCGACAGATTGACAATGACAATCAACACTAATGGACAATATTATTACGGTTGGTATTATGACCAAGCCCACACTAAACTGGCAAACAAAGAAAAAGCATTTACTGTAAAGCCAGATAAACCAACGTCATATTATATTATCGTAAGCAATGGTATCTGTCGAAAAGAGATGACAACTTCAGTGGATGTGAACAGCAAACCATATATTGAGGAGGTCAACAATGTTGATGACAAAAACCTTGAAATAATCGCAAACGGAGGTTCCGGACCATACGAATTCAAATTCGGACAGAATTGGTCTTACGACAACAACATCTACGAATACATAGAGAACAAATTCTACAACATTCAAATCAGAGATGGAGAAGGTTGTGTTACAGACACTACAATACAAGCTCCTATCCATGGATTAACAATTCCTATATTAGTAACGCCAAACGGAGATGGTGTCAACGATATTTTTGAAATCAAGAATCTTGACAAATATCCAGAAGCGACAATCACTATTTATAACGGCAGAGGAGTAAAACTTATTGAATATAATTCCAGAGAATGTAAAGGCTGGGACGGAAACTATAACGGCCATCGAATGTGTTCAGACGATTACTGGTATGAGATAAACATTAAAGAATTAGACAAGGTCATCGTAGGTCACTTCACTCTTATGAGAGACTAATGATTGATTAATACAAATTCACATAGAGACGTCGCATTGCGGCGTCTCTTCATTTATAATTATGAATTATAAACTGTTATCACACGCACGTCCGTGCGTCTCTACGTGAGGGAATGTTTACCAGCTGCATGGATTTCCCAACAATTACGAATTACGCATTATGAATTATGAATTAAACAAAATATCTATCACATCTTCTTTCGTCATCAACGACGATGTGTCCGTGCCACTCAACAGGACATCTGAAACGGTCTGTTTGCGACGCTGCAATTCCAACATTTTCTCCTCTATCGTTCCTTTTGCGATGAAGTGGAAGACAGTAACTTTTTGATCCTGACCTATTCGATAGGCTCTGTCTGTGGCCTGCTGCTCAATGGCTGGATTCCACCACGGATCAAGATGCACCACATAGTTGGCGGCAGTAAGGTTGAGACCAACGCCTCCAGCCTTCAAACTGATCAGGAATATCGGCGTCTTTCCGGCTTGGAATTTATCTATCAACTTTGCTCGCTCCTTCATCGGTGTGGATCCGTCGAGATACAGATATTCAATTCCTTCTTCTTGCAAAAGTATCTTTATCCTCTCTAAAAAGCCTGTGAATTGGCTGAATACAAGAACTCTGTTCTCTTCTAGGTCAATCTCTTGCAACAGGTCGAGAAAAGCCAACTCTTTGCTGCTTCTCTCTTTCCAACCCTGGACGAGCAACGACGGTGAACAGGTAAGTTCACGCAATTTGGTAAGCATCGCAAAAACAGCTATCTTATGTGGTCCGACCGCACTCAAATCTCGCTCCAACGCATATTTATCTTCCGTTTGGAAGGCTTCTTTCACCGCCAGACGTGTAGAATCGTAAACAGCATATTCCTCCTTCGTCAGCATCACATCAAGCACGACTTCCTCTATTCCAGGCAGTTCATCAAGCACTTCTTTCTTCGTACGTCGTAAAATGAACGGACGGACAATGGAATTGATCTCTTTCGCAACGTCGTCTGCCCAATCTTCATCTCGCTCACGATTATATTTGACCTTCTCAGAAAATGATTTCTGGCTTCCAAGCAATCCCGGATTCGAAAAATGGAAAAGGCTCCAGATCTCAGAGAAATGGTTTTGAATAGGAGTTCCTGTCAAGACGATGCGGTTCTTTCCATTAAGTCTAATAGCAGATTTGAATGCTTTGGTATTGTAGTTTTTGATGGCATGAGCTTCGTCGAGCACTATGATTCCCCACTCTTTCTTTTCAAGATTTGAAACATGCGTGAGCATCATTCCGTAACTAGCAATCAACACTGTTCCCGGCTCCGCTTCATCTATCGTTTTCGCCTTACGTGCACACTGATTCAGCACTATTGTCTGGAGCGACGGTGCAAATTTCATCAGTTCATGTTGCCAATTAAGCACAACAGATGTAGGTGCGACAACCAATATCGGGCCATCCTCACTCTTTTGCAACATCACTGCAATCGTCTGGATGGTTTTTCCAAGTCCCATATCATCGGCAAGACACACTCCTCCACTCCACGACAATGTGCGCATCATCCATTTATATCCCTCTATCTGATAGTTTTTCAGTTCTCCATTCAGAGTAGACGGGATTGCGAAATCGGCAGTCTGACAACTGTTTATCCGCTCTCGTATTGTAGTGAAAGTGCTATCCGACTCAGTTAAAATTGAATCAAACTCATCATCCAGTGAAGCTAAAGCGAGCTCCGGAATGACAAGCGGCTTATTTAAATCATCATTATAAAGACGTAGTCTGCTGATCAGTTGACGTAATGATTGGCTCACCTCCACATAATTGTCACCGTCGACACGAATATATTTTCCGATTCCTTTTTGCAACTTCCGCATCAAGTCGACAAGTTCCATCTTGGTATCAGACGAGGCCAACGTTCCATTCATATCTATCCATCCACGGACAGTCTGCAAAGTCTCCAACTGAAGATTCTTTGGTGTAAGTTTTTCATTCACATTGAATTTGCAGCCTTCCATCAATTCCACCACAGCCTTGTCGTCATTCTCTTTCGCCCAAGTGATGATATCCAGCACATTCTCAAGGTTGAGAAGAGCTGACGTAACGTCGCTTACATCCTCGTCTTCATATATAATCGCATTTGTTTGGCAGAAGCGTTCAAAAGCAAAAAGATGTCTCTTTTCCGCAATAAAATTCCTTTTTATAAGACGAAGATGATCTCCATCGTCGAGGATACTGAGTGACTGTCCATCCGCAGGTGTGGCGACATATGCTGATCCAGCAAACGGAATAACTACCATCTCAACCCTCCATGTGGATCCTACATTCGTGTTAGGGAACAACCTTATCACAAGACGTGAATCAGCATCTTCAAACGCATCATCATCGTGTATAAGTTTAGAATAAATCTTCGTCACTCCCTCCAGTCGCTTCAATGACTGACGCAGACGGCTCTCCGCTTCTGCCGGAATCGTCTCCATCTGGAGCATAAGTTTATAGACATCTCTTTCATTGTCACGAAGATGGACAACTCCATAATGAGTATCGTCAATTGTGCGGACAAAAGCATTGGTAAGTTCACTCAAATCCGACAGTTTCAGATTGGAATAAACATGGAAAAGTCCATCATCCTCCTTGTCGACAATCAGATACGGATGCTCCATCTTCACTGTGACCTGACGCAGTTGTTTGCCCCATTTAGGCATCAGGTAAATGTGGTCACATCCTACAAACGATAATAATCCGTCTCCGTTCTTGAATGATACTTGTCCGGCTGGCAATGTCTTCAAGATACGGAAATCCTCATCCGTCGCGCATTCTGGAATCTCACGGCTTTTACCTTTCCAAATTCGTTTGATACTGCCATCCCATTCTCCGTTCTCATTTCTCTTTTGGATGAAAGGAGACACTCGCATCTCATTCGGTTCCAGAACATAAATAAGTCTTTCTTCCTGCTCCACAAGCTTCGGTATCTTAACTTTCTCAAGAGAGTCGAGCGTGTACATCCAAGGCTTGATCTTATTCAGACGTGAGACAATTGAGACGTCTGGATCAAACTCATTCTCTACAAAAGTCCAATGTGATGAATCAGTGTCCGTCTCCAAACGTTTTCTGATATCTATATTAAACTGTAGGCAAAGGGCTGTTGCCAAACGGACATCATCAGATTTATATAAGTCAGGCACAAAACGTTTCGTGCTGACGATGAAATCATCTCCGTCGACTTTATTCTTGATCAACGGGATGAGTGAGATCTTGAAAAGTTCATTTTCTGCGACAGTGCGTTTATTCAGGAATGATCGTAGTCTGTTTTCGTTTTTCAGTGGACTATCCAAAGCCATCGCAATGACATACAGATAGTTGAAGATAAAATCATCAAACACGCCTCGCTCATTCAAAAAGCCGCCAAAAGAGTCCAACGACTTTTGGAACGCCACTACAGATTCCCCATAACAATCTCGCAGAAGAAGGCTGACTGCATCATAAAGTCTGCCCCACCCATTGATGCCGTAATACTTGAAATCATCCACTCCCGTCGCCAGATAGCGATAAAGGAAGAAACGGTCACGCATCTCCAATTCCGGATCATCACCGACATTTTCAAGATCATAACGATACTCAATGATCGGCTTGATATTTTCCCAATTGAATTGATCACGTGTATATACGCCATCAAGCATGATCTTGCAGATATCCGCCCAGTTTTTGGAAGGCAAAGAGAAAAACACAGGTCGCCATTCAGCGTCATCAATAACAGATAGAAGCATCTCTCTCTGGCGGATCCCCAAAGAATAGAGTTCGACGGAATCCGTATCCACCAATCTCATTCTCTCCAGCCACCACGTCCTGAATGTCAACGACACATTCTTTCCATCTTCCGGCATTTCACACACTGACTCAATGATTTCCAACCAATCTTCACTGTGATTTTTATAGATATCTGCGACGACGGGAAGTTCACACGCCTGAGCCACAACATATTTGGCAAACACACCAGAACGGGTGTGCATATCAAGCAATCGTTTATCGTACAGCGATTTAGCGACATTCAGAACATCCACATCAGAAGTATCTTTGCCACAAAGATAACGCACAGCAAGCCCCGTCATTGCGGAAGAACATTCGATTATATTCCCACAATAGGCATAGACAGCCAGCACAACTTTTTCTGGAAGTGTAAGGGAATCAAGATGTTGGGGTTGCATTTTATATCTGTACTCCTTAGGAGATTAAAAATTCATTTTAAAATCATCAATATGTCGTCTAATCTCAAAGAAAAACTGTAAAAATTCATTTTCTAGCTCATAATAGTCTCGTATCATCACATTGACCACCTCATCCGAACAATTCGGCAACGATGTCCCGTTCGACATCAGATCCAAAGTGTCACGTATACCATCAATAGTGGCATAGGCGGTAAGTCGCTGTTTGGAAATGAAATTGACGGAGAAATGCCTCATTTCACTTGGCATCCTAAACCAGTTTTTCAATATTCTTCCATAAGTTCTCCACGCATAACTCTTCAATGGCAGGGCATGGTATCCGCCCCAGTTTTTTGCAAGGAAATGGTCGTAAACGACATCACATACGACTCCTGCATATCGTCCTGCGACAGGCACAAACCTATCTTTACTCTGTCGGTAGACAGGATGATTATCCGTAAAAGAATCTATTTCACGGTGCAGAAGGATTCCGCACTGAAGTGAAAACGGATAGTCAGAGAGTCGACGTCCTTTCACACAATCGCCGATATAGTTGCCTATCATCAGGCCTTCATCGTCGTCGCCAGAGAGATATATGTGCGCAAGGAAATTCATTTGTCGATATTACTCTTTTTGATAAAGGAATTGAGTGAATCACACAGTTCAACACTCGTCTTACGCACTGCCCACGAATGTAATTGTGAAAAGCCGATAGACAAATGTATATCTAGATTCTTATACTCTTTCTGAAGTCGTGTGGCAGCATGGAGCCCAAGCACTGTATACTGAAACTCTCCCTTCGACACCATAATAGCGATCGCCTCGTTGTCGTAATTTGGAATAGTATTGATATAGATGGTATCTCCGATCTCTTTTGAAAGATTGTTTAATCGTATTATAGACGGTGAGTTTTCCGGCAATGTCACTGTCTTTTCTGCGAGTTCCAGCTGGTTGTGCACAAAATCCTCATTCACCTTCTTATCCATCACCTTCTTTCTCTGTACAAGCACCTGTTTGTCGTGAATCAGACTCTCTGTGAACAGAAGGGTGTCTCGCAATGATGATGTCACAGGAATATAGCGGACAATCACGTCGCATTCTCCATCCTGAAGATCCTCAATCGCATTATTCAGATTGCTTTCAAGCTTATATTCCACAGGCAAGTTCTGTTGACGGCAAAACTCACGGATCAGTTCAAACTGCTCTCCCACAGTGTCGCCCTCGGCTGTTATCTGCATTCCATCCGTCGACGAATCAATCACCACTCTCAACGCCCCATTCTCACGGATATGCGCAATATCATCAATATCAGGAACCTTTGACATACAACGACTTATAATGAAAGCTGTAGTCGCAAGCACCACAAAAGCAATAATGATAAAATTGAAATACTTACTTCCGTTCATGAGCAAATCTTTTTAATCATCAAATGTTACCGAGATTCCGACACGTAAGAATGACGGACTCATCGCATATCCCGGACTTATCATATAGTTGGAATTGTTTCCCATTTTCTGGTTGACGTGATTCCATACGATAAACATCTTCAAAACCTTCAACTGTGCCTGTCCGTATACATTCAACAACGGATAATCGCCATACTCTTTATCTCGCTGAACGTAAAGCATTCCCGTCGCAGGATTATATTTCTGAGCGTAAAAGCTTGTGTGATAGTTCAATTCTGCTCCGACTTGGAGTGTCAAGCTCTTCTTGAAAATCGCTGGAGATCTCAAGTAGACGTTGCTGTTCCATACGAATGTCGGCAACGGCATAATATATTGATCCGAAGTTGTCTGGTAGGCGATCTCGTTATCCCAGTGGAAAACACCGAATTTTAGTTTCTCTTTTGCACTTAGATAAAATACGTTTACAGCGTCTGATGTCTGCACAGGCAATGCCTTCTCGTTGAAATAGATGTAGTTGTCGATATTGTAATATCCGACTTTCGCAGAAAAACCAATTTTCGACATCTCAAACAGACCGTCTACCGACAAACTGCGTTTATTGTCGAAATCGTTATCCCAATTGAAATAATTTGAATAGTAGTGATCCTCAAAATAATCTGGACACTCGTTCTTCAACTCCATACTACCGCCCAAAGAAACTGGCTGTCTACCTATCTCAAACTGAGTCTTCACATCTCCCTTCAACAGATAGCTCGTTCCTGTCAGCTTCTCGTCGACAAAATAATACTCACCGACAACGTTGAAAAACAGATGTTTGCCGGAATGTTTCGACAAAACCGCTCCGATACCCATCTTAGTGTCTTTGTTCTTGCTCCAATTTGGGCGTCCTCGATAACCAACTGAGTCAATATAAGCGATTCCGTCTGCCAACTCTAAATCTTTCAACTTGTTGACAGCTATGAATTCAGGATCAGTATCACGGTAGTCAAACTGTAATCCGTCGGCATAGTGATATGTCTTTGAGCTGACTGTATAATATCCAGCCAAACCGAATTTCATCAACTTGTTGAACTCCTCATTCAAAGTAACACCGAAATTACCTTTAAACTGACGGAACAAGACGCTATCCATCGTCGAGATAGGCATAAACTTACGAGTCTCCGCACTTGCGTTATAGAATGTATCATGAAATGCATTTGTTCCCCTCTCAGTGTAACGCTTCCAATCAGACTCATATTTCATATCCGCGATAAACGATGTGACAGGCACATAATCCACAATCACAGAATCGGCATTCACCTTATACTCTTTCTCAAATCCAAGATGATACTTGTAGTTGAGATGCATATTATATCCATGCAGTTTAGAGAATGTGTTTCCTGTGAAGTAGACGGGAATAGCCTCATCAGCCGGATTTCCATATCTCTCTGGCGATGTGATGTACGACTCATCCAAGAATCCGCCACTCTCATAATTCTCGAATTTGGCAAAACCAATGCTCATCATCAGGTTTGAACGCAAGCCCATATAGCTTCCGAAAAATCCCGCATTGCAGTTTCGTGTAGACGAAGATTCATACGCTCCATAGGAATTGACCCAATCTCCGTACATACCGAAATTAAACTTTGATCCTGCGTTCACAGTGAACAATCCACCCACACACTGGTCACTACGGTTGCTTGGACCAGCTCCTATAAACCAGAATTTGGAATAAGGTTTACGGGTGTTATAATAGAGGATATCATCTGGCGACGTGTAGTTGGCCTCATACGGAGTGAAGAAAAAGAAATCCGATTTCTTGATTCTGTCAGCGTAGATAAGTGATATTCCCGGAGATCCTAAAGAAGAATGATCCGCATAACGGAGTGTGTTCTTATCAGCCATGTTGGCTATATAGAGTTTGTCGATTGTGGAATCGGCATACGCACGGACTGGCTGGCCAAGAGGGCCGTCCGCTCTCCACGAAAAATACATCATGGAATCCTTTGGTCCACGTTTTGACGGAGACACTTCCGTCTTATATTCAAATGCAGGCACTGAATCTGCCTTCTGGATCTGTAGCGAATCCTTCTTTTCAGCGACCACGGAATCACCATTCGCTACAATGTCAGTTACATTCACAGTATCCTTTACAGATGTCACTATAGACAAAGAATCATTGGCAAACACCGTTGTGCCTGCCGCAAACACAGAAAGGATTATATTAAAAAATCTATTCATCAATATTGAATTAACAGACTATCACAATATTGTCAAGTAATGTTTTAGGCTCTGTCATTAAGTTTACAACTGAAATTTTCCAATCGAACACCGTCTGCTCTTTTGGAAATCCATCAATCAAGCACGACTACTGTCATTCTTCATATACCAAAGAGCACAACAGTTTTCACGTCTGAAAATCTTCTGCGCCGCTTTTCTCAACTCATCTGGAGTGACCTTGGAATAATTGTCGAAATCAGTATTGATCAAGTCGGGAGCACCGATCATCTCGTAATAGCCGAGACGTTCCGCCTTAGCAGCTTCAGAAAGATCGGAAAGGATCTGCGTCGCCTCATACTTATTGACGACCTTCTCCAATTCCAGTTTCTCAACACTCTCCGTCATCAACAATTCCAACTCATCCCATATAGCGTTCTCAACCTCATCACGTGTGAAACCCTCATTCGGCACACCGATCACATAGAACGCACCGTCTTCAAGGCTTCCACGAATACAAGCGTCGATAGAAGAAAACATCTTCTTCTCAACTATCAATCTCTTATACATTCGTGACGACATTCCATTCGACAACAGATCCGAAAGAATATCCGAAGCATAGTAATCATCGTCAAGACGGGAAGGAGAATGGAACACCATATACAATTTATCGTTAGGCACATCACCGCTGACAATCTTTCTTTGCTCGGCAGTCTGCTCCGGTATCTCCGCCATCTTACGCTTCGTAACGTCACGCGACGGAATATCACCGTAATACTTATCCACCAAACGCTTCACCTCATCCAGAGATATATTGCCGACAACCGAAAGATATGCATTGTTTGGAGCATAATGAGAGAAGAAGAAATCCTTCACATCCTGCATAGTGGCATCCTGTATATGCTTGATTTCCTTACCGATAGTAGGCCACGAATAAGTGTGGTCAGCAGGATACATCATTGCAAAAAGATAATGGTAGGCATCACCGTATGGCTTGTTGGATGTACGTTCCTTAAACTCCTCACTCACCACTTCACGCTGCACCTCAAGGCCCTTCTCATTGAATGCCAAAGACATCATTCTGTCCGACTCCACCCAGAAACCGACCTCCGCATTCACAGCAGGGAGGACAACATAATAGTTAGTCAAATCCTGTGTGGTGAAAGCATTGTTGTAGGCACCAGCTTTCTGAAGCACTCCATCATAATCATCCACATTGACAGAGCCGGAAAACATCAGATGCTCAAAAAGATGCGCGAATCCAGTATGCTCAGGATCCTCATCCTTCGACCCGACATCAAAAACAGTGTTAAGAGTAACGGTCTGGGATGTTTTGTCTTCCAGATGCACCACATGAAGCCCATTATCAAGTGTGAACCTATTCGTTTTAACCATAAATTGCTACTTCAGACTAATTTACTGCAAATATAGTCAAACCCACGCAAAGGGGCAAAAAAATAAAATATTATTATTTTTGATATAGATAACAGAAAACGTGCCAAACATATAGACAACTTCGTTGTGGCACTGGAAAACATGTCATAGATGACATTGAAAACTGCTTAACGCAAAAAACAAAACGTAAGGAAACACGTTTAAACCTTCTGTTATACACCGTGTGCATTCTACATCGCCCCCACGATGACGGATTCCACCACAACATACGCCGTAGACGTTTTATATTGGTAGATTCACCATGATGATGCCCCCCATTTACCCCTTTAGGGGTTATAGATACATGCTCGCCTACGGCTCGCACAACAAGAAAACAAGGGCGTTCCGCCCTTTATAACCATCGAGAATATACCATGTATGACAATACAAAACACGACAAAACGGCAGAATAAAACCGCATTCTTTAGTAATTCTATTTTCAATATCAGTAGATTTTAGTAAAATTTCGAAAATAAAATTCAATATTTTTGAACTTTTATGGATTAATTAGTGTAATTTTGCGCCAGAAAAAAAGACAAGTATTAAGACACAATCGGGGATGATTCAGGAATTGAGATTTAAGAATTTTCTTTCTTTTAGAGAGGAAACAACTTTCAGTTTTGAAGCAGACAAAAGCACGGACATGGAAGACTTTCAAGTAGTCAAAATGAACGATGGCGTTCGTTTGCTGAAGTTTGCTATGGTATATGGTGCCAATGCTTCCGGAAAATCAAACCTTCTTAGTGCTTTTGACTTTTTATACGATTTTTGGTCTAACAAACAAACCGATAGCGATGGTGACACAGGCGTCGAACCTTTTTTGTTCGACAAAGAAACACCAAACCTGCCATCTGAGTTTGACCTGAAATTCTACGTAAATGAAAAACGCTATTGGTATCATCTTGAACTTAACAGCACAGCTGTAATTAGCGAAAAGTTATATATCTATAACTCTTCACAACCGACTTTGCTCTTCAAACGTGATCTGGAAAACAATTTTTCCAAACTGACATTCAACAGTGCAGCTATAAAGGTCAGCTCTGTAGCCCAAGAAAAGTTAGAACTTGAATGTTTGAAAAACATCTCATTCTTTTCTGCTATAGGTAGGACAAACGTTGATTTAGGCGAAATTGACAAAGTTCACAACTGGATCAAAGAAAAGATGTTGCCTAATATTTCACCGTCTACTCAAATGTTCTCTTACGCAGAAAGAAAACTATACAAAGACGACAACTTAAAAAAGCACATCCTTACATTTCTTGACAAAGCTGACTTCAACATCTCTGGTATAAACAGCGAACTTGTCAAACGCCCCATATCAAATGATATGATGACATACATCGAAACTTCATCCATACCAGAAAACGAAAAAGAGAAACTGAAAAAAGATGGAACTTTTGATTCGATAAAGACATCTTTCTCTCATAAAGTAAAAAACAAAAGAGGAGAAGAGGTATATTCATTCGATGAATTCCAACAATCAAGAGGCACAATCCGTATGATTGGAGTTGAGACGGCAATTTATGAAGCCGAAAACAAGTCAGCATTCCTATGTATCGACGAATTGGAATCCTCACTACATCCAGAACTGATGGAATTCATTATTCAAAAGTTTCTCGAAAACAAAGAATCTCATTCTCAGTTGCTAATCTCCACACACTGCTTGGAGATTTTCAACCTGATTGACGATTTGGTACGTAAGGATTCTGTTTGGTTCACACAAAAAGACAATTCTGGAAACACAGACCTCTACTCTCTTATCGAGTTTAAAGGATTAAACAAAATGTCTTCTATCTTAAAATCTTATAAAAACGGAAAATTCGGAGCAATACCAAACATCAAAGATTAGTATATGGCAAGAAAAATAGCTTCTAGGCAACCTAAAGAGGCAATACCAACTATCATAGGTGCCGGAATCACGGAGCAACATTACTTCAAACATCTCCAAACATTGATGGGATGGAAGATGAAAATACGTCCTCGTTTCTTTGGGTCGGAAGACATCACAGCTATAGAAAAGAGAGTCGAAACAGTCATTCAGGAAGAAGGCATTGCAATCTGCGTGTTCGACGCTGATGTCAGTGCCTGGAATGATGCTTTTAAGACAAAACTGGAGAAATTCAGAAACAAATATAAAAATAGACAAGACGTAATCATCTGCGACAGTATGCCCTCCATCGAATACTGGTTTTTAATTCATTATCTGGACACAAACAAGCATTATCCTACGTCAGCATCTGTCATCAGAGAGTTAAATAAATTCATTGCTAATTTCTGCAAGAATGACACTTTTCTTTCAAGCCCGACATGGGTGAAAGAAATGATAAGCAATGACAAAATCGACTTGGCTTGCAAAAGAGCCATACAATATGAAACCACTGACGGCTCTTATTCAAGGATTTACAAAGCCATTGAATTGCTTAAGAAATAATTCTTCCTCCTCACCCTATCATCTCCAACATCCTATCCAACTCCCCAAACACTTCTTCTATCTTCGCCACTATGCGACGTTGCTCGGATAAGGGAGGAAGGGGAATAAACCATTCTCCTATTAGTTTAAGCGTAATTCTTGTGATTCCAACACCTTTCATTGTCTCTCTTACGCTACTATAACAAAATGAGGATTGTAAATAACGTAATAAAAATTCAGCATCAACAAATTTACTCGGCTTCAACAATGCAACACTTGACAATAAACTAAAAGGTTCTTTTAAATTATTGATACAAGCAATACCTGTCGTTGCTCCATCCTTTATATATAAAATATCTCCAAATTCAGGATTGCATCTTGCATAAATCTCATCATGTGTTGCTTTATCAACATATGTAACATCCGTCAAATCTACCCCATGAGGTTTTATATTTTTTGCTGTAATATACATATATTCACCTTGCGAAAGATTTGTTGGAGAATGATGAGTGCCATCTGTAATTTTTGAGAGAATATCTGTAACCTTACACCACACCCAACCTTCTGGCACTTCAAAAGGCACTTCATCAATTTCTTCCGATGAAATGGCTGATTTTTTGCCTTTGGAGATGTTAGACGCACGTCCGCGCGTCTCTACGATTCTCTTCAACAACTCGCTGGCTGGTTCGTCGTTAGGATCCTGCGGAACTAATTTGCCGTGGATGGCTAAATCCAACACTTTCTTCTTCGTCTGCTCTATGCTCTTCCTTAAATCCGCCTCGTTGCTCTCCAACTGATCTATTATGCCAAACCATTTCTCTACCTCCGCCACTATGCGGCGTTGCTCGGATAAAGGGGGAAGAGGAATAAAAACGTCTCTAATTGCATCTATTGAAATACTTTCTTGAGCCGTGGCCTTTTTATTTTTAGTTAATTCTGAATATCCAACAATACTCCTTAAAAAATACCAGAGATACTCTTCTTTTAGGAAAATGGAATCGCCATTATAAATCTCAATTTTTCCGACATTTGAACCTAAATGAAACTTTCCTTCTCTATCATGAATGCCTATATTTCCGATTGTTCCAACATATGGAGTAAGCAAACATTTTTTGGTGATTTGACTCCTATACAATTCATCAGAAACATGTTCTGGTATAAATGCCTCAAATTCATATACAATATGACCGTCTTGGATATTTTTCCCCTTAAATAACGGAATACCATCCTTTTCTATAAGATTGTTCGCAATATAATCAGAATATTCAAAACCCGCCAATTTTGTAACGAATGCGACCTCATCCATAGTACACCAAATCCAACCATTTGGAGCTATAAATGGAATATATTCTTCATCTACGAATTTACACTTTTGGCCTTTGGCTGACTTAGCTCTCTCCTCTTTAATTCTCTTCAACAATTCGCTCGCAGGTTCGTCGTTAGGATCCTGCGGAACTAATTTGCCGTGAATGGCTAAATCCAACACTAATTGCTTTAGTTTCTTTGTGTTCATAAATCAGCCCGTTTTATTCGTTTTCTATTTCGTCACGTCCACTACTCTCCAATTCGCGTCGCAACTCCTCCTCTGTTGGCAGATAGGGAAGATACTTGCTTGCAAAATTATACCACTCACGAGCTTTAGGATCCTTTACCCTCATAATCAAACGGTTATGACTCCATGGTAATTTGATACACAGTGTGTAGCAAATCTTAAAGTCTGAATATGTACGGTAGAACAACCTCATATTTCTAAGGTTAGCATACGAAAATCCGTTACCAAATTCAGCAGTAAGTTCTTTTGAGAGATTCTTCAACAATGCATCTCCGTATATTGCTCTATCCTCTCCATGCTGTTCCTCTTCTACTATTCGCTTACCAATGAGCCAATAGGCAGCAGTCATAGCTGTATTGGTTTGGCGAGCAACTATCTTTCGTGCTTCTTGCAAGATAGTACGGACATCAGTAGCTAAATCTGCCGACACTGGCAAATTCGTAAGTTTTTCAATCTCGTTTGAATTCATTTCTTCCATTTTTGTATGACTTATCCTTCAATTCCCTTCAATAATTCTTTCAGTTTCGACACCGCATCCATAATGTTGGCACTCTTCTCGTCGATACTTTTAATAAGTTCCGTCAACGTCAGATCATCATCTTCTGATGTTTCTCTTATCCAAGTGATATCCAAGCTGACTTTGTCTCTCTGCAATATCTCACCGACACTATATTTTCTCCATCTTCCATTCGGATTTGTCTCCGCGTCGTAAGTCTCTTTTCTGGCGTTGATGTCCTTAGCGTTGTAGCATGCGACGAAATCGTCAAGATGATGTCGTTGCATCACCTTCGTCGCCAGTGTGTGCTTCACCCCTGTGCGGTAATCATAAAACCATATTTCCTTTGTGGCATTTCCTTTGCTGAAGAAAAGGACGTTCGCCTTCACTCCATTGGCATAAAAGATTCCTGTAGGCAGACGGAGGATTGTGTGGAGATTGAAGTGTGTCAGAAGTTCCTTTCGGATCGTCTCTCCTGCTCCTCCCTCAAATAGCACATTATCAGGCAGTACGACGCCGGCACGTCCACCATTCTTCAGCATCACCATGATATGTTGCATGAAATTCAGCTGATTGTTGGTCGTCTCCACAAAGAAATCATTGCGGTTAAGCTCCACACTTCCAGCAGGTCTTGTGCCAAACGGAGGATTTGCCAATATCACATCCACCAGATTGTCAGGCTCTTTCTCCAATGAATCCTGACAGATAATCGGACTGCGTTTCGTGCCTATACCATGAAGATAGAGGTTCATAGAGGCAAGAGTCACCACAAGGGCTGTATTGTCATATCCGTGCAACGCATTGTTGAGAAGGAAATTCTGTTTCTCCAGATCCTGGCTCTGTGTCTTCATGTGGTCGAATGCCGCCAACAGGAATCCTCCCGTACCGCAAGCAGGGTCCGCCACCGTCTCCGTAATCTTTGGGTCTACAACCTCCACCATCGCCTGAATCAAAGCACGTGGAGTGAAATACTGTCCTGCCCCGCTCTTCTTATCCTGTCCGTTCTTCTGCAGAATACTTTCGTAGATGGCACCCTTCACGTCGACATCCATACAGAGCCACTGCTCCTCATCGATCATCGTGATAACCTTCTTGAGATAGACAGGTTTGTCGATCTTGTTTTGTGCCTTTGTATAGATAGTGCCGATCAGATCCTCACGATCGCTTAGCTCCTTCAACGTCTCCTCATATTGGGCGATCAACTCATCTCCAGAAAGGTCCTTCAAATCAGCCCATCTGTAGCCTTCTGGAATTTGCGACTCCTCACAGAAGAAATTGACATTCTCATCGTCCATTTTCAAAAACAGAAGATATGTCAGCTGGGTGATATAGTCAGTGAACCCGATACCCTGGCCAGATAAAGTGGTGGCCAGATTCCAAACTTTTTTTGATATTGACGATTCTGAATTTTCGTTTGCCATATTGTTATGTAGACGTGGGATAATTATACGATATTATAAATAATGAATTTCGACATGTCGTTCAAAGCCTCATTCGCCTTGATCGCATTTGAATAAGCCTGAATCAGTTTAATTGCCTTTGAAGGATCGATATTTCTGATATCTGCGACGGTGATGAATCCGTTTGTTGCGATATAGTTCACCAACTGCTTCAAGATATCTATCTGTGCGTCCGTCACACTCATTTGTTTACGGCCATGCCAGATGTTGAAATATGAGTTTGCTTTAGGCACAAGGCTTTCCAACTCATCTATCTGATTATAAGCGAATCTTACAAGCTGGATGATATTGGTGATCGCCTCTTTCTCCTCCTTTGTTTTGTTCTTACGCACCTTCTCCGGCTTCACCAAAGAATAATAGTCCCAAAGTTTCGTCGGGAAGAACTTGGAATTCGCCAATCTGAGCTGTTTCTCCAGATCTTTGAGCATAGCGTAAGAGAGAGGCATACCATCGTTATTATAGATGATTCGCAGAGCTTCCAGTTCATCTTTGTGCTCCATGCAATAGGTTTCAAAAGCGGATGTTGTAGCCACAGCCTCATCATTGGAGAACTCAGCAGAGATGAGTCTATCTTCCGAATTTTCAATCGTGTAGGCATAGCCAGCCGCAATCTCCTTCAATTTTTCCCTCGCATGTGGATTTTTGGCGAGTGGAGCGAAAAGGAAAGCACGCTCAGTGTTGGGATCATTAACGTCGACAAAAGGAGGAAGTCCGCTTTCCATCGCTTTGAAGATAGCGGAAGCCATATTAAGCATACTCATGCCCACCATCTCCTCGAACTTCGACACATCCTCGGCTTCACCACGTTTGGCGAGACGAGACAAGACACCTGCCAGTTTGCGGAGATATCTGTCATGATAATTGCCATGAGTGAGCAATTCCAGTAGTTTGGCGAGAGTCAGTTGATCCTCGTTCCAACCGGTTCCAGGTTGTGGAGTATACTTTTCATGTTCGGTCACACCCACAGCATCGATAAGGAAGAATTCATCTTTACTCTTAGCGTTAGGAGTGACTGCTCTCAGAGCATCATCGGAAATTGTACGCACGCCACGACCTTTCATCTGCACATATAGAGGTTCAGACCTCACGTCACGCATGAATATCAGCACCTCCAAAGGTTTCACATCCGTTCCTGTCGCCACCAAAGTACATGTGACTGCGATACGAAACTCAATATTGGTTCTGAATTTTCGGATCATATCATTGCTGTCGTCCACAGAGTATGTGATCTTCTGCACGAAAGTGTCATCCTCACGTCCGAAAACCTCTTTGGCGATCTTCACGATATTATTGGCATGAGCCTCATTCAACGCAAAGATCAGAGTTTTAGGGATATAGTCCATGTTCGGCTCACGGTCGGGATACAAATCAGCATAGACATGATCGCGATATGTCTCCAAGATCAGTTTGATCTGAGCCGGATTGATCACACTTCGGTTTAATTCCTCAGGAGTGTAGTTTCTAAGTTGTTTTGACCTAACATCCTCCACAGAGCCATAGTATTTGATCTCCTTCTTCAAAGGATCACCCTCAAGGATGGCTCCACCAGACTCCGACACCTCCGTCTTGATTCGGAAAATACGTGCATCTACATTCACATCATCCACGATCGACTGCTCAAGCGTATAGTTCACCACCACATTGTTGTTGAAGAAAGCCAGAGTCTCAGGAATAGGAGTGGCTGTGAGGCCAACGATTCTTGCTTTGTTGAAATAATCCAGCAAAGCTCCCCAGTTTCCATAAATCGAACGATGGCACTCATCCACGATGATAAGATCGAAATAATCCTGTGGAAGAGAAGGATTAGGCGGAAGAACCACCTTCTGAGTCGTGACATTGTCGTCATCCTCATCAGAATCCTGAATATCCTCGCCGCTCAGATATGAAAAGAGACGATGGATTGTAGAGATCACAACGTTAGCATCCTTAGGGATCTTGGCACTTTTCAGACGCTCCACCCCATATATATTGCTGAACGGCTGACCGCTTGTAGTCAATTTATACGTACCGAATTCACTTTCAGCCTGCTTTCCCAAGTTGTTTCTATCCACAAGGAACAGGATACGTTTCATCGGAGTGTAGGTCAGGAAACGGTAAGAAGCAGTGCATGCTGTGAAAGTTTTGCCGGCTCCCGTCGCCAAGACAATAAGAGCCCTTCTTGCACCCTCATCAAAACTTTTTTCAAGATTAGAAATAGCCTCATACTGACAATCACGAAGATGATCCCTCTTCAACAGAGGCAATCCCGCAAACTCATCATCAATTCCAAGCATCTTCACAATCTCCTTTGGAGTGTGGATATGGTTGATAAGGCTTAAATCTTGGGGTTCCTCACGAAAATCTGAGAAAAAGAGATCCTTTCCATTGGAAGTATAGACGAAAGGCAATGGATTTTGATAAGTCTTGTAGATTTTAGGCACAGACTTAGCATATCTGAAAGCCTGTTCCTTCACAACGGCAGAAGCGGCATCCACCTCTTCACGTTTAGCTTCAAGCACACCTACTGCCTTACCTCTGATAAAAAGGAAATAGTCAGCCTCAAGTCCATTCTTGAGAAGACCTTCACGAATAGCCACAGCATTATCTTCCGGGTTGAAGAACTCACGGTCTACAACCTTCCATCCAGATGCCTCAAACATCTTGTCTATCTTCACCCTCGCCTTTTCCTCAGGTGTCATATTATGATCTGCATCCATAGGCCATTTTGTCGTATACTGCATAAACTAACAAAAGTAAGCCACAAATGTGAAAATAAAGCGTAATTTTGCAAAAAATTGACAAAAAGTGTGAAAGATGATAACATTTCCAAATGCTAAAATAAATTTAGGACTCAATGTTGTAAGTCGTCGTCCCGACGGATATTCAAATCTGGAGACGGTGTTCTATCCTATTCCTGTCTGCGACGCGCTTGAGCTGTTGGATTCCGATGAGAAGGGGTTGAAATTTGTGCAGACCGGATTGGAAGTCGACGGTGATGTTGAGAAAAACCTTGTGGTGAGAGCCTTCCGTGCAGTTGAGAAAGCCGCAGGACACACGTTCGACGCAAAGGTACATTTGCAGAAAAGCATACCGTTTGGAGCCGGCATCGGTGGAGGCAGCGCGGACGCATCGTTTATGATACGTATGATGAATGAGCATTACAATCTCGGATGGAGCGACGAGAAGATGGCGGAAATAGCGATCACCATCGGTGCGGACTGTCCTATTTTCATCTACAACCGTCCTATGTATGCAGAGGGCAAAGGAGAAATTCTTTCCGATATCGACGTGAATCTGAGCGGCTACTATTTCGTCTTGGTCAAGCCAAATGTGCATGTATCCACAGCAGACGCATTCCGTGGTATCACACCAGCTCCGGCTAAAATCAACTGCAGAGATATAGTGTCGTTGCCGATGAAAGAGTGGAAAGGCAAGTTGGAAAACGATTTTGAGAAAACGATATTCGCGCTACACCCATCTGTAGCCGCAATCAAAGAAAAGCTATACGAATTAGGTGCTGTCTACGCATCTATGTCAGGTTCAGGATCATCTCTGTTCGGTTTCTTTGAAGAGAAGCCAAATTTAGACGAATTGTTTGGCGACGCATACGTATTCTGCGAAAAGCTATAAATATAACACTACCAACATAAATAATAAACCTATGGTCTGAATTTGTCTGTCGGCAAACTCACAACCATCGGCATTTAATCTAAATTGGATATTCTATTAATAAAAACTAACTAACATTTGTCTTTATCCGTAGAAAGACAAGTTAATCTACATTTTTTAAGAAGATGTATGGGATTCTTAAATTTATCTCACTTTCATACTATTCGTATCTGAAATCAATCAAAGTATCTTTAAGAACAGTATAATTGACATAAGTATCCATTCCATCAGAAGTGATTCCACTTGTATATTTGAGATAATTAAATCTCAATTCTCTGACACCTTTTTCTTTTGTCTTAAATGTCCAGATTTCTTTATCTCCTCCATAATAAAGAATAGAATCAGACTTTGATTCTATCGAAAAACTAATAGAATCCACAGCCGCCTCTGTACGGTTTGTCCAAACCCAACAATAAGAATAACTTGGCCCAAAACCTATTATATGAGAATCTCGAGGAAGCTCAACTGTAATTGTCTCGCTATCAAACTTTTCCTCGTCATCACAAGAAATAAAAAAAGAGACAGACAGAACCGCTGCTGCCATCATTGCAGCAAACTTGAATGATTTTTTCATAAAAAACTACTTTTTTTATTTCTTGAATGTGATCACTGTGTCTTTAAGAGCTGTAGACTCTTCCCATCGTCTCATATAAGTAAACTTCAACACTTCCTCTCCATTTTCTTTAGTTTTGAAAGACCATTTTTCAACACCAAGACCTCCAACTCTTTCGTCATCTGGATTGGCATGATTTACTGATTTCGACACTGAATCAGCCGCAGCACTAGAACTATTAGTCCATACCCACTCATATCCAGTACCCAACTGAGCAGGCAATTCAACTGTGAATGTCTTGCTTTCAAACACATTTTTGCTTTCTTCTTCCTCGTCACATGAGACAAATGAAGAAATAGACAGAACCGCTGCTGCCATCATTGCAGCAGCCATAGAAAAACTCTTTTTCATAAAAATTGACTTTAATGTAAAACTAACTAACATTTGTCTTAACACCTATACAAACATACAATGCTAAGACATTACATATCAGAATTTAACCACTGTATCAGCGATGACAGCAGTCGGATCTTCTTTAGCACGACGTCTTAATTCATTGAGATCCTTATCTAATGCAGGATCTAAAAATTATCTTTTGAAATATATCACTGTGTCTTTAACAACTCTAGATGCAGAATCATTACTAAAATGTTTTCCTAACAATCGATCCTTAAAATACTCTTCCGAAACGGAATCGTCATAGTGATAAACTGAATCAACATATAGTGGTACAATAGAATCTTCTACGAAAGGAAGAATAGATTTATCTAGTCTGTATAAGCGAAACTTTAACACCTCTTCCCCACTCTCTTTAGTAGAAAATGTCCAAACCTCTTTACGTGAACGTCCTAAAATATCTGCAGAATCTTGAACAAACTTAAATGATTTTGCTTCAGCAGCTGCTTCTGATTGGTTTACCCACTCCCAGCCTATGCTATGAGTACAGTCATCAATCATCAAATAAGGCACAGGCACTGGTAATTCAACTGAGAAAGTTTCGCTCTTAAAACTGTTGTTTTCCTCTTCTTCGTCACATGAGACAAACGAAGAAACAGACAAAACTGATGCTGCCACCATTGCAGCTACCCTAAAATAACTCTTTTTCATAAAAATAACCTATTAATAAACTAACTAACTTTTTGTCTTAACACACATATATACCCTATCGATTCGCATTATTACGCATTAATATGTTCGTGTTAAAACATCGACAAATTTAGCAAAAAAGCATATCAAACAAAAAAATCCTAATATTTTTTCTTCTCTATTGATCAAATTAAAAGTATTTGCCATCAAATCATAACAATTCAATCGCCTCTTTTAGAGAATGTATCTCATAATCCACTGGCTCAGGAGTCTTGAATTTATCAGGATGACGGTTGAAAAACATAGTGGCTAGCCCTACACCTTTCGCCCCTAAGATGTCAGTTGAAAAGTTGTCTCCGATCATCAACGTATCAGACGGATTGGCTCCCGTCGCCTTAAATGCATAATTAAAAAAAACAGGACTCGGTTTGTTTGCCCCCGCGTCTTCAGATAATATGATTTTATCGAAAGCATCAAAAAGTCCACATGATTTCAGTTTACGGAACTGCACCTCATGAAAACCATTGCTGCACATAAAGATTTTATAACCCTTCTGTTTCAAATAGTCCATCAGTTCATGAGCTCCGTCCACAACTCCCGGTTTATTGCCACAGAAATCAAGGAAAACATCACTGATTTCCAAACAATATTCACGTGATGGATTGAATCTATTCCCTTTTGAATCAACACCTTCCGACAATGGTCGACGGAATCGTTCCACAACGAGATAATCACGTTCGATCTCTCCCTTCGCATATTGATCCCACAATTCCACATTAGTCTTCCAATATGAACGGAAAAATTGTTCTGGATCTTTGAAATATTCGTTCAAATGGAAGAAATCAAACATCTCTCGCAAAGAGATATCCGCATTACCTCTTGTGTCATATAAAGTGTCGTCGAAATCAATAAAAAGGTTTTTGTACATAAATATTTATTTTTATTACCGTCCGCTTAACTTAGGACATATCAAAATTCGTCGACGCTACTACTGACTTGAGACAAAGACAAAGGCAAGGGCAAAGACCGGCATCTCTCCAAGACAAAGTTGTCAGATTATTATGTGAGATGCCGCCAATAGTAACCAAAATGCAAATCATCTTCGTGCGATGAAGCTAAATGGTTATGCCTTGCATAGCCGAACTGAAAATGTCAGTAATAGCGTCATAAAGAGCGACGGTGCGGTTACTTTGCGTCCACACGCGTCGCCCACCGATTTTTATTTATTTCTCATCAAGACCAGACAGATAGTCGAATGTCGCTTGCAGATCGTTTGGCACAATGATCTTCAAAGATGAAATCTTCTCTATCTCACGTCGCTGCCATGAACTGAAATCCGCATTGATTTTCTGTGATTCTGACTGATATGAATCAAGTTTGTTCTTATACGACTCTGTCTGCTCAGCCTTGGCGATATTGAGTCTATTTTTGATAGACGTCTTGATCTGATTCAGACGTTTCTCCGCATCACGGTGTTCGCTCTGCAACTGCAGATAAACCTTCTCCACATCTTCCTCTTCCACGGAATTTTCGTAACGGTAGATAAGCAGAGAGCTACCCTCACCCTGAGTGGTGATCGGCTTCGACATTATCTCCTGCAAACGACGTCTTGCCACAGAAAACGGTTCATCCGGATGTATGAATTTGCCATACGCAGCAGCTTTTGCCTCCAACGAATAGTATTCAAACCTCTCCGCCACCGACAATTGCTTTATGATATCAAGATCTGTAAGTTCAGCATCACGAATCGGGATTTTCGGCAAAACGATGTCGTTAGCCTCAGCCCAATCTTCAAGAGAGACATCAGAAACCTCCTCCATCATCCTCTCTTTCGTCTTCACAGCCTCACGCATCCACGCGCAAAAGGAATGCATCTCTGCCACTCTTGCCACCATAGTGTTGAATTCAGCAAGCTGATGAGTGGCGTATCCGATCTCCACCTGCTTGCCTGTATCGTTAGCAGAGCCGACGATATCGACATATCCGTTCACAAAAGAGGTCGACTCCAGTTTTGCCTTGCAACCGGCGATAATTTCTGTAGCCAGTTCCGACAAATGAGTCGCGGCAGTTGAAGTTATTCCCCTCTCATTCTTGTTTTCATCGCTGTTAGCGAAGAATGTCATATCTCTGTATATCAAATTCTTCATAACATAAATTTTATGGTTAGTTATCGTATATATAGGCTGAATATCACCGTCTGCGAGACTCAATCAAGAGCCACACACTATTAATGGCCAGCAGTCAAAGGAACTACAGCTCCAGTACCAGGCACAACATAAGCCGCATCAGGAACTTCCTTTCCATCCCAACGTTTAGCTCTCTCCATATTAATATTGTATTCCCACTGAGCTCTCATAGCATTCATATTTGCCATAATCTTCTGAGCCTCGTAAGCCTGAGCATCAGCTCTGATCTTCTGTGCGTCTGCCTCACCCTGAGCTCTCAACACCTCTGCCTTTGCAAACTCCTCTGCAGCCTGACGCTCTGCCTCTGCCTCACGAACTTTCTTTTGAGCCTGTGCGGCAGCAACATTAGCCTCCTGCTCTGCCTGCTTAACCTGCTGTGTACGGTTGGCTGTTTCCTTAATCATTCTGTCGAAATCCTCTGCCCAGTCGAAGTTTGTGATTGTTGTAGAATTAATTTGAATTGGATAATTATCCTGCATTCTTCTCAACACAACCTCGCTTAGTTGCTGAGTGATATCCTGCTGGTTTGCGATAAGGTCGTAGATGCTGTACTTTCCTGTGATCTCCTTTAGAGATGCCTTGATACAGTCTCTCATCGCATCCTCAATAATTTTAGACTTGCGATATTTCTGCACAATCTCAATGATACGTTTCTCATCATAGTTGTATCGAACAACCACAGTAGAACCCACAGTCTGCATATCTTTTGTGATAGCACCGTCTTCACCTACAGAGAATTTAACCTCGTAAGTCATTGGAACGACACTGAATCGCTCAATCTTTGTGACAAAAGGAAGGTGAGTCACAATTCCTGGTTCTATTGGCTCATTACAAGAAATCTCTCCTAATGTAACAGCTACTCCACGTTCATCCGGTTCGATGATATCGTAAGAAAACATTCCAACAATCAGCAATACAACACAAACTATCGCCAAAACAATCTTCTTCGTGTCGATTTTTAATGCATTAGCCAATCCTTCTGAAAAGACTCTCTTTTTTTCAGGCATTTCTGACTTCTCTACCATAATTACTTGTATTAAATTAGACCTAATTTTATTTATTGTTACAACAACGTCAAACTACAGATTACTGCACATTTCAAAGTCAGGGAATATATCCTTGCTATCCCATTCTTTCTTTTTGGCAGTCGACGAAATTGCTTTTCTGCTTTCGTTCAACACTCCTTCCGAATACTGCATCGTGACGCAGTGAAGAGATCCGTGCTGACGGATCAATGTCTGGCAGTCAACACCAATGACTTCACGATCTTTAAACACCTTCTGCAAAACAGCTATCGCGTCGGCATCATGCTTCTGATTATAGGTCGGCACAAGCACAGCGCCATTGATAATCAAGAAATTTGCATATGTAGCAGGAATACGTTCGTCATTCTCATCAAACACAGCATCTGGCATTGGCAGAGGCACAAGATTAAACGGTTTGCCATCAATGTCTCTCAACGCTTTCAAATCATCTTCCATTGCCTTGAGCCACTGGTAATGATCATCTTTCTCATCTTCACACTTCACGTATGCTATTGTGGTGTCATCACAAAAACGGGCTAGTGTATCTATATGTCCATCTGTATCGTCACCGATCAGATCACCATTATATAGCCAGTGCACTTTCTTCAGATTAAAGATCTTTGTAAGAATTTCCTCCACCTGTTTGCCAGAAAAATGGTTGTTACGGTTTGGAGCATTCAAACAGTTGTAGGTAGACAAAAGTTCACCACGAGTATTGAACTCCACACTTCCTCCTTCAAGTACAAACGGAATGTCCACAACATCCACTTCTGGAGAAAACAAATTCTTCTTAACCATTTCAGGAGTGATCTGATTATCCTTGTCTGAAGCGAATTTCTGTCCCCAACCATTGAAAATGAAGTTGCAAACTTTCATTCTTCCACCTTTAACCAATGTGATTCCACCATGGTCACGAGCCCATGTATCATTGCTTGGGATCTGAATGAAGATGATCTTCGAATAGTCCACATCTCCAAGTTGACGACGTACTTCGGCCTCATCCTGGCAGACAATGACTAGCTTTTCAAAACGGATAATTGCCTTGGCTATGTCACAGAATGTGCGTACAGCATCGTCTAGAATATAGTTCCAGTCTGTATCTTCGTGAGGCCATGTAAGCTGCACGAAACTCTGACATTCCCACTCAGCCAATGCTCTATATTCGTTGTTTTTGTAATTCATACTTAAATGTTGATTGTTTTTACAAAGATAATGGATTTTTTCAAATTAGGATTTTGTTTGTTTCCATTTAATCTCCTTGCTACCGATATTAAACGTCTAAAGACGTATGTGGGGCGGTGTGATTCGTCATGCTACCGATATCAAACGTCTAAAGGCGTATGTTCCGTCCTTTTAATCCTCATCCATAACAACCACGCCATCATATTTAGTCCATCCAAAAACTCATAAATCAATGCCTATAAATAAAAAATTGGAACGAATAAAATCCGTCCCAATTCTTATAATATTGTCGACGTGAATGCTCACGTCTGAGCTATCGTCAAATTACCAAGTGTATGACAAGCCAAGAGTTGTGCTCTCCCAGAACTGCAAATATGCCTGACGGTATCCATAGTTGTAGTCGCTGTCAAGATACTTGCTATCACGTCTGTCAACTTTTTTGTCAAGAACATCCTCGTCAACTTTCTGGATATCCTTGTGATAGTTGATCTCTGCCTTGTCATACTTCAACTGAGTCTTGATAGAAAGATCAATATGCTTAGTCAATTTGAACAAAAGATCCAAATTGAACTTTGCAGACCAGCCATTAGTCTTGTCGTATATATCAGTTGAGACACCATCATTGTTGAACTGCAAAGATTTAGTTGAAGAGATCAATTCGTCGACATACTCTTTCAAATCGACAACCTCAGAACCGACTTCAATCATACCTTTGTTTACCTGATGGTATTTATTCATGAAAGCTTCACTGAATCCGTATGTCTCCTTGTTGTAAGCGTAGAAACCTTCAAGTTTTGCAATCAAAGTGAATACTTTGTTGAACGACTTAGTGTAATTGATATTCAACAATGCACCGACTTCAGTACGTACATCTTCATAAGTTCCATCAATACTACGCTTCATCGAATAATTTGGAGCTATATCATCATCCTTACAGAATGTGAACTTACCTGTGATTGGAGAAACATACATAGACAACTCTCCCTTAAAACAGCATGGAACAAAGTCCACACCGAGAGAAGCCTTGACAATATTCGGATTACCGAACTTGTTCTGCATCATACCCAACGACTTGATACTGTCTCTGTCCAACTCATCAAACATCTTGTTAACATGTCCGATAGGAGTCTCATTAGGATCCAGGCCACCTTCTGCCTTCACCTCATCTATCCTGTCTGAGAACCAAGAATCCACATTCTTGTAATTATATGTAGGAGTAAGACGTGATTCAAACGATGCCATCGCACTGTAAAATATACTCTTTGTTGCCTTGAATCCATACTTTGTAGACAAGTTCAATTCATCAATTGCCTTATGTACCTTAGGATTATGCTCGTACTCAGAAGAAAGGTTGACTCCATACTTGACAGAGAAACTGTTATCCCACTTGTGACGGGCATGAGAGTAGTTGGCATTCAGGTTCAAATAGCCATCCACAGCGAAAATGGAACCAACTCCGTCGTGTGAATAAATATTATGGAAAGTTTGAGCGGCATTCATTCCAACCATACCTGGAAATTTCCAAGAAGCAGTGTCATTAGCCCACTCAGCACTCACGTCATCCTTATGAGACTCTGCAAGTTCAGCGACTGTGTTTTGAGTCTCCTTGATCATCTTCAAACCTTCATTTACATCGTCTTGAGCAGCGACTGTCGACACACACATAACAGCAACTGCAGATGCAAGCAAATTATATTTTGTTTTCATTATCTTCTATACTTTAATGAATTAGTCCCCTTAATTAAAATGAGTAAGAGATAGCAAGTGATGATGATTCCCAGAATTGCCAGAACGCCTTCTTATAACCATAGTTATAATAACGAGCGTCAGAGTTCAACAAGCTGACACGAGTATCGTCACAATCTCCCTTATCGGCACGGATCAAATCCTTGTGATAATCAACCTCAGAGTTGTCGTACTTCAGCTGAGTACGCAAATTGAATGTCAAATACTTAGTAGCCTTCAGGATAAATTCCGTCTTCCATACTACATAACGTCCATGACGTGCCATGTAGTCTTCATCATTCCAATCTTCCTTGATATTATTCAAGTCGAGAAGCATATTGTTTCTGATCGCATCGTCAGAAAGCTGATATACACGAGGTTTTCCGTATGCAGCGAAGAATGCCTCAAGAGACGTATTCAACGAGAATGCATCAGTGAATGATTTTGAATAATTCAAATTGAAAAGGACACCGGCCTCAAAACGAATGTCTTTATATAGGTTGTTGATATCATCCTTATTCTTCTCCATCGAATAGCTAGATGCGATCACATCGTTCTCACAGAATGTCCAACGAGCAGAAAGAGGAGATACGTAGAAGAATAGATCCTCATTATCTGACATTTTCATATCCAATCCTAGAGACAACTTCAAATATGCAGGATTAACAAACATATTTTTTACAACACCAGTATCGATTTTCTCTTCACGGTTGCATTTATCAAATTCAAATCCTTCCTCCGACATCACATCGATATCATCATATTTGTATGTTGGAGTGAACTGAGTCTCAAAAGAGGCTTTTGCAGTATAGTAGACGTTTTTGTCAGCCAAATAACCATACTTAGTAGACATCTTCAACTCATCATTCTGCTTTCTCCAATAAGGTTCAGCTTCATAATCCTTAGAGAAGTTTGTTCCATAAGCGACCTCAAGTTTTGAATCCCACTTGTGTTTTGCACGGATATAGTTAGCATTAAACGTAGCAGAAAAGTTAACGCCGACCACTGTTCCGTCACCTTCCACAGACTAAGCGTTGTGTGAAGTCTGCACAGCACTCAACGATATTGTTTCAGGGAACTTCCACGAAGCCGTGTCCGCCGCGATGCCAGTTTTTAGGACAGAAGTGTCTGCTACAGCCAGACTTGTAACCACTGACTTGACCTCATTGTTTTCTTCAACCTTCACCTCTTGTGCGACGCCGGTCACAGCAGCAGACGCAACAAAAAGAGATACGAATAATTGTCTTTTCATCGTAATTATGTCTTAATATCAATGTTTCTTATTTTTGTAATCCCTGCAGACGCGCGATATACTTGCCGATGATGTCAAACTCAATATTCACCACCGAACCGACCTGAATGTCGCAGAAATTAGTGTGTTCCAAAGTGTATGGAATAATAGCCACAGTGAATTGATCTCGTTTTGAGCGGCAAACAGTCAAACTTGTCCCATTGACTGTGACTGATCCCTTTTCCACAGTGAAATAGCCAGCCGAAATCATAGAGTCATCGGCTTCATATTTGAATGTAAAGTAATGGCTTCCCTGCTCTACCCTACGTTCAATGCAAGTGGCAGTCTGGTCAACATGACCCTGTACAATATGGCCATCAAGTCTGCCATTCATCATCATGCTTCGTTCTAGATTGACCTTCGAGCCAACAGATAATTTGCCGAGATTGGATTTATCAAGAGTCTCTTTGATAGCTGTAACCGTATATTCATCACCACTGATGTTAACCACTGTAAGACACACACCATTGTGGGCCACACTCTGGTCTATCTTTAATTCTGACGTGAACGGGCACGAAAGTGTCAGATGTAAGTTTGTCCCATCCTGCACCAATTTACGAACGGTGCCCATTCCCTCTACTATACCTGAAAACATATCATAAATTTTTCTGCAAAATTATATATTTTTTTTAAAATGTAAATTTAAAAAATACGGGATTGATAAAAAGCAGGACCCTCAGGATTCTGCTTTTATATTTTATGGCGTTCTAATCAATGTGAAATGACCGTGCATACTTATATCCGCCTCATCAACCTCTATTGTATACCAATAATCGGTCGACGGCATTGCGTTGCCATTGTAGTATCCATCCCATCCGTCGAACTCATTCTCATATGAGGCCAACTTTTTTCCGAAACGATCGTAAATGTAGATTCTATAATTACTGTAATTGTCTATTCCGACCACATCCCATTTACTATCTAGTGAATTATCAGGATTGAAATAAAAATCAGGCTTGATCGGAGTCAGATAGTAAAAAGTCGTGCTATCCTTACATCCCGTCTCCTCATCATATGCGATGACTTTATATACTCCCGCCTTGTCAAACTCCAAAGTTCCGGTCTCTTTTTTCTCTTCTTCATTACCCATCCACACGATAGTATAAGTAATATTTCCAATATTATTAAACACGTCAATGGAGACTCCATTATCTTCCTCCTTGACGTTAGAGATAGTGACATGATTACGTCCGCTTGCCTTTCCTAGTGGAGACATCTGCAATCCTGGACAAGCCCCATCTATTTCTATTGTGTCTTTAATGTATGTAGTATTGGAAATACTCTTTATTCCACATCTGAAAACGGTGTCAGAAATAGTAGTGTCAGCAGTATTTACCGTGACTTTATAACGTACAATGCTATCACATCCGTTTGAACCTGTATAAATTTCTTCATAGATTCCACTTTCCGTCACACGTTTGCCGTCTACTATAAACGGCTCATTCCAACAAATGGTCTCATTGAACTCCGTTTCTCTAATCCTCACATCTGGTTTTGGTGGGCAGATTGTATCATAGACAGGAGGAGTGCACGGATCCTTCTGTGCCCAAACGGCCACACATCCACCATTAAACTCATCCAACAGCAAAGTAAGCTCATTTCCTTCATGTGACAGTCCATCCTTACTCAACCAATGAATTTCACCCAAATTGCTTTCTGTATAGAATTTATAGATATCACTCTTACAATTTGGAATTTGTTCACATATCAATTTGATAAAATCAGGCTCTTTCGGAGGGCACTCATTATATTTCATCGCATTGCTGCAATCAGTAAAGTCTTCTTCATAAAAATCATCATTTATCTTGACCGACATATAAGTGATCATTCCTCCCAAATAATCCCACGACAAACCTAACTGATCAAGTGTACAGATATTATAATACACGACGCCACCGCCCGATTTATAAATTACTCCATCCTCATATTTGAACCACATTTCCTGCTCATAATCGGCATATCTCAAATCTGACTTTTTGGGGCCGGAATCCACAGCTGATATAGACACCTGCTTCTTATTGGTTTTACTTCTCAATATATCATCAAAATCAAGAGCTAATTCTTCTTGAGTTGAAAACCATATAGTGGCTACGGTGCGATAATCTCTGCCATATATGTATGGATCCGCATATCTATATTTGAAATGGATCTCAAATGTTTCTATATCACAACTTTTCAATGAATAGATGAACTCAGGTACTATATACGGATCTCTATTGGCATTGTAGTCTGGCAGACAACCACCACTGTCAGTAAAGAACTCTTCCGGATAATATGTCTCAAGCACCTCATCTGTAGCCTTATCAATCAAATATGCACTCCAAATTGATGTGTCTCCACAAGCGTTGAATTTTTCCGCTTGCACAAAAAAAACAGACATGAGAACAAAAACCATTAGTAAGACAATGGTTTTCACTAATTCATAATATCGCTTAAAAACAAACTTCATAAAAGTATCATCTTTTAAGTTAGGAAGACGGAATTAGCACTTCACGTTCTTATTGATCCATCTACAAATCAAAAACAACAAAATTGATGCCAAACCCGACATTATTGCAAAAACCATGAAAAAATCATGCAAATTCGCAATCTCGTAACCACAAAATGATTTTGCGACAACAATTCCGTCCGCATTAGCCTCTGGATATAGCGCAGACAACACACCAGCAAACTTATTGGCTGTAGCCGAAGACAAAAGCCATACGCTCATCAATAATGAGGCGAATCTTGCAGGCGACAATTTGTTGACCATAGACAATCCTATCGGCGACAAACTCAATTCTCCAATACTCAACACTAAATACAAGGTTGTGATCCACATCATCGACACTTTTTCTCCTACCGGCACATCATCCACTCCGTATGCTATGAAAAAATAACCGAATGAAAGCAATGCCAAACCAATCGCTTGTTTTGTAGGCGACGCGATATGGATATTCTTTCCTTCCAACGTCATCCACATCGACGACATCACCGGTGCAAGCACAATAATGAAAATTGGATTCAAACTTCCGAAATAGCTGGTGTTGACCTCCTCTCCTGAGCTGAAGAATATAAATGAAATCGTCACAGCAAATATAATCACAGACAAATATGTAGGCAGATCAAAACTTTTATTCAGTCGTCTGCCGACAAAATAAGTCAAGACTACAGACAAAGCCGTGAATATCACAATTGACACAACTTTCGTCGTCAATGTCAGATTCAAATCAAAAAACTTTGGTAAGAATCTGTCCGTCTGCTCCTCTGCGAAATAAGTCAATGATGCTCCTGCCTGCTCAAACGCGGCCCAAAAAAACACCACAAAGAATGCAAGGATATAAATGACAAGGATATTTCGTTTTTCTTCCTTGACAAGCGTTTTGTCTGTTATGATATAGACAGGAACGACACAGCTTAAACTGTATATCAACGCTCCAATATAATCTCCGTCGAATAGCCAGTAAAGCAAACCAAACACAAGGACCTCCAACAAAACAAACAAACCGATTTTTGACTCGTCTGTATGTATCTGGGATGAAGATGTCTCATCAACATGAGATTCCAACATCGACGTCGTATTTGCAACACTTGGCACTCCACCTATCTCTTCACCTTCTGGAGTCACCAAATATTTATCCTTACCTAACAAGAATGAAACGACACCTATAATCATTCCAACACATGCGGCCAAGAATCCATATTTGAAATCAGCAGGATCTCCTGTCACACCAAAGAATCCACAAACAAGAGGTGAGAAGAACGCTCCGAAATTGATACCCATGTAGAATATGGTGTATGCAGAATCCTTGCGTGGATCATTGTCTGGATACAATGTTCCGACCATACTTGAGATATTGGGTTTGAAGAAACCATTTCCCAAGACTAATAATCCAAGGCCTAAAATAAGAAGAGTATGAGTGAGGATTCCCTGCCCTAAGAACGATGCACAAAGGAAAAGAAAAAACTGGCCTAACGCCATAAGTGTACCACCAACAATGATAGAACGCTTATTGCCCCAGTAATTGTCCGCTATGTAGCCACCAATCAATGGAGTAAGATAAACTAAACCAGTATAATTTCCGTACATTTCCGACGCCGCCTCTTTATCGTAGCTCATCGCACCAATAAGGAAAAGCGTAAAAATAGCACGCATTCCATAATAACTGAATCTCTCCCACATCTCAGTTGAGAAGAGCAGATATAGTCCTCTAGGATGACCTTCCTTTGTCATATTCGACCGTATTTATTATCGGCAAAGATATAAAAAACTTTCAGTTACGCCAAATCAACACTTTGCATACCGCTATCATCCAATCACCTGCGACGGTGCGACGCCAAAGTATTCCTTGAATTTCTTTGAGAAATATGCAGGATCCGAGAATCCAACTTTATATGCGATATCACTGATTGACAACGACTGGTTTGGCATCGTAAGCATCGTGTGTGAAAGATTCATACGGTAGTCGAGAAGCAACTGGATCGGAGTTTTGTCGAAATGGGTTGAACAACGGCGTCCTAATGTAGCGGTACTCATACATAGAAGCGACGCCATCTTTCCGATTGTCAAATCACTTTCGGAATAATGTTCTTCAATCATCGCATTGAAATCCTTCACAAATCCGATTTCCAATGCCTCGTCCTGAATATTGCTAGTCTGATCTGGAGATTCATTCCTCAATTTCAAAATATTGTATATCTTGAGCAACATCTCCTCATTCTTGAATGGTTTGTTGATATAATCGAGTGCTCCGACCTTCAAAGTGGACAATTTTGCTCTCTCACTTCCTGAAGCAGACATGACAACAAATGGAATATTCTTCGTCTTTTCCTGAGAACGCAGCATCTTACATAGTTCAAAACCATTCACAATTGGCATCTGCAAATCGCTGACAATCAAATCAGGAATAGTCTGCAATGCTTTTGTGTAAGCAACCTGGCCATTGTTAGCCGTGTCGACTTTGGAGTATCCAGACAGAAGATTCTTAATATTGTCGAGAATCAACTCGTCGTCCTCAACCACCAATATTCGTTTATTCTGCATGAATGAGAAATCAAGAGAAATCTTCTCATTCACATCAAGTTTCTTATCAGCATTCTTTTGTTCTGCAGCAGGCATTCCAACAGTGATACGTGTGCCTTTTCCAACTTCACTTTCAATCTGCATCGTCGCTCCAAGAATATCAAGATAACTATAGATCAAAGAGAATCCCAAACCTGTTGAGATCTCTCCGCTGAAACCAGTCTCTCCATTCTTTATAACGCCTGAAGATGCACGTAACACCTCCAACTGTTCCGGCGTCATACCTTTTCCATTGTCACAGAACTCCACAAAGAATTTTCCGTCATTTGAATATGTAGACAATACGATCTCTCCATTTTCAGGAGTGTACTTGATACTGTTGTTCATCAGGTTACGAAGTATAGTCGACAACATTCTTTCATCTGAAGAAGCATAATCTGTTGTCTTAAATTTACGTACAATAGATATCTGCTTATCCTCTATCACCGCACAATTCAAGTTTACAACCTCTTCCAAGATTGCCACGACATCAGTCTCAACCAAAACTGGCTTTGTTGTCTCTCGCTTCGCAATCGCCCAATTGACAAGAGAAAGCATAGTGTTCTGCAATGTGCTTGCCTGTTCGTAAGCTTTTTTCAGTTTCTCTGTCTCGGCATTCTTAGGTGCATTCTCATCGTTGTATGGCGACAAAGCTCCTACTATACCAAACATTGAGTTTTTAAGATCATGCGCAATCACAGAGATGATATTCTCCTTCATATCGAGTGCAGTACGAAGTTCCTCCGTACGTTCAGCGACCTTCTCTTTCAAAATTTTCTCCTGGATCATGTGTTTGCGTAGACGGTACTCATACACCACCTTGAAACCTAACACAATGAAAGCCAACATTATCAAGTAGAACCACCAAGACTGATACCATTCAGGTGAGACAGCCAGTTTCATCTCCAAAAATTCTGTAGGCTCTACCTTATTCGCGTCTTTCAAATATGCGACTTTCAACTTGAAGTTTCCACTTGGCAAATACGAGAATCTGATCATCTTGTCTTCCGGCACTTCACTCCAGTTGTTATCCTTGCCTTCCAGTTTATAATACAGACGATCCTGAACATTCTCACGGAAATCCGCCACCCTCACCTCGACATTGACATTTTTGTTGTGTGACGCCTCTATCGACAGCACGTCATCCGGATGGAGACGATTACCGTTGACATACACAGAGCCCCAATTCAGATCGCCAATCTTATTGGATTGTTGTTTCAACGAATCAGACACGATGTAGAATCCGCTTGAAGTTCCGGCAAGAATCTGTCCGCTTTTACGTATCAACAGCGACGAATTTGTAAAAAATTTCTTCTGTGATTTCAACGAATTAGTAGGTATCAACGAATATTTCTGCGTAGTCGGATTGAAACTTAGTATACCTGCCGACGTCGCACAAACAAATGTACCGTCGTTCTTCTTCTCTATAGATCTGAAATCCAAAGAAGACGGGAGATAATCCAACATCTTGTATTCCAGAGTCGACTCCATGATCACCATTATACCACGGGTCGTTGCGACATAAAGATTTCCGTATCCATCAATCTTAGAATCCGCAAACATGATAGGATTGTGAGTCTTTTCCATCACCACACAAGGTAACGCATGCTTCAAGACTCCATCTTTAATCAACGCTATCGAATTTGAAGTGACGACCCAAACATTATGATTAGGAGTCTCCAAAGCATTGAAAACCCAATTGTCTTCTACCGTATAGTCTCCTTCACGCATATCCACAGGCTCCCATTTTCCGTTAGTGCGTCGGATCCACAGACCCATTCCTGCCGTACAGAGATAGATCTCTCCAGATGCTGTCTCAGCCACAGAGTAGACACATTTAGGTCGCACCATCTCAGGATATTCAAACTCAAGGACCTTGGTATTGAATGTCAACGGATCCATTTCAAGAATACCATCGCCCCAAGTGGAAAGCCAGATCTTGCCACGTTTGTTCCATTCCGCACGCAGGACATTGTTTGAAGTCAACGAGATTTTCTTTTTAACCTGAAATTTATTGTCGAGTATAAAAGCACCCTGTCCATCGGTAGCCATAAAGATATCACCGTTAGGGAATTCCAAGAAATCAGAAACAACAAAATTATCCAAGCCAAAATCAGTGGAATAGTTCACTCCCTTCTCCCTGTCAAGAGAAAGACGGAAGACACCACCCATCTGTGTGCCGAGCCAAATATCATTGTCGGCACTCTGCATAATTGTATAGATTTTGCTTAACTCTTTGGGTTGTTCTCCATAAGAAAGGATATGCTCGACCACAGATTTCTCATTCAGATCAGTATCGACGCGCCAAAGTCCATCTCCGTCAGTAGCCATATATAGTTTGCCATCAGACGCAAGGAAAACATCATATGTGGAAAGAAACGGGAGTTTGACAACAGATTCTATCTCCAAACTGTCGCCTCCAATGTTGAGCACCTGAATGACAGAGCCACTGCTGATTACAGCAAGACGTGAGCCAGGAAGTTCGATAAACTTAAAAACCAAACCAGAGCATCCATCAGATTCCGAATATTTCTTGATAACCTTTCCGCTCTTGTCCATCACAGTAAAATTCTGGATATCACCGAAATAGAAACGTTGGCGATCATCAACAAAGAAATCCAGAATAAACATTTTACGAGTTGGCTCAAACATGTCAAACTCGTGAGTGAAGCGTTCACCATCGTATTTATAAAAGCCATCCACGGTGGACATATAGCAGTTGCCATCATTGCAAACCTTGAACTGATGTGGCTCTTTATAAATATTGGTTTCGTACTCCAATGGTTTGATATCTATAAATTTATCAAACGTCTCATCATATCTCATACAAAGACCATTGCAAGAGCCGACAAAAATCTCCTCCTTTCCATTGATCACACACTTAGTCACAATTCTCAAATCATTACGTTGCAATTCAGTGTATTTGTCTTTTGTATAGTGATGAAAAGTTTTGCCATCAAAACGGTCGAGAGAGAAATCCGTGGCGATCCATACATTTTTATGTGAATCCTGCATCAAATCAAAAACCCTGTCACTTCCCATTCCGTCGACTGTAGTGTATTGGGCAATGCTATAATGCACATCTTTGACATTATTACGCAAGTCAACATGCTTAACAGCAGATGTCAAGCCGCAAAATGCAAATGTTAGATAAAGTATTGTAAGTAATCTTAAAATCATGTTCCGCATACTATATTTGAAACAACTCGTTTCACAAAAGCAAAAATATAAAAATCAATGGAAAAAACGATGTATGCAAAGGAAATAATAACAAATAATAATAAGACGGCAAACAAATACAGGAAAGGAAGACAAGCAGAAGACAAACTGAAATGACAACATGTGTGGATTTGCACAGAGTATGATATGGCAATGCTCCTAGATCAAGTAACGTCGGAGAAAATGATATGCAAAAAGCTACAGCGGCTCAGAGAGTCGCTGTCTTTTTTTATGTCTTACAAAAATAACCGTCTTATTTCTATTTTTTGAAAACCTTTCCTGTGATGACCTCAGTCTCTGTTTTTGCCTTTACAATCTCACATCAGTTCTTTAATATCCTCGATATCAAGATGTAGGTTATCAGCAATTTCCGACAGAGTTTTACCACTTTCCACAAGCATCTTGATTGTGAATCGAAGCATATCCTTCTGATGTGCCAACTGTTCTTCCTGATGTGCCAACTGCTCTTCCTGATGTGCCAACTGCTCTTCCTGATGTGCCAACTGCTTATCTTTCTGAGCCAATGCTTTTTTCTGGGAAAGAATCTTTGTGTCTAAGTTTTCCAACTCAGAATAAATTTCATCCTCGATATTCATAGTCATACGAATATCTGAGATTGTGGCTGCTTTTGCAAGTCGATTGATGATTCTTTCCATATCTTTATCTTCTGAAATATCTCGGTCAGACACAGAAACAAATTGTGGATCTCCATCCTGAACATAAGTCTGGTCGAATACCGATAACAATTTTTCTACTCTATTCCGAGCCTTTCCTTTTAGATAAGGGACCTGTACAATTATGCTGTCATGAGTAAGACTCTCAACAAATGGATCTGGCACACCTTCAGTAATTTCTTTTGAATCATAATCTAAATACTTGCGACTAACATAAACAACCGGCTCCTTGATTTTGCCGACCTTATGTCCAAGTATATAAATAGACACTATAGGTAAAGAATTACCATTAACATCCAGATTCCTTTTATTCTCATACTGAACTCCAAGATATTGGCGGAAACGAGAAATCTCTGTGCTGCGCCACGTCTTCTGTACCTCAATCAAGATCAAATGTTCCTTGCCATCTTTCTCTCTAACAAGAGCTCCAAAATCAATACGAAATATTGATATACGGTCATTATCCTTGTTGGCGTTGGAGTACTCATTCGGACGCATCTCAACACTGACAATATCTTTCTTCAACAATGCAGACAACAACGTATGCGCTACTTGCTCATCTTCCATCATGAACTTAAACACGCTGTCGTATAAAGGATTCGCTACAAAACTTTGTTTTTTCATTTCTTTAATGTTACTAAACCAAATTTTATGCAAATTTTACAAAATATTCCAACATATGCAAATTTGCAAAACTATTTTATCACAAACTTTTCATAGTCTTCCCTTATTGTCCCCCATGCCAATCATCATTTTCCCTTCTTTCTAAACTTGAAGAGTTTCTTAAAGATGCTTGGTTTTTCTTCCGCCTCTTCCACGTCATCTTCTTCCTCTGTGGTCACTGATGCGCCACTCTTCAACATCTTAGCGGCATCTCCGGTAAGCTCGACATTTTTGCAAGATATCTTTTCTTTCTCTTTTTCCGAAATGATTTCCGCATTCAGCATTCTACCTGATATTGTAGAGAAATACTGCTCGTAGGAATCACGTAGTTTGCCTTCGTCATCGAAACACCATTTGAATTTCTTCGGACGTGGGATGATCATCGCAAGGTAGATTGCCTCTTCTGCAGTCAGTTTTGACGGTTCTTTACCAAAATAAAACTTAGCTGCCTCAGCCGCTCCATACACATTTGGTCCCCACTCTATCACATTGAGATAGACTTCATACATTCTGTCTTTTGATGTAAGAACGTTGTTTTCAATCAGCCACACTATCATCGCCTCTTCCGCCTTACGCTGAAGTTTCTTCTCTCGGTTTAGAAATACGTTTTTCACAAGCTGCATCGAGATTGTACTTCCTCCTCTCGCAAATCTCTTCTCCTTGATATTCTTGATCATGCTTTCTCTCAACGCACTTTCCAAAAATCCCCGATGACGGAAGAAACTTGGATCCTCGCTAAATAGCACCGCATTTCTCAAGTAGACGGAAATATCATCCAGCTTACGGTAGTTTGGATTCGCCTCACTCACCAATATCTTGCGTTGCAGCACGTTCTGATCATAGGCTAAATAGGTAAATGTATCTTGCATCTTCCTGAGGTCGACGTTGCCGAACTTCGTGATCTTGAAGCCTGGATACTTTTTCATCGAAGATGCGAACTGCAAAGAATCAATATTGTCCATATCAAAACTGAACAATAAATGATAATCTATATCTCCTTCTACTTTTATTCCCTCCAAACTTGGCATCAAACCTCGTGGAATAGAAGAGAACAAATTATCGGCTGGAAATCTGTCTTTATTAAGTTTGATTGTCAAACCGAAATTGTCTCCTTTGTCGAGTTTCACGTATGGAGAAAACTCAAGTTTTTCCAGACGCACCACCGTCGAGCTATCTAATTCTATACTATTCTTGTCGATATTCAAAAGGAAATCCGATGATGGAGAACCGCAATTCAATGTCTGTGCAGATAGTCGCTCATGATAAATGGATAGATACTCTGCCGACGCGTTACCTCTAATCTTAAACAGTCCGGCACTTTCATCTGCGTCTACCGACACCTTTACGAAAAAGATATTCGCGGCTATCTTGGCTCCGTACTTATATTCTATAAATGGAACTATAACTCTTGCTGTATCACTATTGGATTGGATATCCGCAGTAATTGTCTGATCATTACGCTGATACGTTCCGGTAAGAGACAGGTTCTGGATCTCATGCGTCATCTCCTGACAAATGACATCAGACTCAAACTTATCATCCTTAATCTGGAATCTAGGAACGGCAATCTTCGCATAGAAAGAGTCAGACTCGACCGACAAATTAAAATCTGTAAGTGAGAAGCGTTCTGGCATCATTCTGAAAAACAACCCTGTAGCTTGATTGAATTTTTCGTAAATGCTTTTCTTACTGCCCTGCTCCACATTCTCAGCCTCAACCTCCACACTATCCGCATCACTTCTGTGCGATTTCATCTTATACACAACATCCACTCCAGCAATTCTCAAACTCACCAATTTGAGTTTTTTCTTCATCAAACTGCGTAGCTGGGCTGTCGCAGTGAGGCTGTCGACGGTAGCGATAGTATCAGTGATGTTTTTATCCGCGTCTACTTTATACAAGGAGATTCCATTGAACGTCATTGAAGAAAGATCATTGAATTTCAAATCGTCATATTCGACCTGAACTCCATATTTATCACGGACTTCATTCAACTCTTTATCCAGCACCTTCTTCATGATGGTGTCAGAGAAAATGAATACAGCACCGACAGCCAAAGCTATCAGCACAAATATCGTAATTATGAAATACAACAGTTTCTTCATGCAACAATCAAATTAAGTTGTAACCCATTCACAAATATTTGTCAAACGGAAAAGTTTCACCAATTAAGTGAAAAACTTTGAGTTAACCTAATTTCTGAATCTCAAAATGTTTTGTGACACAAGACGGAATCTCCAATTTACGGTGAGTGACGTAAATCAATGTTTTCTCATCCTGAGCCGCATATTTCTCCACAATCTCACGCACACGACGCTTATTTGCAATGTCTAATCCATGAAGTGGCTCGTCGAGGATAAGCAGATCCGGATTTTTAACCATCGTTCTGCAGATTAGCACAAGACGTTGCTCTCCACCAGACACTTTCAAGAATGACTGCTCTGCTAGATGATCTATACCTAAAAGTTTCATCCATTGCAATGCCAACTCATATTGAGCATCCGTAGGAGTACGGAACAATCCGATCGTGTCGAAGAATCCTGATGCCACAATCTTCTTGCATGGCTGGTCTTGACGAAAATAAAGATGCATCTCACTTGATATATATCCTATATGACGTTTGATGTCCCAAATACTTTCTCCTGTTCCACGCTGACGTCCAAACAATCTGATATCCAACGAATAAGCTTTCGGATTGTCTGCAGACAAAAGTGAAAGAAGAGTACTTTTGCCAGAACCGTTTTGTCCGGACAAACTCCATTTCTCACCCTTCATAATACGCCAATTTAGATCCTTGAACAATGTTCTGCCTGGATAAGAGACATTCACATTGGTCATACAGAACACCTCATCAAAATCTGGTTTCGACAACACTGTAGCCTGTAGCTCATCCGTTTTGAACTTACGTGGAGCGAACACCGTCGACCTAAGAGCCGAATCGGCAAGATATTTATCCTTTTCAATTCCAGGAAGATATCTTTTATCTTTAACAGGAAGGATATGTGTGGCACAATCTGGGATCTCCTCCTCACTCGGACATGAGAAAATCATCATCTGACCATTTTGTGCAAGCAATGTGAAGAAATCATTGAGTTCCTTCATCATAGCAGGATCAAGTCCAATAAAAGGATTGTCGACGAGGAGCAATTGAGGTGCAGAAATCAGTGATTCAGCAATAAGGAAACGACGCAATTCTCCACTGCTCAACATTATGATATGTTTATTGATGATATCGTTGATTTTCATTTTCTCCATCAACGACTTTAACAAATCCTCATCAAGCATACGGTTTCCCTTCTTCTTCTCGACACTCATCTTCAACAGTTCTCCAACCGTAGGAGCCAACTCATTATCCTGCGAATTGAAACGCTGCTGATAATACATGTTGTTGTAATCAGCAAGTTTGTACGCGCTCTCAAAACACATTGTGCGGATCATGTCGCTAGCGTACTTGATTCCCTCCGGACGATTGTTTGGATCAAAAAATCCGTATTTCAACTCACCACCACGAATACCGCTTTTACCTGAGATCAGATCCAAAAGCATTGTTTTGCCGGAACCATTCTCTCCAAGAATACACCAAACCTCGCCAGGTTTGACCTCAAAATTTATGTTATCAGGAAACTCGACTCCCCAGATACGAGGAGCGACATCCTTCATTCTTAGTACAAAATCCATTTTATCTCTTCATGTAACGATCGATATCCCTCTTAGCATCCTTCTCCTTGATGCTCTCACGTTTGTCGTACTCCTTCTTACCACGTGCCAATGCAATCTCCAACTTGCAAAGACCTTTTTCGTTGATAAACAGCTTTGTAGGCACAATAGTCATACCATTATCCTTCACTTCTCTCTGCAACTTGATAAGTTCCTTGCGATTAAGAAGAAGTTTTCTGTCACGACGTGGCAGATGGTTGTTGTATGATCCAAACGAATATTCTGAAATGTTCATGTTCTTCACCCATAGCTCATTGTTGCCGGCAAAGAAACAGAAAGTATCCACCAGACTTGCCTTGCCCAAACGGATCGATTTTATCTCCGTGCCCACAAGCACAATTCCAGCAGTGAATTTATCAACCAGTTCATAATCGAAAGTCGCGCGCTTATTCTTTATAAGCACATCTTTTTTCATCAACTTTCCTAATTTATTGTTTCCCATATTCTATGTAAAACCTTTCAGTCTAAATTTTAGCCAATGCTTCCCACGCCATATACGTAAGAGCATAAATAATGATAAATGTAATAAGAGTTGAAGGAAAATGATATTTCCTATCCTCTCCAATAATGTCGACAAAATAAACATTATATCCCGACATTATAATGTATGCGGAGTAAAAATTTATAAATATCAGCACCGGAAACATGAACGGCAATACCGACAATATAGCGAATGATATAAAAACCAGTATCTCCGCATACGTCATGAATACAACCATACGCTCGAAATCAACCTGTTTTTTTGTCAGAAACTTTAGATAAAATCGTCCGACAAAAGCAGCTATCAGCAGTGAAATAGCAAGGATCACAGGCCATGACAATGCGATCAATGTCTCTTCAAGCAAGTTGTAGCCAGAAATATAGAAGTTTTGTACAAGCACTCTCACCAACCCAAGCAGACAGATAAGCGCAAGCAAAGGGTAAAGCAATCGAGTCTGTGTGTCTGTCCACGTACGTTGCTCGTTCACCACTTTTTCCCATACGCTGTTGGGATCAATAATGAAATCGTAACACTCATGGTAGAGTGCGACATATTTATTCTTAATTGATTCAAAATTCATTTTCATACCATTTCAAGTCCACATCTGTTAATTAAATCCATTTTCTCTCTCTTGAAGTCGACGCGATATTTGCCAGTCAACTCATTCATATTCATAATCAGTTTGGCGGCGAACTGTTTGGAGTTCGCACTTTGGGGATCAGACATACGATGGTTGACTCCATCCATTATCTTTTCCACACGTCTCATCAAAGCAATCTGATCTGCAGACATCGTCGTCTCAGAGAATTTCTCGAATATATAATCCACCGCCACAGACGACGGATGAAGCATATCTTCTGCATAGAAACGATAATCACGCAAATCATCCATCATGATTTCGTATGACGGAAAATACTCAACCCTCTCTTTGTACTGTTTCACAAGTTCATTGATAGCCAGACGCAACGTCGCCTTGCTCAGACTATTTTCATCCAACCCATCACGCAAATGTCTGATCGGGCTCACCGTCATCACAATACTGGCATCAGGATTTGTATCTGCAATCCTATCAATAAGTCTTTTGTAGACGGAAGTGATCTCATCCACAGTCAACAACTCACGCTTGAAAACACCAGCGTCTTCCTTATGGCAGTTTGCCACCACGAAGTTCTGTTCCTTATGGCGATAAACGAAAGCGGAACCAAAAGTGAGGAGAAGGAAATCAGCAGTTTTCAAATATTCGTTTGCATCACGGAGTGCGTTGTTGGCATTCAGCATTGTGTTCTGCAATTCTCCTGAAAAATCACTGTGAAGGAGAAAGCTGCGCCATATTCCGTCGCGACAGAAGAAATCATCCTCATTGAAATAATCAAGATCGAGTGATTTCTCAATCTGCATAGCTATCGAAAGCGGATTGAACGCAATGCCAAGGGGATTAAGCAACACATCGTATTTGCGATCAAGCAGACGTCTGCCCATCTCTGAAGAGAAGCATGAGCCAAGCGAGACAACCTTACTGTCGTAAGTCATCTTCTTAGCAAACGGCTTGATATTCATCAAAGTACGAAAATCCATATATGCAAAAAATGCAGGGAGCAAAAATCACTCCCTGCTATCATAAAATAAATATATCAATTTTATTCACCAGAAAGAGCCTTCATCAACTCATCCATGTTTGGACTCAAGATGATCTCTGTACGACGGTTCTTCTGACGAGCCTCCTTAGTGTCGGCTGGATCAAGAGGAACATACTCAGCACGACCGCTGGCAGTGATACGTGCAGGATCGATATTCTTGTTGCCGATTAGAGCACGCACGATAGCAGTGGCACGCTTAACAGACAAATCCCAGTTGTCTAGCAAATATCCGTTACCTGTGTATGGCACGTTATCTGTGTGACCCTCGATCACAACATGGATATCCTTATTCTCTACAAGGAAGTCACCGATGCTGTTAAGAGCCTGAATACCCTTAGAATCAACGTCATAGCTACCAGACTTGAATAGCAACTTCTCATCCATAGAGACATAGACACGTCCATTCTTGTTTACTACAGACAATCCCTTACCTTCGAAGTTAGTCAACGCGTCGCTCACTTTCTTCTTCAAACTCTTCATCAAAGAGTCCTGGCGGTTGACCATAGCTGTAAGTTTCTGCATCTCCTTCTCTTTAGCAGAAAGGCTGTCTTCACGAGAAGCAAGTTTGTTCTGCATAGTCTGAAGCTGGTTCAACAATGCCTTAACCTCACTCTCACTACGAGAATTCTTAAGCTGATCAGCAAGTTTCTTATTTAGATTTCTTAGGCTTTCAAGATCAGTCTTGTTCTGCGACAACAGTTTTCCCTTAGCCAAAGTATCTTTAGCCAAAGCGTCGATTGCATTCTGCAAATACTTTTTATTGGATTCAAGATCAGCAATAGTCTGCTTGTTCTCAGCCATTGTCTTAACACCTGCCTGTTTTGCCTTATAGCAATCATCAAGTTCTTCGCTTAGTTCAACGAACTTCTTCTTTGGCACACATGAGCAAAAAAGAGAAGCGGATAGGAAAAAATACAAAATTTTTCTCATCATTGTAATTATTAAGTTCTTCTAATTCTTTGTTGCTACAAAAATAGGAAATAGAATCCAACAAATTGCATTTTTGTTGGAAATAAATATAAAAACGACACTTTAAGAAAAAGTTTCAGACATTTTAATCTTCAACTTTCCATCCTTCAATCGTACGTTCTTCACTGGAGAAGTTGACTCCGATCTTAACAATTGGTCTGCCGTCTGCACGGTATGGATCAGCGTAACCCTTCTCATTGATTTGAGCAAGAGCCTTTTCCGCACTCTCATCCACTTTAAACTCAATGATAAAAATCTGTTTCGGAGAGAATAGAATGCAGTCGAGCCTGCCTTTAGCAGTGTTCACCTCAGACTGGGTATAGAAACCAAGCCAACGGAACAAGACATAAATCACCGTTTGGAAATGCTTCTCATTCTTATTATTCAGCACATTCGGAATCTGCAGGAAAAACTCCTTCAGTAATTCGAATGCCTCATCTATCTTACCTGCTTTGAGAGCAAAATAGAAATCACACATATAGTTTTTACCATCTGTGGCAGAGCATCCAACCCACGACGGCATCATAACCTCAAGCATAGAGACACGAACTTCTGAGTTGGGATAGCCAATCACATAACGGCTCGACTCTTTGTCATAACCTTTAATAGACAGATAACCAGCCTGATAAAGCAACGGATATACACTTCTACTATCCTCCTGTGACACATAGAAATCCGACTCGAAAAGTTCAACACTCTCAAAATCAAGTATCTGAGCGTTATGTTTACGTAAGTGGTCTATGACGTATGACGACGTGGCTGTTTCAAACCAGAAGTTTTTCAACTCCATCTTGCTGAATGAGGAAATCACACTCAACGGATTGAATATGTCTTGCGAGTTTTTGGAAAAATGGTAACCGTCATATTTGGATTTAAGTCTCATCACCATTTCATCGAAAGTGCATCCCTCATTATGTGCAAAACACTCTATATCCTCTTTGAAATTCTCCATCAGCTCATCTACAGTGATACCACATATATCACAGAACTTATCATCCATGGAGATATTGTCCAAATTATTGAGTGTAGAGAAAATTGACACCTGCGAAAAACGGGAGATGCCTGTGATGAAGACAAACTGCTCATATTGCTCGTTCACCTTCAACTGCTGATAAAGTTCCTGGAGTATTGGCTTCACCTCCTGCAATTTGCCATCGTGGAGATGGGAAAGCAAAGGGGAATCGTATTCGTCAATCAGCACCACCACCTTTTTGCCTGTTTGACTGTATGCTGTTTGGATAAGATTTTGAAAACGCACGCCGTTTCTATCGCATTCATTTTTTATACCAAACTGCATTTCATAAATTCTCAACACATTGGCTATATAAGCACACATTCCGTCGGCATCCATATCCTTGCATCCACTCATATCAAATCGGAACACCGGATATTTTATCCAGTCTTTTTCCAATTTGCTGATCTTCAAGCCATCAAAAAGAGTCTTGTTTCCTTCAAAGTAGTGCTGAAGGGTGTGGATAAGAAGAGACTTTCCGAAACGACGAGGACGGGAAAGAAACACAAATTTTCTGTTTCTCACCATCTCATACATACGTTCCGTCTTATCGACGTAGGCAAAACCGCTTTCGATAATGTCCTTGAAATCCTGTCGTCCTATCGGATATGGCTTTATCATAATACTCTCTTTTTCAATACACTCTGCAAATATAATAATTTTGTGTTTGATTATGAAACAAATCCGATATCCGCTTCTAATCAAGAAAAAAGGGACAGGTCATTAAAACCTGTCCCTAAAAATTCACACGTTTCAACGTTTTTTTATCATTCCACACTTATTGTCAAGCCTTCCCAATCGATCTTTGCATTCTCATCGATTGCGACGGTGCCTGCCTTCTTCACCACAATCTTTGTGTCAGGATGTGTTTTGGCCGTCTCTTTAGCGCAACTCTGCACGCAATAGTCGAAGCACAGACCGACAAGATGAAGCTCTTTCACATTGTCGACGTTTGGCAACACATCTATTCCATACTCCTCAACATTCGGATTGCAGCCCTTGTTCAATGTGACGCTTGGAATCTGAATAGCAAGCAGATCAGGATCAACGTCCGCACCTTTTCCTCCAGCCACACAGTGGTCAGGCCATGGTCCACCCTGGGCTTTGAAAGAGCAGTGGTTTGCAGGATGCCAGTCCTTAGTGTAGACGATGCTGTCGTATTTTTCTTTCTTCATCAACTCGATTATGGCAGCTTTAGCCTTTTCCCACTTGTCGAGGCCGACACCTAAACTACCATCGATGAAGTCTTTTTGCGCGTCGATAATTGCCAAAACTTTCTGATCAGGCACAAAACATGGAAGATTAAGAAGTTTGCATTTCCAGCTCATACCATTGATCTTGTTCTGTATCTTCTTAGCTGTCTCTGGATTCACGTCGTCGTAGAAACCTCTTGCCACCTTCTCCACCTCAGCGTATGTGAAACCAAGGTTATCCTCATCTGTCATGCCACACATTCCATCACTAGGAGCTTTCTTCACCAAATCCTCAGGCAAACCCAACTCAATTCCCAATCTCACCACGTCGCTGACATACAGATTAGCCAACGGAGCAAAATCACCAGCACCGTCGCCCCAGATAGTGAAATATCCCATGAGACGCTCGCTCTTATTGCCATTATTACTGATTCTGCAATTACCAATAATCGCTGCCACACCATATAAAGTGGCCATTCTCAAACGAGAAGGAGTGTTTGTCTTGAATTGAGGAGTAGCCTCACCAGCCGTTTTTGCAGTTATCTCCTGAGCAAGAGCATCGTAAGCTCCCTTGATATTCACCTCATAGTTTTTAATACCCAAAAACTCACAAACTCGTTTAGAATCATTGATATCCGTCTGAACACCGTTAGGCATCATCACACCTACCACACGATCCTTACCCAAAGCAGCCACACATGCCGCAGCCACTACAGTACTGTCCTTTCCTCCACTGATACCTATAAGTGCTTTTGTATTCTCGTCACCATTCTTTGCGAAGTAGTCCTTGATCCAGGCTACCATCTGTTCTTTAAGTGTTCTCATAATCTTTTCCTCCTAATTTACTGGTTCCTATTAGAGTACAGTCATTCTTAACTCTTAATTCTTAACTCTTAATTTTTTCGAACATCTCCCAAGCAAGCCTCATCATCAAACCAAAATCATCCTGTCTGACAATCGCATCCATGTCTGCCCTCTTCACGATCTCAGTTTCAAGAAACTCATCATCGTCAGGATTGTTTTTGCCATAGCCATCCACCACCACATAGTAGCAAGTCATTATATTCTCCATGAAAGCAGGATTAGGGCTACCAGTATAAAGTTGCTCCAGTTTGACAACATTCTCTTTCTTGATACCCAACTCCTCATCCAGCTCACGATAGAGAGCGTCGATCGCCTTCTCACCACCGTCTACCATGCCAGAAGGAAACTCTGTGATTTCTCTGTTGATGCCGTGACGGAATTGCTTGACCATCATGAAATCATCAGAACCAGCTCCAAGCTGGACCACAGCACAAACCCAGTCGGGGCAATTCATAGATATATATTTGCGTTCCACACCACTCGGATCAATCTTCTTTGTTGTCACAAAGCTTCCGATTGGTGTTTTCATCACCACTTCCCTCTCTTTTATCTGCCAATTGTTCATACCATTCAAATTAATTGGTTATCAATCACATTTCAGCGTGGTTCATTCTCCAGTCGATGGCTCTTTGCAAATAGTCGACATAGTCAGGATTCTTACACATACCCTTTCCTGGAGTGTCAGAAATCTTTGCAACGTCGCCACCATTACATAGAGTAGTCTTCATCACGATATTTAGCGGTGGCACATCAGTGTCGTTGGCAATGAATGTACCGATACCGAAAGCTGTCTTTGCCCTGCCCTCGAAATACTTCTTTAGCTTTGTAGCCTTCTCAAAATTCAAGCTGTCGCTAAAGAGAAGAGTCTTTGTAGTAGGGTCGATGCCAAGCTTCTGATAGTGAGCGATCATCTTGTCGCCCCATGCGAACGGATCACCAGAATCGTGACGGACACCGCTGAACACAGTAGCGAACTCCTCATCGAAATCACGCAAGAAACAATCAGTTGTGATCGCATCAGTAAGAGCCGTTCCATTCTGCACCTTATACTCAGTCACCCAAGAGCGTAGAGCGTAAAGATTAGAATAAGCAGGATTGACAGCTCTGTTGCCCTGACCTACGCACATGATCCACTCGTGAGCCATAGTACCCACAGGGATAAGATTGTATTTGCGAGCTAGGTAGACGTTGCTTGTACCCACGAAGATAGATTTGTTGTTCATCTTCGCATTTTTCAAAGCCATCACAGCCATCTCCTGGCACTCGGCAGACAATCTGCGACGGAGGCCAAATTCAGAGAATGCACCAAGTTCATAGATATCCTGCTCCAAAAGATTCACTTTCTCATCAAGCTTGCGACGGAATTGTTTTTTAAGTTCCTCATAGTCGTAAGCCATGCGGAAATATACCTCATTGACGATAGCAAGAGTAGGAATCTCATACATACTAGTGTTAAGCCAAGTGCCACACGCCTCAATATTCAATCCACATTCAGCCTGGTCGTTGATTATGAAATCCTCGAATCTTGGACGCCATATACGTAAGAAGTCAACATAAGAACCTTTAATCCAGCCCTTCTTGACGATATTACCATTTTCATCCTTTCTTGCGCCGATGCATCTCAAGTAATCCAATTCACTCTCAGTGAAGCGGAGATTACAGTAAGCCTGCAACTGACGTTTGATTTCCTCCACCATTTCAGGAGTGAATTTCACATCCTTGTTACGGCATTTGAAAGTCCAGGTAGTCTTATATCCTGGGAACTGGTGGAAAATAGCCTGACCCATAGAGAACTTGTAAAGATCTGTCTCCAGCAGAGATGTAATTATTGTATTCATAACTCTTCGATTTTTGGTTTCTTTTTAACTTCGTGTCAAAATTACACAAAATATTTTTAAATCCAAACAAAACCAATTATTTTTTTTGAGAGGAATTGTTAATTAAATATAAAATGGCAGAGGGGGAATAGTGAAAATTATGTATATTTGCGATGGAATACAAAGTAAAATAACATTGCAATCCCCCAATGTTATGTCACCAAATACTTTGATCTAACGACACACAAACAACGAGCCCTATGATAGATGTAAAATTTCTTACAGAACGTTTCCATCCAGATGGATTCAATGTAGGCATCAATGTTGGTGAAACCGCTGGACAAAGTATTTTTCATGTTCACATACACTTAATACCACGTTATAAGGGAGATGTTGAAAATCCGAAAGGAGGAGTGAGAGGGGTGATACCAGATAAGATGAAATATTAAAAGAGACATAAACATAATCAAAGACAAAAAAGCATATTTTATTTTGTAAGGGGTTCTAAAAATACTACTTTTGTTTATTATAGAATTGTATAATTGCTTTAATTCAAACAAAATGAAAATAGATAATTCACAATATCTTTTAGGTAAAACAACTCTGACATTGTCAAATAACTATTTTAACAAAAATCGATGTTATAGATTAACATATACAATGTCAACTTATAAGATTCATTAGAATGCAAATTTCGTAAAATGTCAATTTACAGAAAGGCCTCTAGTTTGATGTAATCAATAAGATTACGAAAACATTAATATTTCTACACTTAAAAGCAACAAAATGTTTTCATAATCAATACAAAAGCATCAAAATTCATATAGGTTATCATTTTTTATAAAAATCAGAACCATTGTATCATATAATGAGCGAATTATAAAACACATTCCTCTCACATAAGGTCTCTAAAAGATGAGAATTAAATTACAGAAGGAGCAAATAAAAAAGTTATGAGCAATGGTCATAATGTAAAAAAATCTTAAAATCATGACAGGTATTCAAGATTCAACAACTAGTCATTTCGGTTCTTTGATAAGAAGTGGAGGTAAATATATCATTCCTAAATTCCAACGAGATTATTCTTGGGACATAGAGCAATGGGACGATTTGTGGCAAGATATAGAGACAATGATTGCCGAAAAAAGCGATCATTATATGGGCTATTTAGTACTACAAATGACCAAAGGGAAAGACTGTCTTATCATCGATGGTCAACAGCGTTTCACCACAATTACAATGGTGATTTTGGCCGCAATAAAATCAATTCAAAAATTAATAGATAAAGGTAGTGAAGTTGAAGAAAACAAACTACGCGTAGAAAATCTAAAAAACACATATATCGGCAATGTGGATCCTGTATCGTTGGAATACGACAATATTTTAGTACTGAATAGGAACAACGACGCATACTATAAAGAATATATAGTTAAATTAGGAGAGTTAAAGCTACGCAACACTTCTTACACAGAAAAATTAATGAAAAAGTGTTTTGAGTGGTATGAAAAGCAACTTACAAATAAATTCAATACTGGAAAAGAATATGCAGAATTCATCACTTATATAGTTGATCATCTACACTTTACCATTATTAGAGTCAGCGACGAAATGAATGCATTCAAAGTGTTTGAAACACTTAATGCTAGAGGCGTTCAATTGTCTTCTGCAGACTTATTAAAAAACTATTTATTTTCTCTCGTGGACAATTCTTCCGAATTTCCAGATCGAATTTCAACACTTGAGGAAAAATGGTCAGCTTTAACAAAGAACATTCGAGCAGAAAAACTACCCGATTTCATCAGATATTATTGGAACTCTAAAAATAAAACAGTCCGATCAAATGATTTGTTTAAGGCAATAAGAGAAAAAATAAAAACAGACTCTGAAGTTTTTACATTGTTGAATGAAATGTTAGGATACAGTGACATTTATATGGCCTTACGTGACGCAAATGATGAACTATGGCAGGGCAAAAGAGATATCAGTAATAATGTTGAGTTGTTAAACATTTTCAATATAAAGCAACCATTTTCTCTATTAATGTCTGCTTATAAATTCCTTGATGAAAGTACATTTGAAAGGGTATTAAAAGATGTTATTGTAATTGGATTTCGTTATAGTGTCATTTGTGGAAAAAATCCTAATGATATTGAACGTACATATAACAACATGTCCATTCTAGTCACACAGGAGAAAAAATATGATAAAAACCTGCTTAAAGATATATATGTAGATGATAATGAGTTCTTGCCTTTATTTAATCACAAAGCAATAGTAGAGAACTCAAGAAATAACAAGATTATAAAATATATTTTGGGGAAAATTGAGCGTTTCAAAGGAGGAGAAAGAAATGTAAATCTCTCAAGCGAGACAGATACAATTGAACATATATTACCACAAAATCCTGGTGAAGAATGGGGTGATGACAATTACAATTTTGACTCACTAATATATAGGCTAGGAAATATGTGCTTACTAGAAAAAAACTATAACAAAGAGATTGAAAATGCTTCTTATAAAGATAAAGCGAATGTTTATAAGAAATCATCTTTTGTAACAACCAACTCTATTCCTGACGATTATTTAAATTGGAACAGTGAATCTATAAATAGGCGCCAACAGGAAATGGGAAATTGTGCTAAATCAATATGGAAAATTGATTTTTAAACACAAATAAAATCAAATAAGGACTAAGTATAAAACTATTTTTCCCCGAAACCGCCTTTCTAGAAATATTTCTTCCGATGCCACTCCCGTCGCACCGGATGAAGACGAGCCTGAATCCCTAGATTAAAAACATCCATCACTCTCCCCTATCACACGAATTTGAAATCCTCATTTCCGTGTGATAGGAATTCTTACTCATGTTTTATAATTTCCCAATGGCCGCCTTTGTCTGGACCAACACGGCGGATGACGCCACATTCCTGTAGCTTCTTTATATTTTTCTCCACACCGCGACGAGACAAGCCAACAATTGTAGTAAGTTCTTTTACAGTCACTTTCGGATTTTCCGCTATCTGTTTAATTATTTTCTCCACACTTTTCTCCACACTTTTCCGCGATCTTTCTACGACATTTTTCTGGACGCTTTCTTTTCTCTCGTCACTATTTCCCTCTTCAGTCGATTTAAGAAATATGTCTATGTCATTACGCAAATGCTCAATATGCAACTGCGTCATGCTATCGACAAAGATGCTGATATCTTCATTATTTCTTGTGTCAACAAGTGCCTGGATATAAGATATTTTGTCCTCTTTGAGCACTCTCACTGGCAAAAGGTCGTATTCCATTTGCAACAAATTCATCAGCAAACGGCTGGTACGTCCATTGCCATCTGCCCATGGATGAATGGTCACCAATTCGTAGTGAGCCCAAAAACTGAGTTCGTAGAGAGCACAAGGCTCTGTCTTGTCGACCAAAATGCGACGTTTGTTAAGTTCATCGCAAAAAGCGGCTAGGCGTGACGGCACTTTCAGGTATGACATATACGACGGACCTCCAAGCCCAGCACTCACATTCAATTTGCGTAACTCACCTCGTGCCGACGAAAAACTTCCTGTCATTGTGTTGTATTCGCTTCCAGTATGTTCCATTACTTTAGCAGCCAACGATATAAGCCAATCCACAGTTATTGGATCGTGTCGTTGGACCCATTTCATTCCATATTCGTATGCGGTCTTGAGGTCGAGGTTCATCATCTGCTCCTGTATTGTACGTTTGCTGCTGGTGATACCCTCGTCGAAAAGGAGTTGTGCCTCCACTTCGGTCACAGTACTGCCTTCAATGGCTGTGGAATGAGCAATAATGGAATAGAGATAGAATTTTTGAAAATCTATCTGTTCCGAAATGCCCAAATTCCTATATTGATTCAGCAATGTAATCAGTGTCTCTTTGTCTTGTTGCGTCATAAACCTTTCTCTTTTTCTTATGCCGTAGCCAATACCTTAAATCATGTAAATATACGATTTATTGTTTTAAATTCCACATGAAATTCAAAAGAAGTCATTTTAATATAGAATATCATGTCCAGAAAACAGTATCACACGAATTTGAAATCTTCATTTTCGTGTGGCATGAGTGGTGATGCCTTCCCAAAATCCATTACTATCACATTCTTCCCGTCGCCCCCATTTTTTCCCTTACATTCCTTGACATAAATCGAAATAAACATTATATTTGTTAAAGAAGGTTTCGAACATTAATTTTTTGAATCATGGAATCAATATCAAATATATTCTCAACTGACATCATCAATTTTGCTGTTGTTGCTCTGATGTCACTGGTGATCGGGTTATCACAGAGAAAACTATATGAAAAAAACAGCGATATATTGCACACTTTCGGTTCGGACAGAACTTTCACTCTGATTGGAATACTTGGTTATGTGCTTTATGTGATGGGAAACGGAAGTCTCACTCCTTTCCTATATGGCGGAGCAACATTGTCTTTGCTCCTCAGCATCGCGTATGCCCACAAACTATTCATACGTCAGCGTACAGGAATCACGTCGATCATGATCGCCTTGATCACTTATTGCATCGCACCGATTATATATGTGTCGTCCATCACGCTGGCTATCCTCGTGGTCGTCACTGTGCTCGTCTTGGCGGAAATGAAAGACAAATTCACCGAGTTTACAAAGAAGATGAACGATGAGGAGTTTATCAACCTTGCCAAATTCCTTATCATCGCAGGTGTCATTCTTCCTATCCTTCCTAACAATGAGTTGATTGAGGGAACGGGTCTGACACCCTACACAATATGGCTTGCCACCGTCGTCATCTCAGGAATTTCATATATCAGCTATCTGGTGAAGAAATATCTGTTCCCCAACGGAGGCGTCATCATCACAGGTATTCTTGGCGGAATATACAGCAGCACAGCCACATGCATCATATTGTCGAAGAAAGCGAAGGATCATTCTGGTGATTTGAAGGAATACATCGCGGCTATCTTCTGTGCCATCACAATGATGTATTTCAAGATATTTATCCTTTTGGGTATCTTCAACTATAATCTGATGCTCAAATACTGGTATCTGTTTGCCATCATGATCGTAGTATCTGCCGTTGTAGCATACTTCTTCTATCGTCAGAAACCAAAGGCAGGAGAGAATGGCTCAGACACAAAAATTGAGGAAGAGGAGGAGAAGAATCCGTTGGAATTCAAAGTCGCCATTCTTTTCGCTATCCTATTCATAGCATTCACGTTGGTGACAACTTACGCTTTGGTTTATTTCGGCGACAGCGGATTACGCATACTTTCAATCATCGTTGGTGTGACGGACATCAATCCGTTCATCATCAACCTGTTCCAGACCCAGCACAACGTGTCTGACGCACTTCTTATCCTTGCCACATTCCAGGCGATCATAAGCAACAACGTCGTCAAAATGCTGTATGGAATATTCTTCTCAGGCAAAAAACTGTTGAAGGATCTTTGCATAGGATTCGGAGTCATTTGCGCGTTCAACATCCTGCTTCTGATCATAGCGTTGTAAAAATTGGAGGTTTTTAACCCGTATAAACAAAAAAATAAGTAATTTTGCAGAAAATAAAACAATTAAAGATGAGCGACAAGAGATATGCTATGCGTGGAGTGTCGGCTGGAAAGGAAGACGTACACAACGCAATCAAGAACATCGACAAAGGTATTTTCCCTAAAGCATTCTGCAAAATCATCCCAGATATCTTAGGAGGAGACGCGGAATATTGCAACATTATGCACGCCGACGGTGCAGGAACGAAGTCATCGTTGGCTTATATGTATTGGAAGGAGACGGGAGATTTGTCAGTGTGGAAAGGCATTGCGCAGGACGCATTGATCATGAACATCGATGATCTTCTTTGCGTAGGTGCGACAGACAACATCTTGGTGTCATCTACAATTGGAAGAAACAAGCTATTGGTTCCAGGTGAGGTGATCAGCGCCATCATCAACGGTACAGATGAGCTACTTGCAGAGCTACGTGAGATGGGTGTAGGTGTATACGCCACAGGTGGAGAGACAGCGGATGTAGGTGATTTGGTACGCACAATCATCGTCGACAGCACAGTCACTTGCCGTATGAAACGCAGCGACGTTGTCAACAACGCCAACATCAGACCAGGTGACGTGATCGTCGGTTTGGCAAGCTACGGCCAGGCAACATACGAGAAGGGATACAACGGAGGTATGGGAAGCAACGGTTTGACTTCCGCACGCCACGACGTCTTCTCAAAATATTTGGCTGAGAAATATCCAGAGAGCTACGACAAAGCCGTTCCAGAAGAGTTGGTTTACTCAGGCGGATTGAAGCTTACAGATAAAGTTGAGGGATCCCCTATCGACGCAGGAAAGTTGGTTTTGTCTCCAACACGTACATACGCGCCAGTCATCAAGAAAGTGTTAGACGAATTGCGTAGCGAGATCCACGGAATGGTACACTGCTCTGGTGGTGCCCAGACTAAGATCCTTCATTTCATAGACAATCTGAAGGTAGTAAAAGACAACATGTTTGATGTTCCGCCATTGTTCAAGACAATACAGCAGCAGAGCAACACTGATTGGGCTGAGATGTACAAGGTATTCAACATGGGACACCGTATGGAGATCTATCTTGACAAGAAGAATGCAGACAAGGTAATCGAGATTTCTAAGTCGTTCGGCATCGACGCGAAGATCATCGGACACTGTGAGGAGTCTTCAAAGAAAGAGTTGATTATCAAGAGTGAGTTCGGAGAATTCCGTTACTAATAAAGCATAGTGGAGACGTGGGGTGCATTCCCACGTCTCTATTTTTTAAACTCATTCATTTCCAACATCATCCATTATAGTTGAGACAAATATTAAAGATTGAGTGTTAAAATTGAAGAAACACACATTTTAACAAAAATTATATGATTTTTTTGGGGAGAAATATGAAAAACCCCAAAAATTTTAATAATTTTGTAAACAAATAAAGGGAATAATTAACACAAAAATTTAATAAAATATGGGAACAGATGCATAATATCAAAAAAGTATTCAACTTCACTAGAATATATTTAGGTAGTTGTTTGGGTACTACAGGATCAATATGTTCTATTGCAGGATTAGTAATGTGTTTTAGTAACAACAAAACAGCTATAATAATTGCGTTAACGATTGTTATTTTATGTCTACTCATCATTGTTTTTCAGATAATAAGAGTAATCAACAAGTTTATTGATGAGAATTCCTCTGAAGATTATAAACGAATATCCACTTTTCTAATCTTCAAATCCAACGATGGAGTGAAATCCACATTTGAAGTTTACCGCACAATACAATGCAAAAGGTTGTTTCTCACAGAAATACCATATAATTTCAAATGGACAGGTGCGATTCCACCAAAAATCGAATCAGTATCACAAAAGATTAGTCCTCTGATCCACAACGAAAACAAAAATGAATGGGATACGGCGAAAATAACATTCAATCACCCATTAAAATACAATGATTGTACAGTAATCAGTATAAAAACAACCAATGAAGACACTGACAACACAGCCAAGCCATGGATAAGTTCAAGACTCGACACACCTATTGAAGTGCTCGGTTTTAGAGTTTTATTGTCTTACAAAAGCAATGAATACGCAAAGCCAGCATATTTCGAAAGGAAAAAGATCGTGTCTCAAATAGATGGAGATTTCGAGTTCATTGAATCCGTGGAATTTGACAAAGATCATAAACTATACTATCATACAAAGACCAATCCAGAGCCAGGCTATATTTATAGGCTGAGGTGGGAAAAATAAGTCGGACACAAACGGATAAATTCTCTGAAATTGACAGAATATGAATTGGAATGACATCATAGTTTTACTGCAGGCAAACGCAGATAATGATTACCGAGATTTCTCAATCAAACTGAGTCCCGGTGTGACAACCATGTATGGTGTGAGATTGCCAATTCTCAAGCAGATAGCGAAAGATGTATGCAAAGGAGATTGGAAATCGACGCTGATGGAGGCAAAAGACGACAGCATCGAAGAGCGGATGATC
>JAEEMG010000015.1 GCA_016283095.1 Paludibacteraceae bacterium | reverse complement strand
TAATCTTGGTCTCTCTTCGTGCGGATGACGGGACTCGAACCCACACACCTCTCAGTACTAGATCCTAAGTCTAGCGCGGCTACCAATTACGCCACATCCGCATTTGCGACTGCAAAAGTACTGCTTTATTTTGATATTGCAAATTTCTGAGAAAGAAAATTCAAAAAAAAGTGTTTTTTTTCTGTTCGGAGTATAATGAGATAAGAGAACATGTGTGGCAAAGAAGAAATATAGAACCGAATAAAGTCTTCTGTTTTTTATATGTTTGGAGTAAGCCTTGCTTGGAAAAACAAAAAGGGAGATGAACAAAGAAAGTTCATCTCCTTGTAAAATTATGGAAAAGTTTGTTTTATTTCCCTTTTTATACTGATACTTATTAATTGTGGAATATAAAAAGTTTTGAATTTTCTTCGTGTCGCACGCTGACAAATTCAAAAGTCGTTAAAACATGCGTTTCTTTAACGACAATGCAAAGTTAGTATTCTGTAAATACTAAACGGGATTTTCACATAATTTAACATGTTTTTTCACTATTATTAACTTTCTGCAGATAATAAGTTGCAATGAACCATTCGATGAATAAAGGTGGATTTCAACAGATGTTATTTTTGTTTCGTGTTTTAAATTACTGAAATATAGTTGTTTATATGTTTAGGTTGGCCTTTTCTTGGTTTGTCGGTAGAGTGGTTTAGCTATAAAAGAGCCTTTTTCTTATGATGATGGCCAGTTTATTCGAGTTAACAATTTAAAATTTAATTTAACAAAAAAACCTGAAGCTGTAGAGCCTCAGGTTTTTAAATTTCTAATTTAACATTGGTGAATTATTGTGCTACAACGTTGATCATTTCAGCACGCATATTCTCCATCATACGTTTCAAGACGCTCTGCATTACATTGACCTCATCGTCGCTGATTCCCTTGAATGCCTTCTTGAAAGCAACTTTTGTAACATCAATGATGCCTGGAACAACACCTTTACCCTTTGAAGTTAGGTAGATGTTCTTAGCACGTCTGTCGTTAGGGTCGCTTCTTCTCTCCAACATCTTCAATCCTTCAAGCTCATCGATCAAACGAGTGATGCTCGGACTGTCTTTGTCTAGTGAGATAGCAATGTCTCTCTGTGTCAAACCATCGTAGAAGTTAAGCAAGAATACCACCAATGCCTGCTCGAATGTAAGCTCGTAGCCTGCATCCTTCAACTCTTTGTTAGCCAACAAAGTGATAGACTCACTGATTCTACCGTTCTTAACCGCCAAAATGACGCTTGTCTCTAATGTCAATCCTTCCATAGGAACTGACGTACGCATGTTTTCCTTTTCCATATTCCACATAATTTTTATGCAAATATATATTTTAATTTATAATGAATACAAGAAACAAGTTCATTTTTTTACTTTTTTTGTCCTTTTTTATTAAAAAAAAGCACGTTTTATATAAAAAACGTGCTTAAATATGCTGTAAGGCATGAAATTTTCAGTTGCTTATTTTGCTTTTTTCTTTGTCTCTTTTTCTTTGGCAACCGGCTTCTTTTCAACTGCTTTTTTCACTTTTTTTTCTTCAACAATCTGCTTTTCTTCAACTGCTTCCTTTGTTTCTTTTACTGCTTTCTTTGTTGTTTTTTCAGCTTTTGCTTCTGACTTAGTAATTTTTTTGCCAGATTTTAGAGCGGCTAATTCAGCTTCAAGAGCAAGTTTCTCTTTTACCAGTGAGTTCAACTCTTCTTCGCTGATGTCGGCGGTGAAGAAACTGTCGATGCGTTTGTTGAAGTCAGACAAGACATTCATAAAGTTGATGAATGCGTCGTATGGTGAGTCGTATGGACAGAATGTCTGGTTGTAGAACGATGTACTCATATAATACAGATGGTCTGTTGATTGTATTTTGTACCAATCATCGATTATCTGTTTGTCTGAACATCTGTTTACCTTGTCAGTCAAAGCATACATTTTATTGAATGCTTCGTTCTGGATTGTGTTGGCAAGCCATGGTGACAGGTCTTTTGTGGCGTTTGCCCACGTTGTAGGGTGGGGTGCTGATATCTGGTCTGTCGGATTATTGTTGTTGATCACCTCTGAAGGAGTGACGAATTTGAGACCTCTGCTTGCTGCGACTCTTGGTAATGCTTTGAAGAAATCAAAGATACCTGTGTTCGCATTCTGGATCTCACCCAACACTTCGTAGTTCATGAACAGGTTGACTACCTGCTCTTCTGGATTGTTCATCATCCAGTTGGCAAACTTGTCAGCGGTTAGAGGGAACTCTCTCCAACCCCAGTCAGAGAATCTGTATGCTATGTCGTCGCTCATTCCACAGTTTTTCAAAAGAAGTTTCATTCTTTTGTTTGCTGCAGAACAATATACGTAGTTCGGACTCTTCCAGTCCAATATTTGTGGAGCTCCTTCCGCAAGCATTCCTGCAAATCCCATGTTTACCACTCTGTCCACCATGTCGTCGCAGAATAGTAGCTCTGAGTTTCTGAACACTGTTGGCTTCTGCCCGAACAGAGATTCGATTTTCTTTGAATGGGCCTCTACCTGTTTCTCGAATTCATTGTTCTCTTTGCGTAATGACGCGAAAGAGTGGGCGTATGTCTCACCAAGAAACTCTACACATCCTGTCTTTGCCAGTTTCTTGAAACTGTCGATGACTTCAGGACAGTAGTGCTCAAGCTGTTCCAATGCCAAACCTGATATTGAGTAAGCGACTTTGAATTCGCCATTGCTCTCTTTGATCATCTGAAGCATTGCGTCGTTAGCTGGAATATAGCTGTTCTTTGCAATCCTTTTTATGATAGCTTCGTTATTGGCATCGTCGAAATAGTGGTGGTCGGCTCCAATGTTGAAGAATCTATATCTTTTTAGTCGAAACGGCTGATGTATTTGAAAGTATAAACAAATCGACTTCATATATCTTTACTTTTAAATTGTTGACAAATTATTTGTAGCCAAGCACTTGGTTGTATACGTTTATGACTTTATCACCTGCGTATTCCCATTTTATCTCGTCTACCTCTTTCTTTCCCTCCACTTTCAAGTATTCTGCGAAAGCGTCGTTGGTTACAATCGAATGGATGGCGTCGGCCATTGCGTCGATATCCCAAAAATCGACTTTGATCACTTTCGATAGAATCTCTGCGCATCCGCTTTGCTTCGACACTATTGTCGGCACTCCACATTGCATCGCCTCCAACGGTGAAATTCCGAATGGCTCAGACACAGACGGCATTATATAAAGGTCGCTGCTTTTAAGCATTTCGTAAACTTCCTTTCCTTTAAGGAATCCTGTGAAGTGAAATCTGTCGACTATGCCGTATGCTGACGCGAGGTCGACCATCTCGGCCATTTTGTCACCGCCTCCTGCCATCACGAATCGCACGTTCGGTGTCCTTTGCAACACCTGTCTTGCTGCCTGCACGAAGAATTCCGGACCCTTCTGCATTGTGATTCGTCCTAGGAATGTCACGATCTTGTCGCCTGTATTGTTGTTTGGCTTGATATCCAGAATCTCACGGCTTAACGGTGTCACCGCATTGTGCACAGTTGTCACCTTTCTTGGATCTATATGATATTTGTTGATCACAGTGTCTCTTGTCATGTTGCTCACTGTGATTATATGGTCTGCCATGTCCATACCGTATTTCTCAATGTTGTAGACGGTAGGGTTCACGTTTCCGCGGCTTCTGTCGAAATCAGTCGCGTGGACGTGGATGACAAGTGGTTTTCCTGTTATCTGTTTTGCCTTCACGCCGGCGTTGTATGTAAGCCAGTCGTGGGAGTGGATGATGTCGAAGTTGTTAGATCGGCACACCACACCTGCCACAGCCTCATAGTTGCGTATCTCTTCTAGCAGATTGTCTGGATAGCGTCCGGAAAACTCTACTGATCCGATGCCGTTTGTTCCTATATAACGGTTGTCTTCACAGATACAGTTTCTGAAATGGTAATATTCGTCGCTGCTAATTCTTCCTTCCAACGAATCATTTAGGAACTTGCTGTCTGGCTCTTGCCATACGATCGGCACTTTGTTTGCTGCAATGATTTTCAAGAAACTTTGGTCTTCGTCACCCCATGGTTTTGGTAACACCAAGGTGATGTCAATATCTTTGTGTCGTGACATACCTTTTATCAAACCGTAGCTTGCAGTACCAAGTCCTCCTAATATGTGAGGTGGAAATTCCCACCCAAACATTAAAGCCTTCATACACTATCCTTTCTTTACTCTGCTTCAAATTTACCCAGTATTTGTTTCGCTCTTATCACTTCGCAAACATTTATTCCGTACGACATTCCTTCGCAGCTCTTGTATGGAGCCATTCCGTCGTACATCTCTGAGTATGTGCCTATGGTATTGTTAAACAATTCGTCTTCCAATCCGTGCATTGATTTTTCTGCAAACGAGTATCCGCTCTGTTTGTAGACACGGAGATAACTCTCTATATATGCGCCCATCAGCCAAGGGTAAACAGCTCCCTGGAATGCTGCGTAGTCGCGTCCTTGTTGTCCGCCAGCTCCGTTCCAATGGAAATTGTCGCTGTATGGACTCAATGATCTGATTCCTTTTGGTGTCAGCAATTCTTTTGTTGCCATATCCACGACGGCTTTTTGCTGTTCACCATTAAGTGGTGAATGTTTAAGAGCCACTGCCCAAAGCATGTTTGGACGGACACTTCTTTCAAAATGGTCTCCGTCAACAAAATCAAACAGGTATGAGCCGTTCCAGAAGATGGCGACGAAATTGTCGCCGACATTGTCTGCCAACTGGTCGTATGAACTGTTGTCTGTAAGTTCAGCTGTGAATTTCAATGCGTTGTACCACAATGCGTTGGTCTCCACTGCCCATCCGCTTCTTGGGGTGATTGGCATCCCATTGACTCCTACTGCATTCATCCATGTCATTGGCTTTTCCCATCCATGGATATAAAGCAGACCATTGTATGTGAATTCTATATTAATATGTTTGCCGCTCTTTATGAAGTCGACGATGCGGATCAATTTGTCCGCATACTTCTTTTGTGCGTTGCTCTTTCCAAATGCAGAAGCATAGTCTTGAATGGCTTTCGCATACCACAGCACAACGTCAGGCTGCTCTATTTCTGTGATGTTCTGGTCGTATCCCTTTTCGGTTGACTCAGACATCATCTTTTCTATCTCTTTTCCAAGTGTGTCAAGATGAGAGTCAATCTCTTTTTGTGTCAGACCTGCGGAAATCAGTCCCGGTATAGCGATAGCCATGTTTCTAGCTATACATTTATACCATGGATAACCGGCCATCATATAGGATTTTCCATCTTTCTCTACGAACATGCTTTTTGCTGTCTGCTGAAGCACGCATTCCATAGTGTCTGATGATCCTTTTTTTATTTGGGAGTTGAATGCAGTCTCGATATCTTTTGGCTTGCATTCGTCCAGACTGGCTGTAAAATATATCTCTTCACCCTCATTTGCCTCGACTATGAAATGTCCGGCAACGTACAGATCTTCTCTGTCGTGGTAGCCACGGTCTCTCTCGTTGAAATATTCGATGCCGTTTTTCCAATATCCAGTCGCTACAAACTCACATTTCTTTGACAACTGCAAGTTAAGCATCGGATACTCATTGTATAGAGACAGGGCAATTCCGTTACTTATCGCTTTATATTCTCTGTGGACGGAATTGTTTTCCATACACAATTCAGATGTGTCACGGAATGCTAGTAATGGTTCGATCTTGATTGTGGTGTTTCCACGGAGAATTTTGTATCTGGCTATCAGTCTGTTCTCATTTTCACAAAGTGTCACACATTTCTCAACAAGTGTGCCTCCGGCTCTGTATGTTAAAGTGACAGAGTTGGAATTGTAATCAAACAGACGTATGTAATTCTGTCCGTTTGGTGAGAAATATCCAGCTGAATATTCGTGTACGCCGAAATTATACTCGGCTGTATTCTGAATCAAAGTCTCGTCTATGGATGAAATCAACAATAACTTCTCCTTGCCCTCTATAGTTGATGGCACTACAAACGCACCGTGATATTTGCGCGTGTTGCAACCTGTTGAGGTTGTGCTATAGTATGCTCCTAGTTTGTTTGGGATAATGATTTCTTTTTGAAGAGATTGTCCCAAATCAGCTAACATAAAATTGTCGAACTTAAGATAGCCCATAAGTTTCTAATATTAATTACCCTCCTAATAGTACATAGTACTAATTATCCTACAAATTTACTAAAATTAAATCCTTTTTAGAAATTTTATGTATGTTGTGTAACATTTATTGATACAAAAAATTATCAACAATACATAATGAAAAGAAATGATGTCTTTTAAGGAACATCTTTCTGTTTTAAGTTATTTGTATGTTGTGAGGTAATATGTTGTAAGGTAAATTTATAAAACTTCTTTAATGTTTTATATGATAATCGATTAGTCTTTCCAATGGTGACTTTTGCACATCATTGATAATAAAGCCGTATTGCGACGCGACCAAAGTCAGTTCTCTCTTGAATTGTTGAGCGACTCCGCCGACAAATGATATCTGCTTTGTGTCGTATATGCTATAATGCGCTATGTTTCGTTTGAAAAAGTCACGGAATGAGTTCATCACAAGTGTGTTGACGTATGCGTTTTCTATTCGTTTTGCTATGAATGGCACAAAACCTGCAAGATAACGGTTTGGAAAAGGCTTTTTGTAGACATTCTCCATTATTTCCTCTTTGTTTGTATGGTGCTCATGGAAAAATTCATCTGCTAATTCAGCGGATGTCAATCCTTTAAGAATGTCGCTCACCAAATGCTTGCCGAGATATCCTCCACTGCCTTCGTCGCCAAGCATGAATCCAAGCGAGGATACATTGTCGATGATTCTTTCTCCGTCGTAATAACCTGAATTTGAACCTGTTCCTAGGATTGCAGCAATGCCTTTTTCGTCTCCGAAAAGTCCACGCGCTGCCGCTAAAAGATCACTCTCCACCTCTACAGTCTCAGATTGGAAAGCTTGTTTGAAACATTCCTTTATTGCATTTGTCTGCTCTTCAAAAGCACATCCTGCCCCATAATAGTAAACTTTTTTAAGAGCATTTCCCCTTTCTCCTCGTATTTGCGACTCTTTCAAAGTTGACGTCATTTCTTCCGTCGATTGGTAAAATGGGTTGATCCCTGGCAAAGAGTATCGTCTAACCTCATTTTGCTCATCGATTACGACAATGTCTAATTTTGTAGAGCCTCCTTCCGCAATGATCATATACAATGTGTTTTAAAAATCCTATATCCACAAAATTAGTTGATTAATTGAATGATGACAATTTTTTTGCTAAAAAAATGCTTGTGCCTTATGAAATGAGCTTTAATGTTGTGGAAAATCTTAAAAAAAAGAGACGTGATTTTTCACGTCTCAAAATTATTGTATTGCAAGTTGTTGATGTTCCACTAATAAGTGAATCCGATACCTATGGCACCACTACGTGTTGTCAAGTTTTCTCCGATATCCAAATCGTCTGAATTTATAATGTTGCGCAAACCGTAATCATAATCCGCAAACAGGAATATTTTCCAGATATGAAGTTGGATGCCGGCTGATATACCTGCGTCGAAACGGCTGATTGTGTCAAACAGTTTGGTCACTTCTGGATTGTCGCTTTTTCCGGCAACACCAACAGCAGCATAAGGCCCGGCCATAAGTCCTAGACTGATGTGTCTTGTGAATTTGAGCAATGCTCCAATTGTCACTGGTATTTCAGCGTAGTGGATGGTACAATCGTCAAGGAATTTTCCTGCATTCTGACCTTTCTGGGCATAAAGAGCCTGAGGCATAAAGTAGAATGATGACTCACCAAGTGGAACGAATCCTCCGACACCACCTCTGATACCGAATTTAGGTTCTGAACCGTCTGATGAGAATTTGCTGAATTGGGCACCTCCCTTAATCATTGTGTAAGGCTGTGCATACATGAATGTGGAAAGCAGTACCGTCAATACTGCCAAAATAAGCTTTTTCATTTTGTTTGGGATTAAGGACTAATTTTTTGAAATGCCCTGGCACTCACGTGCCAAGGCATATTTTATAAATGGATAGGACTATATTAGTCCTGCATCATTTTCTTGTAAAGGTTTCTCATAGAAACAGCTTCAGAGATCTTGCTGTGAAGTGCGTCTACGCTGATACGCTCCTGAGCCATTGTGTCACGGTAACGTACAGTCACTGTGTTGTCTTCTAGTGTCTGATGGTCGACTGTGATACAGAATGGTGTACCGATTGCGTCCTGACGACGGTATCTCTTACCGATTGTGTCTTTCTCTTCGTATGCGCAACGGAAGTCGAACTTCAACTCGTTCATGATCTCAGTTGCCTTCTCAGGAAGACCATCCTTCTTCAACAATGGAAGAACTGCACATTTGATTGGTGCCAATGCTGGTGGCAAGTTAAGAACCACACGTTTGTCGCCGCCTTCCAACTGCTCCTCCTTGTATGAACCAGCAAGGATAGACAAGAACATACGGTCAACTCCGATTGATGTCTCGATTACATATGGTATATATGACTTGTTCTCTTCTGGATCGAAGTACTCAAGCTTCTTTCCTGAGAACTGTCCGTGACGGCTCAAATCCCAGTTTGTACGAGAGTGGATACCCTCAACCTCCTTGAATCCGAATGGCATCTCGAACTCGATATCTGTAGCCGCGTTAGCGTAGTGTGCCAACTTGTCATGATCGTGGTAACGGTACTTCTGATCTCCCAAACCAAGAGCCTTGTGCCATTTCAAACGGAAATTCTTCCAGTGCTTGAACCACTCCATCTCTGTGCCTGGCTTGCAGAAGAACTGCATCTCCATCTGCTCAAACTCACGCATACGGAAGATGAACTGACGTGCAACGATCTCGTTACGGAATGCCTTACCGATCTGTGCGATACCGAATGGAACCTTCATACGGCCAGTCTTCTGTACATTCAAGAAGTTAGTGAAGATACCCTGACATGTCTCTGGACGTAGGTAAATGTCCATAGTGTTGTCTGCACTTGCACCGATCTGTGTCTTGAACATTAGGTTGAACTGCTTAACATCAGTCCAGTTTCTTGTTCCTGAAATAGGACAAACGATCTCCTCGTCAAGGATGATCTGCTTTAGCTCGTCAAGGTTGTTGTCGTTAAGAGCCTTTGCGAAACGCTCGTGAAGTGCATCTCTCTTCTCTGCGTACTCCTTTACGCGAGCGTTTGTTGAGATGAACTGCTCTTTGTCGAATGCGTCACCAAACTTCTTGGCTGCCTTCTCACACTCCTTGTTGATTTTGTCGTCATACTTTGCAAGCTGATCCTCAATTAGTACGTCAGCTCTGTATCTCTTCTTTGAATCACGGTTGTCAATCAAAGGATCATTGAACGCATCAACGTGACCGGAAGCCTTCCATGTAGTTGGCTCCATAAAGATTGCGGCATCAATACCTACAATATTTTGGTGTAGCAATGTCATGCTGTCCCACCAATATTTCTTAATGTTGTTCTTCAACTCTACACCGTTCTGACCATAGTCGTAAACAGCTGCCAAACCTCCATAAATCTCACTCGATGGGAATACAAAACCATACTCCTTACAGTGCGAAACTAATGCCTTGAATGCATCTTCTTGTGAAGCCATATCTTTATATTGTGTTAAAATTTAATCGTTCTTTTCGTGCAAAGATAATAAATTATTGTTTATGAATGAGTATCAAATCTCCCAATTTTTGCGACATCTCATATTTTCAGTCTGTCAGTAATGTATTTCTCGAATCTATTTCTTTTCTTTTTCCCCCATTTTTTTAATCTTTTTAGGTGTTCAAGGGTGTCAAACGTACCAAATTAGGTATGAAAAAGTCCAAACGTGGTTTGTAGGGGTTGTCTATAAATTGCCGTTTTGTACTTTTGAAAAAATCAATCTAACGGCCGAAATATGTGCAATTTGTATGTGTTTTGTGCCATAAATTTAAAGGGTATATGTGTAAAGTTAGTTTAATCATTTTGCTTTGCCTGTTGTGCAGTGGCTTGTCAGCAAAAACAGTCACAGTCGTAAAGACAGAGCTGAAAAGTGGAGAAGAGTATTCTTTTACACTTAATGAGACGGGACAGATCTCTTTTTCTGGCCGTACTCTTTTAATCCAGAATGATGAGAATGCCAAAATCTCGACCATTAATCTGGAAGACATTGAAAAGTTGAACTTTTCAAATGTTGAAGTGTCGGATGTTTCTCAGATTTCGGATGTTAAGTTTAATGTTTATCCCAATCCGGTGGTAGATGTGTTGAATGTGGAAGTTGACGGAACAGTGGAGGTTGAGATTCTCTCTTTAGATGGTAAGATTATGAAGAGACAGACGGTGGAGCAGAAGGGTGAGGTTGATATGAGTGGTTTGGCAGCTGGTATATATGGGGTGAAACTAGGTGGTTTAATTTTTAAAATTGAGAAGCTATGAAAAAGAAAATAATTTTATCAGCGGCTTCGTTAGCCACTCTGTTTTTGTTCGCTCAAGATAAACTGAACATTTATCTTCAAGATGCTACTGAAAGCATCAATATCGAGGATATTAGCCTTATAAAGTTTGTCGACGGTGTGATGAAGATCTCAGGTAATGTCGACAAGGAGTTTAAGGTGCCAAATGTGTCGTACGCTGATTTCTCGTTGGAAGAAGGTAGTAAGGCCGATACAATCTTTGTGACATTCGATGGTGACAAGGTAAGTGTCAACGATTATTCTTGGGACAAAGTGAAGTATGAAGTTGACGGTGCGAATATATCATTCACGTCGGCACAGGATAAGAAAGGTATTGTGTATTATCTTTCTGGTTCTTCTGAGGATGGATCATTCTCTATCACTCCAGACAGAGCGTATACTCTGGTGATGGATAATCTAACTCTTTCAAGCGCAACGTCGTCGCCGATAGTGATCAATATTGGAGCTAACGGTGAATCGTACGCTACGAATGTTGAGCTTAAAGGCAAGTCGACGCTTTCTGACGCATCTGCATCTGCATATAAGGGATGTATCTATGCGAAGTCTAAATTGAAATTCGGAGAATTGGGAGGCGACGGTGAACTTACCATCTCAGGAAACACGAAGCATGCAATCAACTCGTCTAAGAAGACGGAATTTTATGCCGGCACAGTCAATATCAAATCAGCTCAGGGTGATGGCTTGAACAGTGATGGCCTGCAGATGTATGGTGGCAAACTGAATATCTCTGGCACAGCCGGTGATGGAGTGGATGCTTCTGAATCCATACTTATTAAAGATGGAGAATTTGTTTTCAATTCTGTTGCCGACGATGTGAAAGCTTTGAAATCAGATTCCTCAATCGTGGTGAAGGGAGGAAAGGTAGACATTACAATGACCGGAGCCGCGGCGAAAGGAATGAAGACTTCACTTGCAGATATTGAAATTTATGGTGGTGAGATTATAATGAGTATCGACGGTACATCATTAATCGCTGACGGTGACACCTCTTATTCTGCCGCTATCAAGACAGATAAAGGTGTGAAGATGAGTGGAGGTGCGGTTGATTTGACTCTTGGAAAGAATGCTATCGCTTCAAAGGGAATCACTGCTGATGGAGATGTTACAGTCGAGGGTGGAGTAGTGAAGATCACTAACAACGGAAGCTATTACACTGGAGCAACCACCACTACGTCTACAGGAAATTCTGGATTTGGAGGTCCTGGAGGATTTGGAGGTTCTTCAAAAACATCTACTGACTATACAGAAGGACGTTGTATCAAAGGAAACAATGTTTATTTGACAGCTGGAGAGTTTACTCTGATAACAACTGATGGAGCAAAAGGAGTTAAAGCGGACGCAGATTTGATTATTGGAGCTGAGAACGCTGACAATTCAGCATTGACTATCAATGTCACTACAAATGGAACAGCAACGTCTTCTTCATCATCTTCTTCCACAGGTGGACGACCAGGTGGCATGCCAGGCGGTATGAGTGATGGAAACTCTTCTGATTATGCAGGAAATCCAAAGGCGTTTGTCGCAGAAAATATCACAGTCAATAGCGGAACGATCACAGTTGATGCCAAAGATGACGCATTCCATGCCAATACCCAAATGGTTGTGAACGGTGGAATTTTCACTATTGATACTTCAGATGACGCAATGCATTCAGACGGAGATCTGACTATCAATGATGGATCAATCAGAGTCAAGACGGCTTACGAAGGTCTAGAGGGTTCTAATATTTATGTCAACGGAGGATATTTGCATATCACCACAACAGACGACTGTATGAATGTGACTACAGAGACAACTGGTATGTTGAGAGTTACAGGAGGACAGGTATGGGCTTATGCGTCATCGGGTGATCATGATTGTTTGGATTCAAACGGAAGTATGGAGTTCACAGGTGGACTTGTGATCGCATGCGGTTCCTCGCCTATTGATGCGGGTGATGGCAACAGCTGTTATCAGAAGCATACAGGAGGCACATTGTTGGTCCTCGGACCAAGCAGCGCAGGCATGTGGAGCCAGGATGTGAAGCCGACATGTGCAAATTCAATCACTAACACATCATGTTCAGTGACGGCCGGATCTATATTATGTGTGGCAAATTCATCTGGAGATGTGATTGCTGCATGTAAAGTGCCAGATGCGTTGTCGAAGTTGATTTTTGCATACGGTTCTTCATTGAGCGGCTATTCTTTCTATACTGTGGACTCAAGTGCGAATATCGAACTTGACTTGTTTGAGAACCAGTATAAGGAGAAGGCCACGGTTTCCAAAGATTCGTTGTCAGAATTGGCAACTGGTAGCGGAAATGGCGGAGGCTGGGGCTGGTAATAGAAAATCATAAAATAATGAGAAAAGGAGACGTGATGATTCGCGTCTCTTTTTCATTTTTTTTGGATTTTTGCGTAATTTATCTGCTTTTTGTTGTCAGAATTGAAATAATATGATACATTTGGGAGCTCTTAATGGACATTGTTAAGAGGAAATTATTGTTTTGTTCTAATATTTAAGAAAAACATGAAGAAACTATTTACTTTAGTATCGGCTGCTATGCTTTGCTTGCAGTCATTCGCTTTGGATTATTCAAATCCAGGCAACAATAACTATGTCAACGAGTGGGGTAAACTTAAGCTTGTTGGTAACCAGTTGTCATCAGAGTCGGGTCAACCAGTTCAGTTGAGAGGATGGAGTACACATGGTAAGAATTGGCATGGCGGTTGTTTTGACGACAGAGGGGATTTTGAGTTGATGAAATCCAAGGGAGCTAATCTTGCTCGTATAGCTATGTACTTGAAAGAGGGTGGCTATGAAGACATCAATTGGATGAAGCAGTGTATTGAGTGGACAAATGATTTGGGTATGTATTGTATCGTTGACTGGCATATCCTAACTCCAGGAAATCCAAATGCAGGCGATTATAGTGGTGCTGAGAATTTTTTCAAATCTATTTCTGGTTGGGTTGCAAGTAATGGTTTCAAGAACGTAATTTATGAAATATGTAATGAACCGAATGTCGACATTGCAGGAGACCCATATATCCATGGTCCAGAAGTCTGGGTGGAGGTAAAGTCGTATGCAGAGAAGATCCTTCCTGCAATATCTCAAAATGATAAGGATGCAGTTGTGCTTGTAGGAACACCACAGTGGGATAAGGCACTTTCTTGTCCGATGGAGTATCCTATTTCTGATGAGGCTCAGAAGGATTTGAATGTGATGTACACATTCCATCACTACACATGTGATCAGCAATTCTTCCTTGGTATCCTTTCTGGTGCGGCAGCGTCAATTCCTGTTTTTGTTTCAGAATGGGGTGTTTCTACGGATGATGGAGGAACGAATGGACAGGTATGTTTGGAAGATGCAGACAGACTGATGACTGTTTGTAATGGTAAAAACCTTGGTGATCAGATTATCAGTTGGGCAAACTGGAGCTGGTCGGACAATGAGCGTAGTTCATCTGCTTTCTCAAGCTATCCTAACAGCATGAAACCAGCTGGTCAGTATGTTGAGGAACAATTGAAGAAAGGAGATAACTTCTCTAAATCTATATCGACACCATACGAGGGTGGTCATAAATTTGATGGTAAGAACGATTTGATCATCAATATGGAGAAGTATGATAAGGGTGGACAAGATGAGGCTTACTTTGATTTCGATAGAGAGGATTGGTGGAATTGTAAGGTTTGTAATGCAGGTGATTATGGAAAGACAGGATTCCGTAAAGATGAATCTGTAGACTTGGGTTACACAGATAAGAATGACAAGGAAAATTGTTTGAAGAACCTAGGATATATCGTTAATGGTGAGTGGGTTAAGTACACTATTGATGTTGAGAAGGCTGGTGTCTATGACTTTGAAACTTATGTTTGTAACCATATTGATTTTAGTGTCATGGGAATCACTGTTGATGGTAAGAATGCTTTGGTCGGAGATAATGGAGAGGAGAAATATAAGGTTTGTCGTCTTCAGACATCGTTGGAAGGTTTATCTGGAGAGTCAG
>JAEEMG010000103.1 GCA_016283095.1 Paludibacteraceae bacterium | reverse complement strand
CCTCCATCATAGTAGCCTACACGTGCCAAAAAGTCACCTGAGTTGTTCCAGCTAGCTTTGAATGCACAGTCTGCTTTTCCTCCGAACACTGTCATGCTGCCAGAACTTCCGTCGCGCCACAACTCATAGTTGTAGCCGTTGCCGATATCCTTCACACCATTGCCAGTGATATTTGTTCCGCCTGAATATTTAGTCTTGTAAGAGCAAGGGTCAACGCAATCAGATGCTGATCCTCCACCTTGCTGGCCTCCACCTTGCTGATCACCACCTTGTTGGCCACCGCCTTGATCAGCTTTCTCCGAACGAATCTTGTTGAAGAACTTGATCATCTCGTCAGTGTAGTCGCCGTTTACCTGATGTCCGTGACCTGGGTTGTACCACTCAACGTAAACGCCAGCTGCCTTAAGTTTGTTGGCATACTTCTCACCCTCACAGCTTGGCACGATATTGTCTGTAGTACCGTGGCATATCATGTGAGGCACGTCTTTTGAGTCGACGTATGTGTTAGTGCCGAGAGTCGCATGCTTGTCAGGACACTGCTGAGGAGTGCATCCGCCGACCATGTCATTCTCTGGAGACATGTTAATAGGATTACCGCACGATTTGTCTCTACAGTCTACCGGACCAGACCAGTCGCATACAGCGTCGACTCTACTGCTTTCGCTTGTGAACTTACCAAGTTTGCCCTCGATGTCAACCGACTCACTGCCGACTTTCACCACTGTCTCTCCGTTAGTGACACCCATCATAGAAGCCAAGTGTCCACCTGAAGAGAATCCAGAGATGCCGATGAAAGAGTCGTCGATCTTAAGCTCCTCCTTGTTTCCACGAAGATAGCGGACTACAGCCTTGATATCGTTAATCTGAGCTGGCCACAAAGCATCGTTGTATGTTCTGTGGTTAGGAGTGACGAAGATATATCCTGCCTCCAACGCAGCCTTACCGACAGTACCGTGGTCTGCAGATCCTTTGCTGTCGTTGCTTCCCCACGCACTACCATAGATATGGATAATGACGTTGTGAGTAGCCTTGCCGTCGTTAGGATAGTAGATATCCAGTTTATGTCCGACATGGTTGTCGCCTACATAGTCAATGTTTTGCTTGTTTGTGTAACTTGATAGAGAGCCAGAACCAGCACCTCCACCTCCTCCGAAATCAAAACCTCCGAATTGTGCGAAGGTCATTGTGCAACTGGCAAGAACTGCCAGTGACGAAGTAATAATGTGTTTTTTCATGACAATATCAATTAGTATTAGATTTGTTCTTGTGTTAGATGTTCCTCGTTGAACGATAGCAAAGATAGAGAACATAAAATCTTTGATGTATGAAAAAACGGGCAACACTTAACGATTTTTTTCTTTTTAGACGGATTGACTTTTTTTGTCTATCGACCTTTGTATTTGAAATACAAAAAATGTTTTTGCTTGGTTTGTATTATGTGAAAAAATGAGTGAAATGGCCTTTTTTTCATCTTTAAACCACTGATGACCATTACTTTCTCTATGCATTTTGAGGGAAAAAGTGAAGCTTTAGGACAAAAAGGTAAATTGTCGTTTCTTTGGAAATGTCCTTTTATTACGCTTTGCCGTAAAGTGGATAAGAAAAAAGAGCCGAAAGCATTGCCTTCGACTCTTTTCCTAAAATAGTAAGATTTATCATTTATTTCGTTACAACCAATTTCTTGATTGCAGACTCTCCATCAATAGTGGCTTTTACAACGTAGATGCCTGTAGGAAGAGCCGATACGTCGACTTTTGAATCATCAGATTTTGCGACCTTGTCTCCAATAGTGTTGAAGATGGCAACATCCTCTATCTCGCCTTCGCTGTAGATATAGATTGCTGTAGACGCTGGGTTTGGCACAATCGCAAAATCCTTCTTTACGATAGTCTCGACGTCGGCATTCTCTGTTGTGAATTTCAACCAGTCGATGTCTACCCAATCAGAATCGATAGTAAGTTTCAACACGTGTGTGCCTTTCTTCAGATTGAATTTCTTGCTCTGCACCTGCTCTGCATATGAGCCCCAGCTTCCTGTCTTCTCTACGTTGACTGTATAGTCGATAGAGTTGTCGTCCATAGAAAGCGAGAATTTGCCACTTGAACCACCTTCTCCAACACGTACCGTCAACTCGTATTCACCATCTACCTGAACATCGACAGTGTATTTCATCCACTCACCGCTCTGGCAGCTACCTACGATGTATGCATTGCCGTCTTTCTTGATATCCACGTCGTCTGAACGATATTCATTTGAATAGTCGTCGCAACTATTGCCTGAAGAAAGGTCATACCAAGCGACGTTGCTGCCACCTTCATCATAGTTTTCTGCCTCAATAGTGCCTGGTAGTTTGACTGCGACTCCCTTGTATGGAGTAGAAACCTTAGGCTCGATCTGACTGCCGTCTGGACACTTGCCGTCGAAATCAATCATTGTAAGCATCTTCTCTGCGTAACGCTTTCCAAGTTCCTTATAACCATCATGAGTGAAGTGTAGACGGTCGCTCTCTCCTGGAATATTGCTTGTGCTGATCACAGCACAGTTGGAAATCTTGTTAGGAAGTTGTGCGATGACGCTGTTGTGTCCGGCACATGCTCCGCCTTCAAGCATCTGACCTACAAGTATAGGTGTCTTTTTAGGGTCAAGGCCAAGCTCTTTGCAGATGTTGTCGTAGAAAGTTTGAACCATTGTCAACCAAGACTGCTGACCTGAGTCTGATTCTCCCTGATGAACGATGATACCCTTGATCACTCCCGTCTCCTGGGCAATCTTAGCACATTTCACGATTCTGTTGTATGGATCATTGTCATACTCTTTTGCCATATTCTGAAGCCAGCTTTCTGAACTGCTGAAATAGCTTTTGCACTGGTTTGGATCGAATGCCTTGAAACTAGCTCCTGCGATAGCCACAGGGATTATACCGATAGAAATGCATTCAGGCACGCCGTCAGCCATTGTGCGGATGAAATTGTCTGCTAATGAATAACCTGCTCCAGGCGCACACATTGGAGGCACGGCAGGAATCCAAGACCCTACATTGCCACGGCTGTTGGCGGTACTCATCATCTTTAGACGGTCGTTAGTGGCTTTGTCTCCGCTCTGAACCTGTGCGTTTCCCCACATGTTCGACTGGCCAATGGCGATGTATACTTGAAGAGCTTCTTTTGCATCGACGTTGCTGCCTGGCTCGTCACCGTTGCCTGGGTTGTCACCGCTACCTGGGTTGTCACCGCTGCCTGGCTCGCCTTTCTCCGAACGAATCTTGTTGAAGAATTTGATCATCTCGTCAGTGTAGTCGCCGTTTACCTGATGTCCGTGACCAGGGTTGTACCACTCAACGTAAACGCCAGCTGCCTTAAGTTTGTTGGCATACTTCTCACCCTCACAGCTTGGCACGATATTATCTGTAGTACCGTGGCATATCATGTGAGGCACGTCTTTTGAGTCGACGTATGTGTTAGTACCAAGAGTCGCATGCTTGTCAGGACACTGCTGAGGAGTGCATCCACCGACCATGTCGTTCTCTGGCGACATAGGTATAGGATTGCCACAGCCTTTGTCTCTACAGTCCACCGGACCAGACCAGTCGCAGACAGCGTCGACTCTACTGCTCTCGCTTGTGAACTTTCCAAGTTTACCCTCGATGTCGACCGACTCGCTTCCTACTTTCACCACTTTCTCTCCGTTTGTCACACCCATCATAGAAGCCAAGTGTCCACCTGAGGAGAATCCAGAGATGCCGATGAAAGAGTCATCGATCTTAAGCTCCTCCTTGTTTCCACGAAGATAGCGGACTACAGCCTTGATATCGTTGATCTGAGCTGGCCACAAAGCGTCACCATAAGTTCTATGGTTTGGAGTGACGAAGATATATCCTGCCTCCAACGCAGCTTTACCTACGGTTCCGTGGTCTGCCGAACCCTTGCTGTTGTTGCTTCCCCATGCACTACCATAGATATGGATGATGACGTTGTGGGTAGCCTTACCATCGTTAGGATAGTAGATATCCAGTTTATGACCGACGTGATTATCGCCTACATAGTCGATGTCTGTTTTACTTGTGTAACTTGATAGGGTACCAGAACCAGCACCTCCACCTCCACCAAAGTCGATGCCTCCAAATTGTCCGAAGGTCATTGTGCAACTGGCAAGAACTGCCAAAAATGAAGTAATGATTTTTTTCATGACAAAAAAATATTAGTATTAGATTGTTGTGTTAGATATGGCAAAGATAGAGAATCATTTTTCCTTCGATGTATAAAAAAAAGAGCAATGCTTAACATTTTTTCTTTTTTAGACGGATAGACTTTTTTTTATATCGACTAATGTATTTGTGATACAAATTTTTTATCTGTTTTTTGCTTTTGGGATAGGGGAAAATAAAAAATGGCTATTTGTAACAGCTGAAATGTTACAAATAGCCATGTGTGTCCTTAAGGGTAGAATTTCTTTTTGGGAAAAAGAAATCGACTTATTTGCTTAAGATGTATTTCTTTCCGTCTTGGATATAGATGGTCTTTGGCTGTACGTTTACAATCTTACGTCCAAAGATATCAAACTTGTCTCCATCAACAGTTCCATTCTCACTTGAGATTGTTCTGCAAGGTGTGTTTTCTGTTTCTATGTTTGTTGTCAGTTTGACAGCACACTTGGATGTCTCAATGTTTGTAAATATCAAATCATAGTAGCAATTACTGTCTTTTGCATAGGTTGTTTTATATGAATTGGCTGTGCATCCGACCCATTCTACTCCTATATTGTTTATATCTACAATAGATTTTTTAAATAGTGGACTGTTAAGATCTTGCTCAGAACAACTCTGTGTGAATGTTTCTACATTGCCATTTACGTCCATGCCTATGACGTAGAACCCATTGTCTGGAATTTCAAATCCGCATTCCATTGTGCATTCCGTGCCAGTGTCGTCTACTTCAAATGCCTGTGCTTTTCCTTTTGAGATAAGTTCCATATCTGCAATATGAGTCGCATTATCAAATTTTGCACGATATAGAGCAGGAGTGACGCTGATTGATGTTTCGCCTGAAAAACTCTTGAATTTAACCTTGAATGAACTAAGCGTCGCAGTATTAGCAGTTGTGATTATCATTCCAAAACTTTGGAATATTTCCTTTTTTGTGTTAGTGAAATCTTCCTGTGGAAGTAATGTTGTTTGTTTTGTTTCTTTTGCCCATACATTTGCTTTGCTTTCTTCGATAGATACTAATGAGCCAGGGATGGAGATTATGTTATCTCCAATATTGATGACTGTTGTATCTATTGGATTTGTGCAATTCTCGTCGCCATATAAGATGATGTTTGTCTCTTCTTCAGATGAAATTCTAAATGAGAAATCAATATCTTTCATGTTTGTTGTGTCTGTCAACAATATGTCGTTGTCTATATTCTCAAATGTGAATTTGTTCTGTTTTACATAAACGTAATCTGATATAGAAGGGCATATACTATCATAAGGAGTCATTACAACTTTGTATTCACCCTCTTTGTCGACATTGCAAATGATAGTTGTGTCTGTCAACTTGTCACCGTTGAAATACCAATTTAGTGAAAAATCTTTGTTGTCAAGCACAGAAGAAGTAAGTGCAGAGATTGCAGATCTTCCATCACCACATGTTGTAACTGTGTCTTCCGACAAGTGAACAGTAGGGCAAAGTGTTGGCAATTCGCAATCGAAAGACATTGGGTGAAGGTAGCGTATGATGGAATCTTCAGATCCCACTCCGCATTGTCCAAGATCGTTAAGTCCGAATGCGAAATATTGGTTTTTGTTATTGACGACGTAACCGAAATTGTCTCCGCATGCAATAGCTACGGCATCATTAACTATGGATCCGTCTTTGTATGTGAGGAAAATTGGCTTGTTGAGACTTTTGCTTAATGTGTCTGCTCCTGCTACTCCGCCATTTCCCTCGTTGCTTCCCCAGTAAAGAAGGTATCCGTCGAATGTTACAGCGGCTCCATATCCTCTACCTCCATCGATTTGCTTTACATTGCTAAGGTAGTCGAGTCCGCTGATTTTTGCATAGTCTCCAGCTATAATTGGATTAGCATAGCTATTATTTGCTTGGATTCCAGTGCCAGTACAACCGTTCCAACCTCCGTTTCCCCATCCGTATGCTTTACCATCTTTTGTTACAGCGAAAGAAGAACAGTCTCCAGAACCTATGGCTACGACATTTTTTAATGGCTCCTTTGTCTTTTCCAACAAGACTGGTTTTAGCTCATTAGTGTATTTTTCACTCGCATTTGAACCATGTCCATCCCAACTGCCTGCGCTATATAATATTCCGTCGGCAGTCAAGACAAAAAAGGAATTGTCTCCTGCACAAATGTCGATAACCTTTTTTCGTAGGTCGCCTTGCCCTATTATGGCGGTATCTATATGGATGAAATCTTCCGACATGACAACATTGCCATCGTTTTGAAGAGCAATGAATCCGTTTGTGGCACCTGCAACTTTTTTTACATTCCCTAAATATTTTCCGCCAGGGGTACCGTCTTCGTTGTATCCTTTAGCTTGACACTCTACGGGAGCCAATGCATTATACTTGGCATTATTATAGTTGCCCCATCCCCAAAAGTAAAGAACACCTTTGTCAGAGATACCTAAGAATGTTGCTCCGGAACCTGCATCGACTTGCGTGAATTTTATATCTTTGGTGTCTACTAGCATTGGTGTCGTGTAATAACTTTTATAGACATATCCTGCGATAGTTGTGTCAAGACCAAGGACATTGGTGCTTGTCGAGTCTAATTTGTTTGCATTTTCTCCCCATGCATATACTTTGTTGTCCTTGCAGAGTGCGACAGCGGCCGCTGATCCTCCACTTATGGACATTGGCATTGTTGTGGCTTGTGATATGCCTGCAAGTAATACCGAACTTGAAAGAAGTAGTTTTTTTAATTCCATATATTTTATTCTTTTGATGTAGTGTTTTAAAAATACAACAACATTGCTTGAAGTTTCGTAAAATATTGTTTTGCAAATATAGACATTAATCCAAAGGTTGTTTTCTTCATTAATATTAAATATTGTTAAAAGTGAAAATGAATGTATTTTGTGGACGGTCGAACAATGTAAAAAAAGAGACGTGATGAAAATCACGTCTCTGAAATATGTTTAGAATAAAATTCTACATTAGAAGTGGAATCCGAAAGAAAGCATGAAATGGTTGCTTCCGTGTTTTAGGTCACCCAACTCGTTCGCATATGTGGAAACAAGATTAGCTGTTCCTTCGTCGAATGGCTGCTGTAGCATATACTGCACTGTTGCTAGTTTGCGGATGTATGCGAAATCAACATATGCGACTCTTCCACTGTATCCAAAACCAGCACTGATGTACTGACGTAATTTAGGTGAAGTGAACGAATACAATGGTCCGTAGAAATAATCACCGTTTTCGTCATTAGCCCAGTAATCGCCAGAGTATGCACCTCCTAAATCAGCTAGCTTGTCGCATGACTCTTGAACTTCACGTATAGGGGCTGTGCAAACTGCGTATCCAGCACGTAGATCCAAACCGTCAATGATGTTGATTTCTGCACCTACTTTTAATGTATGCTGAGTTTTGCAGATCTCTTTGATGTCCTCTTCAAGCATTCTCATCTTCAAGTTTGCAAACTCTCCCCACATCCTTGTGTAGTTTCTCATAGAGTAGTCGATACCGATATTGGCTCTGTCTCCAATCATGAATCCCAATTGAGCTGAGAATTTCATAGGAGTGTGGATTTTGTATCTGTACTCGTCATAAGAATTTTCCATGCCGTCCTCTTTAGCTTTCCAATCCTCCTCAATATTATAAAGAGTTGGGGTCTGTAGACCAATACCCACACGCATGAAATCAGATGGCTGATATAGTAAACCTACATTGAAGTTACAACCTGAACCTTCCGATCTTGATGAGAAATTTGCATTAGAAACATAATCGCCTGTAAGATCTGGGGCTTTGTAGATATTATCTTTGTCAAAGCGTAGATCTGTGATTCCTACAGCCACACCAAAGTAGAACTGGTTGTTGATGTTACCGGCGTATGCAAAGTTGACAGCATCTGTTCCTCCTTCCTCATGGTCGTTTGTGGTTGAGTTGTATGTTTTGTCTTTTAGGAACATGTCTTTGTCGAATGTGCGGTTGCGGTTGTAAGTGATGGCAAGAGCCGTCGATACGTAGCCACTACTATTGTGCTCAATGTTGAATAGTAGTGATGCGTCACTCACTGCAAATGAGCATTGACCGTCATTGTTCGAATAAAGGTCAAATGTCATGCCAATATCTGATTTTGTACCTGCTGCAATGCTGGCAGCGTTGTCTTTCAAAGCACTTGAAACACCTCCGATAGCACCCATGGCTCCACCCATACCTGCGTATCGGGCTGATCCTAATGTTGGGTCTTCCAAACTAAGGTTAAGTACTTTGTATGCGTTAATGTCCTGTGCATTTGCAATTGTCGCTGACAATGCAGTAGCGCACAATGCTATTCCAAAATATCCTATCTTCATAACTATCCGTTTTTTATTTGTTATGTTTTGTTTATGCAAAGTTAAAATATATTCTATAGGATACACTTGAATAAGTCTTAAATATCTTTAAAATAGAATAATTTACCTAAAAAAGTAATATGCAATGAAAATTGCGGCTATTGCTCCAACAGTGTCCGCCACAAGTCCTGCTGTGACTGCATATCTTGTCTTGCGTATGCCGACCGATCCGAAATATAGAGCCACTATGTAGAATGTGGTGTCTGCCGCACCTTGGAACAGACATGATAATTTTCCTGTGAAACTGTCGACGCCGAATGTTTGCATTGTCTCCACCATCATCGCTTTTGCTCCGCTTCCCGACAATGGTTTCATTATCGCCACTGGCAATGCATCCACAAAATCGGTGTTGAGGCTTGTCCAACTCCACAGCCATTTTAAGCCGTACATCAGATAATCCATTGCTCCGGATGCTCTGAACACGCCGATCGCTACCAACATTCCGACCAAATATGGCATTACCTTGATACTTGTCTCAAATCCTTGTTTGGCTCCCTCTATGAAACATTCATATACATTAACCTTCTTATAGGCGGCACCCGCTAAGAATGTGACGATGATTGTGAAGAGTAGGGCGTTGCTGACAATTTTTGATGTTACGATCATCTCTTCCTGGTTAAGCTGAGAGAATCCATACATCATCAGTCCGATGACTATGCCGATTCCTACCAACCAACTGATGACCACTTCGTTCAGAAGATTTAGATGTTGCTTGATTCCGACGTAGATGATCGCGGCTACCGTCGAAATGAAAGTGGACAGCAACAGCGGAATGAATATGTCTGTCGGGTCGGCGGCTCCGAGCACACTCCTTTGTGCAAGAATTGTGATCGGTATGAGTGTCAATCCAGATGTGTTGAGCGCAAGAAACATGATTTGTGCGTTGCTTGCCTCTTTTTTGTTCGGATTAAGTTCCTGCAACCCTTTCATCGCCTTTAATCCTAGCGGTGTGGCTGCATTATCCAACCCCAGCATGTTGGCAGAGAAATTCATGAGAAGCTGCCCGTTGACGGGATGGTCTTTGGGCACTTCTGGAAAAAGTTTGTTGAAGAATGGTCCGATTATCTTTGACAAGAAATTTATGGCTCCTGCCTTCTCTCCAATATTCATCAACCCAAGCCATAGAATCATCACTCCTCCAAGTGGAAGGGCAATCTTCATCACGGCAAACTCTGACATGTGGAATGTGCTGCGTACGATTCGCTCAAACACCATGTAATCCTGAAATATCACGCATTGCAGGATGGCAACGATGAATGCGATTATGAAACAGCCTATCCAGATGTAGTTTAGCACCATGACTCTTTGTTTTTATGCATTGTTAATTGTGACATGAATTGCATGTCGCACATTTATGCGCCTCCCTACGGAAACGTTTTTCGATCAGAACTCTGATTCTATTTCTCAACGCCTCAATGTCGATCTTCTCCACAATGTCATTGGTGAACGCAAGAAGCAGCAACATTCTTGCCTCTTTCTCTGAAATGCCTCGTGTACGAAGATAGAAGAGAGCCTCATCTTCAATCTGACCTACCGTCGCTCCATGTGAACATTTCACGTCGTCAGCATAGATCTCAAGCTGCGGCTTTGTGTACATCTTTGCTGTTGTCTTTGCACAAATATTCTTGTTGCTTTGGTATGCCTCTGTCTTTTGTGCGTTTTTTTCAACAAGTATACGACCTGCGAATGAGCCGTATGAGCAGTCGTCCATGACATATTTGAATAGCTCTGTGCTTTTGCAGTGCGACACTTTGTGATTTATATATGTGTCGTTGTCAATATGGTCGTGCTCATCACCTATCGCGATTCCGCACAATGTTGTCTCTGCATGCTCTCCGCTAAGGTTGATGCGGATATTGTTGCGGGAGTATCCTGTGCGTAATGTTATGTTGTTGATTTTCGCCTCTGATGATTTCGCCTGCTCCACATATAGCGAACTGATGTTTGTGGTCTGACGTTCTGAATCGGATAACTCGTAGTGGCTGTAGTTTGAGTTTTCTGCCAAACTTACTTCAGTCACTCTGTTTGCTAAAAATTTGTGGCCAGATTCGCTGTGGTTGCAGATAATCACTTTTGCGGATGCATTCTCCTCCAAAATGATGAGGTTACGGCTTGTTGCCAATAGATCGAAGTCGGCATGCATCATGTTGATTAACTGGATAGGACGCTCTATCTGTACATTCTTTGGTACAAATAGCACGAATCCGTCTTGAGCGAAGGCTGTATTGAATGCCACCATCACATCTGATGCGTGAGGTGCAATCTTGCCATAATATTTACTGATGATTTCAGGATGCTCTTTTGCGACGGTGCTGAGAGAACCTGCAATTACACCAGATTTTGCCAATTCTGCTATTTCGTCTTTCGCGATAGCCTCTGCGAAAATGTCGTTCACAACATAGAAGTTGTGTGTTTTTAGTCCTGGCACATCGCATTTATATGGTGCATTTGTGCTGGCTATTTCAACGCGACGGATATTCATTCCATATTCAGTGGCGAATACGTCTGATATATTGCTGCGTTTGTAACGTTCCTGCTCGTCTGTAGGGAATCCCATACGGCAGAACACATCAAATGCTTCATCACGGATCGCATCGAGTGGGGTGGCAGATGTTGTCTGCAACAGCTCTCTATGCTTATTGTAGATGTTTATGTATGATTCTTCTACCATAGATTATTCTCCTAACTCTTTTTTAATCCAGTCGTAACCCTTCTCCTCAAGTTCAAGAGCCAACTCTTTTCCCGCGCTCTTTACAATCTTTCCTTTGTAAAGCACGTGTACGAAGTCTGGCACAATATAGTCGAGCAGACGCTGATAGTGAGTGATGACGATGCTTGCGTTCTCACTGCTCTTCAATTTGTTGACACCTCCTGCTACGATACGTAGTGCGTCGATGTCAAGACCAGAGTCTGTCTCGTCGAGGATAGAAAGTTTTGGCTCCAACATTGCCATCTGGAATATCTCATTACGCTTCTTTTCTCCTCCTGAGAATCCTTCGTTTACTGAACGTCCTGCAAGTTTGTTGTTCAACTCGACATATTCCTGCTTCTCACGCATTAGTTTCAAGAAATCAGATGCAGACAATGGTTCAAGACCTTTGTACTTGCGGTGTTCATTGATCGCTGCACGCATGAAGTTGGACATGCTAACTCCTGGAATTTCTACTGGATACTGGAAACTCAAGAACAATCCTTCGTGACTTCTGTCTTCTGGAGAAAGTTCAAGAAGATTCTTGCCATTGAAGATCACCTCTCCCTCAGTGACCTCGTAACTTGGATTTCCTGCCAACACTGATGACAATGTGCTTTTGCCTGAACCGTTAGGTCCCATGATGGCGTGAACTTCTCCTGCGTTGATAGACAAATCGATACCTTTTAGAATCTCTTTGCCGTTGCTCTTGATTATAGCGTGTAAGTTTTTTATTTCTAGTAACATAGTTCTTTTTTGTTTTATTGATTATCCGACGCTTCCTTCCAATGATATGCTCAAAAGATTTTTTGCTTCTACTGCGAATTCCATCGGCAGTTTGCTGATTACCTCTTTTGCGTATCCACCTACGATGAGTGCGATCGCGTCTTCTGTTTTAATTCCTCTCTGATTGCAGTAGAACACTTGGTCTTCACTGATTTTTGATGTTGTGGCTTCGTGTTCAACTATTGCAGTCTCGTTTCTTACCTCCATGTATGGGAATGTGTGGGCTCCACATTTGTCGCCAAGCAAAAGACTGTCACACTGAGAGAAGTTTCTTGCGTTTGAAGCATTTTCCACCACTTTCACCAAACCACGGTAGCTGTTCTGACTATGTCCGGCAGAAATACCCTTCGATACAATATGAGAGTGGGTATTCTTACCGATATGTATCATCTTTGTTCCTGTGTCTGCCTGTTGGTAGTTGTTTGTCACAGCAACAGAATAGAATTCTCCGACTGAATTGTCTCCAAGCAATACACAACTTGGATATTTCCATGTGATTGCACTACCTGTCTCCACCTGTGTCCATGATACTTTTGAACCGTTGCCTTTGCACAAAGCACGTTTTGTGACAAAGTTGTAGATTCCACCTTTGCCGTCTTTGTCGCCTGGATACCAGTTCTGCACCGTCGAATATTTGATTTCAGAGTGCTCCATTGCCACAAGTTCAACGATTGCCGCATGAAGCTGGTTCTCGTCACGCATAGGAGCGGAGCATCCTTCAAGGTATGAGACGTAGCTGTCGTCGTCTACAACGATCAGAGTGCGCTCAAACTGACCTGAACCTTTTGCGTTGATTCGGAAATATGTGGAAAGTTCCATCGGACAACGCACTCCCTTAGGAATATATACAAATGTTCCGTCGCTGAAAACGGCAGAATTGAGAGCCGCATAGAAATTATCTGTATGGCTGACTACAGAGCCAAGATATTTGCGTACTAATTCTGGATAGTTGTGGACTGCTTCTCCGATTGAACAGAAAATAATGCCAAGTTCAGCAAGAGCCTCTTGTTGGGTCGTCTTTACAGATACACTGTCCATCACCGCGTCTACAGCCATTCCAGCTAGAGCTTTCTGCTCATGAAGAGGAATTCCGAGTTTGTCGAATGTTTTCAGTAGTTCAGGATCTATTTCCTTATTTTCACTGCCTTCGACTTCTGCTTTAGGAGCGGCGTAGTAATAAATGTCTTGAAAGTCAATTTCTGGGATTGAAAGATGAGGCCATGTTGGCACCGTAAGTGTTTGCCAATGACGAAAGGCTTCTAGTCTGAATTCAAGCAGCCATTCCGGTTCGTTTTTCTTTTTTGAGATAAGACGGATTATGTCCTCGTTGAGACCTTTGGGAATAACTTCGGTCTCAATATTGGTGGTAAAGCCGTACTTGTAGTCTTCGTTAGTAACTTTATCTACTATATTATCCATAGAGTCGTTTTACATATTTTTGCAAAAGTAATAAAATTAGTGGGTTAGTTTTAGGGTTAGTCGATGATTTTTTGCCAACTTTGCATTATAATCAAATAAAAAGAAGAGCTTATGGAGATTGGTGTGGTTTTGATAGTGTGTTTGATTTTGGTTGTTGCAGGTCTTGTCGGAAGTGTGGTTCCAGGACTGCCTGGCACTCCTTTGTATCTTGTAGCGATGCTGATCGCCCGTTTTTGTGGCGACGTGGAGATGTCCAATTTGGAGTTGTTTGTCATCTTTATATTGGTTGCGGCTACTTTTGCGGTTGATTTCTTCCTGCCGATGTGGACGACGAAAAAGTTTGGAGGAACGAAAGCGGGAGTCTATGGTAGTATTGTCGGACTATTGGTAGGCTTGTTTTTGCCTGTACCTTTGCCTCCAGGCACAGCTACGATTATTTGTATGTTCCTTGGTGCTGTTATCGGAGAGTATATTGCAGGTCAAAGTAATGATGTCGCGGTAAAATCAGGTATGGGCAATCTCATAGGGTTTATTGTGGCGACGACGGTAAAGTTCGCTTTGGGTGTTTATTGTGGTTGGCGACTGATCTCATTCGGATTGGACATGTTCAATAAAAATTAAGAGGTAGTTTAAGATATATAGTATGAGGATTGTTAAGGGTGAAACTCCTTTAACAATCCTCGTTTTAGTTGTGAAGAGAAAACATCCAAAGTTTTTATTTTTTTGTAATATCAGTCGTGTATGGTAAAGAACCAGAAGACACAAAGAATCAGAATCCTATGTTGAAACTGATTATGGGTGGAATAGCGTCTGCAGTTGTTATGTCGAAATCTTTTTCTGATCTGGATTTTTGGTGATGCAGAGCTGGAATTATAAATCCACAGGCGGTGCCAATTGTCGCTCCTGCGAGGACGTCAGTGAAAAAATGGTTTCCACTTGCCATACGTAGTCCTCCTGTTAATGCGGCAATACCAAAGGAAAAGCCTGCTACTGCAGCTTTCCATTTCGAATTTGGAAAACTGTGACAAAAAACAGATGTTGTAAATGCTGCTCCAGAAAATGACATCCCAGTATGTCCGGATGGAAAAGAACAGTTCCAATCCCCTGCGTCGACTTTGGCTTGTGAATATCCGTCGAAATACATGTATGGACGTGCTCGATGTACAAGAAACTTTGTCCATTGTAGTATGCCATTTGTAAGAAGCATCGTTTCAGCGTACATTGTCCCGATGGTTGCCCATTCACTACTCGGTGCCGTTGTCAGAATAAAAGGTGTTGCCATGGCTACTCCTAGAGAGGCAGTTCCGACGATGTGGAGCTTCTTGTTGTATGGCCTCATGAATATTAGGTCAATCTTGGGAAGACGGCTTTTATCCCAATCTTGTGGGTTGTATTCGTTTCTTTTTAAATGTAGGATTTGATTGCAAATCAGAGCGGATCCGCTAAGTGCTGTGCCAAGTCCGATTTGTATTCCTTCATTTACAGGTTTAAGTTTATATGTCTGGATATAATCAGAATCAGAGGCATAGAGAGAACTTGTCAAGAATAGAAATAATGTGGTGAAAATAGTGTAAATCATATTCTTAACTGTTGTGCTGCTCTTTGATAATGCCAAACTGTTATTGCTCATTTTTTCTGCTTGTTTTGAATGAGAATAAAAAAGGGATGCTGAAACCAGCATCCCTAAATTTTTATCGTTTGAATTGATTATTCAGCCTTACCCTTTGAGCCAAGAACGTTAACGATCTTGTGAGTGTACATCTTAATCATCTCCTTACGAGCGTCACCACAGTACTGACGTGGGTCGAAGTGATCTGGGTGCTCAGCGAAGTGCTTACGAACAGCACCTGTGAAAGCAAGACGAGAGTCTGAGTCGATGTTGATCTTACATACAGCTGACTTAGAAGCCTTAGTCAACTCTGACTCAGGAATACCGATTGCGTTAGGCAACTTACCACCGTAAGTGTTGCACATCTCAACGTACTCCTCAGGAACTGAAGAAGAACCGTGAAGAACGATAGGGAAACCACCCTGCTTCTCAAACTTCTTCATTACGCCCTCAAGAACGTCGAATGCCAATGGTGGAGGAACAAGCTTACCCTCAGCGTTACGAGTACACTGCTCAGGAGTGAACTTGTATGCACCGTGAGAAGTACCGATTGAAATAGCTAGAGAGTCACAACCTGTACGAGTAGCGAAATCTACTACCTCCTCAGGGTTAGTGTATGTGTGGTGGTCTGCAGAAACCTCATCCTCAACACCAGCCAATACACCAAGCTCACCCTCAACTGTAACATCGAACTGGTGTGCGTAGTCACAAACCTTCTTTGTTAGAGCAACGTTCTCCTCGTATGGAAGGTGTGAACCGTCGATCATAACTGAAGAGAATCCGTTGTCGATACAGTCCTTGCAAAGCTCGAAAGAATCACCGTGGTCAAGGTGAAGAACGATCTGTGGCTTCTCCCAACCTAGCTCCTTAGCGTACTCTACTGCTGCCATACCTAGGTAACGAAGGATAGTTCCGTTAGCGTAGTTACGTGCACCCTTAGAAACCTGAAGGATAACTGGTGACTTCTCTGTTGCTGCTGCTGTTACGATAGCCTGAAGCTGCTCAAGATTGTTGAAGTTGAAAGCTGGAACAGCGTAACCGCCCTTAAGTGCCTTGGCAAACATCTCCTTAGTGTTTACCAAGCCTAACTCTTTGTAATTTACCATTTTATGAAAAAATTAAATATTTTTCGTTATTATCCGTCTACAAAAATAATAAATTTTCTTTTTGTAGACGTGTTTGTAGTTCAACTTTTTTAATTACACCAACTTGTGGATGCAAAGTCCGCTACGTAGTTTTGGCTCAAACCAAGTTGCTTTTGGTGGCATGATGTTGCCGCTGTCTGCGATGTCCATGATCTGCTTCATCGACACTGGGTAAAGAGCTAGAGCTGTCTTCATCTCGCCTGAGTCTACTCTCTTCTTCAACTCCTTCAAACCACGTAGTCCTCCTACGAAGTCGATTCTGTCGGAAGAACGAAGATCCTTGATGTTCAAAATCTCATCTACGATAAGTTTTGACGAGATGCTTACGTCTAGCACGCCGATTGGGTCGTTGTCGTCGTATGTGCCCTTCTTCGCTGTCAAGCTGTACCACTTTCCTGATAGGTATAGAGAGAAGTTGTGAAGCGCGTTTGGCTTGTACATCTCCTCACCCTTACACTCTACATCGAAGTTTTTCTTCAATGCGTCAAGGAACTGCTCGTCTGTCAAACCGTTAAGGTCACGGATCACACGGTTGTAGTCGAGAATTGTTAGCTGGCTTGCAGGGAAACAAACAGCCATGAAGTAGTTGTACTCCTCGTCGCCTTTATGATTAGGATTCTGCTTTCTCTTCTCATCGCCTACAAGTGCTGCAGCTGCTGAACGGTGGTGCCCGTCTGCGATGTAAAGATTCTTCATCTTGCCAAACTCTTCAGTCACAGTCTTGATATCTGCGTCGTCGCTGATGATCCAGAACTTATGTCCGAAACCATCGATAGGAGCGATGAAGTCGTAAACAGGAGTTGAAGCGGCATATTTAGCTACAAGTTTGTCAAGGATAGCATTGTCTGGATATGCGAAGAACACAGGCTCGATGTTTGCGTTGTTGACGCGAACATGCTTCATTCTGTCTTCCTCCTTGTCGCGACGTGTAAGCTCATGCTTCTTGATCACACCTGTCATATAATCGTCTACGTATGCGCAAACCACAAGACCATACTGAGTCTTGCCGTTCATTGTCTGGGCATAGATGTAGTATTGCTCTTTGTCGTCTTGTACCAACCATCCTTTGTCCTGGAACATCTGGAAGTTCTGTGCGGCTTTCTCGTAAACGCGAGGGTCGTACTCGCTTGTGCCCTCTGGAAAGTCGATTTCTGGTTTGATGATGTGGTAAAGAGATTTCTCGTTACCTTTAGCTTCCTCACGTGCCTCTTCGCTGTTTAGCACGTCGTATGGACGGCTCTCTACCTGCTCCACCAATTCTTTAGGTGGACGGATACCCTTAAATGGTTTTACTATTGCCATTTTTTATTTTGTTTAAGTTGTTTGTAATCTTTTTTATTTGGTTGCGAAATAGAAAGTGCATGTCTGCATCGTATATTTTCTTATTTCCACACTTTTGAATCCAACTTTCAAAAGCAGATCCTTCATCACTTCTCCCTGAGGAAAAGCATCGATGGATTCGGGCAAATATGAATATGCGGTGCTATTAGTCTTCAATATTTTTGCCATTATAGGAATAAATATTTTTGTGAAGATGCGATAGCCAAATCTGTAAAATGGATTTGTTGGGACACTCAATTCAAGAATCGCAAGTGAACCTCCGTCTCTTACAACTCTGCAAATCTCGGTCAATCCTTTTTCCAAACTTTCAAAGTTGCGTACTCCAAAGGCGATTGTTGCGGCGTCAAAACTCTGGCTGTCGAAAGGAAGATTCATGGAGTCGGCACGCATAAGGTCGATGAAATCGCTCTTTTTTGCTGCTTTTACCTTCTCCTCTCCGACGCGGATCATCTCTTCTGATATGTCGACGCCAACAATGCGTGCCGGTTGGATGGCATCGTATGCGGAAAGTGCGAAATCGGCGGTTCCGGTAGCTACGTCGAGAATGGTATTGGGATTAGTCTGCTTCAAACGGCTGATAGCCTTCTGACGCCAACTTTTGTCCTGTCCAAGTGACATGAGACGGTTCATGGTATCGTAGTGTGGGGCGATGTCATCAAACATCTGCTCTATCTGCTGCGTCTTGCCATTCGCAGAGGATTCAAAAGGCATTACTTCCTCACATTTAAAATCAGACATACTACAATCAGTTTAATTTTAGGCAAAAATAGAAAAAAGTAATTAAACTTATCGGCATTATCCATCACTTATATCTCATTTATAGATAAAAAATGTATATTTGCCATATGATGTATGAGTGAAGGTTGCAAAATGACAGACAAATATATTGATATAGAAGCTGTTCTTGAGGCGAAGGCACCATCTTTGAAAAAGAAGATGCCAGGCTTTATGATTTCCTATCTCAAACATATTGTCCATGAAGATGATCTTAATGATTTCCTGTCAAAGCATTGGAATGAAGACGGAATCACATTCGTTGGCAATCTTCTCACTGAATTGGGGATCTCTTATAACATAAACGGGGAGGATAGACTTCCGGAAAGTGGAAGATATACGTTTGTCTGCAATCATCCGTTGGGAGGACTTGATGGCATTGTCTTGTTGAAAATGCTTTCTGACAAATATGGAGAGGCTAAAGTTGTTGTCAACGACATCCTTATGCACATATCTCCGATGAAATCGCTTTTTATCCCTGTAAATGTCGTGAATAACATACAGAATAAGGAGAGCGTGAATCTGATTGATGAGTGTATGTCTGGCAATACTCCAATCCTTTATTTCCCGGCTGGTAAAGTGTCTCGTAGAGATAAAAGTGGAAATATAGCAGATTTGGAATGGAAAAAGAATTTTGTGACCAAAAGTATTGAGCATAAAAGGGATATTGTACCTATCTATTTTGACGGAAGAAATTCGAGTTTTTTCTATAATCTCGCATATTGGCGCATGAAAATAGGAATACGACAGAATGTCGAGATGCTTTATCTGGCGGATGAAATGTATAAAAACAGATCTGCCCATTTTAATATTACTGTCGGTGAGATTGTTGGCTATGACTCATTCGAAGATATACCAGCAATCGAAAAAACTCGGGTAATTCGGGAAAAATGCTACAATTTAGCAAAGAGAAATTAGCATGAGACCATTGATAAAACAGATTGATACGGATTTGATTGAGATTGAGTTGAAAGATGCTGGTTTGCTCCGTAAAACGAACAAATCAGGCAATGAATTGTACATTGTCGACTATTTTTCATCTCCAAACACTCTCGCCGAAATCGGAAGGTTGAGAGAACTGACTTTCCGTGATGCAGGTGGAGGAACGGGTAAGGCTTGCGATCTTGACAAATTCGATATCGATGGTAGTAGTGGTTGCAAACAACTTGTGTTGTGGAACCCAGATGAAAGAGAAATAATCGGTGGATACAGGTTTATTTATGGTTCCGATGTCAAATTTGTCGATGGCAAACCGTGGCTGACAAGTGGTTGCCTATTTGATTATTCCGATGAATTCATCGCTGATTTCTTGCCTCATACTATCGAGCTTGGAAGAAGTTTTATTTGTCCGAAATATCAGTCAGGAGCATCGTCGACAAAGAGTATGTATGCTCTCGATAACTTATGGGATGGCATAGGAGCTTTGATAGTCAAGTATAATGCAAAATATCTTTTCGGTAAGGCTTCAATATATTCGCATTTTGGAGACGAAGCGTTTGCAATAATACGTTATTTTCTTGATTTGTATTTCACGGATAAATATCATCTCGTTTATGCGAAAAATCCGATAAAAACGACTGTTTCGGAGAGTATCAGATCGATGTTTAGTGGAAACAATTACAAAAATGACTATGTCGTGCTAAAGCGGGAGTTGAAGAGGCTTAATCGTAACATACCTCCACTGGTCAATTCTTATATGAATGTCTCTCCATCAATGAGGGTGTTTGATTCTACACTTAATGTGGAATTTGGCAATGTGTATGAGACGGGATTGCTTGTCACTACAGCGGATATGTACGAGGAAAAAGTAAAAAGACACATGGATTTCTGATGTGCTGATTGTTAATCTTTACATCAATTTGTTTTCTTCCTACTCGTTTGACACCTTTTGACTTAGATCTTTGTCATGCTGTTTTGCAATCCATAGGAACCATACAGCTTGGAATAATTTGATTGCGAATGAGATGACGCAGAACAACTTTATTGTGGCGATAAAACTTAAGTTGGATATTCCGTATGCTAAGGCGATAATACGCAAAACAATAAAAGAAAGCTCTATAATAAGATTGTTTTTCAATCTCAACAAAACCTCAGGTACAAAGACCAAAGCGTTTGCTATAAAGCCAGTGGCGAACCAAGGAAGTAGGATTCCTAATATTTCACCAGTCATGCCCCATCCTGGACCAAAAAGAAACTCTGTTATACTTGGCAGGATGAAATATAAAATGCTGAACACAAAACACAATATCGTTGACGAATAGATAAAGAACTGGTGGATTTCTGGAAATATAGCTTTGCGTTCGTTCACTTTTTCGGAAGTGTTTCTCAACAAGACCTGATATATCGAGCTCGCAATCATTGCCAACGGAAGATAACCGATGGTGATCGCCAGTGAAAAATAGCCGACACTTGTCGCTCCATATACAGAAGTAAGCATCAATACCGGCAAACCATTGCTTAGATGACATACGAGATTTTTTGGCATTGAGTAAAGAGGGAAACTGCGGTATTTGCTTAAATACTCTTTAGCCAAATGTGTAGGAATGTGTCGTAAATGAGAAATAGCTTCCATTATTTTGGATGGTCCTATAATAGCCATGGCAATGAGAGGTCCGATAACGGAAGCGTCTATAAGAGCTATGCCTCCTACTGAAAAAATGCCGAATGTCACTTTCAGTCCAGCGTTGGATAAACTTTGTATGACTTGGTATGAAGCGATTCTTCCATATTGTTTGTCGCGATTGAAAAGATATGCCAATACTTGCCATACTCCTACTGCTGATATATATATGGGTAAATACCACAAGGCCCATTCCAAATTTTGCACACCAAAAAACAGAGCTATCTTGTCGTAAAAAAAACTTGCAGCCATGCTTATAATGACGGTGGATGACAAGGAAATAACCATTACACCAACCAAGGCATACGCACCTTCTTCTTTTTTTGGTAGTGGAATCGCATATTGGAGGTCTCCCGTAGAAATAATAATGAGCGCGTTGGCGATCGTTAGAAATAGAGACAGCAAAGTGAAGTCGTCAGGCTGATACATTCGCGTCAACAGCGGATATATCAACATGCCAACCACCTGTGCAATTATATTTGCAGAAAGTAGTTTGGATATGTTTCCAATCTTACTACTCATTAAATTTTAATGAAATTTTACAATTCTGTTACAAAATTAGCATTTTTTAACATTTGTGGTATGAAAAAATGGATTTAGGTTTTCAACAAAATTGCAAATATTTTCATTTGTTACGTTTGTATGGCTTCCTTTTGCATATTTTTTTATCGAAATCCAACTGGATGATTCGGTCTGCCTCTCGCATTATAAATCTTTTTTTTCTAGCAAATCGGGATGATTGTTTTGATGGGTTGAATGTAAGAGGTGAAGGCAAGAGAGCTATAAGTGTTGCGATTTCTTGTTTAGACAAGTTTTTTAGCTTTTTGCCGAAATATATTTCTGCAGCCATAGGCATTCCATATATTCCATGTCCTGTCTCTGCTACATTTAAATATACTTCCATTATTCGTTTCTTGCCCCAAATGAATTCGATCAAGACAGTAAAGTATGCCTCTACCGCTTTTCTGAAATATGAGCGACGAGGGTATAGAAAGGTGTTTTTGGCAGTTTGTTGTGATATCGTACTGCCTCCGATGATTTTCTTATGTGTCTGATTGTATTTGTAAGCTTTCTGTATTGCTTCTATATCAAGTCCGGAATGGGAGATAAAATGATGGTCTTCGGAAGCTATCACTGCTTTGACAATGTATTCCGGCATCTCTTCGATAGGAGTCCATTTCTTAAGCACACGCACGTCTTCTCCCTTCCATGCGTATTCCACACACCTGATAAGCATCAAAGGTGTTATGTAGACGGGCACGAAACGGTATACAACTACCATAATCAGTGAAGAAGCGAAAAAGAATATCACAAGATTACGGAGATAAATCAATAGCCTCTGTTTCCAAAATGTTAATTTATGATTAATTCCCATAACAATTCAATCTTCTTGTATTGACAAAAGTATCAATTTTTAGGTAACTTTGCAGTGGTTAAACGCAAAACTTATAGAAATGGAAGAAGTTACAGGTAGTGCGGTGAAAAAAGTAACCGCGACAGTTATCAAATCAATGAAGTCGACTGGAGAAAAGATTTCCATGCTTACTTCATACGACTTCACTATGGCTCAACTTGTTGACAAGGCAGGAGTTGATGTGATTCTTGTGGGCGATTCTGCGTCTAACACAATGATAGGCAATAAGACTACGCTTCCGATCACAATCGAAGAAATGATTGTTTTTGGAAAAAGTGTTGTGAATGCGGTAAAACGTGCACATGTGGTGATTGATATGCCTTTTGGAAGCTACCAGACCAGCAAAGAGGAGGGAGTGCGTAATGCGTGCAGAATAATGAAGGAGACGGGAGCTGACTCTTTAAAAATTGAGGGCGGACTCGAGTATCTCGACACTATCAAGGCTATTATCAATGCGGGAATCCCTGTGATGGCACATCTGGGTCTGACTCCCCAGTCAGTCAATAAGTTTGGTGGATATGGTGTGAGAGCAAAGGAAGAGGCAGAAGCTGCCAAACTAATCTCTGACGCTAAGTTGCTGGATGAGGCTGGTTGTTATGCTATTGTACTTGAGAAAATACCAGCGTCGCTTACAGCAAGAGTAAGAAAGGAGATCTCTATGCCAATCATTGGTATTGGCGCGGGTGTCGAGGCAGACGGACAGGTGCTTGTGATTCAGGATATGCTCGGCATGACTCAGATGAAGTTGCCAAAGTTTGTGAGAAAATATGCTAATCTCGATGAGGTTATTACCAATGCGGTAGCAAACTACTGCTCGGATGTGAAGAATGGCAAATTCCCCGATGAAAACGAGAGCTATTGATTGAAATTTCAGTTAAAACATTTTATCAAGGCAGGCTTTATACCTGCCTTTTTATTTGAAGAATCGACCGACTATGAATTTAACAAAAGATGATATATTAGACTTCTTTAGCAAAGAATACAGCAAAGAAGAGTGCGATCAAACGTGTCCGTTTGTGGAAGAATGCAATAGCATATTGGCAAAGACGAGTGGGAGGGATACGTTATGTGATGTCTTGGGTGTCTCCAATGGGGTGTCGAGTGAAGTTGATGTAGATGAGGAATCGGAAGATGAAGATGATTACTTTTAAGATTTAATTATAACAAAAAATCCCCGAAACAATCGGGGATTTTTTTATTTCAATCAACGCAAGTGACACGCACGTCCGTGCGTCTCTACGTATTTATTGATGATACAACTTTGATGTCTGGTATTTTGCCTCTTGTGTAAGATTAACTCCAAGTCTGCGGAATACTCTCTCATCTGTCTGGGAAAGAATGACGCTTGTGTGTACCTCACAATTCTTCAATTCAGGCAATTTATCCAACGCTTTTTGGGCGTTTTCATCGGTGATTGCACATATTGAAAGCGCAACAAGCACTTCGTCTGTATGCAGACGTGGGTTGCGGTGACCAAGTGCTCCAGTCTTCAATTTGCATACTGGCTCCAACACTGTTGGCGAGATCATACGTACGTCGTCGGCTATTCCTGCAAGGTGTTTCAATGCGTTGAGCAGTAGGGCTGAACTTGCACCAAGCAATTCTGATGTTTTGCCTGTGATGATTGTATGGTTGGCGTCATTTAGTTGGATTGCTGCAGCAGGACCGTTTGTCTCTTCAGCACGCTGACGTGCGGCTTTCACCACAAGTCTGTCTTCTGGAGTGACACCGACTTTCTCCATGATCATTTTTAGTTTCTCAATTGTCTGCTCCTCTCCACCTGTCTTTCTCTGGTTGGTCAATGCTGTATAGTATCGGCGGACAATCTCTTCTTTAGCTGCTTTTCTTGTCGCTTCATCGTCGACGATGCAGAACCCGGCCATGTTGACACCCATGTCTGTAGGACTGTTGTATGGAGAAGAACCAAGCACAGCGGAAAGCATACCTTTCAGTACTGGGAAAATCTCAATGTCACGGTTATAGTTTACTGTAGTCTCGCCGTAAGCGTCAAGATGCCAAGGATCGATCATATTAACGTCGGCCAAATCGGCAGTGGCTGCTTCATAAGCAACGTTTACTGGGTGCGACAATGGAAGATTCCAGATTGGGAATGTCTCGAATTTGGCGTATCCGGCTTTCACTCCACGTTTGTTCTCATGATAAAGCTGAGAAAGACATGTCGCCATCTTGCCTGAACCTGGTCCAGGAGCAGTCACAACAACCAAACGACGCTCCGTCTTCACATATTCACATTTTCCGAATCCCTCTTCACTTGCGATATGCTGGATGTCTGATGGATAACCTTCGATAGGATAGTGACGGTAAACCTTCAAACCAAGTTTCTCCAACTTCTCCTGATAGGAGATCTGGTTGGGATGACCGCTGAAACGAGTCAACACAACACTTGAAACGTAAAGACCGTAAGCACGGAAAGCATCCACCAAACGAAGCAAGTCCTGATCATAAGTGATACCCAAGTCGCCACGCACTTTATTGCGCTCTATATCCTGAGCATTAATCACAATGATGATTTCCGCTTCGTCTTTCATAGAACAAAGCATACGGATCTTTGAATCTGGTTGGAATCCAGGAAGCACGCGCGACGCATGGAAATCGTCGAACAACTTACCTCCAAACTCGAGATACAACTTGTCTCCAAATTTGCTTATTCTCTCTTTGATGCGCTCACTCTGCATCTTGATGTATTTCTCACCATCAAATCCGTAGCAGCTACTCATAATTCGTATTTTTGTTCTAATTAACCTTTTTCTAAATATTCGTATTTTGTTGATTTTACCTACATTTTGGTAGGTAAAACAGATTTATGCCGACAAAATGAACATATATCGACCGCAAAGATAAATAAAAATTTATGGATTGACGTTGAATCCTGTCAAAAAATCAGATGTTGAAATCGCTTTCTTTTGCAATGATTTTCGAAAGTAATATCAAGGAAAGAAGATTTGGCAATGCCATTAAAGCATTCATGCAGTCAGCAAAATCCCAAACCACTTGCAGACTGACTATCGATCCTATGAATATGGCGATCACCCAGATGATCCTATATGCACTTATGAAGTATTTCAGCCTGCTTCTTTTCTGCCATTTGCCACTGAACAGATATTCAATCGCACGCTCTGCGTAGTAACTCCAACCAAGGATTGTCGAAAAGGTGAATGTAAGAAGTCCGAAACTTAAAATAAGTGGCCCGGCGACGGGGATGCATTCAAACGCACGTTTTGTTAGAATCGCACCTTCTTTGGCTGTGATGTCAGGGTTGGCAAGCTGTGTGCTGACGAGTACTAATCCCGTCATCGCACATATCACAACAGTGTCCCAAAATGTTCCACTACTTGAGATTAATCCTTGTTTCACAGGAGAATTGCTTTTTGCCGCGGCTGCCACAATAGGGGCGGATCCCATACCACTTTCGTTGCTGAACAATCCTCGAGCGATACCGTAGCGGGCAGCAATCATAATTCCGCTACCGGCGGCTCCACCTATTGCCGCTTCACCATCGAATGCAGACGAAATTATCAGAGTCAGAGTTTGTCCTAGATATTCAAAGTTGCAGCATAGGATAAAGAAACATCCGCAAACATATAAAAGTGCCATCACGGGGACGAGCAGAGAACAGACATTAGAGATGCCATTTACTCCAAATATAAGGACTGCGGCGACGAGTGAGGCAATCACAAGACCGCTTATCCAAGTGTCGATAGCATAGCTTTCATGTAATAAGGTGCTGATCGCATTCGCCTGAACAGTGTTGCCGATACCAAACGCTGCCAATGCAGTGAAGATGCAGAAAAGAATTGCTAATTTCTTCATTCCAAGTCCACGGCTAAGCGCAAACATCGGTCCGCCGATCATCTTCTGTTGTGATGTCTTCACACGGTATTTGACGGATAACATTCCTTCCGCGTATTTTGTGGCGATTCCAAGTACACCTGTGATCCAGCACCAGAATACGGCGCCAGGGCCTCCCAATGCAATTGCTGTGCCCACTCCGACGATGTTTCCTGTGCCGATGGTCGCCGCAAGACTTGTCGCAAGAGCTCCGAACGAAGAAACGTCTCCTTGGCTGTCTTCCTCCTTCTTTATACTTAGACGGATAGCCTTGAATATATGACGTTGTGGAAATTTAAGACGGATTGTCAAAAATATATGGGTGAAAAGAAGACAGATTATCATTGGTCCATTCCACAAAAATGAACTGAAATCTGATATAAATGTTGCAAAAGAATCCATTATCACATGCTTTTGGTTGCAAATGTAAACTTTTTCCTGAAATTTGGCAACCAAAATTGTAGAGACGCACGGACGTGTGTGTCATTTAATTTATTTGGTGCGAGTCATTAAATTATGGATGCGTTTCGATTTTCTAACGTGCGTGGTCGATACCTGATACTATGCCGTTTGTTTTTTAGATTTTGATTTGTTGACAAGTACCACACCTATCACGACTGCAACGCAAGAAATGATTTTCATCAGAGACAAATGGTCCATTCCAAGATAAATGCCCAAAGACGTTGCGACGATAGGTTGCATATAGGAATACAGACTGACTAGCGTCGGACGAAGTTCCTTTTGTCCTATCGGAATCAGGAAGTAGGCTATGAAAGTCGCAAAAAAGACCAGATAAGCAAGTTCAAGAAAACAAGCTGTCGGCACAGAAGCATAGTCGACCTCCATCAAATCAGAAAATGAGAATGGCGCTGACATCGCGAATGAAAACAGAAATATCCATTTCATGAAGGTGACGACGGAATATTTCTGGATCACAGGTCGAAAGATGCCAAGGTAGGATGCGAACAATAAACTGTTGAGCAGGATAAGAATGATGCCCAGGGGCGTGGTGGTTCTGACAGTTTCCGCTGTGGCGATGCTACTATTATAAATTAGAAGAATGATTCCGGCAAAACTTATTGCCACACCCAAAGCTTTTTTTGTTGTGATAGGCTCTTTAAGCACAATGGCGGCGAAGAGCATTGTGAAGACGGGAGAGAAAGTCGCGATAATTGAACAATCCAGTGGGGTAGTGTAGTTGATGCCGACAAGAAAAGTCAGCTGGGTGCCATAGTAGCCAAGCAGACTGGCGAAGAATATTTTGAACAAGTCTTTTTTCTCCACCGTCTCCTTAGGATAAAAAAATGAAAGGATCCAAAATAGAAGCCCGGCTCCGACTGAACGCAGAGTGAAGAGGGAAAGAGGAGTGAATATATGTGAATTGGTCAAATCCTTAGTCAACACAATATTGAACCCAAAAATAAGATAAGCGCCACAAGCCGCAAGGTTGCCAGCAATCAGTCGTTTTTTATTACCGTCTTTCATCAAAATGACAATTTCTTTATTAAGTCGCAAAATTATGAAAAATCCTGCGTTTCGGCTAAAAAGAGCGAAAAAAGCAGACAATATTTGTTAAAACGACATACCGGTAGTATATTTGCCCCAATTTGTGAATTTTAAAATCTGATATTTTGAAAAACTTAGTTATAAGAGCGTTGACGGGAGCTGTGCTCCTTGGAGTGATGATTACTGCTATATTGATGCCGCCATATTTGTTTGGAGTGGTGTTTTTCGCTTTGATGATGCTGTGTCTATATGAGTTTTATGGATTATGCTACAAAGTGGAACAGGCAAAACCGATATCACGTTGGGCTATGGTCGGTGGAGGAATGTTGTTCTTGTCCGTCTTTTTAGCAGAATTGTACCAGGCTCCATATATTATTCCTCTGTTGTATGTGCCATTTTTCACCGGTACATTCGTTGTCGAATTGTTTAGACATAATGGATCTCCAATATTGAATGTGGCGATGTCTTTGCTTGGACACATATACGTCGCATTGCCATTCTCATGTTTATGCATGATTGAAAGTTTGGGTGCCAGTGGCGATGTGAGTGCAGTTGGTGCCAATTGGCAGGGAGGCGCTTTTGTGTTGGCCTTCTTTATCGCCATTTGGGTGTCTGATACGGGAGCGTATTTAGTTGGCCGTGCGATCGGCAGACATAAATTATATGAAAGAGTATCGCCTAAGAAGTCGTGGGAAGGTTTTTGGGGAGGCTTTGTCTTGGCTACGACAGCCGGATATTTCTTTGGAAAGTACTTTCCTAATCTTCCTGAGATCAACGGACACCAGTTGTATGATTGGCAGTGGGCAGTGTTTTTTGCGTTGATATCTGTTTTAGGAACGTTGGGTGATTTGGTAGAAAGCCTTTTCAAGAGATATTTCAAGGTGAAGGACTCGAGCAATATGTTGCCTGGACATGGAGGTTTCCTTGACAGATTCGACAGTGCTATTATTTCAGCGCCATTCGCTTATGCGATTTTGCTTCTTTTTTTTCGTTGAATGATTATTTTTTCATCGAAATTGTATAATTTTGCAACAAGGTTTTCGTAAAATGAAAATTGTTCCAGTTGCTTTTTAACCGCAACTGTATGATTAAAGGATTTTTAAAACTTATTGACGTGAAAAAAACATTAAAACTTTTGGTGATAGCCATTTGTGCTGTATTGCTTTCTTCTTGTAAGACACAGGAAAAAATCTTGTATTTTCAGGATATTCAATTGAACAAGAATGAACCTGTAGTTGGCTCACGAGACATTCGCTTGCAGCCTAAGGATCAGATTTCAATCATCGTCAATAGTAAGGATCCTCAGCTTGCTGCTCTATTTAACCTAGCCACATCGAGTAATCAAGTCGGATCGGCAGGTTCTGGAGACAGATCTAAAATTTCTGGTTATACATTGGATGACAAAGGAGAGATCGACTTCCCTGTTCTTGGAAAAGTTAAGATTTCTGGTATGACAAAGAGTGAAGTTGCTGAACATATCAAGACATCTTTGATGGAAGCTAACCTGATCAACGACCCTGTTGTGACTGTAGAGTTTATGAACCTTTATGTTACAGTATTGGGAGAGGTAGGTCGTCCTGGTAAGTATATGATTACAAAGGACCAAATCACTTTGCTTGAGGCTTTAAGTATGGCTGGAGACTTGTCAATCTATGGTATCAGAGATGGAATCTATGTCGTCAGAGAAGAAAACGGACAGCGTATTACGTACAAGACAGATATTCGCTCAAAGAATATGTTCGCTTCTCCTGCTTATTTCTTGAAGCAGAATGATGTTATTTATGTAGAGCCAAACAAGACAAAGACAAAGAACTCACGTATCGGTAATGCGACAGGTATCGTGTTTAGTGCTGTAGGAGTGCTGTTCTCTGCCATTAACATTGTGATCACAATCATTAACAATAGCAAGTGATCGTCAGGACTATAAGACAAATTTGAAATTTCAAATGTGAATTTTATCAAATATGCCAACCGCTAATTGTTGGTACTAGAAATAGTAAATCGAGAATGCCACAACAACCACAAAAGAAAAATATACCAAACGACCAAGAGGAGGATGGAATCAATATTTCCGACCTCCTTCAGTTGTGTCTTTATAATTGGAAATGGTTCGTTTTATCGACCTTCGTATGTTTGACAGTTGCCATTCTATATTTGATGTCAACGTCTCCAATATATACACGTACAGCTACACTTCTTATTGAGGATGACAAAAAAGGATCTTCTGCAATAAGCATGACTAATGAGTTTCAGGATTTGGGATTGTTCTCCAACACGACCAATATCAACAATGAATTGTTGGCGTTGAAGTCTCCGTCTCTGATGACCCAGGTAGTCAACGACTTGGATTTGACAAACAAGTATGTCGTTAATAATGGAATAGGAGGATTAAGAAAAACTGCTCTTTATAAAAATTCTCCTGTGAAAGTAGATCTGATAGATTTGAACAACGTCGTTGATAACATCTCTTTCAAAGTCTACGCTAGTTATGATAAAAAAACGGTCTTTCTTAGTGAGTTTAAATTCAATGATAAAGAATTTGACGATATAACTAAGACAGGAAAAATCGGTGACACGATATCAACATCTACAGAAATTGGTAGAGTCGTTGTCGTCGCAACTGATTTCTTTGCAGAGGACATAGAGATCCATTATATCCATAGCAAACTGAAATCAGTGACTGATGGATATTGTGGTAACCTTACTATCAGTTTGGCCGATAAAAACTCATCTGTGTTAAATCTGTCGATCAATGATCCGTCGCCAGCTAGAGCGGAAGATATATTGAATTCTTTGATCCAGAATTATAATGAGAACTGGATTCAGGACCGCAACAAATTAGCGACAAAAACATCAGAGTTTATTACTGAGCGTTTGCAGATGATCCTTCAGGATTTGACAGGTATCGACAAAAATATCGCAAATTTTAAGGGAGAGAACTTGTTGCCTGATATCAAAGCGGTATCTCAGATATATTTGGAGCAGAATTCCGAAAGCGTAAAGCAATTGCTTTCCCTAAACGGACAGCTGATGACACTTAATTACATTAATGAAATGCTAAATAGCCAGACGTTTGAGGACCCTCTTCCTTCGTCTTCAGCGTTGTCTAATGCTAGCATTCAGCAACAGGTACATAAGTATAATGAGAAGTTGCTTGAAAGAAACCGTTTGATTGCCAATAGTAGTGGAAACAACCCGTTGGTGACAGACATGACTGAAGCATTGAAAGAGATGCAAAAAGTTATTCTTCAGAGTGTCAAGAGTGAGATCACTGCTCTTAATATGCAGATTCAGCAGATAAAGGGACAGGAGTCAAGCACAATCAGCAAATTGGCTAGAAATCCGAACCAGGCGAAATATCTGTTGTCTGAGGAACGTCAGCAGAAGGTCATGGAGGGGCTCTATCTATTCTTGTTGCAAAAAAGAGAGGAAAATGAATTGTCAAAGGCTTACAATGTATATAAGTCTAAGATGATTACTGAACCACGTGGCTCGGATGCTCCAATTTCACCGCGTAAGGCTATTATTGTTTTGGCCTCTATTGTTATAGGATTGGTGATTCCTGCAAGTGTTTTTTACATCTTGGAGAGCATGAATACCAAAGTGCGAAACAGAAAAGACTTGGAAGGAATGATTGTTCCGTTTGCTGGAGAGATTCCAGAGCAGCCAAATGTTGGAGAAAAGAGACTTGCTGTTGAACAAGACAATAGAAACCTAATCAACGAGTCCTTCCGTGTGCTTCGAACTAATGTCGACTTCATTCTCGGAAATGACAGCAAGAAGGTCGTGATGGTGACATCTATGAACCAAGGTAGTGGAAAAAGTTTCATCTCGGCCAACTTGGCTTCGTGTGTGGCGTTAAGAGACAAGAAAGTTGTGGTGTTGGATTTAGACTTGCGTCGCGCAACTTTGTCGAAGATAGTGGATTCTCCAAAACTTGGTTTGTCTGACTATTTTAATGGTAAAGTGAAGAGTTGGAAAGAGATTGTTACAAAATCAGAGGATAATCAGAATTTGGATGTGTTGCCAGTTGGAACAATGCCGCCAAATCCTACTGAACTTCTGCTCAACAAAACATATCTTTCGGATATGATTGTAGAGCTACGTAATCACTATGATTATATATTCATTGATTGCCCGCCAGTCGATATCGTTGCTGACGCAGGAATCGTATCTAAATATGCCGACATGACACTGTTTGTGTTAAGAGCAGGTTTGATGGAGAAAAGTTTCTTGCATCTTGTGGATGAGTTCTATGAGGAGAAGAAATATCCAGCAATGAGTCTTGTACTTAACGGCACAAATCAAAGTCATTATAAATATGGCTACGGTTATGGATATGGCTATGGATATGGCTACGGATACGGTTATGGTCACGGCTATGGATATGGCTACGGAGCTGATTCTTGAAAAAAGATAACTAGCAATGGGCTTGCTTGATTTATTTAGTGGCAAAACAGCATTAAACCGTACTGGGATTCTGAACGGTTTTTGTGACAATCACATACATCTGCTTCCTGGAGTGGACGACGGCATACAGTCTATGGATGATGCCCTTGAACTGCTTGGTTTAATGGAGGCCGCTGGCGTCAAGACTGTATGGTGTACACCGCATGTGATGGAAGATATTCCAAACAATACGGAATTTCTGAAAATGCATTTTGAAAAGCTGAAATCACTATATAAGGGTGAGATTCAGCTTCATCTTGCGGCGGAATATATGATCGACAGTTTGTTTCAGGAGAGACTGGAAAATGATGATTTGCTTGTCCATGCGAACAATCATGTCTTGGTGGAATCATCAACTGTTTCTGCACCGTATAATTTTAAAAGTACGTTGAAAGAATTGATGAGCAAAGGTCATTATGTCCTCCTCGCTCATCCAGAGAGATATCGTTTCCTTGAGAAAAAGGATTATGCTGAACTAAAGGAAATGAAGATTAGGTTCCAGCTCAATCTCACGTCTTTGCTTGGATTATATGGACCTGCAGTGAAAGAGAAGGCGGAGAAATTGCTTTCCGAAGGCTTTTACGATGCTGTTGGCACTGATACACACAGAGTGAAAAGATGGCAGCAAATGGAGGAACAAAAAATCAGTAAGAAAATAATCAAAATGGTAAGCGAGATACCTGGAATATAAATTTTTGGTAAAAAGTAGGGCAAAATAGTTTTTTTTAGCTAAATTTGCTCGCCGATAAAATTAGGGGCAATAAAAAGGATGACTATACATAGAGAAGGAAAAGGAATGCTGTTGACGCTGCTCGTAATGCTGGCGTTGGTTGTTTTGGCATCATTCGTTTATTTTGGGACGAATGTTGCCAGTGTCGTGATTTCCGTACTTTGTGTAGCTATTTTTTTGTTTTTCTTGAATTTCTTCCGTAATCCCAAACGAGAATTCCTCGGATTTGAAGAGGGTATGATTATCGCGCCTGCGGACGGTACGGTTGTTATTGCTGAGCCTGCGGAAGAACCATTTTATTTTAAGGATAAGAGAATTCAGGTGTCGATTTTCATGTCAGTGCTCAATGTACATGCGAATTGGTATCCTACGAGAGGTAAGGTTGTCTACTATACTCACAATGATGGTAGGTTTATGGCCGCCAATCTTCCAAAGTCAAGCACAGAAAACGAACGATCAACTATAGTTATTGAACTTGAAAACAAAGTTCAGATTTTGTTAAGACAGGTGGCAGGCGCACTAGCTCGTCGTATTGTCACATATTCACGAGAAGGTGATATCTGTGATGAAAATCAGCAATTAGGATTCATAAAATTCGGTTCTCGTGTAGATCTTTATTTGCCTATGGACAGTGAGGTTTTAGTCGGTGTCGGTCAGAAAGTGACTGGTAACCAGACTGTCATAGCAAAAGTAAAAAAGCCAATCTATGAATAAAATAATCAAAAGCATTCCAAACACGCTGACATGTATCAGCCTTTTTTTCGGTTGCCTATCAGTACTATGTTCGATGGAGGGGGATTTTCTGTATGCAGTTATCTGCATATTGATTGGTTCTGTTTTTGATTTCAGTGATGGTTTTGCAGCAAGAGCTTTGAAAGCGAGCTCTGCGATAGGAAAAGAGTTGGATTCATTGGCGGACCAGGTGAGCTTTGGTGTGGCGCCTGGATTTGCGATTTATTTTTGGATGAAAGGTTATGTCGACTGCTCTTTTTGCGATTTCCTTCCATATATCGCTTTTTTAGTCCCTGCATTTTCAGCGTTAAGATTAGCAAAATTCAATATAGACGAGAGACAGACCAGCAGTTTCATTGGTTTGCCTACTCCGGCTAATGCAATGTTTCTTTCGTCACTGGTGTCGACGGCGGATATTCTGTTGAAGGATGGCACACATAATTGGTTTACTGATTTCTGTTGTAATCCAATTGCTATGGTTGCGATCGTAGTAGTAACGTCTTTGCTTTTGGTGTCTGAATTTCCAATGTTTTCTTTGAAGGTCAAACATTTTGGATGGGTTGGAAACGAGAAGAAGTATATACTTATTTTGTTTGCGATTGTGTCGTTAGTTGTGTTAGGTATGTTTGGAATACCATTTGCGGCTGCATTCGCAACAATCCTTTTCTATATTGCCATGTGCATTGTGGATTATTTCTTCGTAAAGAAAGAACATTGATTCAAACAAAACAACTGAAAATACTCAGCACGGAGTCAAGATTTTTGAATATTAAGACGTCGGCTCCAATATCCTCACAAGTCTGCGCGTAGCGGAAAAGTAAAGTTATATAGAAGATATGGCAGACAAAAAAGGAAAAAGTGTCGGAAGAAAACAGGTTTGTTTTTTGTGAACAAAAGCAAAAAAAATTGATTGTATAACATAAAATCGACTGAATTTTGCTAATTTTGCGACCAAATCGAAAATTTAATTCAATTAAAATAAGTCATGATTAAAACAAATTGTGCAAAACTTAACACATGGGTTAAGATGTGGGCTGACATCATGCAGCCAGAGAACGTCGTTCTATGTGATGGTTCTGATGCAGAGTTCACTCGCCTAATGGATGAGTGTGTTGCAGAGGGTTTGGCAAAGAAGCTAGACGAGAAGAAGCGTCCAAACAGCTACTATTTCCAGTCTGATCCTTCAGACGTTGCTCGTGTAGAGGGTCGTACATTCATCTGCTCACGCAAGCAGGAGGATGCTGGTCCTACAAACAACTGGATGGATCCAAAGGAGATGAAGAAGATCCTTATCGGCAAGTACACTGGTTGTATGAAGGGTCGTACAATGTACGTTATCCCATTCTCAATGGGTCCTCTAGGTGGTCCTATCTCTCAGCTAGGTGTTGAGATCACAGATTCAGCTTACGTAGTTGGTTCAATGAAGATCATGACTCGTATGGGTGCTGGTGCTCTTAAGCTAATCGAGGAGAAGAATGACTTTATCCCTTGTATCCACTCAGTAGGTAAGCCATTGCCAGATGGTCTTAAGGATGCTAAGTGGGCTTGCGCTCCAATCGACGATAAGTACATCGTTCAGTTCCCAGAGGAGCACGAGATTTGGACATACGGTTCAGGTTACGGTGGTAACGCATTGCTTGGTAAGAAGTGTTTCGCTCTTCGTATCGCATCTAAGATGGCTCAGGAAGAGGGTTGGTTGGCAGAGCACATGCTTATCCTTAAGCTTACAAAGGAGGCTACAAAGGAGACTAAGTGTGTATGTGCTGCATTCCCATCAGCTTGTGGTAAGACAAACTTGGCTATGCTTATCCCAACTATTCCAGGTTGGAAGGTTGAGACTATCGGAGACGATATCGCTTGGATGAAGTTCGACGAGGAGGGTAACCTTCGCGCAATCAACCCAGAGGCTGGTTTCTTCGGTGTAGCTCCATATACTTCAGCTAAGACAAACAAGAACGCTCTTGACTCTTGCTGCAAGAACACTATCTTCACTAACGTAGGATACACTCCTGACGGTGACATTTGGTGGGAAGGTATTGGTTACGACTGTCCTAAGGGTACAATCGACTGGAAGGGTAACGTTGTAAACGATCCAGCTTCTCGTGACGAGGATAAGAATCCTGTTGCTCACAAGAACTCACGTTTCGCTGCTCCTGCTGCTAACTGTCCAGGTATCGCTTCTGACTGGGAGTCTCCAAAGGGTGTTAAGGTTGATGCTATCCTATTCGGTGGCCGTCGTCCTAACACAGTTCCATTGGTTCACGAGGCTGAGGATTGGGCACACGGTGTGTTCATGGGATCTATCGTAGGTTCTGAGGTTACAGCTGCTGCTATCGGTTTGAAGGCTGGTGTTCGTCGTGACCCATTCGCTATGTTGCCATTCTGTGGTTACAACATGGGTGACTACTTCCAGCACTGGATTGACATGGAGAAATTGCCACAGGCTAAGGGTGGTAAGAACATGCCTAAGATCTTCTTCGTTAACTGGTTCCGTCGTGATAAGGAGAACCCAGCTCTTAAGTCTGAGCACGGATTCTTGTGGCCAGGTTACGGAGATAACAGCCGTGTATTGGCTTACATCTTCGATCGTTGCAATGGCGAGGGTAAGACAGTTGATACTCCAATCGGTAAGGTTCCTGCTCCAGGTCAGATCAATATCGAGGGCTTGAAGAGCTGCTACAACGAGGAGACAATGAAGGCTGTTCTTGCAGTTAACGTTGACGAGTGGAAGGATGAGGTTGAGCGTATCGAAGAGCACTACGCTAAGTTCGCTGGACACCTTCCAAAGGAGCTAAGCGATCGTTTGGCTATCTTGAAGCAGCGTCTTGGTATGTAATTCGTTTGAGAATTATTAAATAACAGAGGGGTATTAATAAATTGAACTATAAAAATGTAAGTTGATTTTTAATACACTCAAAAATATGGCCGTTTTAGAGACTTAACTACTATTTTTAAGATCTAAAACGGCTTTTTTTTTAGCGACAAAACGTAAATTGAAAAAATCATTTTTACATTTTTATACACCCTCATTTTTTTATTATGTTACGCTTATGAAAAAAATTTATTTGATAATAGCGGGTTTGTCGCTAATGATTTCAGCTTTAGCGAATAATGCTTTAGTCTTGGAATTAAATGACAATACTATAATTAAGTATTTGACGGAAAATTTGCCTGTTGTTACTCGACAAGAGGATAATGTTGTTGTGACTTACGAAGGAGAGTCTACAGAGTATCATGTTGGTGATGTACATAAATTTTACTTTGGTGAGGCTTCTCTATCATTTGTTGAAAATCAAAAAGTAGAATCAACTGGCGAACTTTTGGTGTTTGTGACGGATTCGAATATTGATGTTTATGGTGCAGACGGTATAATTTCTCTTTTTGATATATATGGTCGCTGTATTAAACAAAGTAAATTTGTGGAAGGTTTTGTCTCTTTTGATAAGCCATCGTCAGGTGTGTATGTGTTAAATGCAAATGGAAAATCAGTTAAAATTATAGTCAGATGAAAAAGTATTTAATTGGTTTGACAGCAATCCTTGCTGTTTGCTCTGCAATTTGGGCTATTGAAATAGGAAAATATACCACAATGGAATATATGGTCGTAGAGGCTAATTCTGGGGTGAAGGATTCTTTTCCAACATCAGATGTCGATAGTTTCTATTTTTCTGACTCTAACACAGTGTTAAAAATTGATAAATCCAACAAAACTTCGAAGACATACGATGTTTCTGCCTTTTCAAATATACATTTTTGTACAGATAGTGTCTACGGAGACGAGCCGGATGAACATAAGTATGTTGATTTAGGACTTTCAAGTGGAATTTTATGGGCAACAGACAATATTGGAGCGAGAAATGAATATGATCCAGGTTTTCTTTTCATGTGGGGAAAAACGGAACCATATAGTGAAGAACAAGAGTCATGGAGTGGTTACCGGGATAATAATTTGAGAGAAAAAGGAGTGATTAGCTCAGAACTATTGGCGGCAAAGTATGATGCTGCTAATGTGCTTTGGGGTGAACATTGGCGTCTTCCGACTTTAAAAGAGGTGGAGGAACTGTTTTTACTTGACAGTGATTGGATTATAAGGAATGGTGTTGAAGGACGTGAATTCAAAGGGAAAAACGGTAAAACTTTATTTATTCCTGCAAATGATCAAAAAGCTGCAGACAAAGAATTGGCAATATGGTCATCAACTGTTCACAAATTTTATATTAATGAAAGTTCCGGTTCCGCTGGTGGACATTCAACTGTATATGGTGTAGGCACTGACGATATGGAAAGAAGAGCTGCTTTGGCTATTCGTCCAGTAAGAGTCCCTTGTCCGATAGCATTAGGGTCTAAAGAATTGTTTTTTGACAAAATAGATACAACGATTTCATTAGGTTTCTATACAATTCCAAGAGACAGGATTCAAGCTTCTGAGATTATCTGGACATCTTCTGATGAGAGTGTCGCTATGGTAAAGAATGGCCTTGTGACTTCTGTTTCTGATGGTTTCTGTGTAATTACAGGGCGTTACAAAAATTATAGAATTAAATGTAACGTGCAGGTGGGCGATAATATTAATCATGATTATGTAGATCTAGGACTTCCTAGTGGAACTCTTTGGGCTACTACAAATATCGGAACAACTTTGGCAGATGGATTTGGTCAATATTTCGTTTGGGGAGCGACGGAAGAAAATGAAAAATTCAAGTGGGACAAAATGATGACGAACACTTTGATGGAGAAAGGTGTTGTGGATGATAAAAGTAGACTTAATCCTAAATATGATGTTGCCACTGTTCAGTGGGGAGAAGATTGGAAAATGCCAAGTCCAGATGAATTTGATGAGTTGTGGAATGTTTGTAAAAAAGAATGGCGACGTGTAAATGGTGTAAATGGAGTCGTCTTTGTTGGCCCAAGCGGGAAATCCATGTTTATGCCTGCAGCTGGATATAAGTCAACCAATATAGGAACTGTTGGTTACTATTGGTCATCGGTGACTTATGGATATAATACTGCATACACGGATTCTAAAAACCTAAGATTTGGTTTGGATTATTATGGTGTAGAGCTAACTGGAGATATGTCTTCTCTAAGAGTTGGTAATGCTTGCCCAGTTCGTCCTGTCCGTAAAATCATTCCTGATACGGTTACTTTCTCTATCGCTGAAGATGAGATAGAACTTGCAACTACAGATGCACCGTTAAAACTGACATATTCATGTGTGCCTGCAGATGTGTTGTCAAGACTAGACGTCATGTGGTCTTCTTCAGACGAGACTGTTGCAACTGGTGATTATGGTTTTGTGAGACCTGTTGGGGAGGGTGAATGTGTGATCAGTGGTGACTACAAAAACCTTCATGTTGAGTGCAAGGTAAAGGTGACGGCTACAAAAGTTTCCATTAAGGATACAATCAGAATGAAGCTGAATGGATTAGATGGTGATTTAGGGTTCACTTGTTATCCTGCCGGTAAGGTTAAAATGTCGGATTTCAAGTGGAAAGTTTCAGACGAATCTGTTGCAAAGATGATGTATTACAATCAGTTATTGGCAGTGTCGAAGGACACTTGTGTCCTTACTGGTGTCTATAAAGATTTTAATGTTAGCAGTGTTGTGATTGTAGAAGATCAGCAGATAAACGACACGATTGATGGCGTTGAATATGTTGATTTGGGTCTTCCTAGTGGGACATTGTGGGCAGTAAGCAATGTTGGAGCGAAATCAGCGACAGGGGAAGGCACATATTTTAAATGGGGAGATGTGACTCCTAATGCTAATTCTAATTCATCAGGAAACAGTAAGGAGTATTTGAGAGATAATGGTATCATAGATTCTGCAGATGTATTGTCTGTTGCTTTTGATGTGGCTACTCGCTATATTGGAGTTGGACATAAAATGCCGACCAAAGCACAGATGGAGGAGTTGATTGAGAATTGTACCGTAAGTTATGCTTATATGAATAATAACTCTGGTTGCTGTTTTGTAAGTAAAAACAATGGCAAGGAACTATTCTTGCCTGCTACTGGTTATATGTATATGTCAGCTGCACGATCTACAGCTGATTGTTTTTACTGGACTTCTTCGTTGCCAAGCGGGGATACAAAAACAGCATATTGTTATCATGCTCCTTACTTAGAAACTGGTGGCCTTGATACGCTTATTAATACTTATAGTCATCCGATTCGTTCAGTTGTAGAACCAAAAAACATCAAGCCTATCACCATTAGTATTGATACCACACCATTGCAGGTCTACACCCATGAAACCGCTATTCCAGCTGGGTTTACTTCGTCTGCAAATGATCTAATTAGTGAATATAATGTAGAATGGTCGTCGTCTGATTCTTCAGTCGCTGTCGTGACTGCTGGTAAGGTTGATCCGATAGGAGTTGGAGAGTGTGTGATAACAGGCGAATATAAGGGTCAGAAGGTGTCGCGTAAGGTTGTTGTCTCTATGAAAGGTTTTACGTTGCCTCAAGGAAATTATGTAGATCTAGGACTCCCTAGTGGAACATTGTGGGCAACTCACAATCTGGGAGCAAAAACTCAAACTGAGATTGGAGACTATTATTCATGGGGTGAGATTGAGCCGAAAGAATCTTTCTCTAAAACATCCTTGTGGTCTGAAATGAATATGTCAGAGTTGAAGTCGCAAGGCGTAATTGATGAAAATAATGTTTTGACTTCCGACAATGATGCGGCAACAGCATTGCTGGGTATGAATTGGAAGATCCCAACTTATCAACAGTATAAAGAACTTATCTCTTCTTGTACTTCCAGAGTCGTTGAAGTTGAGGGCGTAAGAGGCATCCTATTTGAAAGTGATAATGGAAATTGTCTATTCTTTCCTGGCAAAGAAGAGGAAGCTAAAGGATCATATTGGACCGCCTCTATGAGTAGCAACTATTCTGTATACAGTTACTATTTTTCAATTGATAATTTCAAAGTGAAGTATATGTGGGTGTCAGATAGTCGTGTGTACAATGGTTATAACATTCGTCCAGTTTACATCAAATAATTTGATTTTTGCCAATCATACAACGTGAGTCCGGGTGTGTCAAAGTTTTTTTGACACACCCTTTTTCTGGCTCTTTACATAAAAAAATTATCATTTTTTGGGGATTTTTAGAAAAAAGGATTAGTTTTGTGGCATGCTAGTCGTTATATAATTAATGATTAATGCATCCCCGTCCAGTGAGGGTTGGCAAATTGGTAAGCGTACCGACCTTAATGGAATGGTGACATAAACACATTATAAAACGCATTATTTTTGAAAGTATAGACTCAATTTAATATTTAAAACTCAATTTAACATTAACAAAATGAAAAACGCAAAACTTTATTTCCTCGCAACGTTAGTGATGTTGCTGGGATCTGTGGTAAGTGTTTGTGCGGAGCCTGATCCGAACTTTCACATTTATCTATGTTTTGGCCAGTCCAACATGGAAGGCCAGGGTAACATAGAAAGCCAAGACAAAAGTGTGGACAGCCGATTCCAAGTCCTATGTTCCTACGACAATTGTGGCAGCCGAAAAAAAGGTAGCTGGTACGACGCTACTCCTCCATTGTCATGCTGTAGCGGTGCTCATCTAGGCCCTGTCGATTATTTCGGCCGTACTTTGGTGAAGAAACTACCTGAACATATCAAAGTTGGTGTTTCTGTTGTCGCTATTGCAGGATGTGATATCCAGTTGTTTGAGAAGGAAAACTACAAGAACTACCGTGCTGAGTCGTATATGCAGGGCACAATCCAATCCTATGGCGGTAACCCTTATGGTCGTTTGGTTGAGATGGGTAAAGAGGCCCAAAAGGTCGGCGTCATCAAAGGAATTCTTCTGCATCAGGGAGAAACTAACACCGGACAAAACAACTGGCCTAGCCGTGTGAAAGCCGTCTACAATGATTTGATTAAAGATTTGGGCCTTAATGCCGATGAAGTTCCTTTGTTAGTCGGCGAGGTGGTCCGTACCGATCAGGGTGGTCAGTGTGGTAGCATGAACAATATTATCGCCAATGTACCAAGTACAATCCCTAATTCTTATGTCATTTCTGCTCAAGGCCTTGGACACAAGGGTGATAACCTGCATTTTTCTTCTGCCAGCTATCGTACGTTGGGAGAACGTTACGCAGAGCAGATGTTGAAGGTCCTTAAATATGATGATTCCGGTTCTTCTTCAGGTGGACAGCAGGGTGGCGGTTCTTCTGCGGAGGAGCAGAAACCTTATCAGGACGCCATCAACATCCCTGGCCTCTTGGAAGGCGAACACTATGATTTAGGCGGTAATGGAAATGCTTACAAAGATTCTGATAATGAGAATGAGGGCGACGCGAAATTCCGTATCGACGAAGGTGTCGATATAGTGAAAGGTGGAACAGGTATGGCTATTGGCTATACTACCTCAAGCGAGTGGTTGGAGTATACTATCAATGTGGAGAAAACGGGTACATACGATTTGACTGCCAATGCGTCAAACGGAGGTGGCGAAATCAAATTTGATGTGTATGTCGACGATGCAAAAGTGGCAAGTTTCACTGGTGACAAGACAGGCAGCTGGGATACTTACACTGCATTGACTACTACATCTAAGGAAATAAAAGAGGGTAAGCACATCTTAAAGGTAAAATTTGAGAGTAATAACAACAATTTGGACTACATCAAGTTTGCTGAACCTGATACTACTAGCCATGGTGGAGGTTCACACGGTGGTGGCACAATTATTGCCGCTGGTGAATATCCTATAAGCTATGATGTCGAAAATACAGGAGCCGCATGTGAAGATCCTGTCTCTTTGAACAAGAATAATCTGAAGTCGTGCAAGACATTGCCTAACCCATTCGAGTGGGCTGACGGCAGTGGTAAGGTGACTGATTTCTGTGACTGGTCATGCCGTCGCAACGAGATCAAGCGTGAGATAGAGTATTGGGAGATCGGTGAGAAACCTACATTCGACAAACTGGAGGCTTCCTACTCTGGAGGTACGCTTACTGTCAAGGTCTACAATGGTAGCAACACTCTTACTTTGACAAGTAAGATTTCTGTGCCATCTGGCAATGGCCCTCATCCTATCGTGATCGGTATGGATGGAAATACTGGTAGCTTGAGTTCTTCTTATTTCTCTAAGTGTATTCAGGTGCCATTCACTCACTCTCAGATCGCCGAATACAATTCTGGATTCGGTGGCGGTGGAAGAAGCCAGAACGATCCATTCTATAAGTTGTATCCTGGCACATTCAACACAAAAGCTGATTATTGTGCGTGGTCTTGGGGTATCAGCCGTCTGATTGATGGCTTGGAGATCGTCAAGGATAAGATCAATGCGGATCTAGGTCATATTGCTGTGACAGGATGCTCATACGCAGGTAAGATGGCTTTGTACGCGGGCGCGTTCGATGAACGTGTCGCATTGACAATCGCGCAGGAGTCTGGTGGAGGCGGTGTCAACTCTTGGCGTGTAAGTTCTGAAATCGGTTCTGACGTTGAGGGTATTTCCAACACTAACTACGACTGGTTCCTCAACAGCTTCAAGAGCAACTTCCAGTCGCAGATCGACAAATTGCCTTACGACCATCATGAGTTGATCGCAATGATCGCTCCACGTGCGTTCTTGGCATTTGGTAATCCGGATTATGTATGGTTGGGAGATGCGTCAGGATATGCATCTTTGAAGGCTGCTGAAGAGGTCTGGAAGGCAATGGGAATAGAAGATCGTTTCGGTTATGTGATCGAGGGCGGACATTCTCACTGTCAGGCATCCAACAACCAGAATAAAGCAGCTCAGGCATATATCAACAAATTCTTGTTTGGCGACAATTCACAAGACACCAAGATCCGTACTAGTAAAGTAAGCAGCAATCACAGCAGTGGTAAGTATGACTGGGGTAACCATAAGATTGTAAACAACGGTTGTGGCGCGACTGGTGTGTATGATGTTGAAAGCGGTTCTGAGGAAGACAATGGCTGCTATTTGTCGCAGAACAGACCAAATCCTACAAATGGCGAGACAATGATCGATTTTGCCATCGTTGAAAATGCATTTGTGACTATCGACCTTTACAATAGTCTGGGTGTTAAAGTAAAGAACATTACCTCGGATGATTATCAGGCAGGAAGCTATACGTTGACATTCTCTGTGGATAATCTTCCACAAGGACTCTATTTCTATGTAATGTATGCCAACGGTTTTGTTGACAGCAAGACTTTGATAGTAAAATAAATCATACAGTAAACTCTAATTAGTGTGCCATTGCGGGTTTGTATCTGCAATGGCATTTTTTTGTTTGAAAAATTGCAATGCAAAAGCGCAATTTTGAATGTTTTTTTGCACTTTTGTGGCGCAATGCTTAATTATAAATTGGCTTATGAATAAAAATGAAATAGTACGGCAGTATAAATGGCTGAGAGTATTACGGGTGTTCTTAATAATATTTTCTGGAATATTGATGCTTTTATTGACTTGTCTGGTTTACGCTATAATTGTCTTTGGAGTAATTTTTTTGAATGAAAAATTAGGATTGGATTATAGATTTTGCTTTTTTGTCCTTTGGCTTATAATGTTTTTTCCATTATTTATCTCCTTGACCAAAAGAGAAAATATTATGAATAAACCCTTTGGACCTATTGTGAATAAACTATCGAATATGTTGTTTCGACATTATGAGAAGAAATGGGGAATGACTGAGCAACAAATCAAAACCTATATAGCTAAAAGAGAGGAGTTGGGCAAACGTATGGATATATACGTCTTCCCATATATCAGACGGTTCTGCAACCTTAATGAGGAAGGAAGAAAAGAGCAGGAGTCCTTTTTGTCTGGGTATCTTAGTGAAGATGAGATAAATTTCGTCTACCGACAGATATATTCAGATTCTTTGATATTAGATATGAATAAGTATTGGCGAAAGAGACCTCTGTCTGAGAAGAAACCTTTATTGGATCTTCTTTTCAAACTAGCGATTGTGCAGGACGGAATCCGCAATGATGAGTGGAATTTGTTGATGAATATTATGATGCAATGGGGGTTCAATAAATACTATATCGAATTTTATAAAAACAGATATTCTCCTTTGCGTACAGAATTTGATGAATCAGAATATAGAAGCAATGTTTCTAAACAAGACCGCACCGTCTCCTATTTAAAACCATTTTATGAGATCCTTGGTTTGGAAGAGACCGCTACTGATGATGAGATCAAAGGTGCATACCATAATCTGGCATTACAACATCATCCTGATCTGCCGAAAAATGCTGGTCGTGTGAATGAGTGTGAAACTTTGATGGCGAAAATTAATGAGGCTTATGAAAAAGTCAGAAATTAATCTTTTTAAATCAAAAGAAGGGAACTTCGCAGCCCCCTCCGTTCTAATTTAACCTAAACCTTAATTATGAAAAAATCTACCTGTTTTGTTTTCTATTACAAAGGTATACCTTTTTTGTTTAACTCCAAAGGAAAATTAAACTTTTTTAACACTTTATACAATTTTTTTTGCTTTCACCACTAAAAATGATCGATTATTATCTTATGTCATCTGATCACAATTGCATCTGTCTCTATCAATCTAATATATTTATGACTGTTTTTCTGCTGTTTTTATGTTGAATTGGCTGTTTTTCTCTACAAATTGTAACTTTTTTAAGATCTGGCTCAGTTTTGTTAAATTCAGAAATAAGCGGAGCCTGATTTTAAGAAATTTTTAAGATTTTTCTGTTTAATTCATTTTTTGTCGTGCCATATTTCAGTGGAAAAATGGGAAAAAACTATTTTTGCAAAAAAAAGAAAAAATGAAGGTGCTAAGATTTATTGCGTTTTTGCTTTTGGCTTTTTATTCAAATGCCATGTTCTCTAAAGACTATGAGTTTCTTTGGGGAGTCGACGCGAATACTGTTTTTGATAATCGTGAGGGTGACCAAACCTATTCTCCTCAGCAGACGATATTTTTCTCCCGTCTTTCTCCATCCGTTGGATTGGAATTTCTTGATGAACATAGATTGGTGGTGGGGACTCATTATATCCAGCCGATAGGAATTGGGTATAAGAATAATAAGTTTATACCTACTGCATATTATACATTTTCGCATAAAACGGAAAAAAAATATGAAATAGAATTGTCAGGTCATTCTATGATGGCAGAGGGTAATGACAAATATTCTGAGCATAAGCACTGGACTGTGTCTTTCGGAATGATTCCACGTCGATTATCCTACCGTCTTCCTGAAATATTATGGAGTGATTCTATGGAGTATTATAATCCTAATATCCGGGGAATCCTTTTGAAATTCACAAAAAACAATACTGCCAGAACTGGTGCCGGACTTGTCCGTCGTCAAAAAATATTTCAAAATGTATTGTCGCTTGATTGGCGTAGTCTGCAGAGTGCAGAACAGAGAGAAGCTTTTAATGTCAATTACAATGTTTACAAAGAATACGTCGGCAAACGCAAATTCTCGTTTATTTGGGGCGGAAATGCCCAGTTGAATCATTTGGCAAAACGTAATCCTGCACCGGAAGGAGAGGGAGTTAATGACGACATGTTTATATATCCTCATATCGGTTTGTCCCTTAACCGTAGATCCGTATTGGATATATTTACAATATGGGCTGGCTATGCTGTAAGTCTCGACAGATGCAGGGCTATAGGAGATTGGGAGTTAGACGGTGGATTGCTTGCCAGCTTTAGGGTGCAATGGAAGAAGATAGGTGTTCGAGAGACTTTATATGCGGGCGATAGACAGTTTCCTCTTTATCCGAAGTATGGTTCATTACTGAATATGGGAGATCCTCATTATCAGTCGAGCGTCTATTCTAAGACGTCGATATACTCTCCAATCGTAGAAAACAGTTGTGTCAGTTTTGGAGCGTCTCTTGATTTCCATGTCACTAAAGAGGGCACGTCGTGCTATCAGAAAGTATATCTGAACGTTAATTTGGGCAATGTTGATAACTAATTTTTGCAATATATGAAAAGAATTATATCTTTGTATTGGATTTAAATATTTTCATACTATTTCATAAAATAGAGGCTTTTACAAAACAAGCTATATTTTTGATAAGTGATTTACTAATGGCGAGGCAACCTTGTGATAAGGCAGCCTCTCTTTTTTTATGACAGTTTGGTATGAAAACGGATTGTTGATTTTTTTTCCATAAATTTTTTAGAATTACTCCTGATAAATTTGAATAGTTATTCTAAAAATTTATAATTTTGTCGAAATTTTGAATTATTTGCCGATTGGTATGTGTTTTTTGTACCGATAATAAGAGGCATATATTATTTTAGGACGGATTAAAAAAGGACGTAAGTGGTTAAAATTGAAAAAGATATCGTAAAAATAGGTTACATTGATGACGCGAGCATCAATGTAGATGTCTTGTCTGCTTACACTTATCCGGAAAATTCTCCCGTCGGCAAATGGGGAAAACTGAAAGTTGCCAAGAATGCAAAAGGCGTGCGTTGTCTTTGCAGTGAGACGGGAGAGCCTGTTCAGCTAAAAGGATTTTCCACACATGGTCTGCAGTGGGCAGGAGTTGCCAATGTGACCGAATGCAATATCAAAGCGTTGAAAGAGGAGTGGGGATGCAGTGTGTTCCGTCTTGCTCTTTACGTCGACTATGAGGGAGGTTATGCCTACAATCCTACATTCCGTCAGACAATGTTGGAGAATGTTGTGAGATGGACAGCCGAGTGCGGCATGTATCTGGTTATAGACTGGCATGTGTTGGCACCCGCAAGTCCGCAGGCACCAGAGTACCGTTGCCATCCTATGAACGGGATGGATTTGGCGGGAGATTTCTTCACATATTGTGCTAGACGATTCCAGAATCAGAAACATATATTGTATGAACTTTGCAATGAGCCGAACATTGATAATGGAGAGAAAATTCCATGGGTCGGTGTGATCAAGGATTATTGCGAAGATATGCTGAAGATTGTCAGAAGATACGACAAGGATGTTGTGGCATTGTGTGGCACACCGTCGTGGAGCCAAGACACACAGGATGTGATTGGACATGAGGTGACTGATGAGAATGGAGTTCCGTATGAGAATGTGATGTATACGTTCCACGTCTATGCGGCGAGTCATAACGATGGAAGAGATATTGACACTCCTACAACATTCCGTGGAATCAATTTTATGAAACGTTTTCAAAAGGGAGATCCGGAAAAAGGGATCCCAGCTATTTTGAATACTCTTCCTGTTTTTGTGACGGAATGGGGCACTACCGATGCTGGTGGCTGGACTAATTTCCGTCCTGATTTGTCGGACATGTGGCTTGAGATCTTTGATGGCGACAACGATGGCGGTCAGTTGGTGAGCTGGTGTAACTGGAGTTTCAGTGCAGAAGGTGGTGTTTGTGGAGCGTTGAAGTGGAACACTGGAAAAATTTCCCCGCTTGATCCAGAGATATTGACAGAAAGTGGAAAATATGTCTACGATCACTTAAAAATGAAACAAATAAAATAAAATAATGGCAAAAAAACTATTCTTCGGAATGCTACTCTCTATGGCTTTGTTAGGGTGTACCAACAGCAATAAACCAGTAGAGGGAAAAAATGACAATACGGGTGCAGAAGCAAACGCGGAAGCGGCAGCGGCAGCAAAGGCAGATTCTGCAATGAATTATGTCGTTAAAAAGGGATATATAGATTCGCTTAGCAGCAATGTAGAGGCATTGCCAGCGTATGATTATCCTGCAGGATCACCTGTTGCAAAGTGGGGTAAGTTGAAAGTCGCTCCAAATGCCAAGGGTGTACGTTGTATGTGTGATTCCAAGGGAAATCCTATCCAGCTTAAGGGAATGAGTACCCACGGTTTGCAGTGGGCTGGTGTTGCCAATGTCACAGCTCGTAATATCAAAGCTTTGAGAAACGAATGGAACTGCAGTGTGTTCCGTTATGCATTGTATGTTGACGAAGAAGGTGGATACGCATATAATCCTCAATTCAGAAATGAAATCTTGGAGAAAGTAGTTAAGTGGACTGCTGAAAATGGTATATATTTGTTGATTGACTGGCATGTTCACAAGCCAGGAAACCCAAATGCACCACAGTACCGTTGCCATCCTACTAACGGACGGGACTTGGCTGGAGACTTCTTCACATATTGCTCACGTCGCTATGCAAATATGAAACATATCATATATGAGGTTTGCAACGAGCCAAACTGGCATTATGAGGGAGGCCCTGGAGTCGACTGGACAACACAGATCAAACCATACTGTGAGGAGATGCTTGAGATTATCCGTGCCAACGATAAAGATGTTATAGTAGTTTGCGGTACACCTTGGTGGAGCTCATGTCCTGAGCTTGTACTAGGAAACGAGGTTGCAGATAAAAATGGCAATTTGTATGAAAATGTGATGTACACATTCCATTTCTATTCCGCAACACATAACGACGGGCGATTGGCTGATCAGCCGGGTAACCACAGACCTGATGATTTCTACAAGAAAATGGCAAAGGGAGATCCTAAGAAAGGAGAAAAGTCAGTATTGGAGCTTCTTCCAATCTTTGTCACAGAGTGGGGAACTACAGAGGCGAGCGGTTGGCATGAGTTCCGTCCAGATTTGACAGATATATGGATGGACATCATGGATGGAGGAAATACAGGAGAACAGCTAGTAAGCTGGTGTAACTGGAGTTTCAGTGCAGAGGGAGGCGTTTGTGGAGCTCTGAACTGGAATACAGGAAAGATTTCTCCAATGGATCCTGAAATCCTTACAGAGAGTGGCAAGTACGTGTTCAAACGCTTACACGGTAAAAAATAGTTTTTTTGATAGATTATAATAGGGAATGCGTTACATAAGGTAACGCGTTCCTTTTTGTTTTTTGCAAAAATGATGCGAAAATGTATTTATTTACATTAAATGTGAATAAAGTATGCCTAAAAGTATTGTTTTTAGGGTTTATTTGTCTAATTTTGTAAAAAAATAGTTTTGTGATAAAAAAAAGACTGTAATATAATGAAAAGACAATTATTGGCTTTAGCCTTAATGACAGCTGGTTTTGCAAGCTGTACAGATGATTCCTACGATTTGGATAATATTTCCAATGATTTCAGAATCGGTCTAAATGAATATCTACCAATTGCAAGTTCTGAGGTCAATTTGAAGGATATCTTAAATGAGTTTAAAACCGACTATATCTCGGAAGATGCAGATGGCGTGTTGACATTCAAGTTTGACACTGTCAATCGTGTTATGGTCAAACCGATAGAAGTGACTTTTAAGGAGACTGCATTTGAACATGACCTAGTATCGGAAAAGCTTGTTGCTATATCCAACAATGCTCTTCCTGAAAATACTAAGTTTTTCATTGAGGTTCCGGTAAAATTGAGCATTGATGATAAGGAAGGAAGCGGAAAAATCGATGAGATACATATTAAGGAGGGTTTGTTGAAATTCCATATTGAAAGTGATGCTTTTGATTCAGAAGCTCTAATGATAAATAGCGTTAGTATTCCTTGTAAAGAGCTTCGCCCATGGGATAAAAACACGGGAGCAATTGTTCTTGATATGTCAGATCAAATACTCACTTTCCCTGAGAATGGACTTATCGTGACTTGTGAGATTTGTATGACAAATAAATACAGCGGTCAGCCAGTTCCTCTTACAAGTTCTGATGTGAAGGTCAAGGTCGTAATGGAAGAGACAAAATTGACTTATCACAAGATAAAAGGATCATTCAAGTCGAATGTAGAGCAGATCGAATATACAGATTTCTATCTTAATCTGTTTGATGACCATCTTCCTGAGCACAAGTTGACTGTGATGGATCCTAAATTGAATATTTCAGGTGTTACAAACTGTGGAATTCCATTGGAGTGTAGTGTGAAAAGTCTTGTTGCAAAGCATAAGACGGAAATCGCATCCGAGAAAGATTCTATTTTTGCGATTTTTAGGAAGGGTACTCCGCTTGAGTCAAAGTCTTTCAAGTTTGATGATTTCAAATTTGCGGATGAAAATAATCCGGAAATTGATGCGTTTACAGAACTTTTTGATAAACAAAATGGTAGCTTGGATGAAATATTCAATTATATGCCGGATTCTATATCTGTAAGATGTGGTATAAAGATAAATGCTGATCCGGAAAGTGGTGCTAAATTTTACTTGCTTGATTCCACATATTTGGATCTTAACATTCATGCAGAAGTACCTCTACATATCGGAGACGCTAGTTTTATAACAATCAAAGATACTGTAGACGGAATTGATATTGTCAAGGATGTGACAGACTATCAGGAAGGAAACTTTAAGTTTGACAACGTTGAAATATTCATTGAGTTTGATAATGCATTGCCTCTTGAGGGTACCGTTACTGCTAAATTCTGTAAAGCGGATTCTGTAAATGGAAAAGTTGTTCTTACTCACATTGACAACATGAAACTTGATCAGACTGTTAATATTCCAGCAGCCCAAGTCGAAAATGGTTATGTGGTAAAATCAACTCCGTCAAAGAAGAAGATTGTTGTCTCTGATGATATGATTGAGGATATCAAGAAAATCAATGCTGTTGATTTTACATACAAAATCAAGGTTCCAAAAGGAAGTGTCGATGGCGTTTTCTTGACAAAAAATTGTGGTATGACTGCTAAGGTTTACAGCCATTTGAAAGCGAATATTTCTAATAAAGAAAAATAATAGACTAAGACAATGAAAAAAATTATATCTGTCGTATCGACAATGTTGGTGACGGTGTCGTCAGCATTTGCGCAAATGCCGTCTACTCTATATTTTATGGATCAGAATCCATTGATTCATAATTTTAATCCTTCATTCCAGCCTACAGATAAAATGTATATTGGAATGCCAGGCTTGTCTCTAGTCTCTGTAAATGCTGGTAATAGCAAGCTCGCGTTTGAGGATATATATGTGCCTCGCACTATTGATGGAAAGAACACCACTGTATTGTTCTTGCATCCAGAGGCAAAGAATGAGATTCGCAACGTCATGAATAAGATCAGCCCTCGTGACAGAATATTCGCAGATTATAATGTTCAGCTTTTGAACTTCGGAATGAGAATCAAAGATAAGTCTTATGTGTCGTTCTCATTCTCGAACAGAATGGAGATGAACACTATTTTGCCTCGCGAACTCTTTAAGGCTGCTTTGATGTCTGAGGAAAATGGTTCGGATTCGGAATATTCTTTTGGTTTAGGGAAATTCTCGTCTACAATGAATTGCTATTCTGAACTAGCTTTTGGATATAGCTATGCATTTTCAGATAGATTCCAGGTAGGTGCGAAACTTAAATATTTGATTCCTCACGCTGGTTATCGTACAGATTTCAAGGATATTGATTTGTATGTCTCTAAAGATGAGTGGAGATTTACAGGTGATGGTGAGATCGATGCCTCTATGCCAGGTCTTGAGATCTATCAAGATGAAGCGGGTAAGATTGATTCTGTTGATTTCAATGATGATGTTAAGTCTGGTGACTTCACTAAGTCGAAGGGTGCAGGTGTAGCACTTGATTTCGGTGTCACTTACACTCCGATCAAAAGCATTAAGTTGTCTGCCAGTGTTCTAGATCTTGGTTTTGTCCACTATGGTAAGGAGTTGCATAAGGTCAAGAAACAAGGTGATTTTATCTATAATGGATTGAAATATGATATTGATGATATCCATGAACGTGATTCAGCCGACCTATGGGATCCTTATCAAGAGATGCTTGATAATATGTATGTGGTTGACGAGAGTGAAGGATACAACTCTATGCTTACAGCCAAGGCATTGTTAGGCGTTGAATACTCTTTCTACGAGAACAAAATGTCTGTAGGTGCGTTGTCTAAGACTTATTTCCTACGCGGTTGCGCATCTGAGGAGATCATGCTCGCATACAACTACCGTCCAAGTAGAATAGTGGAGGCTACGGCTTCATATACAGTCACTAACGGTATGTTCAGCAATATCGGTCTGGGAGTAAACTTGAATCTAGGACCTGTGAACTTGTTCTTGGCAGCAGATCAGATTCCTTTGCGTTATGCTAAGGGTGGCGGCAAGACAATCCCTACACGTACACGTGCCGCAAATTTTGCTATGGGACTTAATTTCTTGATCCGTGATAAGGAAAGAGAGGAAAATAGCAAGTTGTCATGGATGGACACAGATAAAGATGGAGTTTCTGATTTGAACGACAAGTGTAACGACACTCCAGAGGGAATAGAGGTTGATAAGAATGGTTGTCCTAAGGATTCAGATGGCGACGGTGTTGCTGATTATATGGATCAGTGCCATGACTCTTTGTCTGGTAAGAAGGTAGACGAGAAGGGTTGTCCACTTGATTCTGATGGCGATGGAATTCCTGATTACAAAGATCAGTGTCATAATCCTAACTCAGGCGCTTTGGTTGATGAATTCGGTTGCCCTTCTGATTCTGATGGCGACGGAGTTCCTGATTACCTTGACAAGTGTGGCTCGACTCCAATCGGTGCCCCTGTTGATGCAAATGGTTGTCCTAAGGATTCTGATAAAGACGGAGTTCCTGATTATCTTGACAAGTGTCCTGACACTCCTCTTGATACAAAGGTTGATGAAAATGGTTGTCCATTTGCAACTGCTGTTGATACTGCGGCTGTCGCTGCTCCTACTGAGGTTAAGAATGATACAAAACCTGCTGCTTCTACAGTGACTAAGCCTGTCGCTAATAACACTGCAAATAACACAGCTAGGCCAGCAACAGTTAAAAACAATACGAAGCCGGCATCTACTCCTGCAGCTAAACCTGCTGCAAAGGCATCTGACAACAGTATGATTGCAGACAGATACAACGATTTGACTCCAGAAGAGTATGCTGCAAACCGTCCTCAGGCTAGACACTATACTATTACTGAGAATGGTGTTGAATACGAGGTGTTTGAGGCTCCAACTTGCAATATCTTGTTTGATTCAAGTATGGCGATTGTAAGAAATCGTATGTTGCCTGAGATTACTAAGGTTTGCAATATTTTGAAGAATAAACCAAACACATCGGTTATTATTTTGGGTCATACAGACTCTGACTGTACTAATGAAAAGAACTTGGCTTTGTCAGTTAAGCGTGCACAGGCAGTCAAGAGAGTAATGCTTAAAAAGGGAATTGATGACAGCCGTGTTGTGGCTAGAGGATTTGGTGAAACAAAACCTGTAATCTCTAACAGAACTTCTATCGGACGTTCTCAAAACCGTAGAGCTGAGGTTATTGTGGTGACTAAGACACCAAAGACTTCAATTAAGAAAAAGTAAAAGATTATAACTCTTTTAATAGAAAATAGGGATGCTGAGCCAGCATCCCTATTTTTTTTTTCTGTGTTATATGTTAATGTATGAAACTGAATTCAGATTGGTGAAATTGCCAGTATAAAACTCTGCTGACGTAATGAAATTGACTTGTAGAGTCGTGGTGTCGGATTTCTCAAAAATAAACTCAATGTTGTAAAATCTGATAATTTTGAATCATGCATTTGTCTCTACTGTAGAACGAATGCAATGTCTGACCTCGGCAGGCAAGCGTCGCATATGGTTGGATGCCATGGAATGTCATTGTAATAAACTTAAAACAACGGAATATCTTTGTGAAAATATGGGATGGATAGACTTTTATTGGATAGCAATTTTAGCGTTTTTGATTTGGTTGAAAAAAACTTGTAATGGGGTTAAAACAAAAAAAGAAGGAAGCCTCTCGACTTCCAATCTTCCAACCTTAAATCTAATACCATGAAAAACACAATGCAAAGGTAACACTATTTTTATATTCTGCAACATAAAATCGAGTTTTTTTTATAAAAAATATGTTTTTTAGCACTTCTGTGAAAAAATGTTAAAATGGCAGTTATGGTTATCTTGTTGATTCATAATTGTTTGCTGGTTTTGTGATCGCTGCTTGACTTAATGTTAAAATATATGTCAAAGTATTAAAAAGTCGAATTTTGTTTTTTGTTAGAAAAATAAGATGCATATTTGCAGTCAGAAAGTAATGATGAAAGGGGTACTTATGCTATTTAATAGTATATCTCACTTATCAAAAGAGTATTGGAAAACAAATTTATCTAAATAACAAGGAAGATGAAAAAAATTTTATCACTTGCAGCAGTTGCGTCTATGGCGTTGACTGCTAATGCAGCAGAAAAGAGCCCATTCCAGGGTAAAGGCTATGCTGACTGGGGTAAGTTGCAGCTAGTCGGAAATCAGCTTTCCGACAAGGATGGTAACGCAGTTCAGTTGAAAGGTTGGTCTACATTCTCTCTTCACTATGGTGAGGTTCAGGGATGTCTAGGTAAAGGTCAGTGGGAGTTGATGAAGGCGTACGGAGCAAACATCGTTCGTTTGGCTATGTACATCGATGAGAGCAACTCTTATTTGAACAATCCAACCAAGTTTAAGCAGTTGATCAAGGAGAGCATCGCTGAGACTAAGGAGTTGGGTATGTACTGTTTGGTTGACTGGCACATCCTTAAGATTGATTCTAATGGCAATACTTCAGGAGACCCTAATAAGTATACTTCACAGGCAAAAGACTTCTTCTCTGAGATCTCTAAGTATTGTGCTGACAATGGTTACGACCATGTATTGTACGAGTTGTGTAATGAGCCAACTTGTGGATGGAGCAATATCAAGAGCTATGCAGAGCAGGTTATCCCTGTGATCACTGCAAATCAGCCTGATGCTATCATTGTTGTAGGTACAGACCAGTGGTGTCAGAAGATTACAGAGCCAATGTCAGCTCCTATCTCTGCTAATTATAAGAAGAATGTGATGTATTCTTTCCACTACTATGCATGTACTCATAAGTATTTGCTAGGTGATTTCCGTAACGCACAGAGCAACATTCCTGTGTTCGTTTCAGAGTGGTCAGCTGTAAACTTTGATGGTAACGGTCCTTTCTGTTCTGGTAACGGAGATGAGATGATCGCTGCTTGTGAGTATCAGGATGCTGCTCCTCAGATTGTCAGCTGGTGTATTTGGAACTGGGGAAAGAAGAATGAGGCATCATCTTTCTTCACTGGTACATGTGCTGTAGGTAATGAGTCTAAATATGACGCAAAGGATTCTAACCAGAATTATGGTGATTATGTTATGATCAAGATGGCAGGTGAAATTCCTGATATTCCTATTCCTGAAACAGGACCTTGGTCTACAATTAACTCTATCCCAACAACAGCAGCTTCTGCATGGCACTGGGATTATTACGATCGTGGTGGTGAAGGTGTTGCTTACCATGATGGTAATGGTACTGCTTGGGATAAGGATAAGAAGGGTAATTTCCTTGGCTACAAGATTGGTCAGGAGGTTGACGTATTCTCTTTGGCTTATGACTTGGAGTTGACTACAGAAAAATGTAAATGGGCTGTAGTTGATAAATCAGGTAAAATACCTGTGGTTAAGTCTTTTGACGCTGAGATTGCAACAGAGTGGAAGAATGCAGATGGTGAAAAGACATATAGATCTTTGAATGGTGGTCGTATGTATTCAGGTACTGATGGATCAGCTCGTCCAGATGAGGGTGTTGACTTGTCTAATGCTGGTTTGCAGGGTACAGATCTAGAATGGTCTGGATATTGTAATCTTGGATGGGTTGAGCCAGAAGAGTGGATCAAGTATACTGTAAAGGTTGATAAGCCAGGTTATTACAAGATTTCAGGTATTGTAAGCGCTGAATATAAGCAACTTGCAGATAATGGTGAAATTTCTATTGTTTCAGATCGTGGTAACCATCTACGTACTCCTGATGATCTTGCCAATAATGAAGCTATTACTACATTCGGTTTCGTGACAACTGAGAAATGTGCGGATGCTTCAAAATCAGATCCATGGGATTGTTGGTCAGAGCAGGATGCATTCAGCGGATATGACGCTGAAGAAGTTTATTGTGCATTCGGTTTCGCAGGAGAGACTAAGATTACTGTCCGTTTCATGGAGGATTGTGGTGGTGTAGGTCCACTTAAGTTCACATTCGTTGGTGACCTAGATGAGAATGATCCTATCAAAAAGGATCCATCTAATGTTTCTGATGTAGAGGTTATCAACTTCTCTATCTATCCTAACCCAACATCAGGTGAGTTCACTGTAGCTATTGCTGAGAGTGGTGAGGCAACAGTTGAGGTAGTTAATATGGCTGGTCAGGTTGTAGCTTCTCAGAAGGTTGAGGGTTCTGCTAAGATCAATAAGGCTTTGGCAGCAGGTGTTTACACTGTAGTTGTTAAGTCTAACGGTGCTGTTAGCACTAAGAAGTTGGTTGTTAAGTAATCTGAATAATTAGATTTCTTATAAAATCCACGGAGGAGGAGCAATTTGCTCCTCCTCTTTTTTTGTATTGGTATGTTGTTGTTCCGTTTTTAAATAAAATCCTGTTTATGCTGACAAATCCCTTTTTTCTAAATGTGACATTCTTGTTACAATAAAGATGGCTGGCGTTATAATTTCACAAATATAGATATATTTGCCATATATATTTGAGACAGACGTTTTGACTCCATTATTTTTAACGTCGTTTTTTACACCTATTTGATCTGGAAGTTCTTATTAAAACAGGATACTATGAGAAAAACTTTATTACTTACGACTTTGACGTCTATGACGTTGGCTGCAAATGCAAATACAAGTCCTTATCAGGGCTTGAACTACGCAGATTGGGGCAGATTACAACTGGTCGACAATCAGCTTTCCGATAGTAAGGGAAATCCCGTTCAATTGAAAGGCTGGTCTACTTATTCGCTTCACGACGATGATGTCCAGGGATGTCTGGGAAAGGATCAATGGAAGATGATGCAGGAGTATGGAGCTAATGTGGTCAGATTGGCAATGTACATTGATGCGCCAAACTCGTACCTTGACAATGAATCAAAATTTAAGGACCTTGTAAAGAAAAGCATCAAGGAGACATGGGAGTTGGATATGTATTGTATCGTCGACTGGCATACCACTGTTGATGATATGTCCAATAATGGAGACCCCAACGACTATATTACTGAATCTAAAGCTTTCTTTGAAGAGATCTCTAAGTATTGTGCGGATAACGGTTACGATAATGTGCTGTATGAGATTTGTAATGAATCGAATTGCGGATGGTCAAATATCAAGAGCTATGCGGAAGAGGTTATTCCTGTAATCACAGCTAACCAAGCAGAAGCAATCATTATTGTAGGTACAAGCCAGTGGTGTCAGAAAATTATAGAACCAATATCAGCACCTATTTCTGCTGCTTACAAAAAGAACGTGATGTATTCTTTCCACTACTATGCATGTAATCATTACTATTTGTTGGGGGATTTCCGTAATGCACAGAAGAATATTCCGGTATTCGTTTCTGTGTGGTCTGCTGTAAAGTTTGACGGTGAAGGCCCTTTCTGTAAGAGCAACGCTGATGAGATGGTGTCAGACTGTGATTATAAGACAGAAGCTCCACAGGTTGTCAGCTGGTGTGTATGGAACTGGGGTAAGAAAGATGAGGCTTCTTCATTCTTCACTGGCTCATGTGAGATAGGAAAAGAGTCTAAATATATGAATACAGATAAGAATTATGAATATGGCAGTTATATAAAGGATTTGATGAATGGATATTCCGAACCTCCATTTCCATGTGATTGTTGTGGCCCATGGACTACCATTAATAATATACCTTCGACTGTAGCCTCATTATGGCATTGGGATTATTATGATACTTGTGGAGAGGGAGTGGCTTACCATGACGCCAATAGTGGAGCGTGGGTGAAGGATTCTGCTGGGGTCGTCATTGGCTATAGGAGTGACGGTGATGAAGTTGATGTATCTTCACTGGCTAAAAAGATGATGTGGCTGAATAAGAATTGCCCTTGGTCTACAGTTGTGGATGGCGAAGTCGTCGCATTTGATTCTACCATTTCTACAATATGGAAGGATGTTGATGGTAGTTCTACATACAAGTCATTGAATGCAGGACGTAATTATTCAGGACCAGATGACTCGGCACGTCCGGACGAAGGTGTGGATTTGATGTCAGCAAGTTGCCTGGGAACGCCTTATGAATATGCAGGCTATAATAGCCTTTATAAGGTAGAGGAAGACGAGTGGATCAAATATACTGTAAATGTAAAAAAGCCAGGTTACTATAAGATTTCTGGTATCATCAGTTCTGAATATAAGGCACCGTCAAAGAACGGAGAAATTTCAATTATATCAGAAGATGGCAATCTTCTTCGCAATATTTCCGCACGTCAAGATGATAAAGTTATCACAACATTTGGATTCCCAAGAACTACAGTGTG
>JAEEMG010000014.1 GCA_016283095.1 Paludibacteraceae bacterium | reverse complement strand
TCATAATCTACCCGATATTAAGAATTAGTTTTTCAGACGCGATTCTTTGCGTCAACAGGTTGATTGCTATTGGATATCAATCAGTTTGTGTGTCTGCAGACTCATTCTCCACTGAGGATGTTTTAGAATATAGTCTACTACTTCAGCAGTGTTTCCACATGAGAGTGGTTGCAGAAAACGGTGCTGGCTGTTGAAGTTTGTGAATTTTTCTACGAAAGAAGGACTTGTAAACACAACTTTCAGTTCATTAGCTTTGTTGATAGCCAATGGAGCCTCTTTAGGACTGCATGTTATCCAATCCACATTTTGTGGGATAGCATGGGTTCCGTTTGTTTCGATCTGCACGTAGTATCCTGCAGATTTCAGTTTGCCGACAAACTCCTCGTCTATCCACAATGAAGGCTCTCCTCCCGTCAACACAACATGCTTGGATTGGAAGGAGGAGATTCTTTGTAGTATCTCTTCGTCGGAAAGGAATTCACCGGATTCATGGATGGTGTCGCAAAAATCGCATTTCAGGTTGCATCCGGAAAAACGAATGAAGATTGCGGCGGTTCCTGTATGGAATCCCTCACCTTGAAGCGAATAGAAGATTTCGTTAATCTTCCTCATAGTCGGAATATTGTGGATTAATCTTCCTCGTAGATTGCAGTATTGTTCTCGCTTTCAGTTACTTCCACTCTGAAAGCTGTAGGAATCTGGTCGCAGATCCACTTCGCGATATTTTCTGCTGTAGGGTTGAATGGCAACACATCATTTAGATAAGTGTGGTCTAAAGTACGGTGTAGCATACTCTTGATAGCGGTGAAATCCTCTACCATACCATTCTCGTTAAGCTCCTTGCTTCTGCAACTGATTGTGATGATCCAGTTGTGGCCATGAAGTTTGTTGCATTGGCTTTCATATGTTGTCTTCAGACTGTGAGCTGCAGATATTTCTATTCTTTTTCGTATTGTATACATAATTATATGATGTTTTTGATTTATGCAAATTTGCGAAAAAAAAATGATTTTTTCATGCTTTCTAAAGAAAAGACGTAATTTTATTTTTATAGAATTGGGGAAACTATTTTAAAATTGTATGTTTGTGATATTATTTATATCATATTTTATTTTTTGTGATTATGAAAAAACTGTTTTTCCTATTTCTTGTGCTGTTAGTTTCAATATCGGCATCCTCTCAATCTAGCCCTGAAACAATTTACTTGAAATCAGGAAGTGTGATTAATGGAGAAATCATAGAGTATGTTCCGAACCAATCGGTTAAGATTATTACATCAGACTATAGTGTATTTGTATGTAAACTTGAAGATGTAGACAAGGTTGTTCGAAACATAACTGCAAATTTAGAAAATCAACAATCGACAGCTTTTGTCGCACCCAAAAAAGGATACAGATTCTTTTTCTCTGCTGATCATATGATTGGAGATGTTGCCGCTTTCAAATTCTCCACAACTCATGGCACTCAATTAAATGATAAATTCTTTGTGGGTGGTGGTGTCGGCTTTTGCGTCGGTAGTGATGATAAAAATTGGGAAACTTATTTGTCCATTCCTGTCTATGCCGATTTACGTTATGATTTCCTTCCTAAAAAGACATCTCCATTTATAGAAGCAAGAGCTGGTGTCGCATTTGCTATCGAAGGATCTACAGGATTTTATGGGAACTGTTCATTCGGATGCCGATTTAAGAGATTCTCTATTTCAACAGGTGTGGAAACTTTACGAGGTACAGATATGTATTATGGATATGAATACGATTCGTTTAATGATTCTTATGACAACTATGTAGAGTATCCTGAATATTATCGGGCGTTTGCTTTTGTTACAAGATTGGCAATTGAGTTTTAACGAATTATTGTCGTATGATGAAGAAACTATTGTTTTTGCTTCTTTTGCTGATTACGCAGACATATGCGTTTACGCAAAATAATAGGGAGACTGTATACTTGAAAAATGGGGATGAAGTCAGAGGAAGCATCGTGGGGATCATGCCTGCCAAATCAGTCACAATGGCAGCTGTAGAAGGAGATACTTTTGTATATGATTTGACGAAAGTGGATAAGATTACCCGAGAAAGTATATTTTCTAGTGAGGATAAAGAAGATCATTCAAGTTACATTGCTCCAGAAAAGGGGTATAGATTTTTGTTGTCATTAGATTTGATGGCAGGAAAAATGTCTGGTTTGAAATGGACAACTGTGCATGGTGTGCAAATTAATAAAAATATATTTTTAGGTGCTGGTACAGGTTTCTGTGTCGCTGATGATTACTATGGTTTACACATGTCAGTGCCATTGTTTTTGGATTTCAGATCTGATTTTTTAGAAGAGAGAATCACTCCATTTGTTGAAGCTAGAGTTGGAGTTGTTTGCGCGTTAGAAGGTAGTTCTGGATTCTATGGCGATTTCTCGTTTGGTAGCAGGATGAGACGCTTTTCTATTTCTGCAGGAGTGGAAACTCTGCCGGGTGAAGACAAAGATTACATACAATATAGGGATCATCTCTATTATCGATATGAGACAGTGACATATAAGAAACAGAGTTATAATTTTTATATCAGATTTTCAATCGAGTTTTAAGCAGATTGGTCTGTTGGGATGCAAATGGACGAAAATTATTGTTTCTCTTCTGTAATTTTCTCAATTCTCTTTCAAATCATAGTTTTTTTGCAAAAAAATCTTATGGTTTTGTTTGTATAGTCTTAATTTTTTGTAATTTTGCAACATAATTAAGAAGATATAGACAAAGAAACTATAGACGATGAAAAATATTGGAACTACATACATTCAACTCATTGGTTTGCTGCTCATAGGATGATGCAGTGAGATTGTGTGTGGTCGAGATTATTTTTATATAAGACAACGATTGAGCTTTCTCACTTCAATAAAGATGTGAAAAGGCTCTTTTTATTTTTATTGTGAAACAACGCTAAAAATTTATTTTTATGGCAGATAGATTATACGTTTTTGATACCACTTTGCGTGATGGAGAGCAAGTGCCTGGATGTCAGTTGAATACAATTGAGAAGATACAGGTTGCTAAGGCTCTTGAGACGCTTGGCGTGGATGTGATTGAGGCAGGATTCCCAATCTCAAGTCCAGGAGACTTTAATTCAGTAGTAGAGATATCAAAGGCTGTTACATGGCCTACTATCTGTGCCCTGACTCGTAGTGTTCAGAAGGATATTGACGTAGCTGCGGAAGCCCTCCAGTATGCCAAGAGAAAGCGTATTCACACTGGTATAGGAACAAGTGAAAGCCATATCAAATATAAATTCAATTCCACTCCTGAGGAGATCCTTGAACGTGCAGTAGCTGCTGTTAAGTATGCCCGCAGATTTGTGGATGATGTTGAATTCTATTGTGAAGACGCTGGTCGTACAGACAATGAGTATTTGGCTCGTGTCGTAGAGGCTGTCATCAAGGCTGGTGCTACTGTAGTGAATATTCCTGATACAACTGGTTATTGCTTGCCTGTTGAATATGGAGAGAAGATCAAGTATCTTTTCGATCACGTCGACGGAATTGATAAGGCAATCATCTCAAGCCACTGTCATAACGACTTAGGTATGGCGACTGCCAACACTATCTCTGGTGTGATGAACGGTGTCCGTCAGGTTGAGGTTACAATCAACGGAATCGGTGAGCGTGCCGGCAACACTTCTCTTGAAGAGGTTGCTATGATCTTAAAGTGTCACAAACACCTTGGCATCGATACAAACATCAACACTCAGAAAATCGCGTCTACTTCAAGATTAGTCTCTAACTTGATGAATATGCCAGTTCAGCCTAATAAGGCTATCGTTGGTAAGAATGCGTTCGCTCACTCATCTGGTATCCACCAGGATGGTGTGTTGAAGAATCTTCAGACTTACGAGATCATGAATCCTAAGGATGTAGGTATCGACGACAATGCAATCGTATTGACTGCAAGAAGTGGTCGTGCGGCTGTACGTCACAGATTAAGTGTTCTTGGTGTTGAGGTGGATGGCGATAAGCTTAACACTATCTACGAGGCATTCCTTCGTTTGGCTGACCAGAAGAAGGAGATCTGCGACGACGATTTGTTGATGCTTGCTGGACAGGAGCGTACAAGTGCTCATCATATTAAACTTGAGTATTTGCAGACTACATCAGGAGTCGGTGTCACTCCAGTCGCAATTATCGGTTTGAACATCGCCGGTGAGAAGTTTGAGGCTACTGCTTCAGGAAACGGTCCTGTCGACGCTGCTGTCAAGGCTCTAAAGAAGATCATCGACAGAAAGATGGAGCTTAAAGAGCTTTTGATCCAGGCCATCACACGTGGATCTGACGATGCATGTAAGGTACATGTGCAGGTTGAGACAGAGGGCGTGATCTATTATGGTTTCGCGGCTAATACAGATATCGTGTCAGCTACAATTGATGCGTATATCGATGCTATAAACAAATTCAAGAACTAAGACTTTAAAGAAGAAAAAGCAAAATTATGAATACACTATTTGACAAGATTTGGGATTCTCATGTTGTGCAGAATGTGCAGGATGGCCCAACTCAATTGTACATTGATCGTCTTTACTGCCACGAGGTAACTTCACCTCAGGCATTTGATACATTGCGTGACAAGGGAATCAAGGCTTTCCGTCCTGACCATGTTGTAGCAATGCCAGACCATAACACACCTTCTGATCAGCAGAAGGAGATCAGCGATCCAATCGGTTGCAAGCAGGTTGATACTCTTTCGTCTAACTGTGCTGCATTCGGTATCAAGCATTTCGCTATGGGTACTAAGGACAATGGTATCATCCATGTTGTTGGTCCAGAGAAAGGTCTTTCATTGCCAGGTATGACAATCGTATGTGGTGACTCTCATACATCTACTCACGGTGCTGTCGGTGCTATCGCAATGGGTATCGGTACTTCTGAGGTCGCTCAGGTACTAGCTTCACAGTGTATTCTACAGAGCAAGCCAAAGACAATGCGTATCAACATTGAGGGCGAGCTTCAGCCAGGTGTCACTGCAAAGGACGTCGCTCTATACATCATGGCCCAGGTTACAACATCTGGTGCTACTGGTTATGCTGTTGAGTACGCAGGTTCTGCTATCCGCAATATGAGCATGGAGGGTCGTTTGACTCTATCTAACCTTTCTATTGAGATGGGTTCACGTGCTGGTCTTATCGCTCCAGACGAGATCACTTTCGCTTACCTAAAGGATCGTGAGTACGCTCCTAAGGGTGCTGAGTGGGATGCAGCTGTCGCTAAGTGGCGTCAGTTGAAGAGCGACGACAATGCTGTGTTCGACAAAGAGTTGACATTCAAGGCAGAGGATATCAAGCCTCGTATCACTTTCGGTACAAACCCAGGTGCAGGTATCGCAATCGACGGTACTATTCCAACATACGACGGAATGAGTGAGGCTGATGCTGCTCAGTTGAAGGCTCAGCTTGACTATATGCAGTTCAAGCCAGGACAGAAACTAGAGGGAATTCCTGTTGACTACTGTTTCCTTGGAGCTTGTACAAACGGTCGTATCGAAGACTTCCGTGCTTTCGCTTCAATTGTTAAGGGAAAGAAGAAGGCTCCTAATGTAGTTGCTTGGTTGGTTCCTGGTTCATGGTTGGTTCGTCAGCAGATTATCGAGGAGGGAATCGATAAGATCCTTAAGGATGCTGGATTCGAACTTCGTTTGCCATCTTGTTCATCATGTTTGGCTATGAACCCAGACAAGGTGCCAGCAGGTAAACTTTCAATCTCAACAAGTAACCGTAACTTCGTAGGTCGTCAGGGTCCTGGCGCACGTACAATCTTGGCTTCTCCACTTACAGTGGCTGCCAGCGCAATTACTGGTGTCGTTACAGACCCACGTACACTTCAGTCTTCACCTATCAAGGCTGCTGAGGTGACTAAGGTAGTGGATTCTAAACCACAGGATTGTCCTAACTGCGCATTCGGTGCTACAGCAGGTGCACAGGCTGCTGATGGAGCTAAGTCTGTACACAAAGCATTCAACGTAGTTAAGTCTACTTGCTTGCCAATCAATATCGATAACAACAATACAGATAATATCATCCCAGCTCGTTACTTGGCGTTCACAACACGTGATCCTAAGTTCTATGGTGATGCTTTCATGCATGATATCCGCTTCGATGCAAACAATAAGCCAGTTGCTGATTTCGTGATGAATATCGCTCCATTCAACGAGACTCCTGCTGAGGGCAAGCGTGAAATTATCATCGGTGGTAAGAACTGGGGTTCTGGTTCAAGCCGTGAGCACGCTGCATGGGCAATCGCAGGTTATGGAATACGTGTTGTTATCAGCTCATCTTTCGCTGATATCCACCGTAACAACCTTCTTAACTGCTTCGTATTGCCAGTTATTGTAAGTGAGGATTTCCGTCAGGAGCTTCTTGCTTCAATCGACAAGGATCCTAACACTATTGTTACTGTTGATGTTCCAAATCAGACTGTGACTAATGAGGCTACAGGACACTCTGAGAAATTCGATATCAATGGCTACAAGAAGTATTGCTTGTTGAACGGTTATGATGATATTGATTATTTGTTGTCTAACAAGGATAAAATTGAGGCTTACGAGTCTAAAAAATAATCCAAATTTGAGAGTGAGGATATGATCGAAATAATGGATACAACATTGAGAGATGGAGAACAGACATCTGGTGTCTCTTTCTCTCAACAGGAAAAACTCGGTATTGCCAAATTCTTGCTCTCTGAATTAGGTGTTGACAGAATAGAAATCGCTTCAGCAAGAGTGTCGGAAGGAGAGCTTCAGACTGTGAAGAAAATCACAGAATGGGCTGACAAGGCTGGCTTTCTTCCGAAAATTGAAGTTTTGGGCTTCGTCGACGGAGAAACATCCCTCAATTGGATTGAAAGTGTCGGTGGAAAGGTGATCAACCTTCTTACTAAAGGTTCATTGCGCCATGTCACTGAACAGTTGAGAAAGACTCCTCAGGCTCATATCGATGATATCAAACGAGCTATTGATTTGGCTCATAAGAAGAATATCTCCGTCAACCTATATTTGGAGGATTGGAGCAACGGAATGAAAAATTCCCCTTCTTATGTGTTTGATATGGTCGACGCATTGTGTGGTGAGGGAGTGAACAGATTTATGCTTCCAGACACTTTGGGTATACTTAATCCGCTTTTGACTGCTGATTTCTGCACTCAGATGGTGAAAAGATATCCAAATCTGAAGTTCGATTTCCATGCCCATAATGATTATGATCTTGCTGTATCCAATGTGTTTGCTGCTGTGAATTCTGGAATCAGTGGTATCCACACTACAATAAATGGACTTGGAGAACGTGCAGGAAATGCTCCACTTACGAGTGTTTTGGCCGTACTTCACGACCAACTTGGCATCAAGACAAAGATCAACGAGCAGAAGATGTATGATGGCTCAAAACTTGTGGAGACCTATTCGGGAGTACGTATTCCAGCCAACAAGCCGATTATTGGAGACAATGTCTTCACGCAGGTAGCTGGTGTGCATGCCGACGGAGATCAGAAAAACAATCTGTATTGCAACGACTTACGTCCGGAAAGATTCGGAAGAAAGCGTGAATATGCACTTGGTAAGACATCCGGTAAGGCTAATATCCGCAAGAATCTTGAGACATTGGGTATAGAGTTGGATGAAAAGTCGATGCTGAAGGTGACTCAGAGAATTATCGAGCTTGGAGACAAGAAACAGCTTGTGACTCCTGAGGATCTTCCATTCATCATCAAGGATGTGCTTGGACATGGAGAAGTGAAGCAGACAATCAAGGTTGTCAATTATGCTTTGAACTTGACTCACAATCTTCGTCCGGTCGCAACTATATTGATTGAGATTGATGGTAAGAGATACCAACAGACAGAAGCTGGAGACGGTCAGTATGATGCATTCTCTAAAGCACTTTGGAAAGTGTATAAAGAGTTGGGTAAGGAGACGCCGGAATTGCTAGACTATTCGGTTGTCATCCCTCCTGGTGGAAACACTGACGCATTGGTTCACAACACCATTACTTGGAAGTTCAAGAATAAAGTGTTCAAGACTCATGGTTTGGATGCCGACCAGACAGAGGCGGCGATCAAAGCGACAGTCAAGATGCTTAACTTGATCGAAACAATGTAAAAGTTTAGAATTTGGATGGAGTTATTCCCGTCTATACAAATTGAATTAAATAATAAAACAGAATATGGAATTAAAGATAGCAGTCCTTGCTGGAGACGGCATTGGACCAGAGATTTCAGCAGTAGGTGTTGATGTGATGTCTGCTGTATGTGAGAAGTTCGGACACAAAGTAAGCTATGAGTATGCTATTTGTGGAGCTCATGCAATCGACGAAGTTGGTGATCCATTCCCAGAGGATACATTCAAGAAGTGTATGGCTGCAGACGCAGTTCTATTCTCTGCAGTAGGTGATCCTAAGTTCGACAACAACCCATCAGCAAAGGTACGTCCAGAGCAGGGTCTTCTTGCAATGAGAAAGAAACTTGGTTTGTTCGCAAACATCCGTCCAGTACAGACATTCGACTGCCTTGTACACAAGTCACCATTGAAGGATGAGCTTGTAAAGGGAGCTGATTTCATCTGTATCCGTGAGTTGACTGGTGGTATGTACTTCGGTGAGAAGTATCAGGACGACGAGAAGGCTTACGATACAAACGCATATACACGTCCAGAGATCGAGAGAATCTTGAAGGTAGCTTACGACTACGCACGCAAGCGTAACAAGCACGTGACAGTTGTAGATAAGGCTAACGTTCTTGCTTCTTCACGTCTATGGAGAAAGGTTGCTCAGGAGATGGCACCTAACTATCCAGATGTTACAACTGACTTCATGTACGTTGATAACGCTGCAATGAGAATGATTCAGGAGCCTAAGTTCTTTGACGTTATGGTAACTGAGAACACATTCGGTGATATCCTTACAGATGAGGGTTCTTGTATCACAGGTTCAATGGGTCTTCTTCCATCAGCATCTACAGGTGAGCACACTCCAGTGTTCGAGCCAATCCACGGTTCATGGCCACAGGCAAAGGGCTTGAATATCGCAAACCCACTTGCACAGGTTCTTTCTGTAGCAATGTTGTTTGAGTATTTTGATCTTAAGAAGGAAGGCGAGTTGATCCGTAAGGCAGTAGACGCATCTTTGGATCAGAACGTACGTACTCCAGAAATCCAGGTTGCCGGTGGTGCTAAGTATGGTACTAAGGAAGTTGGTGATTGGTTGGTAGATTGGATCAAGAAGGCATAATTCTTAGTCTATTAATATTTTTAGAGACGCACGGACGTGCGTCTCTTTTTTCTCTCTTTTTTTATATTAAGTTTGGTGAAGAATAGATTAAAATATTTTTCCTTTTGTTATTGACCTCATGCAATAATGCGAAAACATTTTCAAGAACAAATAAGATGACGATTCGATATCTTTTAACGATTGTGGATAATATTAGTGTTTTTGCCTTTCTTTTTGTTGTAAATTATTGTCAGTTTTGAGACGAAAAAGTTGATTTCGGTGTGAAAAATCTGTTTGTGTTTTTTTTTGTAGAGAGAATGTTTGTATATTTGATTCGTGAATTCTGAAATATTAATTAAATTATAAAAATATGGAAAATCTTTCGGCTGTAGAGAACACTGTTTTTAGTTCTGAAAAAACTCTTTTGATTACAGAAAAAATCAAAAACGACTTGTTGGCTTCAATGAAGTGGTTGAAGTATTTTGCTGTGCTAGGAGTTATTAGTATGGTGTTTATGGTGATTTTGGGGCTTGTGTTTCTTGTTGTTGATATGCCTTCTAATGGTATTCCTAGTGCTGCTTTAGGCACTTTATATATCATTTTGGCCGGTGTATATTATTATCCAATTAGCAAGACTTTTGCTCAAATCAAGAATACACGTGAAGCATTGACATTTGATTCGCAAATGTCTCTTGAAGAAGCATCATCTAATTATTATTCTGTTCTTAGATATTTAGGTATTCTTTCGATTACTTTATTATGTCTATATGTAATAGTTTTTGTTGGTGCTATTATTTGTGCTGTTTTGGCTAATATAATTGCTTGATATATCATATATAAAATATGTCTGCAATTATTTTATTCTGTGTTCGTTAATAGTTTGTCTATTTTAGGAATGTATATTTTAGTGTTACGATTTTTTCGTCCGCTAAAATGTTTGTTGGTATTTTAGATCTATTGTATGAATATGAGATAATCAAAAAGAGGCTGAATCCCGTTTAGAGGTTTCAGCCTTTTTTACATTTTATTTTGTTTTCTTATTTTCTCTTTTTGTCTATTTGTTATAAAAATTTATGAAAAGGGGATACTGTTGTTTTGTGAGAAAAAACAACCTCTTTTTGATATATATTATCTTTGTTTTAGTATTTTTGCGTCTAAATTCAAATAAAAAATTCATTATGAAGAAAATGTTTTGTTTGTTAGGCTTGCTTTCAGTTTTGGGCATGTCTAACATAAATGCAAAAGGTAGTACTCCTGATTCCTACAAGAAATGGAAGCATAAAAGTCTAGTTTTACAGAAGGAGAGTAATTACAGATACAAGAGTGTGATAGCATACTATAGCGACGACTCTTGTGCTTTTGCATGGAAAACAAAAGATGAAGAGGGCGTTTACAGATTTAGCAATCACGACAATCGTTTGAAGCGTACAGGAATGTTCTACTCGTCTGGCGAGAATTTTGTAAATTCATTTTACGATTTTGTGTCTCATTTGCAGCAGGTCCCAAACAGATACGAGTGGATTCAGGCAGCTGATTTCCTAGGTGTACACAACAAGTATAAAGGAGATGGTGCATTTGGGTTGGGTGCTTTGGTGGGTTTCGACTCATTCGGAGCGTTCTGGGGAATGCACGTGTCGAAAGTGATTTATAACCATCAGGAAGGAACAGATGTATATGAGTTGACATTGCTGTACATCAATAAGACAGAAGGCATAGAGCACCAAATTAAGTACGTTTATGAGGGTGATGCGAAGACAGCCAAGAAGGAGACTGTATATGCTTTTGTAAAGAACAGAGTGACAGGTCAGCTTGAACAAAGATCTGAAATAGAACTTGAGAAAGACGGAGAATAATATAGTCTGATTTGTTTGTCATATCAAAAAAAACAGACTGATTTCAAGAATAAGTATAGGCAAGTGCGTAAGAGCTTGCCTATACTTTTATTTTTAGCTTCATCTACACAATAAATTTGCATTTTAATCGTTTAAACTGTAAATTTGTGCTCAAATGGACAAGAAGTACTTTTTAATATATATATCTGCGTTGTCGCTCTTTGTGTTGACGATGCTTGGCTGTTCCAACAAGAAGAATACAGCTATTTCCCGTGGTTACCAGGCGATGACCACGCGTTATAATGTCTACTATAATGGTAGGGAATCATTGGAAAAAGGAAAGGAGAATATCGAAAACGCCTATAAACCTGATTATTCACAGATTCTGAAAATGTATCCTGTGGGTGATAAATCCACAAAAGGAGCCGCTTTTTCACAGTGTAACAGAGCTTTGGATAAGTGTCAGACTGCCATCAAACTACATTCCATGCGAAAAAAGCCTGTGAAGAAACCGGGCAAGATGAAGGATCCTGATTATGCTGCTTTCTATGCTCAGGAGGAATTTAATCCTAAAATGGATGACGTGTGGATGCTTATGGGAGAATCCAAATACTACAATGAGGATTTCCTTGGCGCAGCAGCTACTTTCACATACGTTGAAAAACATTTTTCTGTCCATAAAGACCTTGTAGTTAAAGCTTTGATCTGGAGAGCCAGAGCTCTTATGGAGATGGATTGGCTTTATGAAGCAGACGAGATTTTGTCCAACATCAGTGATGATGACTTGACTTTTGAAAATCAGGATTTTTATGCGGCTGCAATGGCTAATCTTCGTTTGAAACAAAATGAGAAAGTTGAGGCATTGAAGTATTTGAAACAGGCAATTCCGTCGGCTGAAAACAGAAAAGAAAAGACTCGATTTTATTTTATTGCGGCTCAGCTTAATCAGGATTTAGGACATGACGACGTCGCATACGCATATTATGATTCTGTAATACGCAAATGTCCTGACTATGAGATGCAATTCAATGCCAGAATTCGTCAGTCAGAGGTGGTCTCTGGGGATATGGAAAAATCGAACCGTATTGTTGCTAAACTAAAAAAAGAGGCTAAATCTTCAAAAAACAAGGATTATCTTGATCAGATTTATTATGCGATCGGTAATATATATTTGACTAAGGGGGATACTGCCAGCGCAATAAAGAATTATATTATTTCGGCAGAAAGCAGCACAAGAAACGGTATTGAAAAGGCTGTTACTTTGATGAAACTTGGTCAGCTTTACTATCAAAAAAGAAATTATATAGATGCAGAGCCTTGTTATGCTGAGGCATCATCGATTCTTTCAAATGATCATCCGGATTATAATGAGATTTTTACTAAAGCGAAGAATCTTACTGAATTGAAACAGAATTACGAGGTTGTCCATCTTCAAGACTCTTTGCTGGCATTGTCGGAGGCATCAGATGCCGAACGTATAGCAGCTGCGCAACGTGAGGTCGACAAAGTAAAAGCTCGTTTACAGAAAGAGCAGGAGAAGAGAGAGCAGGATTCTCTTAACGCTCGCATAGCAGGAATGGAGATTGAGACTGTCGTGTCAAAGAATGTTAATTCAATCAAAGGCTCTAATTGGTATTTCTACAATGCACAGGCTGTATCAAAGGGTAAAATCAGCTTTAAGAACAAATGGGGCGATCGTCGTCTTGAGGATAACTGGAACAGAAAGAACAAACAGTTGATGATGATTTCTGAGGAGGTCGCTATTAATGATACTGCAAATAATAGTCAAAACGCGCCTGAGTTCGAGGATCGAGGTTCTGATTCTGAACGTTTCGCAAATGGACAGGATATGCCTGAACTTACACTTGGATATTATCTGAATCAGATTCCTAAGACTCCAGAAGCAAAGGCTCTTGCCCTTAACCAGGTTCGCACTTCATTATATAATGAGGCTGTTGTTTTCGACGAGAAGATCAGAGACTACGATATGGCGATCCAGACTTATGATGAGTGGATGCGTCGTTTTGGTGGTGAAAAAGCAGACAAGGATGCTGATGTCTTATTCAACTCTTACCGTGTGGCTGAGAAGATGAACGACAATGCTTTGGCTGTGAAATACAAGGATGAACTTGTGTCTAAGTATCCTAACAGCAAGTATTCGCAGGTGTTGAGCGATCCTGACTACGCAAATAAGTTGGTAAGAATGGCAAATGTGGAGGATTCGATCTATAGAGCTACATATAACGCTTATCATGCATCTGAATACATGACTGTTCTGTCTAATGCGGATTATATGCAAAAGAACTATAAGATGTCGTCGCTGATGCCTAAGTTCATGTTGCTGAGATCATTGTCGTATGGTAAACTTGGTCAGCACGATTCTTTGAAGACTTCTTTGGGAACACTTGTGGCTGAGTATCCAAAGAGTGATGTGGCGACGATGGCAAAAGATATCTTGGCATTGATAGAGCAGGGTAATGTTTCGTCGAAAGGAACTACGGCATCACTCGCGTCGCAGAGAGAGCAGATATTGCTTGAGGAGAATATCCAGACTGGTGTGGTTGATACTGTAGGATTCAGATATAGTGATAAGAGTGCTTACCATTTCTATATCATATCTCAGGCTGATAAGGTTGATCAGAACAGATTGTTGTTTGAGGTCGCTACATACAACTTCTCGAAATTCTTGGTTAAGGATTACGATTTGAAAGTCAGACCTGGATTGGTTTCTGTATCTGGATTGGACAATCTTGACGAGGCTCTTTGGTATCAGAAAGGTGTGAAGGAGAGCGACGGAATTATGAATCTTCTTAAGGGTACTGACTATACTTTGTTGGTGATCTCAGAAGAGAACAGTCGTTTGATTGGTCGTGGATACACACTTGAACAATATAAGGTGTTCTATGAGAAGAATATTCTCAACCGTAAGCAGGATAACAAGAAGAAGATCAATATCGAACTTATTGGTAATGATGCTCCTGCTGCTCCTGTGCAAATCAAAGAGGGTGATGACCTGAATAACATGTCTCAGTCGAAAATTGCTCCATCAATAAAATCTGAAGCTAAAACCGAGGCAAAGCAGGATTCGAAGAGTGTAAACAGTGACGAAAAAACAACAGACGAGAAAAAAACGGAAGCAGTCAAGCCTGCGGAGACAAAGCCAGAAGCCAATAAGGTAGAAGAAAAGAAAGTCGACGCTGCTCCGAAGAAAGAGTTGAAGAAATACAAGAATCTTTATACGCTCGACCGTACGGCAGAGCATTATTTCGCTCTTCTTATCACAAGAGGTGCTGTTGATTCAGAGAAGTTGATGCAGGTTTTGGTTAATGCTAATGAAGAGTGGCCCGGAGGAGAATTGAAAGTGGAGAAAACAGATGGTAAAAATTTCACTTTGATTGTCACGGTAGGTTTGTTTGAAAACTCCTCTGTAGCGATGGATTATTTGAAAGGTATTGTGAAATCAGATGCCTTGAAACAAAGATTACAGAATGTCTCTTATAATAGTGTTATTATTTCTAAAGATAATCTTGATGCTTTGCGTCAGTCGGGAAATCTTAATGTTTATATGGAGTTGTTCAAGAAAGGTTATCTTGGCCGTTAATAAAGTTTAATTATGGATACATTACAGGGAACAATATTATGGGCAGACGATGAGATCGATCTGCTAAAGGCACACATCATTTTTTTGAAGCAGAAGGGATATGAGACAGACTGTGTGAATAATGGTCAGGATGCTGTGGAGGCGTGTAGAAATCGTCATTATGACATTGTTTTCCTTGACGAGAATATGCCCGGCATGAATGGTCTGGAGGCACTTCAGCAGATTAAGGAGATCGACAGCACAATCCCTGTGGTGATGATAACGAAGAGTGAGGAGGAGGATATTATGAATCAGGCTATCGGTGCTAAAATCGCCGACTATCTGATCAAACCTGTCAATCCTAATCAGATTCTGCTTACTTTAAAAAAGAATATCAAGGCACGTCAGATTATTTCCGAAGCCACAACTGATGGCTATCGTTCGGAGTTCGGAAAAATCGGTTTGCAGATCAACGACTCTTCATCTGTGGAGGATTATATGGAAGTCTACAAGAAACTCGTTTTCTGGGAGTTGCAACTATCTGAGTCTGCCGCGGATATGGATGAGATCCTTCTTATGCAGAAGGAGGAGGCCAACAGTGCTTTTGTTAAGTTTATAAAAAAGAATTACGAAAGTTGGTTTAAGGATGATTCAAACCGACCATTGATGAGCCAGGATGTATTCAAGACGAAGGTGTTGCCGTTGCTCGACAATGGAGAGAAGGTATTCTTCGTAGTGTTGGATAATTTCCGTTTCGACCAGTGGAGAATCATACGTGAACTGCTCAGCGCAGATTTTGTTGTGGAGACGGAGGATTTGTATTGCAGTATGCTGCCAACAAGCACTCAGTACAGCCGTAATGCGATTTTCTCCGGTTTGTTGCCATTGCAGATTAAAGAGATGTATCCACAGTACTGGGTGGAGGAAGATGATGAAGATAGCAAGAACAAGTTTGAGGAGGAGTTGATAGGTACGTTCTTCCAACGCTACCGTCGCAAATTCAAATATTCATACGCGAAGATTGTGGATTCTGCATTCGCATCCAAATATGTTTCAGAATTGAAAAAATTGAAAGACAACGATTTGAATGTGACTGTGTTCAACTTCGTCGATATGCTTTCACATGCCAGAACAGACAGTAAGATGATTCGTGAACTCGCGTCGACTGATGCCGCTTACAGATCATTGACAAAGACATGGTTCCAGCATTCAGCAATCAAAGAGTTCTTTGAGGCAGTGAAGAATATGGGCTATAAAGTGGTGCTGACTACAGACCACGGAACCATCCATGTGCGTAATGCGATAAAAGTGGTGGGAGACAAGAACACCAATACTAATTTGCGTTACAAGGTCGGCAAAAACTTGAATTATAATCCGAAAGAGGTTTTTGAGATACGTAAACCAGAATCAATAGGACTTCCATCACCTAATGTAAGTTCAGCATATATTTTCGCATGTAATTCAGATTTCTTCGCATATCCTAACAATTACAACTATTACGTCTCATACTATAAGAACACATTCCAGCATGGAGGCGTGTCGATGGAGGAGATATTCTTGCCATTGGTTGTGATGAAAGGAAAATAAATATTAAAGAGACGTTGCGTGTGACGTCTCTTTTTTTGTGGTTTTCCGCAAATTATATTATCTTTGCACCGCAATTCTGAAAAAGATGAAAGTTACACCAAAAAAAGCTCTTGGACAGCACTTCCTAAAAGATCTCAACATTGCTCAACGCATTGCTGAGACGATTGATCTTGGAGGTGGAATGCCGGTGTTGGAAATCGGTCCAGGCATGGGTGTGCTCACTCAGTTTTTGCTTCAGAACAAGGAGATTGATCTTACTTGTGTGGAGTTGGATTCAGAATCAGTGACTTATCTTTTAGCCAATTTCCCAGAACTTAATGGCCGCATAATAGAGGGTGACTTCCTTAAAATGAACCTTGACGAGATGTATAAGGGACAGTTCTGTGTGATTGGGAATTTTCCTTATAACATTTCAAGCCAGATTTTCTTCAAGGTCCTTGATCACAAGGACAAGATTCCCATTTGTGCGGGAATGATTCAGAAGGAGGTGGCAGAGCGAATGGCGTCGAAGCCTGGTACTAAGGCTTACGGAATATTGAGTGTGCTTGTGCAGGCATACTATGATATAGAATATCTGTTTACAGTTCACGAGAATGTGTTCGACCCACCCCCGAAAGTCAAATCGGCAGTGATTAGAATGCGACGCAATGACACAAAGAAAATCGATTGTGATGAGGATTTGTTCATTAAAGTCGTGAAGACAGCATTCAACCAACGACGCAAGATGATGCGTAATTCGTTGCAGGCTATGCTTGGCCAAGGACATCCTTTGCTTGCAGAGCCAGTCTTTATGAAGCGTCCCGAACAACTTAGTGTGGCTGAGTTTGTGGATCTCACAAACCTTATCGCTAAGAATATCAATGCCTGATTTCATGTCGGTGTCTCGACCGACAATTAGAGAGCGCAAATCTAATTGATTAATTCAAACTGTTGCAGCGTCGCAGTGGTTTGTAAAACAAATTGTTATGCCAGTTTCTGAGGTTAGATTGTTTTATTTCGAGAACAATCGCTTGAAAGTAGCAAAGGATATTAAAATTTTGAAGGAGATTCCTCTTTCAGATTTTGTTTGGATTGACCTTGTAAATGTAGCTCCTGAAACGGAGAGTGAACTTGAGCATTTCTTGAAAATCTATATCCAGGAGGAAGAAGAGATTGAAGAGATCGAGATTTCTTCTCGTTTTATTGAGACGCAGGATACACTCGTCGCCAACTCGAATTTTATGCTTGATTCGTTTGAGAATGAGCCGGTATCTTTCATCCTGAAAAACAAGATTCTTGTTTCGGTGCGTGACAACAAACTAAAATCTTTTGATGAGACCGTCAAGAAGATGTTTGCTAATCCGCGTAATTTCCCGTCGGGCGATCATATTCTTTGTGCTCTTATGGAGACGCGAGTCGACTATGATGCCGATATGATCGAGAATGTGACGAATGAGATTTCTGAGCTTTCAAAAACGATGACTGTGGCTGAAGATATTGATGAGGACATCCTTTTGGAAATCAAGAACCTTCAGGAAAAAATCATGCATCTGCGAGAAAATTCCATTGATAAACAGCGTGTCGTCTCGAATATTCTTCGTAGTGAGTTGTTCTCGAAAGAGTTGCTGCCTAGAATGAGTATGGTCATCAAGGATATAAATTCTTTGATCGAACATACAAAGTTTGGTTTCGACCGTCTTGACTATTTGCAGGATACATTCCTAGGTTTGGTCAACATTGAGCAGAATAAGATCATCAAGATATTTACGATTGTGAGTGTCCTTTTTATGCCACCTACTTGGATCGCAAGTATTTTTGGTATGAATTTCAATATTATCCCGATGGCAGATAATCCGTATGGATTCTGGCTCTCAATTGGAATAATGCTGATTGCATCGATAGTCGTACTGCTCTTTTTCAAAAAGAAAAATTTATTGTGATTTTGGTATGACGACGGTATGTCTTGATTCAATCTGTTGATAATCAACAAAAGATAATCGAGAATTACCATATTTATAACCGTTTTTGAGATTAATCATTTGATTTTGACTCAGAAACGGTTTTTTTATTGGGAAGTGTATAGATGTCATGTGGATATAGTAGAAATAGAGCAAAAAAATAAATTTTGTTTAGTAAAAAGATTTATATTTGACTATGAAAATGAATAAGTGTTTATGTCATAATTAATAGATACACTTTCTATGAGAATTTTTTGTTTGATGTTATTATTTGTACTTTGTGGAGAATGTTTTTCTCAAAAATTAGTACATGGCTTTTTTGAAGTCAGATTTTTAAAAGAGGATGATGGTTCAATATGTGATTATGGATGGTTCAACTTTTGTTATGAATTGAATTCCGGAATGGACAGAGATTCGGTAATTAATTCAATTAAAAATAATCAATCTTCAGGAGAAGATGTCGTTTATTTAATAAATGAGGAAAAACCAATAGATTATGAATGTTTAGATTCCATTGTTAGAGTCAAGAAGTTACCTCCTGTTTGTAATTATTATATGAAATCGGATCCGCATTATGTTTATGTTTTGTATGAAATAGAAGGATATGCTTGTGATATTAAATTGAGTACTTCAAAAATGCTTTATAATGAAGAAGTAATGCATGTTGCTCATTATAAGGTAGATATAACCAAGCCATCATTTACTGCCTATTATTTTTATAATTTGTATTTTGCTGAATGTATTTCTGAATAATTCAATTTGTGAATAAAAATATAACTCACATATCTGAATTTTTTCCTCACATTTGATTTTTCTCCCACAATATTTTTTAGACTGTTTCCGTTTTAATGTTAGAAAGAGATATAGTACTATTGACCTTTTTTTAATGAAGAAATATTGAGTTTGTTTAATTTTATTTTTGACATTAAAAATGGAAAGAATTGTTTGTGTTTTGTCATTTTGCTTAGTCTTTTTGACAACTGTGTTTGCAGAAGAGACCCCCGATTCTTTGTCTGTAAAGAGTGACATTGGGTTGTCCAAGAATTTTTCGTTTGGTTTGGGCTTTGGACGAGAGAATCATCATGTTTCGTATCTTTCTCCATTGCTCTATTCTGGCAAGCCTACTGAAATATGGGCGGAAAGAATAAATAGGAAGATAAAGGGAGACAAGGACTTCTTTAGTTTGACTAATCTTCGTTTACATAGAAGTAGTCTTTCTGCATCAAATAAAGAGAATGAGATGGAAGCCAGTCATATTACATTTGAATATCATTATTTTTATGATTGGAAACTGGCTCCTAATTTCCATATGCTCTGTGGAGCGTATTCAGGTGGAGAATTTGGAGCTGATTTGATGATGTCTAAGTTATGGGTTGGTAACAACCCAACTTATATTCGTGCAGAAGTTAATCTTTTGGGTTTGTCTTTCCGTCCAACTTTGTGTGTTAAGACAAAACGTCGTGTGATTAAGATCGCCAATCAGTTCGACCTCCGATTGGCTGGCTTGACTTATACTCCTACATATACTCAGCTTTACATGGATGATAATGATTTGTCGGAGTATATAGATTTTAATTCATTCTCTGAAAAAATCCGTTTCTCAAATAAATTCACTGTTGATCTGCCGCTTCGTAAGACGACGTTACGTCTTGGTATGTTGGTTGAACGTTCCAAGTCGAATATTAATTTGATCGACAATCGTACTTTGAATGTTCAGGCTCTTGTCGGTTTCTCATTCGACTATCTGACAAAATCAGGAAGACTTAATAAAAAATCAGAGTTTAAAACAATTTTTGAGTAAGAATCATGAAAAAGATATTTGTTGGTATTTTAGTGGCTGTCGTATCCACTTTCGTCGCATGCGATGATGATTTAAAATATGACATGGACACCGTCTACGATTACGAGACCAATTTCGAGTTCCTATGGAAAGAGTTCGATCAGAAGTATAGCTTGTTCGGCTACAAGAAAGATTCGATTAAGGATTGGAATGCTGTCCATGATGAATATCTGAGATATGTTAGAAACTGTAAGAACGAGGTTGAGTTGTTCGATGTGTTGGCGGCTATGCTGAATGAACTTAAAGACGGACATGTCAATCTGTTGTCTTCGTTTGATATTTCAAGTTATGATTTTGAAGACAATTATCCATCCGACATAGATGGTGGTGTATTGTCCAACGACAGATACCTTGGAAAAAACAGTCGTCGCAGCGCAGGTTTTAAGTATAAGACTTTGCGAGATGGAAAGGTCGGATATATAAGATATGCTGATTTTAATGAGGATTTCACATCATCACAATTGGATTTTATATTGAATTCGTTTGAAAATACAGATGGCTTGATAATAGATGTCAGAAGCAACTATGGTGGAGCCGTTAAAAATGTAGATGACCTTGTGTCTCATTTTGTCGACGAACCTTATCTTGCGTATCATACAATCTATAAAAAAGGAGTAGGTCATTTTGATTTTTCTTCTCCGGTATCCAATACGATCTATCCAGCCAATAATGGAGTCATCTATAGAAAACCTGTTTATGTGCTTGTCGACAGAGGTTGTTTCAGTGCCACAAACTGTTTCGCATTTTCGATAAAGGGATTGCCACGAGTGACTCTCCTTGGAGGAAAGACGGGTGGTGGAGCTGGTGCACCAATGGTGACTGAACTGCCTAACGGTTGGACAGCCCGTTTTTCTGGAACAATTCTTTTGGATAAAGACAAGCAGATCACTGAATTTGGTGTGGATCCGGATATTGAACTGCATCTGGACAAGGATTTGGCTGACTCTCAAGGATTGGACAATATTATTGAGACAGCTTGTGATTATATAGTAGGTGTTGTTAAATAACCGATAGTTAGAGTGTGTTTTTCAGAAAACGCTGGAGACTTTCTTAAAAAGAGATTCTCCAGCGTTTTTTATTTTAAAGTAAAGATTTGACAATATTTCTATAACTTTTACCGAAGTGATGATTAATACAAAATGTAAAGTCTTTTGCCATCCACAGTATCCACAGTGACCACCGTCTTGTAGATGTCCTTTGTGGCTTCAGAAATTTCTTTCTTTATTCCGTCATCGTTTGATTCGGGATTGTTCTCATAGTCTGAAATGAAGGATGCGCTATTGATAGTCCGCATCACTAGTTTCTCCGTTTCCTCCTTCATTTTCGCATCCACCTTATTGATGTAGATGGCATCCTTCCCTGGCTCTACCACTGCATAGTTGCCGGTTCTTGCAAGCTCCTTCATGACGAACTGCTTCGTCAACTGAAGATCCTCTATAAAAATATCATCGCTCATAATAGAAAATTTTAATGTTTATACAAAGATAGTGAAAAGAGAAAGCTTAGTTAAAAGGTGTCTATGTTTAAGAAAGAAAAATGTTGCTTTTTAACTTTTTTTATAAGATTGTTTAGCCAGCCGTGAGCCTTATTCTGATATGAGTTGTTGTGTGCTCGGGAATTTGATAAGTTTTGATAAGTGAGAAGCAATTTTATAAATTGTTGGGAATGATATGATTAATATACAAAAATCCTCAAACTATATAGCAAATTATTAAAAAGTTTCAGATAGGATTGATTGCCCGTTGTGATTGATTTTTATATTTATTGCGCAATATCAGTAACGATATGAAAAAAAGCCATTTTTTTATTTCTTGGAAAAACACTAATTTTGTTGTGTATTTGATTTTTTTTAGAAATGAGGAATTTTGTTTTTATAATCTCATTCATATTTTTCTTTCTGACGACGTTGCATGCGGAGACGTCGGATTCAGCATCTGTCAGACTTGGAAATCGTGCTTTTGGATTGGGCATTGGTAGAGAAACACATCATGTTTCATTCCTTTCTCCATTGCTTTATTCTGGTACTACGTATGAGTTTTGGAATGAGACAATCAAACATCAGTCAGTTGGAAAATGTGATTTCTATAGTCTGGTGAACAATCGCGTCAGCATGACTTATATGATGCCTACCAGTGAGTCGACGGAGATGAGCTCCTACTATGATGTGTTTGAATATCACCATTTTTATGATTGGAAACTTACTCCGAAATTCCACATGCTTTGTGGCCCATACGCAGGGTTTGAGTTTGGAGCGGACCTGTTGTTCAGCAATTCAAATAATCCTGTTTACATACGTGCTGATTTGAGCCTGTTGGGCTTGTCGTTTCGCCCTACATTATGCGTCCGGACAAAACGTCGTCTGATCAAATTCTCCGATCAGTTGGATCTTCGTCTGGCAGGAGTCGTATTCTCCCCTACATACACTCAGCTTTATTACGATTTGACGTTGGAAGAGTATGATAAATCTGAGTTCTTTGATTTTAATTCTTTTTCGGAGAAATTTCGTTTTTCAAACAAACTGATGGTAGAATTGCCACTTCGTAAAACGACATTGCGTCTTGGAATGTTGTTTGAACGATCAAAATCCATGATTAATATGATAGACAATCGTACGACTAGTGTTCAGGCTCTTGTCGGATGGTCGTACGACTATTATAATCTTAAAGGAAGACTTAATAGGGATTCCCGATTTACAACTGTATTTGAATAAGGGGTTATGAAAAAAATATTTGCTATAATTTCTGTGGCTGTGTCGTCTCTTTTTATTTCATGTGATGACGACTTGAAATACGAGGATTTTGATGTCGTGGAGAACTTCAATTTCCTTTGGAAAGAGATAGATGAAAAATACTGTTTCTTTGATTATAAGAAGGATAGTATCATGAGATGGGATCTGGTTTATGATAAATATTTGCCTAAAGTTTATTATAATTGCACCTCTGTCACTGAATATTTTGATATCCTTGCTGAAATGTTAGGTGAATTGAAGGATGGTCATGTCAACCTTTATACTTCATTTGATGTCTCAAGATATGATTTCGCTGACAATACTCCTATTGACTTCGATTATAATGTAGTTAATTATAATGACAGATATTTGGGTAAAGATACTCGAAGTGTTAGTGGCCTCAGATATAAGACATTACGTGACGGGAAGGTAGGGTATGTTTATTATGGCAGTTTTTCTTCATCTTTCTCAAATGGCAATATAAACAATATATTGGATTCGTTTGAGGATACCGACGGCTTGATTATAGATGTGAGAAATAATGGAGGAGGATCGATTGCCAACGTTAATTTGTTGGTGTCTCATTTTATTGATGAGACGACGGTGATCGGATACCGAGTCAACAAAATTGGTCCGGGACATTCTGATTTTTCATCACCTGTCGCGGAGAAAGTTGCTCCTGTCAAAGATGGAGTTATATATAGAAAGCCTGTATATGTGCTTACAAATAGCCGTTGTTTCAGCGCTACGAATGAATTTGTGTATGCGATGAAGGGTCTGCCTCGCGTCAAGATTCTTGGAGGAAAGACAGGTGGCGGATGTGGCATGCCGTTCACTACTGAATTGCCATGTGGTTGGAAAGTACGTTTCTCGGCTAATCCGTGTTATGATAAAAACATGCAGATCACAGAGTTCGGTGTGGATCCGGATATAGAAGTGCATTTGGATGAGGAACTTGCTTACAGAAAAAAATTGGATAGTATTATAGAAACTGCGTGTGACTATATAGTGAAGAAGAAATGAAAAAACTTACAATAGAAGATCTTAACAGAATCACTCCAGAGGAGTTCAAACAGACGAAGAAGATTCCTTTGGTTGTAGTGCTCGATAATGTTAGAAGTATGCACAATGTGGGTGCAGTGTTCCGCACAGCTGACGCTTTCATTGTGGAGAAGATTGTGCTGTGTGGAATCACGTCGTGCCCGCCCAACGCAGAGATTCATAAAAGTGCGTTAGGCGCTGAACTGACTGTTGACTGGGAGTATGCGGAAGACACTTTGGATGCTGTCAGACAGTTGAAAAAACAGGGCTATCATGTCTACTCGATAGAACAAGTTGAGAGAAGTGAGATGCTTAACGACTTGTCTTTGCCAGAGGGCAAACCAGGATTTGCTATTGTGATGGGAAATGAAGTCAAGGGTGTACGCCAGGACGTTGTTGATGAGAGTGACGGTGTGATAGAAATCCCTCAGTTTGGCACAAAACACTCACTGAATGTTTCTGTCACTGCTGGTATCGTGATGTGGGAACTATTTAAGCGTATTAAACTTTGTTGATTTAGCTGTAATTAGTTAACTTTGCCACGATTGTATGAAATGAAGAATCCTGTTAAGATGCGGTAACTCGCGTCTGACTATAATTGATAATGAATTAGTATGAAAATTGATCTCGTAGCAGTTGGCAAAACCGTTGATAAGAATTTTATTGCGTCTATTAAGGAATATGTTAATAGATTGTCGCACTATGCTCAATTTTCATTCATAGAGATTCCTGAACTGAAGAATACGAAGAATCTTAGTGAAGACCAGCAGAAGCAAAAAGAGGAAGAACTCATTATGCAGGCAATTTCAGACAACGATGAGCTGATTCTTCTTGATGAGCATGGCTCAGAATTCACATCTGTCGGATTTTCAGAGTATTTACAGAAGAAAATGAATGCTGGCGGAAAACGTTTGGTTTTCTTGATTGGCGGTCCTTATGGTTTCTCCCCTAATGTCTACAAACGTGCAAATGGAAAAGTATCACTGTCAAAAATGACCTTTTCGCACCAGATGATAAGACTTATTTTCGTGGAGCAGATTTATCGAGCTTTCACCATATTGAGAGGGGAACCGTATCATCATGAGTGATTATGAGAAAAGATTTTATTGAAATTATAAAAAAACTTGTTTCCAATATATATGTGGTTCTCGCTGTCCTTGTCCTGACGGCGACAATAGCGTTGGTGTCTGACTATATCAGTTACACACGAAGCCAGAAAAGTTTGGATCTTACAGAGTTCAACAATACTCTCCATAAGAAACAAACAATCGCTATGGATTTGCTTACCAAAATGATGCAGGAGACGGGAGGTAATTTAGAGAAACTTCAAAAAAATCCATTTTATATCAAACAGTCCGAGGATAACGGTATAGAGTGTCGTGTCTATCGGAATAACAACCTTATTTATTGGACAGACAATGAGATAAATGTTGACTCGTTATCTGCTATCCCAGACAAGTCGGAATTCTATTATTGTGCAGCCAATTACCATACCGTCGGCTCAAAAATTTCGTCAGGAGAGTATCACTATATCGCTCTTATAAAAGTCAAAACATTCTATTATCCGCACGAAATGAAGGTGGATAAGTTTTGTGATGGCTTTGATTTGCCTAACCATGTGAGGTTTGTCGGAACGGATAATCTTGATGCCATTGTGGTGAATGGCAATAATGGAGCAGAATTGTTCCGCTTGCAGAATATCACGATTTCTGTGCCAAACCAGTTATGTAAGCGGATATGTCTGTTCAGTTGGATCATATTCGGAATATTCATGTATTTCTTGCTCCGTATTATATTCTTAAGATATAACGACGGAAAATTATCCAAACTATATTTCGCTGGAATTGTAGGATGTGTTTTGCTGTTTATTTTGTTCTGCGGTTCCATTCGCCAGCCGGCATATATATTTGGAGGAAGCCTGTTTGACGATAGTTCAGGTACTCCACTTGGTGTCGTCTTGCTTTATACCCTTCTTATAATTCTCTATTACTCGCTTGTTATCAAACGACTTCTTCCGCACACATTGTCTTTTTCTGGAGACAAGTGGCATTTTTTGATCGCTTATCTTGGCCATGTCTTGATAATTACTCTTGGAGTCGTTGTCTATGCAATGGCGAGGGTTTTTATTTATAGCCGGTCGAATGTGGATTTGGCGGTGCCATATGTGCAGGATATATCCAAAGAGACAGTTTTGGCTCTGTTTGTCTTTGTCGTATGGATTGTCTTGTATGCGAATGTCGTTGCCCATCTGATGAATCTTACGCAGAAAAATCTGGCGATAAAGTCTGCTATTTTAATACGTATCATTAATTTTTCAGTATTCTTTTTCGTCGTATTTCTGGTTGACGATGATTCCGTCAAATACACTTTCCCATGGATGATAGCAATGCTGTTGGTGAAAGACATTTTCTTTTTCTACAAGATTCAGTCAAGAAATATATTCATAGGATTGATGGCGTTCTTGATTTTGAATTTTGCGGTCGCTTTGTTGATCAAATTGAGTTCTGCCAGAAATGAGTTTAAAATCAGTAATTTAGCTAGCAAAATAGAATCGAACGCATTGATGAATTCAGATTCGACGTTGGAGCAGTTGATGGATAACGTTGAAAGTAAATTCCGTCAGGATGTGGTGCTGAAGGCTTATCTTGTGGACACTGTTGACAGACAATTGGAGATTGAGACTCGTCTGCGTGAGAAATATTTCACAGATTATTGGAGAAAGTATGATTTTGATATCCAGTTGTCACGTCCAGGTTCTCCAATTCATTTGCGAGACCGTAATTCATTGAAATACACTACAGTGCCTCCATCGTTTGTTAAAAACAGCTGTAGAAGAATTCATAACCATAATTTCTATATCAATGCAGACGCTGCACTGTCTCTTGTCTATTTGGCTAAATTCCACTATCAGGGGATAGATATGTATGTGAAGTTTTATCCGTCGCTTCTGTACAACCGTTTGTCGTCTGAAACAAACAACCTTAAGTATAGCAGCTATACGTCTCAATGGAATAATCTTGCTTTGGCAAAATATTATGATGGAGAGCTTCAAATGTGGACTGGTGATTACCACTATCCGCCTCACAGCACAAGTCTGCGTCGTGGTGAACATGCTTATTCGTATAATATAAACGGTTATCACCACTATGTCCGTTCGTTTGGAAAGGGTGGCTACATTGTCTGCAGCCTTCCGGAAATAACAATCAATATGCATTTGATTCTTGTTTCTACCATATTTGGAATTTTCCTTTTCTGGGTCGTTTTGTACTACATTACCATGTATCTGAAAAACAAGAGTATCAGAAACTCGATTTTCTCAAGAATGCTTTTGTGGCTGTTGGCTCCTCTTGCTATAGCCTTTATTGCGACGGCATGGTTGTCATTTACGTTTTTCCTCCGTCAGTATGAGCAGGAGATACAGTATAATAGCAATACGAAGATCATGACATTGCAGTCGGCTTTACAGGAAAAACTTGGTACGCATTCTGATTTGGAGATGATCTCGTCTGGCAATCTTGACTATATTCTTCAGGAATATTCGATGGTGCTACACTCAGATATTATAATATACGATTCAAATGGTTTCCAGCATTCTGCTTCAAGTAGTGACTTGAAAGGTTTGGGAGCACGACGTAAGAATGAAAATGCGTCGCATATTATGAATGCTAACTCGAAATGTGACCTCACTAAATTCCCGAAAACTGTTGAATCGATACTTGGTAAGAAGTACGCCACAGAGTATGCTTATCTTTATAATGCGAATAATGTTCAGGTCGGATATGTCCAGGTGTTGAACAATGTTTTGGATAAAAACAGAAATTCAGATGTGTTCAACTATATTGTGTTTGTGCTTGACGCTTTCTTGATTGTTATTACACTTTCCTTCTTGGTTGTATGGTGGATCAACATGAGAATCTCTGCTCCTATTTATGAGATAAGTAATAAATTGCAGCGTCTCCAATTGACAAATGCCAATGAGAAGATCTATTATTCAAATAAGAATGATGAGATCGGACAGTTGGTGTCAAGATACAATGCGATGGTCGACGAGCTTGTGGTGTCTGCAGAGAAACTGGCACGTAGTGAGCGTGAGACGGCATGGCGTGATATGGCTAGGTCGATCGCTCATGAAATCAAAAATCCGCTTACTCCTATGAAACTGTCTATTCAGGCAGCGCAACGAAAGCAGGAGGTGGATCCAGAACATTTTGAGGAGTATTTCAACCATACAGCTGATCTGCTTGTTGAGCAGATTGAGAATCTCGCCCGTATCGCCACTGAATTCTCTGATTTTGCGAAGGTGACGGCGGTGGAGCCAGAGAGAGTTGACATCGTCGTGCGATTGCGTAATGCTGTCGCTCTGTATTTGCATAATCCGGAAGGTGTGATTGTCCAGTCTGACATTACTGTAAATCATCCTGTATATATCCTTGGAAATGAGAAACAGTTGATGCAGGTGTTCAACAATCTTATTCGTAACGCAATTCAGGCAATCCCAGAGGATCAGATGGGATTCGTCAATGTTTCGCTCTCTACAACTGACATGAATGTGGAGGTGCGTATAAAGGATAATGGAACGGGTGTCAAACCAGATATACAGAAACGTATGTTTGAACCTAATTTCACTACTAAGAATAGTGGAATGGGTCTTGGTCTCGCTATCACCAAGAGCATCGTCACTGCATGTAAGGGTGATATCTCATTTGAGACTGAGGAAGGCGTTGGCACGACATTCATCGTTAAGTTCCCGATAATTAATTAATATCATTACTCTGTATTTGAATATGAAAAATTAAGATTTGGATATGCTGTAAGGCAAATCCAAACCTTTGGATTGACAGGTTTCTATTCCAGAAAATCTGTGAGTGATTCGCATTCGTTAAATGCTTACATGTAGTGAGATTAATGTTTCCATTACTTTTCCTGACGTCTTCTACATTGTGAATCATGCATTCTTAATTATGAATAATTTTCTGTATCTTCGCATAACATTTTGATTCCTATCATAGATGAAATATGTCAGTGTTATTCTTCCGCTTGCTCTCAACCGTGTGCTGACTTACGCAGTGCCTGATGAGCTGGCTGCCGACGTGATTGTCGGTGGCAGGGTTGTGGTGCCTGTTGGAAAAAAGAAGCTTTACACTGGTATTGTTTTCCAACTCTTCGATGACTTCGAAGATGATATTGAGATTAAGGAGGTCATCTCTGTTCTCGACCGTAATCCAGTCGTCACTCAGCTTCAACTTAATCTTTGGAAATGGATCGCAGAGTATTATATCTGTAGCCTTGGTGAGGTGATGAAAGCTGCTTTGCCTTCTGGACTGAAGATGGAGAGTGAAACCCTCGTCGCCGCAAATGAGGATTTTGAGGAGGTAGAGCCGCTCAAGAAGACGGAATTGGCTGTGATGGAAAACCTTTCTTCTTCCAAACAGACGAGTATAGAGGAACTTAGCAGGTTGGTTAAGGTGAAAAACCTTCTTCCTACTATGCAGTCGCTTCTCGCTAAGGGGGCTATCACGTTGAATGAACAGCTGAAGGATGGCTATAAACCGAAACTGGAGACTTATGTCACCGTCTCCGACCGTCTGCTTGATACAGACTCCATGAATAAGGCTGCGGCTGAGCTGGAACGTTCACCCAAACAACTTGAACTTCTGCTCAAATTCCTTTCTATGTCGAGTCTTTATGTGAAGGGGGAGCAGAAGGAGGTGACTAAAAAGGATCTTCTTGCAAAAGCGGATGCGTCACCTGCCGTCTTACAAGGATTGATAAAGAAGGATATTTTCCGTCTTTACGACAAGGAAATAGGTAGAATCGACAACAGCAAATATGCTAATGTTGTGGATCGATATCCGCTCACTGATGCCCAGAATAAAGCATATGATGAGATAATTTCCAATTTTCAGCAGAAGGATGTCGTCTTATTGCATGGCGTGACTTCTTGCGGAAAGACGGAGATTTATATCAAACTTATTGATGAAGCTATAGCGAGTGGCAAACAGGCTTTGTTCCTTCTTCCTGAAATCGCTCTTACTACTCAGCTCACCACTCGTTTAAGACGTGTGTTTGGAGAACAACTTGGTATATATCATTCTAAATTCTCTGATAATGAGAGGGTTGAGGTCTGGCAGAACATGTTGTCGCCGGATAAAGAATACAAGGTGATTCTTGGTGTACGCTCGTCAATTTTCCTTCCATTCCGCAATCTAGGAATTGTGATTGTGGATGAGGAACACGAGAATACCTACAAACAATATGATCCTGCACCTCGTTATCATGCCCGTAATGCTGCGGTGGTTCTAGCGAAAATACATAACGCAAAGGTTTTGCTTGGCTCAGCAACTCCGTCGATAGAGAGTTATTTCCATGCCACACAGAGCAAAAAATATGGTTTTGTGGAGCTATTGACTCGTTATGCGGATATCCAGTTGCCAGAGATAGATGTAGTCGACGTGAAGACGGAGCGTCTGCAGAAGAAGATGACGGGATTGTTCAGCCAGAAACTGATTGATGAGATGACACGTGCCATCGCTAATCATGAGCAGATAATCTTATTTCAGAACCGACGTGGATATTCTCCATATATGGAATGCAGGAGTTGTGCCTACGTGCCTCGCTGCATCTACTGTGATGTGAGTCTGACTCTCCATCGCAACGATGATTCGCTTGTCTGCCATTATTGTGGTTATACGATTCCAGTTCCACAATTCTGTCCATCGTGTGGCAATCCCACACTTAGCAACCGTGGATTCGGTACGGAAAAGGCAGAAGAGGAGATCGGCAAGATTTTTCCTTCCGCTAAAGTGGCTCGTCTTGATCTGGATGTGGCAAAATCACGCAAGAGCTACGAGTCTATAATCTCTGATTTTGAGCGTGGCAAGACAGATATCCTTGTCGGCACTCAGATGATTTCCAAGGGATTGGATTTTGAGAAGGTTAGGGTAGTGGGAATCCTTAGTGCGGATTCAATGCTTCATTATCCAGATTTTCGTGCTCATGAACGAGCTTTCCAGTTGATATCGCAGGTGGGAGGACGAGCCGGCAGACATGGCAAGCGAGGCTTGGTAGTGCTGCAAACAAGTGATGTGAATCATCCTGTTGTGGATCAAGTGTGCCATAACTCTTATCGAAGCATGTATTTGTCGCAGCTGAATGAGCGTACAGCGTTCCGTTATCCGCCATTCTATCGCCTGATTAATCTTATGGTCAAGGGAAAAGACGTGGATAAGACAGAAGCTGCAGCGTATGAGTTGGCGACGGTGCTGCGTTCACACTTCGGTCAGTTTGTGTATGGCCCGGATCTTCCTGTCATCACAAGGATACAGACGTTGCATATACGTAAGATCATGATCAAGCTTGATGCCAACACTAATATCGCACCGTCGAAACAGATTATGAAACAATGTGTCGATAATCTTCTGCTTCGTCACAAAAGTGTGTTTGTGCAGATTGATGTCGACCCGATGTAAATAATTTTGTAGGGGATGGTTTCAAACCATCCCGCAAATGATAAATAATATATTATGCCAAAAGAGTACAGACTTACGGATTTTCTGCCTACGACAAAGAAAGAGACAGATTTGAGAGGATGGGATTACGTGGATGTAGTCTTGTTCTCTGGAGACGCGTATGTTGACCACCCTTCATTTGCAGGGGCTGTGGTCGGCAGATGTTTGGAGTCGTACGGATTGCGAGTGGCTCTTGTGCCGCAACCTGATTGGCATGGTGATTACCGTGATTTTAAGAAATTTGGTAAACCACGGATGTTTTTCGCAGTCTCTTCTGGCTGTATGGATTCGATGGTGAACCATTATACCGCTGGATTGAGAAAACGTAGTGACGACGCCTATTCTCCCGATGGAAAGGCGGGTTTTCGTCCGGATCGTTGCACCACCGTCTACACGAAGATATTGAAAGAACTTTATCCGGATGTGCCGGTTGTGATCGGCGGATTGGAGGCGAGTCTCCGTCGTCTTACCCATTATGATTACTGGGATGACACATTGATGCCGACTATTTTGGCCACCTGTGGAGCTGACTTGTTGATCTATGGAATGGGAGAGTTGCCACTTAAAGAGATAGCGACCCGATGCAAGAGAGGCGAGAGTGTGTTTGGAATGCACGATGTGCCTCAGACTTCGTACATTATTGAAGGGAATAAGATTCCCGAATACGACGGTGAGACTTTTGAACTGTTTCCGCATTTTGAGTGTGTGAAGGATAAAATGAAACAGGCAAAGAATTTCCGTGTGATAGAGGAGGAGAGTAATAAGATGGAGGCACGTCGTCTCGTGCAACGTATTGATAAGAATCATATAACGGTGGTCAATCCTCCATTCCCTGTGATGGAGTCGAAGGATTTGGATGCATCGTTTGATCTGCCATACACACGTCTTCCTCATCCTAAATATAAAGGCAAGAGAATCCCTGCCTATGATATGATCAAGTTCAGTATCAATATCCACAGAGGCTGTTTCGGAGGTTGCTCGTTCTGCGCGATCAGTGCGCATCAGGGCAAACATATTACGTCACGAAGCAAGGAGAGTATCATGAGGGAGGTGAAGGAGGTGTGCGAACATCCTGAATTCAAAGGCTATCTGTCGGATCTTGGAGGACCGAGCGCGAATATGTATGAGATGCGTGGACGAAATCAGGAGTTGTGCAAGAAGTGTAAAAGACCAAGTTGCGCTTTTCCGAAGGTGTGTCCGAATATGAATACAGACCATTCGTCGCTTATCGCCCTTTATAAAGAGGTGGATAAACTGCATAAGATCAAGAAATCTTTTATAGGTAGTGGTGTGCGTTATGATCTGATTCTCCATGAAGATAAGGATCCCAAAGCCAATGCCAGCCATCAGGCGTATGCGGAGGAACTTATCACCAATCATGTGAGCGGACGTTTGAAAGTGGCTCCGGAGCATACGGAGGACGAAGTTTTGTGTTTGATCCGCAAACCAAGTTTTTCACAGTTTGAGAAGTTCAAGAAAGAGTTTGACAGGATTTGTGGCAAGGCAGGTTTACGTCAGCAGATAATACCGTATTTCATCAGTTCACATCCGGGATGCCATCGCGTAGACATGGCGATGTTGGCTGCACGCACGAAAGCCATGGGATTCAATCTGGAGCAGGTGCAGGATTTCACACCTACACCGATGACTTTTGCTACAGAGATGTATTATACAGGTATAAATCCATACACGTTGGAGAAAGTTTACACTCCACGAACAAAGAAAGACAAGGAAGACCAGCGTAAATTCTTCTTCTGGTATAAGAAAGAGTATAAACAGGAGATTATCCGTGATTTGAAAAGTTTGGGAAGAGCGGATATCATCAAGAAATTGTTTGGATAGCTATGTGGAGACGGGATGTATCACGTCTCCATTATTTTGAATTAGACTCGTTTTTTACATTCATGACAAGAATGGCATCTGATTTATATACCTCTAAATCGTCTCCCAACCATGTTTCTCCTTTTCTTTCCATGTGAAAAGAAATAGTGACATAATTTTCATCCACACTCATTATGATACAAAAGTTGTGAGAGTGGGGCAATATGTTGGAAAGTTTATGACAAAATGAAATAGCTCTTTTTAATGTGATTTTGTCAAATTTGACAATTTTAAAAATAACCTTGTTATTAGTGAACTCATTGCCTGTCAGATCATCATAAAAGAATTCGAATTTATTAGTTTCTTCTCCTAGTTGATTTAAGAAACTCGTTTTGTTTAACATGTAATATACGTTTCCTTTTTCGTCCATTTCCTGAATGCCGCTTTGTAAAACGTCAATCAAGATCTTTGGTAGCCGTATCGCATTATAATGATTCTCAAATGACAAATGATTTTTCTTTGCCAACATCAACATCTGATTGTTGTATTTATATTCTATCATAATATCTGATTTTTGATAAGTCATTTCCTCTGTCATTTGCGAACAGACTCAATGTTGGAAATGATTGTTATTATGACTTGTTTGAGTGTTGTGATGAATTGATTGATAAAACACGCATGTCCTTGCGTCTCTACTATTTTTATTTGATAAATTCAGCTGGTTCAATATAAGTTTTTATGCCGATATAAAAACTCTCGCACAGTGCGACGTTAGATATTATTAAACTTTCATTGGGCTTTAATGCTTTGATTCTTTCCATCGCTTTAGGTGAAATACCGTTGCCCACATTTCTACAGATTAGAACCATATCGCCTGCTGAAGTCTTGACCATTACGTTGCTCCCTTCAATTCTGTGTGTGACATCCCATCTGTCTTTGACAACCACTTTCATAGGAAAATTATAATTGACAGGAAGCGTAGAAAGAGGTTCTCCGTCGTAGACTTGTTCTTTGCCGGTTCTGTCTAAATAGTGCAATTCAATACGAAAATTCCTTTTGAGACTTCTAGCCTTATAATCTTTTGGATCACCTCCCTTTGGATCAGGTATAAGAGAATATCTTTTATTGCATAAAAGTTCATTTGTTTTGTTGTTATAGATATTGAGAGTGATCTCTTTATCCTCTTTCTTTAGATTCTTTACTTTCCATCTTTTTGCTTTTATAAGAGAACTGTAATTGTCTTCTTGAAAATATAGATAACCTTTTGATGAAGTCAGTTTGAATTGAGTGGAATCCTTTGTCGACGATAGTATCAGGATAGTATCGTTGATTCTTCGTACAGATGTTCTCCTGAATAAATCATTGACATATGTCTCATTGTATGTGTCTTTGAGTTGCGATTCAGAAAAGAGTCTGTATATATCATTGTCTGTATAGCAACAGGTATCTTTTGTCATTAAAGATGTGCCTTTTAGTGGCAATATAGAGTCGTTGCTTGCTGTCTGCCCATGCACCGTCGCTCCAAAAGAGAGGAGAGACAGAATGATCGAGAGTATGTAAAATGTCTTTTGCATAGGAATCAAATTATATTATTAAGTTCGACAAGCTTGAATTATACATTCAATCAATTTGTCGGTTATTTATATATAATAAAAGGCTCTTTAGTAAATCTTCTTTTACCTTCTGAATCGATATAGGATATCCCTGTGATCCAATATAGATCTTTTTTATTAGATTGGTAGTATCTTCTTATAGAAACCATTTGTTTAGTAGTAAATACACTGTCTGGACTAGTCTCATAAATTGTGTTTCCCATCCCTTCAGAATGGTCTTGTGTAAAACTTAACACTTTATATTTTATATTTCCAAATCCACAAACTGAAACTCTAAAAGGTATATCATAATTTATGGAGACGTCTTTTAGCTGTATATTATGACTTGCGGTATGTTCTTTTCCATTAAGATCTGTATACGTCAATTGTGGATAACATGCTGGTATTGCATCTTTTATAAAAAATGTTTTCTCCGCTAGAAGTAGATTAGTTTTTACAAGATATATTCTTATTGTGAAGTCCTTGTCGTTTTCGTCAAGGTCACTCACAATCCATGAGTCTAATATTGCAGGCTCGATTATTTTGTCTTCCTTAATTTTGCCATCTATTATCCTTACAAAACGCTCATTCCTCATTCGTTAAGCACACTGCAACAGAGTCGTCCTCTGTCCACTTCAATCCTAATAGGATATGTCATATAGCCATTACGTTTTATTATCAACAGTGTCTTATCATCAACTTTTTTGATTCCATTTATTTTAGAGAAGAAGAGTCTTCCGATATTGTTAGTTTCATCGATAATGCTATTAAATTCTCCGGAATAACTTCCGTCTGGATTTATATCGAAGGAAGATTTTTCGTCATTTTGTTTTGTCTGCCCATGCACCGTCGCTCCAGATGATAGGAGAGACATAATGATCAATGAGAGTATGTAGAATGTTTTTTTCATAAAATCTGATTTGTTTTATGCTAATTTATGGAATTCTTTTGAAAAAAATCATCATTCTATAATTATTTGCGAGATCATTTTGTTACATCATCCCAAGGTAGGAAAATGTTTGTTACCGTGGCAACGGTTATCAATCCAGGCCATGGTAGGCAAACGTCGAAGACGGTTGTCTACCGTGGTCTGACATAATTACGAATTATGCATTATGAATTTGTTCCATCATCCCACGGTAGATTTTTTCGCAATGCTCAAAAATCAACCATGGGCTTGTGTAGCAACCGTTTCCACGGTTGGAAAAATGGTTGTTGCCGTGGTTAATGTTTTGTTATTATCGCAGGGCTCTTTAAGAAATTTCAGATGACTATTTTAGATGATTGTCACTTACGTATTTCAATGGGTGATTTATTATATTTTTTCCCATTTTGCTCGGCAATTATATCGCTTATGTAGATAAATTTTCCTTTGGGTAATTCTCGTATAACAGACTTTTCTTTTTCTGTAAGAGTATCTCCATCTGAGGGCATCATAATATTATGCATACTATAATCTCTATAATCTACACAATGTGAGCATACTTTGTATGTTTTTCCCCATATGTTCTCGACTACTATTTTCATAGGTTTGCTGTAATCGATATCGTCATCTACTTTGAATTTTAAGTACTCAACCTTGACTTCTTTACCATCCAAATTTGTGTAACACAACTTTGGATAATAACAACAATCAACAGAGTCTGGTTTTAGCTTGTATGTCTTCTCTTCTAATAGTTGTCCTGTATTATTATCGTAGATGCTGATGGTGATGTCTTTGTCCTCTATGCTTAAACTATCGACGTACCAACTTCTGATGTCAACAGGGATGTCCAATTTCCCTTCACTACCTCTATATTTAGGTCTTTTCTCTTTTGTATATCCTCCTAATTTAAGTCTGCCTTTGTTAACTTCAATTCTTATTCTTGCATGAGGTTGATATTTCTTTTTGAGTTTAATACTATTATCGCCAATTCGTATGACACCGTCGATATTGACAAAGTATTCCTCTAGAGGATTGTCTTGTACGAATCTAAAATCATGTCCTGTATCAATACTGTATGGCGATACGGATAATTTTAATGTATTTTCGTATTCTAAAAATTGAGCTTGCACCGTCGCTCCCACAGAAAGAAGAGACAGAATGATTATTGTGAGTATGTATGTGGCTTTTTTCATTTTCGTTTTCTAGATTTATATGTATAGTTTCCCATTGAATACCATAAAACACATGTGTCGCCAGTTGAGAGACATTTATAAATATCGGGATTCACCTCACATGGGATGAACTCATCTGTTTCAATGTTCTTATACACTACGTATGGAACACTGCTTGGGTGTCCGCCGAAATGTTTGGATACAGTAGTCGTATGATAAATATATTTGTTGATAACCACGCAATCGATTTCGTGTGGCTGCACTACTGGTTTTGTAAGGAAACGGTATAAACCATAAAATGCAGAGATAGTGATGATTGCTAATATTCCTATCGCTGTCGGTACACTTATGTTGAATTTTCCCATATTAAATAGAAAGAAACACCACAATCCTGCGGTGTTTCTTTTCTTAATTTTGAAATCTGAGTAAGATTAATAAGTCATCTTTGGCTCTAGTTTGCCAGCCTGCTCAATCATAGCCTCTAGCTGACCAACTGAAGGGATACGGCGAGTAAGCTTCTTCTCTGCATTGACCTCCTCCATCTTTGCGTGTAGGTTCTCTGCTTTACGGTGGCGCAACTCTTTGATTGTGTCTACACCAGCTGCCTCAAGCAATTCTGCAAACTGTCCTGCGATACCTGTGATGCGGAATAGGTCTGCGTGGTTTGTCCACTTCAAGATCAAAGCATCTGCGATACCTGTCTTTTCTGCCATTTCTTTTCTTCCCTTTGGAGAAGCGCATGCCTCAAGTAGTGCTTCTGTTGTGCGGATTCCTGCTTTCTGTAGCTTCTTTGCGTAAGCTTCTCCTACGCCTTCGATGTCGATAATACTGTGTGACATATCTTTACCCTTTTTAGTTAATATTCAAATTGTAGTTTCAGATGAGATTTTTGTTTTTATCTTATCTTTCTAACAAATTTATCTATGACTACTCTTTTTTCCAAATGATATTTCTATTATTTATCATAAAGTTGCTATCTAACATAATAAAAAGAGGGTGTGTCAAAACACAATTTATGAAATCGTGATTATACCAATATGAATATTTTGTAGAGATGTCGTAATACAAAGAAGAGACGCCGTGATACGACGTCTCTTCTTTTATTTCAGATCTGGGCGACCACAAGGGATCGTCCCAAACGTCAAATCCAATGCCACAGATGTATTTCCCAACAATTATGCATTATGCATTATGAATTATGAATTTTCCAATGTATCGCCCAAACGTCAAATCCAATGCCACAGATGTATTTCCTAACAATTACGAATTATGCATTATGCATTATGAATTAATTCACGCATTGATTATTACACGCACGTCCGTGCGTCTCTACG
>JAEEMG010000102.1 GCA_016283095.1 Paludibacteraceae bacterium | reverse complement strand
GTTGACTTCTTTCTCGTGTTTGTGGTATAAACCACCCCCAAAGTTGAATCCAAAAAAAACTTTCAAAAGCGGTCTGCCCCTTGTTGCCTGTGAAAAACCATTTTTACAGAACCGTCACGCCACCCCCCTGGGTGAGAACCCCTTCCAAATTGGAGCGAACATCTTCTTTGATACCTCACCGTGCAACCAAGACACACCGTTTGACTCCTGGCATAGGTTACATGCGAACACTGACATAGAGAATTTCTCTCCCTTGTCACCTGGGTTCTCACGTCCTAGATCCATCAAGTCATCCCAAGAGATGCCAAGACGCTCAGCGAACTTGTACATGTATCTTCCGAACAAGCTTTCATCGAACTTATCGTGACCAGCTGGCACTGGAGTATGAACAGTGTAAAGAGCAGATGCGTGAACAACCTCCTTAGCCTGCTCGAATGTCATACCTTCCTTCTCAATGTAATCAACCAAACGCTGAAGGTTAAGAAGTGCAGCGTGACCCTCGTTGCAGTGGTAGATGTCCTTCTTGATGCCAAGTTTCTGTAGCATCAACACACCACCGATACCAAGCAAGTACTCCTGCTTCAAACGGTTCTCCCAATCTCCACCGTATAGTTGGTGAGTGATTGAGCGATCGTAATCTGGATTCTGCTCGATGTCTGTATCTAGCAAATATAGATCAACACGTCCTACAGCCACTTTCCAGATGTTAGAGTAGATTGTACGGTCGTAGTAAGGAACCTCAAGAATGATTGGGTTGCCGTCCTTGTCCTTAACCTGCTCTAGTGGAAGAGTAGAGAAATTCTGTGGCTCGTAAACAGCGATCTGATCTCCGTCCATTGAGATAGACTGAGTGAAATATCCATATCTGTAAAGGAATCCAACTGCACACATGTTGATGTTTGAGTCAGAAGCCTCCTTCAAGTAGTCTCCAGCCAACACTCCTAGACCACCAGAGTAGATTTTTAGAATGTCAGTCAAACCATACTCCATAGAGAAGTAAGCAACCGATGGCTTGCTAGCCTGGTTCTTCTTATCCATGTAAGCCTTGAAGTTCTTGTACACTGAATCAATCTCTTTCGCGAAATCAGCGTCCTTTGCTACTTCGTTAAGGCGCTTGATATTCACTTTTGAAAGGAAAAGAACTGGGTTCTTGCCAGATGCCTCCCATGTTGCAGGGTCAATCTTCTCGAAAAGGTCTGTTGCCTCCTCGTTCCAAACCCACCATAGGTTCTTTGCCAAAGTCTGTAGCTTCTCAAGCTTTGCAGGAATCTTAGCTGTAGTAGTAAGTTCTCTCCAAGCAGACTGATTTGTGTTGCTAGTCTTAACTTTCATAACACTTATTTTTAGTATACTTTATTTTCTTTATTTAACTCTCATTTTTTCTTCGCGCAGCTGCGACGTTTCGGTTTCTCGTCTGTCTCAGTTGTCTGTTTTGCAGACGGTGCTTTCTTCACAGCACTCTTCTTCGCTCCTTTAGCCAATGCCTTGTCGTAAGCCTCAACATAGGATGCGATAAATTTGCTCCATGAAGCTTTGTCAGCAAACGCTTTTGATTTCTCCGATGTTTTAGAGACATCCGCGTCTTTCATCTTTGAGAATGCAACAACCTCATTTTCAATACGTGAAGCAACCTCATCGAAATTGAAATCAGTACGGTTGATAACAGCCACACCGTTGCTGATTGAATCAGACTTCTTCGACTCTTTCTTTACCCACAATCCGAATCCTGCCTTGTCTGTGGTGATTGTCGGAACTCCGAATGCCACACTTTCCAATGGAGTGTAACCCCATGGCTCGTAGTATGACGCAAACACGGTCAAGTCCAGACCTGGCAACAGATCATAGTAGCTCATATTAAATATACCATCATTGCCGTCAAGCAAACAAGGTACATAAATAACCTTCACCTTATGGTTCTCCTGATTGTCAAGGCCATAATTACCAATTGCATTAAGAATCTCATTATTCCATGGCTCATTCACCTCATGAGTCGGAACTTTCCAATCCAACTGATTCTTGCCCTTACTGTTAAGTTTCTCCTGCAAATCTGTGCGTGGACACTTAACCCAGGATGGCACCATTATAAATGCAACGATCTCTCTATCCAAGTTTGGATTCTCATCCAACTGTTTCAACGACTTGACAAAGACATCGATACCTTTGTTTCTCCACTCGAATCTACCGCTTGTAGCGATGAAAAGAGCATTCTTCTGCAGTTTATAACCCAACAAAGCCTCAGCAACTTTTGTCATTTTGCTGCGGGCATTCTTGCGAGCTTTTTCCATCTTGTCTCCTGTTGGCACGAAATCAGATTCGAAACCGTTTGGAGTCACAAATGCCGGGATATCAAGCAACTGCTTGCACTCATCGGCAGTAAGATTTGACACGGTAGTGAAGCAATCCGCATTGTGTGCAGCGGCCTTCTCAATCGAATGTTTATTTGCGACGCCTAGTTCGCCAGCCATCTGATCTCCGTTATAGGCTGTGAAATATGCGTAAAGCTGCTTATTATTGAAACAGATTGAACGGCCAGTTGTAGTGGCATGAGTAGTGAACACAGTCTTAACCTGTGGACAACGACTCTTTACATACAATAATCCTGATGCAACCTGCCATTCATGGAAATGTGCGACAACACCTGCGTCTGCACATTTATTGAAATTCACAAAACTTTCGACAATCTTTCCTGCAGCCATACCAAATACGGCACAATCGTGGTAGTCGCCAACCGCTCCAAGAGAATTGACGCCGAACTTTTCCCACATCTCTCCATAGAAAGCATCTCTTTCTGCAAAGAAAGGTTTGTAATCAACCAAAATAACCAAAGGATTTCCTGGCACATTCCAAGTGCCGACACGTACAGCCAACCCCTCTTTTGCGGCAGCTGCCTTCCAAGACTTAAGAGCTGTCTTGTTTTCCTTAAAATATATGTTGTCTTCGTTTCCGAAATCAGGTCCGATAAAAATCAAATGGTCTCCAAGTATATCCCCTAACGCTTTGGCGTGTGTGGATAAGACCGTATAAATACCGCCATTCTTATTGCAGACTTCCCAACTTGTTTCTATCACATAGTTGTCCTTATCCATAATCCTTTTATTTTATTATGTAGTTCTTATGCAAAAATAATAATATTCACAATAAAATAACTATAAAAAACAAGAAAATGCCCAACAACATACTATTTATATGCATTATTTGGCATAATATCTCACTTTTTAGCGATACACTCAATTTCAACCAGTCCGCCCTTAGGCAATTTAGAGACTTCTACACACGAACGAGCAGGATAAGGCTTGCTAAAGAATGTGGCATACACTTCGTTAACTGCGGCAAATGCACTCAAATCTGTAATGAAAACCGACGTCTTCACAACATTTGAATAATCGCATCCAGAAGCTTTCAAGATCTCACCGATATTCTTCAATGACTGTTTTGCCTGCTCTACCACGTCTGGTGACAAAGTGCCGTCTGCAGGATTCAATCCTAACTGGCCAGAAACAAAAATCATATCACCTGCTTCTATTGCCTGGCTGTATGGTCCGACAGCCGACGGTGCATTATTTGTAGAAATTTCTTTATTCATAATTCACATTTTTTGCGGGATCATCTGTCAATCCCCAGTTCGTTAAAAGAACCTCTATGGTTCTCTACAAAATTATGTAAATTATTCAACAATCGCAATTTTCAATTGGAAAAAGAGAACATTTTACTACGCATTTATCACCTGCATATTCGCAGCCGCGTATGCAAGGAATATTCGTTTCAATCCACAATGGTTGAATTCAATGAATGCTTTCGTCTCTTTGCCTTCTCCTTCCAATTTGACTATCTGTCCGATACCATAGTCTTTATGCTTGACAAATGTGCCAACCTGAAACTGTGAAATATTGACAGGGCCAACCCTTCCTGCCAACATGCTCGCTGGCTTGAATCGTCCTGTTGCCAACGGATGTACATTAGGGGCAGGACGGGAAACTGTGGATGGCTGTGCTGATTGTTGCGACGGTGATGTCGGTCTGCGAAGATTGAACTGCTGTCCGTTTTTCCAACGTGCCTCACCTCTTTCTGATGAAACAGACGCTGTGTCTCTCCACTCTTTCGGCAAAATCAATAAGTTAGGATCTATCTCTTTGATGAAACGACTTGGATTTGCCACCTTTGGCGTCTGGCCTTCCATTCGTTGTTTACAATATGTGATATAGCAGTTTTTCTCTGCTCTTGTGATTGCCACATACATAAGTCGGCGCTCCTCCTCAACAGATTCATCGCTTGAGCTTCGTTTCGACGGGAACATGCCCTCCTCCACTCCAATGATGAAGACCTCCTTAAACTCCAATCCTTTGCTGGCGTGCACCGTCATCAATGTCACTTTATTATTGTCGTCACCCTCGTCTACACTTGTAAGCAACGCAATATCAGTAAGAAAATGATTCAAAGACAAATCGGCATCTTTTCCATCCTCCTCCAAGACTCTTGTCTTGAACTCATGCACAGAACGAAGCATCTCATCCAGATTCTGCTGACGGTTTTTATTTTCCAACTCATTGTCTTTATGAGCGTCAGCCCAGATTCCAGACCGTTTGATCACGGAATCTACGACGGCATAAGCATCCGTTTCCTCTGACTGTTTGCCAAAATCATTGATCATCTCAGCAAACGCAGCCACTTTATTCTTCGTGCCTTCGTTCAAGAAATCATAATCACGGATATTATCAACCACATCCCAGAATGAGACATTCGCAGCCGCCGACTGTTCAAAAATCTTTCCGACAGTAACGTCGCCGATTCCTCTCGGAGGATCATTGACAATTCGCTTGAACGCCTCTTCATCACGATGGTTGATCGCAAGACGACAATATGATACAATATTCTTGATATCCGCACGCTGGTAGAATGTTTTTCCTCCCCACACGCGAGACGGAATGTTTTTCTCACGGAGTGCCTTCTCAATCAGACGTGATTGTGTGTTGACGCGGTAAAGCACAGCGAAATCAGAATATTTGCAATCAGCCTCCTTAACTAGTCTGGCAATAGAATTCGCCACCACCTGAGCCTCTTCTCCTTCTGTATATGCTCCAAAAACACGTACTTTGTTTCCAACTTCCTGTTCTGAAAAAGCATGTTTTTCAAGCTGTTGTGTATTTTTTGCAATCAAACTGTTTGCGACATTCACGATTGTCTGTGTCGAACGATAGTTTTGCTCCAGACGGAACACTTTAGACTCCGGATAATCGTTGGTGAACGAGAGAATATTACGCACGTCGGCACCACGGAAACCGTAGATAGACTGTGCATCATCACCCACCACGCATAATTTATGATGCTGCCTACAAAGGTTGCGGATTATACGGTACTGGGATGCGTTTGTATCCTGATACTCGTCGACAAGAATAAATCTGAATTTATTCTGATACTTGAACGCCACCTGTGCATCATCACGCAGCAATATATTGGTAAACAACAGAATATCATCAAAATCAAGTGCATTGGCTTTTTTGCAACGTGCGGCGTATGCCGCATACAAATCTCCGAACGCATACAAGTGATCCTCTACATCCTTTTGATGAAGTTCTGGAATCTCACGATACATCTGAGGAGTGATGAGATCATTCTTAAGACGTGATATCTTGGCATGCATCTTCTTCGGATTATAAGTCTTGTCATCAAGTCTCTTTTCCTTTATGATTGTAGCCAAAAGATTTTGAGAATCAGTACCGTCATATATAGTGAAATCCTTGTCAAGACCGAGTTTATCCGCCTCAGCACGAAGGATACGGGCGAAGATTGAGTGGAAAGTACCCATCCAAAGTTTACTTGCCGCTTCCGTGCCAACCACTTTTGCAATACGATCTTTCATCTCTGTCGCAGCCTTCTTGGTAAATGTCAACGCAAGAATCGATTGTGGTTTTAGACCAGACTGCAAAAGATATGCGATTTTGTATGTAAGCACTCGCGTCTTACCAGAACCAGCGCCAGCGATCACCAAAGAAGGACCATCACTATATGTGACAGCCTGACGTTGTGGTTCATTAAGGGAATTCAAATAATCCATTTTTTATATTTTATTAATCCTATTTTTTCATTTTAAGGAGCTCATTCTGCAGTTTGATCATCTCATCACGCAGACGAGCGGCCTCCAAAAATTCGAGATCCTTGGCGGCATCAAGCATTGCCTGTTTAGTCTTGGCAATAAGTTTCTCCAATTCAGCAGGAGTATTATAAGTAGACGTGGTTTCAGCCACCATAGCAGGTTTACGTTGACGCTCAGCATAAACGTCCGGCTCAACATAATATTTAGGCTCATTCTCTTCACGTTCCTTGAGGATCGTCTTCTTTTCTTTGTTCAAAGCCTTAGGGACGATATGGTTTGCCTCATTATATGCCATCTGTTTCTCGCGACGACGGTTTGTCTCATCAATCGTCTGCTGCATACTTTCTGTTATCTTGTCGGCATACATTATCACACGTCCATTCAGATTACGTGCCGCACGTCCTGCTGTCTGTGTCAATGAACGGTGCGAACGAAGGAATCCCTCCTTGTCTGCGTCGAGGATAGCCACAAGCGACACCTCCGGCAAATCCAATCCCTCACGAAGAAGGTTGACTCCTACGAGCACGTCGAATAAGCCATTGCGTAGATCCTCCATGATACGGACACGTTCAAGAGTGTCGACGTCGGAATGGACATAACGGCTTCGTATACCAGACTTCTGCAGATATTCCTGCAACTCCTCTGCCATTCGTTTGGTAAGAGTAGTGACCAACACTCGCTCATCCTTCTCCGCACGCACAACGATCTCTTCAATCAGATCATCAATCTGGTTGAGACTTGGACGCACATCTATAATCGGATCCAACAGTCCAGTAGGTCGGATCACCTGCTCCACCATAACACCTTCACACTTCTCCAGTTCAAACTCGGCTGGAGTGGCAGAGACATATATGGTCTGGTCTGTCAGTTCTTCAAACTCTTCAAATTTCAAAGGACGGTTGTCCATTGCGGCTGGAAGACGGAATCCGTATTCCACCAAATTCTTTTTTCTTGCACTGTCTCCTCCATACATCGCACGAATCTGCGGGATCGTCACATGGCTCTCATCTATCACAAGAAGCATATCCTTAGGGAAGAAATCCAACAGACAGAACGGACGAGTGCCTGGTTTTCTTCCGTCAAAATAGCGAGAATAGTTTTCGATTCCGGAGCAATGTCCCAGTTCACGGATCATCTCCATATCGTAGTTGACACGCTCGCTGATTCGTTTAGCTTCAGCACTTCTGCCTTGAAGTTCAAAGAACTCAATCTGCTTTGTCAGGTCGTCACCGATTTCAATAAGAGAACGAGAGATTCGTTCCTTGGTAGTCACAAAAAGGTTCGCAGGATAGATTCGAGTCTGCTCAAACGACTCTATCGGCATGTTTGACAATGGATCGATACTAATTATCTCTTCAATCTCGTCTCCCCAGAAACTTACACGTAAGACGAAATCCGTGTCTGCCATAAAGACGTCAACAGTATCACCCTTCACACGGAAGTTTCCTCGTTCAAGTGATATCTCATTGCGTTGGTAGAGATTATCACTCAACATTCTCAGAAACACCTGCAAATCAAGTTGCTGACCGACCTGGATTGTGATTGTGTTTGCATAGAAATCCTCTGGGTTTCCCATACCATATAGGCAAGACACAGAAGAAATCACAACCACATCACGTCTGCCAGAAAGCAATGCAGTGGTTGTGGCAAGACGAAGTTTTTCAATTTCATCGTTGATTGCCAGATCCTTCTCAATATAAGTGTCGGAGTTTGGCAAATATGCTTCCGGCTGATAATAATCATAATATGACACGAAATACTCCACGGCATTCTCAGGGAAGAAACCCTTAAACTCTCCATACAACTGTGCGGCAAGAGTCTTGTTGTGGCTGAGAATCAAAGTCGGACGTTGCACTTTCTCAATGACGTTCGCAATTGTGAAAGTCTTTCCCGAACCTGTCACTCCGAGTAATGTCTGGTATTTGACACCATTATTAACACCCTCCACCAATTGACGGATCGCTTCCGGTTGGTCTCCTGTAGGTTTATATTTCGATGTCAGTTTGAAATCCATTGCCGAATATCTTATATACTATTATTCAAAATTTGGGTTACATCGAAACCGACATAACCCATTTTTAGTGTAGACGGGAATAATTCCGTCTACACGATTAAATCAATATCAAATTACTTTTCCGACAGCAACATGATAATCCATGCGATAAGGTAAATACCCAAACCAAATCCAAAAGCGAGAGTACAAACTGCAAAGATCACACGCATCATTGTCACGTCCATTCCGATAAACTCAGCCAAACCAGCCGCAGTACCAGTAAGCATTTTATTGCTTGAAAGTCTCAATTGTTTACTCATAATTATAAAATTTTAGTTAGTCCTCTATAAGCTTAAACGAAGGCTTGGTAGAAGTTTTATCTTCATTAGCCTCTATTATAATCTCATATTTTTTGTCGATGCCATTCTCCAAAATCACCTCAGCTACAGCATCCTCGACACATGTCTGCAATGTGCGACGCAATGGTCTCGCTCCATATACAGGATCATAGCTCTTAGACACCATGTAGTCCATAGCATCTTCAGTGATTGTCAGCTTCATACCAAGTTTGCCGATTCTCTCACGGATCGGATTGATCTCAAGTTCGATAATCTTAGTGATCGAATCTTTCTCAAGTGGAGAGAAACTTACAATCTCATCAATACGGTTCAAGAACTCAGGAGTAAATGTCTTGTTAAGTTGTTTGCGGACAACATCATCTGCGACAGACTTGCTGACCTCCGTCTGCATAGAGAAACCTATACCACGGCCAAAATCTTTCAACTGACGGGAGCCAACGTTGCTGGTCATAATGATCACAGTGTTCTTGAAATCGACCTTTCTACCCTGGCTGTCAGTCAAGCAACCCTCATCCATAACCTGGAGAAGAATGTTGTAGACATCAGCGTGAGCCTTCTCTATCTCATCAAGAAGAACGATTGAATATGGTTTTGTGCGGACCTTTTCAGTCAACTGACCACCGTCCTCATGTCCTACATATCCCGGAGGTGCTCCGATAAGACGTGAGACAGCATGCTTCTCCATATACTCACTCATGTCGATACGGATCAGAGACTCATCACCGTCGAACATCTCCTTAGCCAGCATCTTGGCCAGATATGTTTTACCGACTCCAGTAGGTCCAAGGAACAAGAATGTTCCGATAGGACGGTTTGGATCACCAAGACCAATTTTGTTGCGACGGATAGCCTTCACCACCTTAGCCACAGCATCATCCTGTCCGATCACCTTACCCTTCAAGACATTCGGCATCTCAACCAAACGTTGACTTTCGTCCTTCGCGATTCGTGTGATAGGAATTCCTGTCATTGTAGCGACGACACGCATCACATCATCCTCTGTCACGACACGACGGTTGGACTTCATCTCTTCCGTCCATCTCTTTTTCTCTGCGTTCAACTGGATAGTCAACGCCTTTATCTTGTCACGCAACTCAGTAGCCAACTCATAGTTCTGCTTCTTTACTGCGTTCATTTTCTCATCTTCAAGAGACTTCAATTCTGTCTCAAGTTCAACGACAACCGATGGAATCTCCACATCAACAATATGGGTGGCAGCACCAGCCTCATCCATAGCGTCAATAGCCTTGTCTGGGAACATACGGTCACCGATATATCTTCCGGTAAGTTTGACGCAAGCGTTTATAGCCTCATCAGTATACTTCACCATGTGATGCTCCTCGTATGCCGCCTTGCTATTGTTAAGGATTTCAAGAGTCTCCTCTTCCGTTGTAGGATCGACAAGCACACGTTGGAAACGGCGATCCAACGCACCGTCTTTCTCAAAATATTGACGGTATTCCTTTATCGTTGTCGTACCGATACACTGGAACTCACCACGAGCCAAAGCAGGCTTCAACATGTTAGCGGCATCCAAAGTACCAGGAGCTGAACCAGCACCGATCATTGTATGAATCTCGTCGATAAAGACAATCACATTCTTATTGCCAGCCACCTCAGAAAGGATCGCTTTCAAACGCTCCTCAAACTGACCACGGTATTTTGTGCCAGCGACAAGAGCTCCCATATCAAGAGCATAAATCACCTTATCAAGAAGGATATGAGGTGCACGTTTGTTGACAATGTCCAAAGCAAGGCCATCGACAATGGAAGTTTTGCCGACACCTGGCTGACCGATAAGAACAGCATTGTTCTTTTTCTTACGGCTAAGAATCTGAGAAAGACGTTCAATCTCACGTTTTCTACCGACTATTTCAGCCACATTTCCATTTGCGGCCTCACGAGAAAGATTACGAGCATACTTCTCAAGGTAAGGCATAGCTGAATTCGAAGACGTTGCAGTCTGTTTAGAAGTAGCGGATTGTTTTGACATTATCGAACTTGCGTCAGCGTCGTTGTCCATATCATCCTCGTCCTCATCTTCGTCTTCCTGCACACCATCATTGATATTCAGATCCATTGGCTCAATAGTGTCAAGTCCACCCTCCTCTTCTTCAGCATATTGCTCATCCTTATCCCACATTTTATGTGAGATAGCAAGCATCTTATCGTATGTCACACCTTCTGATATGAGCACTTCCGACGCAAGATTGGAATCCTCACGAAGGATAGCCAAAAGAAGTATGTCTGTATCCGATTGTTCAATAGTACGGAATTGACGGCGTTCGATTTCCATAAGGAAAAGCAGACGCTCGGTAGATTTCAGCATAGGTATATCTTCATCCAAGAAAGGATTATTGTTTTCTTTACGAATAACATCCTCTATCTTCTGACGGATAATTCTCGGATCAACATTCAATTCCTTGAAAGCGGCCATAGCCGGACCTTCTCCGTCGCGGAAGATACCCAACAGCACATGTTCAGGAGCGATACTGTCGTTACCTAAACGGGCAGCCTCTTCCTTACTATAAATAATAACGTCTTTAACTCGTTTTGTTACCTTGTTGTTAAAAAAATTGTCCTGTTGCATTTAAGTTCTTTCAAATTATTAATGCAAATATACTCCATTTTTTTTTCAATACATAATTCCCAATAAGAATTGACAAATTAAATCAACAAAAAAGGAGACGCGATTATTCACGTCTCCTTTTTTCATTATTCAGTCAATTGCTACTTAAAGTAGACAACCTCAATAGAACCCTTATGTTTAGAGCCATCCTTCAAAACAATTTCGTAGAAATAAACACCAGGATCGACATAATCGCCTCGGCACTTTCCATCCCAACCATTTTGACTTTCAACCATCTTTTGTCCATAACGGTTGAAGATGACAACTGGATAACCCTCCATGAATGAGTCATTCAATCCTATTGAATTCATTGGAGTAAACGCAGTCGGAAGATCCTTGATTACGTTGATAGCAACGACATTTGAAGGAACCGCAGGACAGACACTGTCAAGCATCAAAACATAGTACGATGCTGTATCCTGAAGACCTATCAACTCATACATATTGCTTCCCTTCTCATTCTTAAGCTTGACTTCAAGCAATGAGTCAGGTTCAGCCACCAAGTCTCTATACTCTTCCTTAATCTGACCTTCCTTATCGAATGCCTCCTCAAATCTACCGTCAAATGCACCGTTGACCTTATACCAATGGTACTCGTTTGGACGATACTTAGTGACAAGCTTCAACTCTGCACTCTCATTTCTGAAGACGCGAGGCTTATTCTGAGGATTTGTGACAAGCATGAAGTTTTCTGGTTTCATACGGGCCTTAGTATGGATGCTGACTCCATCAATTGAAGTGTTTGATCCACAGAAGTTTTTAGCGTAATATGTCAGAGTAAGAGGCAAGTTTGAATACGGAATCTTTGAATTTGGAGAATACAATTCTCCATTAATCATCCAACCCTCCTCTGTAATCTCTTCTCCATTGTCGAACGTATAAACACTAAATCTGTCGTATAGACTTTCATCTCCAGAAACCAAAGGAAGAGAATCATTCTCACATATAGTATAATATTCAGACACCAAAGATACATACGGTGCTTGATGAACATTAATAAACGCACTTGCTGTATCACTACAAAGTCTGACTGTATCCGTTGCGATAATGAAATACTTACCAGTTTTTGAATATGAATCCAATTTCAAATAAGCTCCTGCTCCTGCATTCTGGTTATATCTCCAAGCGTATCCATACTGGTTATTAGAGAAGATAACCGTCTTATCAGAAATAGTATCCTTAAAATAATCAAACACCACTGAGTTTGTTCTTACAGAATCCCACTTAGTTTCATCAAACCAATTCTTCTGCCAGATATAACCTTCATAATAAGAAAGTCTTGTATCCGATAGCAATACGCTGTCTTCTACACAGACAGTGGTATCTTTCATATACTCTTTTACGATAGAGTTTCGTGTAGGAACCTTAACTCTCTTGATTAGAGAATCCTTCAATCCACAAGGGTCTTCGATGATGATCTTAACATCGATGAAACCTGCTTCTGTGTTCAATGTATCACCCTTTGGTGGTATCTGAGTATGCTTGAAATGTTTAACCGCCTCTGGATCACAATTGTCACTTGCGATATCAGGTGGAAGCAAACCGTCCACATCAGGAACAAGGAACAAACATGGTCTAGCATAGTCCGCCTGTATAATAGACTCCTCAAACCAGTCTGGGATTGTGATTATCGGTGGAACTGTATCCCTTATCACACGACGATACTCTAGAGTATCAGAATGATTATTACAAGCGTCGTATGCGACAAAACTTCTTACCACATCATAATTGTAATACTCACACTTGCTTGGATCTGAAGATCTGTCTGATGAATCGAAATAGAAAATTCCACTCTTCAAAGGAACATCTGCAGATGTTGCAACTGGATTTTCATAAATGACATCCCAACAATTATCCTTTGCCTTCATTGCTGAATTTGCAAATGGTTCTATCGGCGTACATACGAATGTGTCAATTGTAGATGCAGCATCCTCAATCCACACAGGTGGCACAGTATCCTTCACACGGAATGTATCCGAACAAGGTGAAACATTCTGCTTTCTCACGTCAACCGCAGAATATGTTCTGATTAGAGTAAACTCACAAAGATTTACTGTAGAAACCTTGCTGTTAGTCACATCCAAAATTATAGAATCAACCTTGAATGTTTCCGGATCAACCAACTCTGGAGCCGAAGTTCCATCCTGTGCCAAGAACAATCCACCAGCTTTTAGGAATTCATCGAACGTCTTATAAGAAGCCGGAAGATCATTGTAACAGATATACTTGATGTCATCCAATGGAGGGCAATTCATTCCAGGTGCACCTGTATTGATTACATTAACAACTCTACGACATGGTTTTTCCTCTTCCAATCCAGGAGTATTGTCTCTAACAACCAAAGTGATTGTAGTCACACCTAGCGGATATGGATCCTTCAACTTCAATCCGTCAGAACGAGTGTATACAGAATCCAATTGTCCACACTCATTATGCAACTCAGGAATCTTGAATCCATGCTTCTCTACTTCTGAGAATGGCACTGAATCAACAGCAGTCTTCAACTCAATTGTAATAGTGTCTTTCTCACCTAACAATCCACAGTTGAAACTGTCTATTCCTGCATTGCGCACCTTTATCACTTGCTCACATATAAACTCTTCTCCATGATAAATGTATCTTCTGAATATAGTGTCTATACCAAGATCAAATTTCTCTGTGATAGCCTTTCCAGAAGCACGCCATACTTTCAATAGCGGAACAACAGTGTCGGCACAGAAATCCATGAACTTTGGTAAAGAATCATTCAGATCAATATCTGCTGGTTCCAACTGACAAACGCCGATAGGCAATGTGATAAGTGTATCCTTAGGACACTGGATTGGATCCTCCTTGACATCTCCGACCTGAATTATCTGAGCACATGTGTCGATGCTGTCTTTCAAAGTCTTCGAATGATCAACATATATCCAGTATACTGTTGTTCGTCCGACATAGAATGTATCCTTTGAACCCTTAAATGGTTTCTTGTCAGAACGGATAACCGTATCTGGAAGGATAACCTCATTTGTACATGGATTAGTTGCGACAGGAGCAATAAGATCAACAGACACGCTACATGAATCATCACTTGTCGGAGCGAAAGCATCCAACTCTTTACATGCAATATCCATCTTCTTGTCTGTCAAGATATCCAATGTCTCAACACATGTATCTTTAGCAGTCGAATACTTGCTTTCGAAAATCCATGCGATATTATAAACTCCGACACCTAGTTTGCCAAGTTTATATGATGGTGTTCCTTCTGTCATCTCTGCAAGAAGAGTGTATGTCTGTTTACCAGCTACTGTATCGATCATATATCCCTTACCATAGACAACATATCCGTCTACACAAGCATCCTTGCCTTCCGGAATAGGAAGAATCTGCTCGTCAAGCACCACATCACACTCTCCAGCTGATGATTTCTTCACAGTATCATCAAAGACTGTGCAATCGAATATAGGTTTAGTAGACGACTTGATCGTCAACTCGATCTCACATCTCTTAGTCATGACTGTCAAAGAATCGTTGGCAAACAACCATGAGATAGTATATGGCTCTCCTACCATAAACTTAGATGGCAAAACTGAGTATGTTGTGTCTCCAGCCGACGAGACTGTCATAAGCTGAGGGACACCCTTGATCTCAACTCCTGAGCAATATTCGTAAGCGTATGGCTGCTTGATTGAATCAAGTACCTGCTCCTTAAGAATCTCACAAAGACCTTCTGGCAAAACAATTGTCTCATCAAGAAGTGTGTCACAATCTATCACTGGCTCCATAGAATCCTTTACTGTGATAGTCTGAGTACACTCGAAATCGTATGAGCCAAAGTTATACCTCCAATAAACAGTATCAACTCCTACATTAAATGGATAACGGAAGAGATCATCTCCTGATTTAGAACTCAATCCTGGTAAAGATGCTCTAGTGACAACAGAATCAATATGATCTCCTGAACACAAGTCATAAACCGCCTTGATATCAAATTTGAACTCGCTGAAATCTATATCACAATCGAATGGATCCAACACAACTGATGTATCAGGCATCTGGCTACAATCAACTGGTGGAACATTTACGTCTCCAACTCTTACAATCTGAGTACATGTCACAACTGAATCTACCAATGTGTGTGTAGTAGAATCGATGAACACCCAGATAAGCTCATTTGGTCCAACATAGAATGGATCATTCATTGTCAATCCGTTTGGACGAGTCGGAGTACCCTTAAATCTGCCAAGTCCACATGGATGATTAGCATAAGGATATCCACGTTTCTCCAATGAGTCCAAAACCTGAGAAGCAGGAACAGAACACTCACCTGTCTTTACAGGAATATTTAACGTATCCTTATTAATTGAGTCACAATTAATCTCCAATGTCTTAGTTGTACGGACATCGACCAACTGGTCACAAGAATCTTTTACAGATCCTGTGAAATCAGTGAATACCCATTTGATCCAAGTTGGACCAAGAGGATATGTGTCTTCAATCTTCAATGAGTCACTACGCACTCCCACACCTGGACGCATGAAATAAGATGAATCCGGATGAGCACATGGATCCTCGACTTCTGGAGTTTTCAATGTGTCCCTCAAATCCGCAGGGTCACAATCTTCAACAATCTTATGCATTGCAGGAGTCAACTCATCACAATTGATATCAAACTTCTTATTTCCCTTGATATTGATATCCTGCTCACATTTTGCAGTATCCTCTACATTATATGGGCTGACCATAGTCCATGTGATATGAGTATGACCAGTTGGGAACGGATCAGAAATCTCCAATGAGTCACTTCTGTGAGGTACACCCCAAACTGTATCAGCAGTACATGCATCCAATGCGAATGGCATCTTTGTGATAACACTGTCTCCTGGCACATCACAACGATCCACCGTCGCCTTTATACTATCAATATCAGCGGCATTATCACAATTTGGCTCCAATTTATTCTGATGGTTCGGACGAATGATCTGATCACATGTCGCAACCTTACCGTCTATCTCAGAACGGAACACCCACAACAAATGATAATCACGACCGACCTCCAATACATAATCTGAAGGGACTCTCTTGTCTGTACCATATAGAGTTAGTACTCCCGGTATTTTCTCATCTGTACATGAACGTGTAGCCACATAGTCTCCGTTCAAAATATCCCAGATATCACCAATCACAACCTCACATTTACCATCTTCTGCAACTGGGAAATATGGATTTGGATCGATCTTCGAGCAATCGAAACTTGGACCACGAGCATCAACCACATTTACATACTTGATACAGTTGTCAACATTACCAGATTTATCATAGAATATAAAATCTAGTTTTGTCAAACCTACAGGGAACGGATCAACTTTCCACTCCTCATTATCATTGCCGTCGACTACAAGTTCAAACTCATTAGTCTGAATGTTTAAGAAATATCTCTTCACAACAGGCTCTATGAAAAGAACCGAACCTCCATTTGCTAGGTTATCACACTCGTCGTATGCCTTTGGAATGATAATCAAATCTTTCAAGTCATCATAAGTCATACCACAGACATCTGATGAAACATTACCCATCACCGTGTCTTTTCCATCGAAACAGTCAAGGACAACTGGCTTTGTACCATCCTCAACAGTACGGTACATTGTACAAGTGTCTGACAAATTTGCTTTGTCGGTATAGATATACAAGAACTTATGAGTTCCAACTGGATAAATGACATCCTTGATCTCATCATCATCGTATCGCTTCACACTTCCATCAAACTGTGTTACAAAAGCCTGAACCTTAGCCTTAATCACTCCATCACACTTGTCGTTAATAGAGCTATTAAGATCGACATCCAAACTTGAGAATGGAAGTTCACAAGTATTCTCCGCGACAACCGTCTTGTCTGTCAACTTCTTACATGCATCTGAAACATCTGGACGTGTAGTGTCAGCCACAGTCAAATACTGGTCACATGTCTTATCATTCTTCGACTTGTCTACAAAATGCCAAATAATATGATAAGTTGTATCCTTGTGGAATGTCGCAGGAAGTGCGATATCCTTTTTATCATCCTTGTCACGAAGCATTGGCTTACCCTTTATGTCACCATCACAATTATCCACCGCAGTATGACTGCCAAGAGCAGCAAGCACTTCATCAAGTGTAAACTCACACTTATCAGCAGCAAGTGCTAATGTAGTATCCTGAATATCACGGCAATCGAACACAGGCTTCATTGTATCAAGCACAGTGATTGTCTGCTTACAAACAGAAGAGGCTCCAGCAGCATCTGTAAATGTCCAAGTGATTGTTGTCACTCCCTTAGGATATGCGTCTTTCAATACATCCTTTCCATCACTTCTGACACCAACTCCTTTTATTTTCTTTCCAGTTGGAGAACATGGGTCATCAGCGATTTCTGGAGTATGCAATCCTGCCTTCTTGACTATATCTGCCTCTGCCAAACAATTAGCATCGACATAAGCAGTCAATGGAGGTGTCACAACATCACAATCAACTGGAGGTCCAAGTGTATCGACAACCTCAATGTACTGAGTACAAGTGTCACTGTTGCCAGACAAATCAGTAACAATCCAATCTATAGTTGTCACACCTACTTTGTAAGGTGCTGACAAATCAGTAGATTTTTTAGATTTGAATGTACGTACCCATGAAAGTTTCAAATCACTCGTAGATGTACAGTTGTCTTTTGCCTTCAACTCTTCTAGTGATGGCACCTTGACCTTTACATCTGTCTGACTCAACTCACATGACTCATCCGCATAGAATTTAGTTGTGCCTTCCCATGGTCCACAAACCAATGAAGGAGCTATAGTATCCTTGACTTCAATTTCTATGACACAACTGTCGACCAACACTTTTGATGATGGATCTTCCTTTTCATACGCGTTAGAGAAATACCACACAAATCTGTTCTTGCCTACAGGCAAATTATAATTTTTCACAACAGATGGAACAGATGCGAAATTTGTCAAATTTGCAGTGGCATATCCATAAGGTACATCCTCTTCACATATACATACTGGATTGACCGCATAAGATCGGAATGTCACATCCTTTGTGATCACACGATCTTCTATAGGATCCATAGGATTTTCAACTGTAGTCACACCACCATTAGCATCATACAAACGTACAGAATCTGGGAATACAGAGATTGTAACGAAGCCTGATTTTGATGCACTAAGAGTAGGAAATTCCTCAAACGACATCTGAACATTAGCTGGACCAGCTTTTGTTGTAACTGGAACCATGTTCGAACATTCATTTCCTGCTCCTGGACCCATTCCTGGACCAAATCCAGGGCCACCTCCAGGTTTTCTCTCACAGTCTCCATATCTTGACGCGTGATAGTATTTTACTTCAGCTGTTGGGATTTTATCCAATGTCATGTTGAATATGGCCTTACAATCCTTATCTGTATACATCACATTAGGTATAGATGGACAATTAGGAACCGGCGGTGCATTACGTACCACAGATATCAACTGTTCACATTCCTTTGTATTGAATCTCTGATCTGTAAATGTATACTTAATAGTATATGTACGTGCATCTTTTCCTGCAGCGTCACCTTCAAACTTAAATTTCTTGAATTCATCAAGATTTTTGATTTTGGTTGTTTTTCCTTTATGATCAGTCACAGTAACCGTAACTGTCACTTCTCCGCCACAAACATCCTGAACATCCTCGTGCATTGACAAATATTCTTCATCAAAATATTTACTTAGAGTATATACCTTATCCGGATTATTGCCACTTTGTCCTGCTCCTGAAGCATAGTTGTCATATTTAACTTCTCCTTTTTCGATAAGATAGTTAGGGAATACCATGATATTGATCAATGATGAGCAATCGAACTCAGGTGCATCCTGATCTTCAGCCATGAACGGAACCGCACATTCTACTGAGACATTTTCATCGACATAAGAGCCTTTAGGTTTTTTGAACACCCAAACCATCTCATATTTGATTCCTGTCACAAAAATAGGATCATCCATTTGATCGTCTTTTATCTCAATCAAATCATCACCATCTTTTGGAACACGGTAATAAAGAGTTGGCACAAGGCTATCAGTCGGAGTTGAAGAACATTCATCAAATCCGTAAGGCAATTTTGCCACCTCTTTTAATTTAGCGATGACAGATGATGGCTTCAAACTACAAGTAAGAGTATCTACATCAATAGAACCTAGATCAACATTTGGACATGTCACATTAGGAGCCTTGTCATCAATCACAGAGATCTGCTGAAGACAGAACTTAGTGTTACCTGATTTATCAGAGAATGCCCAAAGGATCCAAGTGACTCCTTTTTTATATGGATCATTAAGACCTTTTTTCTTATCAAAAATAGAAGGAATCTCAGAAGGTCTATCCTCAACCTCACGTCTTCCTAAATACTCTCCGATAAGAGTGCCATCCACACCATTCAAATCCTGCAATTTAGGTTCACTGAGTTTTGGCAATTCAGTTGGGTAATCACCAGGCACAGCCACACAACCATTCTGGTTTTTCAAATGTGCGGTGTAATTCTTTATCAAATCACAATTCACATTCGGAGGTGTCACGTCTTTAACTGAATCAATTGCCACACAGAAATCAGACTTTCCACATCCGTCTGTAATTGTATATTTCAACTCTATTGTTCCGGCAGGTGCAACTACCTTTTTGTTTATAGTCGACAACTGAGAAACTGAGAACGAAATAGTGCGAGACTGATTTGTTCCCTTCAACACAGTTCCTTCAAGATCCTTGACAACAACATCTATAGTCATCTTAGGATCAGGATCACAACCTGCGCTATAGGTTGGTATAGGCAAATCAATTGTCATTGTTTTCTCCTTTTCTCCAAGCGGATATACAATGCCATCAATCTTACTACAATCGATTGTTGGATCTTCCGGAGTCTCAAACTTATATGTCTTGCTGATATCAGCAGGACAGCCTACTCCATCAATTTCTGCAGTAACAGATACTGTATGCGATTTCAAAGTTCCGTTACATGCTTTTGTCCTATCCCAAGAAAGTTCTGCAGTAGTGGAAGTTTTTGTAGACGAAGTTGCTCCAGTCCAAGTGTAATTATACTTATGGCTACCCTCCTTATTTGTGACCTCTACATTCGCGATATACTTATTGGTAATATCGGAAGGACAAATGATTTTATCCGATTCTGATGTTCCAGCAAAAATATCATCTGGCGAACTAGTCAGAGTCAATTTGAGCTCTGGTGTATTATGAACCTCAATTATTTTCTGAATAGGTGTTCCTATAGGATTTTCTACAGTAGCTCCATCTACAACGGTACGTCTCACCACCTGTGCCTCAAGTGTATATTTTCCATGCTCAGCAACAGCAGGGAAAATAACTCTCACACTTGCACCCTTCGTTTTCGAGTCTTCTTGGAGTCCAGCTCCTTCATACACCGTATTATTGTATACCTCCTTTTTGCTAGGGGTAATCAACTTCCAACGATAGAAGACAGTTTCGTCTTCCGATACAGGATCTACATAATAGATATTATCATCCTTAGGAGCACATACCATTGAAGATCCTATAATCTCGTTCGGCCATATAGGATCACACTCTTTACCATAAACAGTGAATTCTTTTGTTACAGTTGCTGAACCATCTCCCTTATTTACCTCTACTTTATATTCCTTAGCACCTACAAAATCAACATATATATTTGCTGTACGATATTCATCACCTTTTCCTGACGCTCCAAAAACTTTTGCCCAACCATTGCCTGATCTTTCATACCAATTGTATGTGGCATTCTTAGGGAAACCTGTAGCTGTAGCTCTAACTATTTCTCCCTTACATACAAGTTTTGGCGAAAGACATACCTTTTCTACCTCCGCTGAGATATAGTCAATAGAAACTTTTGCACAACTCAACTGAGCAAATTCAGGAGTAAACTCATAATGTTTCAAACCCTCATTTACATATGGCATATATCCATAGAATGTCATTTCAAAACGCAACATATGATAATCGCCACCCGACATCGGTAGATTTCCAACATTAGTCAAACTGCTAAACTTAACCTCAGCCACATCATTTTTTGATTGCAAATCTCTCATGCTTCCCAAAAGAGCTCCAGTCACATCATCATAAAGTTCAACATCCATTCGGTCTTCTGTCACGGTTCCATGTCCTGTTCTTGCACGGAAAGCAGCATTGTCATCCATTTTACAAGTAGGCTTTACATATGCTCTCATGACAAATCTATAATGTTGATTTCTGTAGGACAAACCATGATGATTGTATCCATTTCCACATACACTTGGATTTGCAGGGAAACTGATAGTCACTACCTTACAGTTAGGATTGGTAAGGTTCATAAAATAATTTTCATATTTTCCCTCTGTTTTCTTTCTTACACTATCGTCTATACTTGGAGTATAGCTTCCGAAACTACTCTGTAAACCACCAATCGAATAAGGACAATCATTCTTTGAAAACTCTAGAGTATACTCTCCAAAGAAATTTTCTACATCATTTTCTAGTTTTCCTGTATTACTACCAGTCGGATCGAAATCTGTACCTGTGATAAAATCTCCTGTTGCCGAAGAATGACATTCTGGCACACAATCAGTACCCTTAGTGATTTTTACAACATTAGACTCCGCTATAATATTCGTTCCACTTTTCTCAACAGCACGGAACTCAACATCATGGTCGTCCATCTCATAAATAAAAGGGACACCAACCTTAAGCTGAGATCCTTCTGTACTTGCATTCACCCAAGCTCCATTCACCTTCTTCTGCCATGTCACAGAACTTGTTGATGCCAATGACGAGTTCAAAATCACACCTTCATTAGGACATACCGTCTCATTTTCTGCAGTTATCACCAATGCTTGTGCATTGACCCAGCTTCCGAATATAAAGACGGAAGCAGCAACGCTTTTCAAAACTGGAGCCAACAGTTTTGATATTCGTTTTTTATATTTCATATTTAGTAAAAGCTTTTTCATACCCTATTGTATTAATCTATTCAACACACCTAATTCATTGTTAATCAACTACACAGAACTAAAATCTGTATTTTAGCTCTTAATTTATCTAACAAATATATATTTTTTTGTTAATAAACATTTACTTTTTGTTAAAAAATGTAACAAATCTTACAAGAATTTTAGCATATCAAAAACCACGGATGTTTCCTCTTATTAATCAAGAAAAGAAACATCCGTGGTTAAATTCATTAAACGGATAAAAAGTTATATGTTTTCTAGACAGTTAACATCTCCGTCCTACATTTCACAAACAACTGATTCAAAACATTTTATGGCAACAACAGACTACTATCTCCATAACTTAAGAAACGGAAGCCGTTATCAAACGCATATTTATAAATTTTATGCCAATCATCTCCCACAAGCGCAGAGACCAAAAGAAGCAGTGTGCTCTGTGGCTGATGGAAATTGGTTATAATTCCTCGCACAATTTTAAATTGGTAAGAGGGTGCAATGATAATCTGTGTCGATGTCACCAATGATTCCTTGCCCTCGCTGTCAAGATAATCGAGTATGGCCTGAAGACTGTCGTTAGCTGACAATGTCGGATTTGTATCATACGGTGTCCACTGCTCAACATGCAGATAATCACTGTCTATAGCCACTCCTTTTGCTCTGGCATCCGCTATAGCCACACCTATATAATATAATGACTCCAGTGTTCGCACAGATGTTGTGCCGACGGCAATGATGTTGCCAAGTCCTGACTTAACAGCTTCAATAGTCTCACGTCTCACACTGATCACCTCACTATGCATCTCATGACCATCCATCGTCTCCGACTTCACCGGCTGGAATGTGCCAGCGCCCACGTGAAGAGTCAGTTCAGCTCGACGGATTCCTCTCTTCTGAAGACTCTCAATCAAATCTGAAGTGAAATGAAGTCCAGCTGTCGGTGCTGCCACAGAGCCCTTAATCTTTGAATATACAGTCTGATATGTGGTCTTGTCGCTCTCTTCTGTCTTACGGTTGAGATACGGAGGAATAGGCAGTTCTCCTGCAGCGTCTACAATATCCGCAAAAGTATGCTTTTCTGCCCCACTCCACGACAATTTGATCAACCTCGCCTTGCCACTTTTGTCGATACATTCCGCCTTAAGTGTCACAGAATCACCCGAGATCTGCACCGTCTGCTCAAGGAATCCCTCTTTCCATTTTGCCGCATTTCCCACCATACACTGCCATACAACTTCGTCTTCAGCGGCGAAATTAGATGCATAGTCACGAGGAGAATGAGGCTCAAGAAGGAACACCTCTATTCTTGCACCCGAAGATTTATGGAAAACGATACGTGCCTGGATCACGCGAGTGTTATTGAATACAAGCATCGCATTTTCAGGCAATTCATCACCGATATTTCTGAATGTTGTGTGGGCGATTTTGCCTCCCTTATATGTCAGCAGTTTTGACGAAGATCTGTCTGCCAACGGGAACTTTGCGATTCGCTCATCAGGCAAATCATACGTGAAATTTTCTATCTTTAACTCTTTCGGATGCATCAGAAAAAATGAATAAAAAATGAATTTAATTGCATTTGCTTTGTAAAGTACGGCAAAATTACCGATTTTTGTAGAATTAAAAAAAAGAAATCAGAAAATGGGAATAAAAGTAGGCGACAGAATTCGTTTTTTGAACAGTATTGGTGGCGGTATCGTGAAGAAGATCGTCAGCAAAGAAATGGTGGAAGTGGAAGACGAGGATGGGTTCGACATCCCGACTCTTATCAGCGAATGCGTGATTGTGGAATCAAAAGGAGCAGCTGAGAAAATTGCTGAACGCCAGCAACAAAAGACTAACACACAAAAGCCTAAGCAGGTTCTCATTCAAGAAGAGGAAGACGTTGCGGAAGAGACCTACGCAGAGACTAAAGAGGGTGAGCTTATCAACGCAGCCCTAGGTTTCGTTCCAGTCAACCCAAATATGATATCTCAGACCGATTGTGAGATATATCTGATCAACGACAGCAATTATTATCTTGCCTACAACATTTACAATGGCGGAGAGAAAAGCGTCTACTCTCGTTATGCGGGAATCATCAATCCAAATACAAAAATTCTGTTGGAGACGGTGAGAAAGACCCAGCTTAATGAGTTTGAGAACCTTGGTGCTCAGATCATAGCTATGAAGAAAGACAAGGCATACACTCGCAAACCTGTCTACGATCTGAAAATCAAGATAAACACAGTGAAATTCTACAAGCTTCACTGCTATGTGGAGAATGATTTCTTCGATGAAGACGCGATTATCGTGCCACTTGTGGAGAAAGATATTGCCGCTGGTTTCAAACTACCATCGGCTGACGATCTAAAATCAGCCATTCTTGGGAAAGAGTCGCAGGAAACCGCAAAGCAGTCGGTGAAAAGCAACGTCATCCCAGAAATAATCGAGGTTGATTTGCACATCGACAACCTTGTAGACAGCACTTCTGGATTAAGCAACAAGGATATGCTTGATTTCCAATTGAAGAAAGTGCGTGAAGTGATGGATGCCAACAGCCGTAGAATCGGACAGAAGATAGTGTTCATACACGGCAAGGGCGAAGGCGTCTTAAGAAATGAAGTGCTTAAATTATTGAAGAATCAATATAAAAAGTGCTACGTGCAGGACGCATCCTTCCTTGACTACGGATTCGGCGCGACACAAGTAACAATAAAATAAATCAAAAACATCAATAATAACAGTAAAAGAAAAATTAGTAAAAAGTGACAAAAAAGATTACGACTAAACTACTAAGTGTCTGCATTATTTGTATAATGTCAACACTATCTGTGGTAGGAAAGCCATTGTTTATCAAATGGATTCCCAAAACAGAGACAATCAGCGGTTTTCATAAAACGCCACTTTCTCCAAATCATAAAGACAGAGACTCATTGTCTTTCATATACGATGAAGAATTTGAGTTATCAATCGCAGAACTAGACACTCTCAACATGGAGCTTGATGAAGATGAGGAGGACATGTTTGAGGAAGGTGACACAACAGGAAGCAGTTGGGATGCGACGAAGGTGAATCCTTTCAACATCACCATCGAAAGCATTACTGACACAGTCATCAATGTAAGCACCTATTCACACCCGAACTACAATGTGGTCACAAGCGAGTGTGGTGAACGCTGGGGAAGATTCCATGCCGGCACAGACATGCGACTTCGTGTAGGAGACACTATCAGAGCCGCATTCGACGGAAAGGTGCGAATCATGCGTTACAACAAGAAATTCCGCAAGAAAGGCTACGGACATTTCGTGATGCTGCGTCATCCAAATGGATTGGAGACACTCTACGGACACCTGTACAAACCGCTTGTCAAGGTTAACCAGGAGGTGAAAGCAGGCGAGCCAATCGGATTGGGAGGTAATACAGGAAGAAGTACAGGCCCACACCTACACTTCGAATTCCGATATAAAGGTTTGCCAATCAATGCCCGTAAGATCGTGGATTTTGAGACTGGAAAAGTATTGAGTCCAAAGTACGAAATCACAAAGGCATCATTTGAAGACTACAACAAATATCTACACTCACCAGCAAAATACCATAAGGTACGCAAAGGTGACACGTTAGGCAGAATTGCAAGAAAATACCGCACATCTGTAAAACGATTGTGTGCTCTCAACAGAATCCGACCAAACACAACGTTAAGAGTCGGAAGAAGGATCAGAGTGAAATAAGACAAATCAAGATAACAACAAAGCCCACGTAAAATCCGTGGGCTTTTATAATTTTCAAAAGAAAACAGAAGTATCGGTATCAATCTCAAACACAAAAGACATATTTAGATTGCATCTTTCGCATCATATAATATATATTGTCATTTGCGGACTGGGCGAACTGGTTTTCCAGTGCCACGAGCATCACCATTAGCACCTTGTCCATCTGTAAATACACTCATATAATATGCACTTCTTTCACCCTTACCCATCAAAGATGACGACCAGAAATAACCAAACTTTGATTCAGAATTAAGTTTTGAACCATAATAATCACCAGATGCAGGGATAAAAATAGAATTACCATTTGGTCCCGTGAACTGACCTCCTCCAACTCCATTTATTTCAATCCAAGTATATGTACATTTCTGTTCAAGTTCTCTGATTTCATCTTCGGTAGGCATTCTCCACTCCTCACCCCAATTTACTGTAGCAGCATCATCTTCTGGAAGAAGAAGAGTTAAACTGTCAACCTCGTTGTATTTACTCATTTGTGTTTCTCCTTCTTCACTGTACCATTTGTTATTATCATAGAAATATTCTGATTTTGGTGAAGTTTCTCCCCATGCAAAATAGTCTCCATAATCTTCTTGTGAAATGGCACCAACATTACATGTAGCCCACAACGTTCCACTTGGCAATCCAAGATCTACAAATTCATACACTTGAGGATTAAAAACAGAGCTGTCCTCTTCAAAATCTACAAAATCAACATCTGAAACTTTGTATTTTTCAACTGTTCCATCTTTTTTCACAACACGCATAACTGTGTCTGCATATGATAGATTAAATGCAAACACTAAACATAAAGCACTACAAACAAACCGTTTCATAAATCATTAATTAATTACAAAAACAAAATTACAAAACAACAACGAATAAAAAAATATCAACGTTATTTTTTACATAAAAAAATAACAACAATAATATTTAGAATCAATTTCAAAATCAGTAGAGATGTCGCATTGCGGCATCTCCAAAGGCAATGCGGCGTCTCTACTTTTTTTATCCTATAATCATCAATTTATAGGCGATTTTAAATTCAGGAATATAAATATTGAATAATTTTGCGACATAAAACGACATGAAATAAAAATAAATGAAAATGGAAAAAGTAGTTTTCGTGACAGGTTCTAACAAAGGTATCGGTTTTGGAATCATCAAACATTTAGGATTAAGTGGCTGGCGTGTAGTCTTGGGAGCACGTGACAAAGGACGAGCTGAAGCAGCCATACAGAAATTGAAAGATTTGAGAATAGATGTTGCAGGTTGGGTTAAAATTGAATTAGCCGACCTGAACAGTGTGGAAACCGCCGCAGCAGAAATCAATGCCAAATATGGAGATCTATCGTTATTGGTGAATAATGCAGGCATTCCAGGAGACATGTCTGTGGCTAGTTTCGACTCAGAGCTGAAGGATATCAAAGAGACCATCGACGTAAATTATATTGGCACATTCGCCATAACAAAAGCATTGACACCATTATTGATTAAAAACAAAGGAAGAATTGTCAATGTGACAGTTCCTTCCGAGGCGAACCCATACTGGCATCCGATGGCATACGTGGCAAGCAAAGCGGCTCAGAATGCGATGGTGGGTGTGATGGCAATGGAATTTGAGCAGAAGAATCTCCCAGTCGAAATATTCACTGTTCATCCGGGACCAACAACAACTGATTTGAATGGAAACATGGATCTTCCCGGATTCCACAATATAGAGACGATCGGAAAAAAGATGGCTGAGCTAATCAATGACGGAAAGAAGCACAACGGAGAGTTTATCGAGCTATACCCTATTGTAAAAGAAGATTGATAGACGTAGGGGCGATAACCAACAACTGATTATTAAACCATAAAACAAGCCGTTCCATAGTAGCGATAAAATCCAACTGTGGAACGGTTTGCTGTATCAGCCAATAGATGATTTATAAGTGTAAGCGAAAAATAAGCAGTGGATAAAACCGATCATTTCAAAAACTTCACTGACTTGCAATCTTCAAAAGTATTTTCCTCAACAATCACATTTTCTTTTGAATTATCAATTACAATTTCAAGATTTTCACAACCATAAAAAGCTTTTTTTCCTATGCTTGTGACACTCGATGGTATCTCTATGCTTGTTAAGCCAACACATCTATCAAAAGCATACGCGCCTATGCTTGTCACACGGGACGGTATCTTTATGTCAGTCAATCCGTGGCATCCATAAAACGCATAATATCCTATGCTTGTCACACTGGATGGAATTTCAAATTTCCCTTTTTTTACACTCGGAACACAAATAAGTTTTGTCTTATTTTTATCATACAATACACCATTTTCAGATGTATAAACTGAATTATCCGTCGCTACATTTATGTTTGTCAAGCCACTACAATCTATAAATGCTCCATTTCCCATTCTTGTCACACTCGATGGAATCTCTATGCTTGTCAGGCCATCACAATTAGAAAATGCATAATTCCCTATACTTGTCACACTCGATGGTATATCTATGTTTGTCAATCCTCTACAACCAGAAAACGCATCTTCTCCTATGTTTGTCACACTCTTGGGGATCTCTACTCTTCCCTTCATCACCCTTGGAGCATAAATAAGTGTCGTCTTATTTTTATCATATAATATACCTTCCTCTGAGGAATAGTATAAATTATCCATAGACACATTGATGCTTGTCAAGCTGCTGCAAGCAGCAAACGCACCGTCTCCAATACTTGTAACACTCGATGGAATTTTTATACTTGTCAATCTATAACAACAAAAAAAAGCAAGATTTCCAATGCTTGTCACACTTGACGGAATTTCTATACTTGTCAAGTCACCACATAGATAAAACGCTTTGTCTCCTATTATCGTCACACTCGATGGAATTTTTATGTTTGTCACACTCCAACAACCAAAAAACGCTTCGTCTCCTATGATTGTCACACTCGATGGAATCTCTATGCTTGTCAAGCCATTGCAACCCCAAAAAGCACCTTTCTCTATGCTTGTCACACCCAATGGGATTTTCACTCTTGTCAAGCCACTGCAATCATAAAATGCACCTTTCCCTATACTTGTCACACCCGATGGTATCTCTATGCTTGTCAAGCCACGACATCCCAAAAAAGCATACCTTTCTATGCTTGTAACAAGATAAACATGTCCATCAACTCGTATTTCAGAAGGAATAACGACAGATTCAAGTTTTTTATAAGAATAATCCTTTATCACTTCCGCCGTACTATCAGAAGAGATATGGTACTTCAGTGGAGCAACAAACACGTCTCTATTCTCATCAATTTTCGCATCAGTCTCATTCTGGTTCCCATTCAATTGGGATTCAGTCTCTGCGACAACAGACATGCACAACAATGCCGACAGCAGCGACACAAGTAGTTTCTTCAACATAGCGACAAAATTATCATTAAACTGATACAAATGTAGGAAATAAAATGGAAAGATTGATGATTGATGGTGGAGGATTGATGGTTGATGGTGGAGGATTTTTCCGTCGCCGAAGGTGACACACCGTCCCTGGACGGCCGCAACCGGTTGTCGCCCGGAGGGCAACTGCC
>JAEEMG010000101.1 GCA_016283095.1 Paludibacteraceae bacterium | reverse complement strand
TAGAAAGATTGTGTAAAATCACCGACGATTATCCCTCTGATGAGATGCACGAATTAAGTTCCGTGGATGCCAAAGACATAGAGGATGCTTTGGAAGTGTTGGACAAAGCGTTGGCTGAGACAGATCTGATGCAGCGCAAGAGAATCCTCAGCGACAGTGTCATCGCATTGAATATCAGACTGTCGATGCTTGATTTTGAACGCACGTCGACGGTGCTTGACGGAGAAAACATAGAGTTTGAGATACTGTGTGACAATGCGTAATTCATAATTCATAATGCATAATTCGTAATTTGGAATATGTTCGCGTCTGAAATAAAAGAATACGAAGAGGCTCTTAAAGAGTATGATAAGACTATCGGCACGAAAGTGGCGATAGAAGATCTTCGTGTCAGACACGAAATACTTTTCTCCGCACACAGTTGCGCCATCGAGGGCAACAGTTTCACCGTTGGAGACACTCAGGAGCTTAAAGAAAAAGGATTAGGATTAATTCCACAAAACAAAACCCTATTTGAAGCATTCGAGATACTCGACCATTTCAAAGCATACGAATTCCTTTTAAGCGACACATCCCGTCCTCTTACGGAATCATTGCTAAAAGAGACTCACAAAATAATGATGAGCACTACTCTGCCCTACAAGGTGCCGGGTGCTGTGCCAGGAGAATATACAGACACAGATATGTGTGCTGGAGAGACCGTGTTTGGAGATCATGAGATTCTGATTTCACGTGTTCCCAAATTATTGGAATCGACCCAAAAAGCGATTGAAGAAAAATCGCAACATCCTATGGTGATTGCAGCCAGATTCCACGGCTTCTACGAATATCTGCATCCATTCCGCGATGGAAACGGAAGAATCGGCAGATTGTTCAGCAATTATATTCTTCAAAAGATGGGACAACCGATGATTGTGATTGATTCAAAAGACAAACCTGAATACCTTGATTGTCTGAATGCTATCAGAAAAGAAAACACCGATGAGTATCTAATAAGGTTTTTCTTTAAGACCGCAATCAACAAAATGCTGCAAGACGTTAAAGATCACAAGTCTGCATCAATCAAACAGATGATGATGAATTTTGCATTCTGATTTGAGATATAAAAATTTAACCTATGGCAACGTGGAATCATACCGACATAATTGTCAACGGACAGACAGTGAAAGCCCAGGCACCAGTCATTGTGTCAGCCAGCAGGAGCACAGACATCCCTGCATTCTATGCCGACTGGTTTTTCGATAGATTGGAGAAAGGCTACTCAGCATGGACAAACCCATTCAATGGAGTAAAGTCATACATTTCCTACGCCAACACACGCTTCATCGTGTTCTGGTCGAAGAATCCACGTCCGTTACTACCCTATCTGCATATTCTCAAAGAACGCGACATCAAATGCTATATCCAATATACGCTTAACGACTACGAACAGGAGAAACTGGAGAAAGTTCCGCCTCTAGAATACCGCATCGAGACATTCAAGCAGCTGGTAGAGCAGCTTGGGAAAGGGGCTGTGGTGTGGAGATTCGACCCTATGATACTGACTGATGATATATCGGTAGATTCCCTTTTGCAGAAAGTTCAGAATATCGGCGACCAGCTGAAAGGCTACACAGAAAAATTGGTGTTCAGCTACGCGGACATAGCCATGTATAAAAAAGTGAAGCATAATCTCGACGTGAATGGCATCCATTATCACGAATGGGAAGCAGAACAGATGGAAGAATTCGCGGAAAAACTTTCCGTCATGAACCAGGAACGTGGATGGCACTACCAGCTTGCCACATGCGGAGAGAAGATAGACATCAGCAAATACGGAATCCAGCATAACCGTTGCGTCGACGGAGATTTAATCACCCGACTTGCATGGAGCGACAATAAACTGATGGATTTCATGAAAGTGAGGATAGAGAAAGTACCGTCGCCAAATTTATTCGGAGACGCCCAACTGCCCGGCAATGCGATACTTCTGCCCGGCAACCATTATTTCATCAGCACCCACAAAAAAGATCCCGGACAACGGCAATTCTGTGAATGTATGGCATCCAAAGACATCGGAGAATACAACACATGCCCGCATCTTTGCGAATACTGCTACGCCAACACAAGCAAAGAATCCGCCTTGCTAAACTGGAACAAACACAAAGAAAATCCTTTTGGAGAAACGATAACGGGGAAATGACTATGATAGAAGAAAAGACAACATACGCATACAAACTCAAATATCAAGAAGATCTGTCGTTCGACAAGATAATGAGTTTTACAAGAAATTTAATCAACGACCTGCCACAACAGCTCGTTGACGACATGTATGATATGCTTGACCGCGGTGTGGTGCAAATAGACACCGAGCCTCAGATGCTTGTGTATATCTATTCATTCGGCAAGATGCACAAGGCAAAGCTCGACTGTGCTTTCGCCCATTTACCCGAAGATTTCCTTCAACAGCCAGAAATAAATATCATCGATTATGGCTGCGGACAAGCTATTGGCACAATGTGTTACGTAGATTTTCTGAAGGAAGAAGGCATAATCCAAAACATCAGAAAAGTAACCCTGATAGAGCCATCCGAAACCTGCCTGAAAAGAGCTGCGCTGCACACATCCGCTTTTTTGCCTGAAGCAGAAATCAACACAGTCAACAAAACCTTCGACAAACTTTTAATGACCGATATTGAAACCGACGAAAACATTCCTACTCTGCATATATTATCGAATGTGTTGGATTTAAAATTTAATTTAGACCGATTTGCAGTAGTGATAAACGAACACATAAAAGGATACAATCAATTTGTCTGCGTCGGACCATATTTCAACTATTCCAACAAAGATGAACGAATATCAAAATTTTGTTCGCTTATAAATGGCAAAGAAAACTTCAGCAAAGTTTACGACAAATATGAGCTCGATGCAGACAAACCTTGGACAGCCAATATCAAACTTTTTTCTATAGGGATAATATCAACAGAGTCGACAGAAAAGGACATAAAGAATAGAATAATAGAAACACTTATTAACGATGATAATCTTCCTATTTATGCCACAAAATACGATGGTGTAAATTGCTGCTACGTAGATTCAAAAAAGATCTATTTTTGTGAGGAAGAATTTGAAACCGCAACTAAAGATGATGAAATCATCTTAATAACGCCATTCAGCGACAGCAACAGCTACTGGCTAAGCTTCAACATACCAACAGAGGCGACAGAAGAAGACATAAAAAATGGAATTGAAGATGAATTTGGTGTGGTGTATAGCAAAGATGGGAAAAGATTGTTAACGTGTAAAGAGCAAAAATCTGGAACTTATGTCATAAAGAAAGGGACATTAGTAATTTGCGACAATGCATTTAACTTTTTGCAAAACATTGAATATTGCGTGGATTCAGGATGGAATTGGATTCCATTAACAGAAGGATTTGACAATATTATCATTCCAAATTCCGTAACAAAAATTGGGCATGGAGCGTTTGAAGCCTGTCTTTTTGAGCAAATCACAATACCAAAGTATGTCTTAAGTATTGGAGATTATGCATTTTGTAACTGTAGATACCTGAAAAATATCAACATTCCGGATTTCGTAACCTGTATTGGAGATAGAGCATTTTCTGGTTGCTCTTCTTTGAAACAGATCAACATTCCGGATTCTGTAACCTGTATTGGAGATAGAGCATTTTCTGGTTGCTCTTCCTTGAAACAGATCTTAATTCCAGATTCGGTCACTTCTATTGGAAAAGATGCGTTTTCTGATTGTTCTTCTTTGAAACAGATTTACATTCCAGATTCTGTAACTTCTATTGGAGAAGGGGCGTTTAGTGGCTGCTCTTCTTTGAAACAGATCTACATTCCGGATTCTGTAACTAGTATTGGAAATGAGGCGTTTTCTGATTGTCCTTCTTTGAAACAGATCTACATTCCGGATTCTGTAACTAGTATTGGAAATGAGGCGTTTTCTGATTGTCCTTCTTTGCGACAAATCAACATTCCAAATTCTGTTACTAGTATTGGATATAGCGCGTTTTATTGTTGCTCTTCTTTGAAACAGATCAACATTCCGGATTCTATAACTAGTATTGGAGATAGTGTATTTAATTTGTGTGAAAATCTAACAATTAAAAGTAATTCTACTCGCTTCGTAGTTGATAAAGGATTATTAATTGATGTTCAAAGAAAGACAATAATATCGTGCGTTGAAACAAACAAAATCATTCGGATTCCAGATTCCGTAACTAGTATTGGCGAGTGGGCTTTTTCTGGTTGCTCTTCTTTGCAACAGATCAACATTCCGGATTCTGTTACTAGTATTGGAGATTACGCTTTTTCTGGCTGCTCTTCTTTGAAACAGATCGACGTTCCAGATTCGGTTACTAGTATTGGATATAGCGTGTTTTCTGATTGTCTTTCTTTGAAACAGATAAACATTCCAGCAAACAGCATAGAAAAATTCAAAAAAACAATGGATGTGTGGTTGTGGGATATACTTAAAGAAGATGATGATGAGAGAAATTTGCCATTTTGATAGATTCTTTAAAATATTACAGGCGGAAACTGATGGAATTGTGCAGTTTCCGTCTGTTATATAATATAGATTCTACTTTGCTAAATCAATACGCATTGTTCATTATTATATTTCATTACTATCTTGCTTTTCCAGTATTTTATCAATCAATGACTTGAAATTGGTATAGCTCAAATTGTTAAGAGAGTCTGCATTTACCCAGTCAATATAATCTTTAATCTTCTGTAGGAACATATAAATAGCATTTATTTCTTCTTGCTCTTTTTTTAAAGGGCCAACCATATTTGGATCTATGCTCATCATAGAATTTACATCATCAGCGATCTTATCCTTTTGTTCTTTCCAATGTTTAACCATGTCAATATAAAATCTCCTATCCCTAATGGAGTCGTCTACGACAACTGGCAGAATCCTATCAATGCCATCATTCCTTTTCAGAATACCCGACAGTTCGTACATGCAGTTTTTTGACAGCATATAAGCCCTGCTTAGAACCACCACGATTATTTCGCCATTCCGAATTGAATTCATAAAGGCATTGATATTATCCAAGTAAGAACAATTTTGCTTGTCACGACAATAATTAATTCTTCTATGATCAAATACCATACATAAGTGATTAACAGTATGGTCTGAATTGTTCTCCCAACTGTATGAAATGTACACAGGAGTTTGATTTATGAAATTTGTATTATTCTCTTCTGATAACATATTATTATCTATCATATTTATTACCTGTTCAATGCTTTTAATGGATGAATGATTCTCATAATACTTGTTCTCGAACTGGATCATGTATCTATTTAGATATTTATAGTATACATCTTTGCTGATGAGTTCTCTTATACCCCTTTTTACCTCGGTCAACGACTCTTCATTGCTAATGGCAATTTTCTCCAACGAAGTGATAATACTGGTGTTGGTATAGTCATTATTGTATTTGTGCTGATGGCAAATGTCTATCACCTGAATTAGCAACGTGACTGCATTGACATCAGAAAAACAGAAATTATATTCCCGATAGTTATCTAATAGTTCTGAATGTTCAACGATATACGCAAGAGCATCAATGCTTCCTATGCCAAGTAGAATACGTAAAGCCTGTTCCTGTATATATCCTTCAAATATATCAATCTTTGGTTCCAGCTTTTCTTTCACCCAATCTTCATCCCCAAAATTCTTACAAACAGAAGCATAAACAGTTAACTGAAGAGACTTTTCCATCTTGTCTGATGCCGCTTTCATTTCTTCCACCATAATGTCTGATTTTATCATCAGTTCAGCGAGATAATCATCACTCCTGCAACCATTCTTAATATATTCAAACACAATTTGGTATCCTTCTGAAATATGGTTCTTAATGACATACTCTGCCATTCTTACACCTGTAGCCCTGCTTTTCCATTTGTTTATATCTCTTAGTAGACTAACAATATGCTCACCAATTTTATCTTGTTCGACTGTTTCTTCTATATACTCAAAAAGTGTATAGGTTTCACAGAACCCACTATCGCCTTTTCTTGACACAGAAGATTCCGAGAATGGTATCAATGATATTAAAGTGTCCTCGTCGACCGAGAAGTTTCCTTCCAACATCAGTTTTATGGCACACTCTTCATACACCCGTTCACAATATATTTTTTTGCCCATGTTTTCAACAATACACTTCGCAATGTCATTCATACGTTTCCTTGCATCGTCATCTATCAAATAGGACAGCATGGGATTATGAGTACAATTTCCAACTACCATCATGAAGAATGCATCATAGATCGTATTATCATTGATGGCAGTTTCAATCTTATCATGTGAAAAGTTTCCATCACTCTCGATATAATTGTTATAAAACTGATAGACATAATTATTCCATAGATACTCATCATCTTCTTTCAAAACTCTACGAAGTTCGTCGCGAGTGTTTGTTTTTATCCTATTAAGCATACCTAATACTTGTTGCTTAAACTTGTCGTAGTCAGCAAGACTGACAAAATTTTCTTTTTTACGCAGACGTCTTTCTTTGTCATATTCTGATTCTGGAAAGAATTCATTATATTTCGCTATAGCATAATTCGCCATCTCCAAATATGGACAACCTCTGAACCATCCTGCCCAATTTCTGTCTTCTTCAGACTGAGGATTAAACTCGTTATAATAGACATCTAAATATTCCTTAGTTATCCAAAGTCCAGTCTTCAAAAATAGTCTTTCGACTTCTGTCTCCTTATCGAAATCATTAAGAATACTTTTTTTTGTTTTATCAAAAATATCTTTTTCTGAATTTGCGGTTCCTGTACTTATGAAGAAATTTCTATATATTTCCAGTATGTCTTGATGTTCGTTTGTATTGTAATAAAGGTTTGGAAAGGTTTTCAGATACAAGTTCTCAATGACTTTGACAAGGTCATTGCCTATTCCCATTCTAATCTGTTTTTCGGTCTTTTGTAGCAGGCACTTAATCATATCTCTGTAATGAGACCATTCACTATCATAATAGTATAGGAAGTTCTTAAACTCATGCTTTAGAACTTTCTCAATTACCTTCACATTCTCAACAGCTGAAAGAGCCGCATAGATCTCGTCCCTTGATACAAGAAGAGTAGTGATTTCTTTTTCATCTTTTTGGTCTTGTACATAATGTTCTTTATCAAGTATATAGTCTACATATTCATCCACCATTTTAGCTCCGTGAATTAATGAAACCATCACATTGATAGCATCGTAGTTATTGCTATCCTTGAAAATTTCGAAATAGTGTCTTACGTATTTTTCTTTAAAAAAGAAATCATTTCTCAAATACAGATAAGACAGGTCTCCTGTTGGCTTTTCTTTGAGGTTACAAATTGTAATTTCATCAAGAACACTCAACAATTTTTTGAACACATCGTTTGAACTAGTTTCAACTACTGTCCATTTTAAGAAATAGCACAGACACATCAAGTCTGCATAATAAGCTGTACCGATCTCTGCTTTCTTTAATTCTTCTGCGATATAATCAACTGTAACATCGGATTGTCCAAATCTCAACATATTTTTGTAGTCGTCTGCAAATATACTCGACATTCTTATCCCAAAATTCTTATATTCTTTTAGAATGCTGATGAAGATATTGTCTTTTGTCTCTTGATTCAACGAACTGCTGTCAGCATATATTACCAGTTCCATGCTGGCCAATTTCAGCCACTCTATGTTTTCTTTTATCTTGTCTTTTTCATTATGTCCATACATTCCCATCCAGAGCATAATGATATTATACCACTCTGGTTTAATCTTGCCATTTGGCATTGAGGCAAGTTGCTTGGCCTTTCCAAGTCCCCTCTTGTATAAATAGTCAGCCGTCAACCATTCCCTAAAAGCATTATGCTCAAAAGAATAAGCATCATCTTCAAATTTTATAATAGAGTATCGCTTGCATTCTTCTATTTTCTGTATGTCATTATCAAGACACGTGGCGAATTCTTTTTCCAATAGTGTTTGTCTGTTCATAAGAGACATGGCGACAGCCACACGTCGCAACATTTCAATTGCATCCTCGCTATCTGCACTATATGACGGCAACGTCCCTTTTTCCGTTCTCTCTTTCTTGTAACTTTTTTCAATGAAAAGTTTGTAGATATCAGATCTATTCTTTGGCAGATTTTTCGTTTCCTTATATGCATCTATCAGAACGTTCAGGAAAAATGGTTGTTTTGCAAAATCTACCAATTCTTGTTCCTCAATCATCTTCCAAAGATTATTCCTTCCTTTAAGTTCATGGTTTATATGTGCTTTAGCATCTTCGTCGCTCATACTCTCAATATATAGTTCATGGAAAGCATTCAACTGATCATCCTTTCTGTAGTTGCTCCGACATGACAACACCATCTTTATTTCTGGTTTGTCATGGGCATACGAATTAATGGTTCTCAACAAATTTTCTCTCTCTTTACCGTTTATCTCATCAAGGGCATCTATGACAACAACCACTTCTTTACCGTCAATCCATTTGATTTGTGGCATGTCATCATGTTTGAGGTCATAGCTAGACTTTACTTCATAACTTACAGGCATAAATAGACCACATTCCTGCAACTCCCAACAAAGATTCCTAAGTTCCGTTGTCTTTCCTGTCTGTGCTCCACTATAAACGATAAACTTGTTCTTTCCTTTTGCTATTTCACTGGTTACATAGTCTCCAAGTGTAAATCTCTCATTATTTTTTAGAAGATACCACAAAAAATTATTACCATCTTGTTCGTCCGTACAATACCTACGAATGTATCCTTCAACCGCATTGTGTTTCGTCAATCCTCTTTTAGGTTGCATTGTAACTTTTTGATAGCCAAGTATCATATCTGTTTTTTTGTCCAACCCTTGCAATAATACATTGTTATCGTGAACTCCATCAGAAACAGCATCAATCTTCTGTTCTATGATAAAATTATAGCAAATTTGATTATTTTTCAACTCTTCAGCCCATAATTCAATCAGTTCTCGATTATCTATATGTTCCTCCTTACGCTGAAGATAGTTCTTCAAATCATTAAGCTGTCGGAACAGTCTCATCGACATTCTTTTCCTAATGTCATCATTCTTGCACCATTTTTCCAGTGCTTTCTGATAGCAGTTTTCGAGTTCGTCTTCAAGCTTTTTGTTTATACTATCCTTTATTTCCTTTATTGTCGGAATATTGTTCGCTAAATATGATAATGCAAATCCAAGAATCAATTCTATATTCATAATGTCTCTTTATTGTTATTTCTTTTCTCTTACTTCTGTTTTTTTATACAAATATATGACAAAATCACACTTACAACCTTCATTTCTGTCTGTAATAAACAAAATTATGGCTCAATTACAAAGACAGTTGAATTACCCAAGCTTCTTATCGCCTAACAAATTCACGCCAAATTACCAAACGAAATCACGCCAAATCACCAAACGAATTCACGCCAAATCACCAAACAAATTCACGCCAAATCACCAAACAAATTCACGCCAAATTACCAAACAAATTCACGCC
>JAEEMG010000100.1 GCA_016283095.1 Paludibacteraceae bacterium | reverse complement strand
GAAGATAAATATGGCAATTTAAAATATCCATCTGGTCATCCTAAAAATTTGGATGAAAATTCAACAAAAGCAGAAACACAGAGAAAAAATAATAAGGAACGTGCTAAAATTAAAGTTGTTGACCAAGTACTTCCTATGTATGATTCCGAAGGTAATCCTATAAGATATAAATGGGGAAAACCAGGAGCCGCGGATAATGAGAAACCGATAAATTCTTTGATTGGACAGATCGAGTTGTTTGTCAGAGGTCATCGAAAACGTCATGAAGATGAATACAAAGGACAACCGGAATATGTATTCCAAGGAGTGCTGTTTGAGAATGGATACCCTGTTATGGACGAGTTCAGCATGGGAACAGTCGACATAGATTTCTTTACATCAAACAGAGATGTGAATTTCAAGAATGCTGATGAGCGTATGGCATATGTATTAAATAAAAAGTGGGAAGAAAAACCTGAGAACAAAGGTAAGAAGGGGCCATATACAGCAGATGCAGTCAAAAAATATAGAGAGGACAATGACCTCACGTGGCATGAAGATCCAAGCCGACAAAAGATGATGAAGGTGCCGACGTTGCTTCATGCGAACATCTCTCATACAGGAGGAATAAGCGAGGAGACTACTCTAGGTCAGGATTTGTATTACGACCGTCAGAATGTTCTTGCTAACAAGGGTAAGGGTGTTGTTGGAAAGAATGGAAAAAATATTTAAATATAAAACAATGGAAATTTTAATAGAAGACGACTTTTGGGGCACATTAAAGTATCTGGAGAACGCATGGTGCAAACGGATGGATGTACCAGTCTTAAATTCAGAAGGAAATTTGATACTTGCTATTCAAGATGACAACAAAGAAGGAATTCTTGATGTCCAGAGAGAGGCATACAAGACTTATTTGCAGAATGAAGAGACGTATAAAGGCATTGTGACAGATTATCTTCTGGAGTATTATAAATGGAACTATGAATATATTGCACGTGAAGTAAACGGGGTTGACGAAAACGACCATAAAGATGTAGTGACAGAAAAACAACTATATCAGTTTATGACGTTGTGGTATCTCTTTATCTGTCGAGACGGCAGTTTCGGCTATGCTTTTGGTTGCTGCTGGGATGTAGAAAACGGATTGGCTGTTCTTTTGTCGGAATCAGAACCACGAGTTATCTCGAGGACCCAGCTTGAGAATCTCCACAAAGTTAATGATCCGGTTCTTGGTCTTCTTGTGCACGACGGAAAAAACGAATGGAACGGCTTGGAGAGAAATTCGTTTTTTGGCAAGCCAGAGAATCTGGAGATAAGATTGGCAGGAGGTGTAGATGAAGGGATCACCGTCGCCCAGCAGAAAGCGTATTCCGACTACTTGTCGAAGAAAGACAATCTATTTAAGGATTTCACCAAGATGATGCTATCTGTTTATTCAGGAAGCGAAAATCAGGCAGAAAACATGCTGGCCTTGGGTCAGCCAATAGTGGTGAGCACCTGTCTTCCAAAGACACTGTATATAGACAGGGAGGGCAATTACGGATGGATGTGCTACACCCAATGGAATGACAATTATGTGGATGTCCTGTTGTCAGATGAGAAACCGTATGTAATGCGACACTGGTCATTGGCAAGGATGAGCAAGGAGCATCCGGTAATAGATAAGGAGATGGGAGTCTTCTTTAACGACTATATAGGATTGGAATCAACGATCATAGTCAGAATCGGAGCCCAAGTATGCACTTTGCCATTAAGCATAGAATTCTTTGACAAAAACAAGGTTATCAATGATAAGATGAGAGAGGCATACAGAAAGTATGTCAAGTTAAACGAAACATTCTGGAAAGAGTTACTGGAATGGTCCATGGACTTCTATAATGACAATTACGAAGAATTGGAAGACCGATTTGAACTTCCGGAGTCACTGCAGAAGGAGAATATCAATGAATCGTCAGTGATGTCGTTGATGAGAATAACCAAACTATATGTGACAAACAGAGGACGTATCGCGTGGTTGTGTGAATTCCCAACAGAAAGTGATGGCCTGGCGTTTGAGTTTACGAATGGAGAAATCTGTATGATACCGCAACCACAAATCATCTAAAATAGAATTTTAGGAAATCTCAAAAGGCTCGAATCAGAAAGGAATCCAGCTTTTTGAGATTTTCATTTTTATGATTTTGTCTCATTGCCCTCAATTTGAATCTGAGGATTGTTCTGGCAGACAGATGCGATCGCAAGTACGAATGCGGATTGAGGCAAACCTAATGCAGAGTTGATTTTGTTGAGGAATTCAACTTCCTGCATCTTAAGTTTATTGTCCGCTAATGCGACAAGAATACAAGCCTGCATTATCACAAGTTTATTTTCTGAAGCGACGGTTCTGGCGATTGCCTCTGCTGAGTCATGTTGATACATCTTTGTTTTTATTGCTTTCGCCACAGCTTCAGTGTCTAATTTTAATCCTTCTGCCAATAAAACAATTGTATCAATCTCTTTTTGAGACATATCTCGGTCGGCTTTCACTGTAGCCACAGTCAGTGTCACAAATTGCTCTAAAAAATCCATATCTAATATGATTATAGGTTATTATTCTATTTTTAATACTATTCGGCACTCAAATCAAAATGTCAACATGAATATGTTGTTTTTTCTGCCGAATAGCATATATCTGCTAACAGATATTAACAATTCGTATGAAATTATCAACTTTTTAGTTTTTTCGCCCATCCATGGTTAATCAACATATCCATTGCTGCTTCGTATCCGATTTTGAAAATTTCATCAGCTTTATCTGTTCCGAACATACCGTATTTGCATGCCTTCTCAGTGTTGATTATCAAATCACAGACAGCTTTTTCCGACTCTGTGCTGCTTCCGTTTATCACAAGGTCGAAGACACGGTTGGAGACGGATGCTATTCCCGTCGTCACCTCCTGGTGACATATCGGATTGACATGAATGCCTACCAAATACTCACAATCGTCTCTCAAGACAGTCGCCGCAATATTGCTCATGATACCACCGTCGATATATAATTTTCCATCGATCTTTACTGGATTAAACAACAATGGCACACTTGATGATGCGATAAGTGGTTCGATAAGTTCTCCTGAAGAAAAATATGCTGTATGCCCTTCTATCAAATCTGTCGCAGAAACAATAATAGGTATATTCAAATCCTCAAACGTGCGCGAACGCATCATATTCTTCAATTTTTCCTTAAACGGACGGACAGCGGTCAGTCCACCACCCTTGCCCTTAAAGATGTTGAAATTGAAGTCGACCATGTCAAAAAACTTCGCTTTCTTGAAAAACGCAAGTATTTGCTCCACTGAATTTCCATCTGCGTATAAAGCAGCGATGAGTGAACCTGCGCTCACTCCTGACATCACGTTTATTTCGATGTCATTCTCCTCGAATGCCTTTATCGCACCCAAGTGCGCAAGCCCCTTTACTGAGCCTCCGCTTAATGCCAAACCAACTTTATATTTCCTCATACCCTATCCAAACTCTAACCTTTAACTCTAAACTCTAACCAAAAAACTAAATTCTCCGCCACCACAGGTCGTTATTTCCTCACAAAGAAATGTCGTTCTCCTTGGAGCTTCTGCATTGTCTCGACATCCTGATCTTTTTCGCAAGAATCGGTCTTTCCGAAATTCATGCAGTTTCTATCTGTCGATGTGTATTTATCCCATACGACCTCCATTGGCTGATCGCCGTTGTTGGCATAATTCGGATTTCCACTCCAAATGAAATTACCCCAGTATTTACGCATTCGTTTTCCGATTTCTGCGGCTGTTGTCTGATCTCCCAGATACAATGGCATCCTGAACCATGGTTTCATATTGCCAAACAAAAGAGGCAACTCTGCCACATGACATGATCCCCAACCGAGCAAACGGAAGATGACAGGAGCGTAGTTGAACTGATATACATAAACAGGATTGTTGACAGAAATAGCGTCTGCCACATTATATTTCTGGACCTTATACATGATATCTCCGGCAATGTCGCAGAAATCACGTGTCTTAGGCTTCTTTGAGTATGCGTCGAGAACTTTCTGACGGTATTCTTCTGAGAAACTTGGGAAAATTCTTCTCATTACCTCGTCATGCTTATAGCCTTTCATAACGCGTCCGAACACTCTTGCCTCGTTGGCATTGGAACCGATCAAAATTGGCTTGCCTAAATCCGCGAATGATGATGTCGACGGAAATTCTTTTAGATATTCGCCGTCCACAACTGGGTTGATGCTGCAAATTCCGAATTTTTTCTCTCTTACATAAGAGTCAATAGATTTGACCACTTTTGTAAGCTGTTTATAGTCGTATTTATTGATCTCATCAATATTGGTGACCCCTGCTAATTCCAAATATTTCTTAGCAATTTCAGTAGCCTCCTCCGGAGTGTAGAAGGACTCCAAACATGCACTTTGGGAAATAACTTTGTGGAATAGATCCTTGGCCGACGGCACACACATCATTGCAACGGCAAGAGCAGCTCCAGCCGACTCGCCCCACAATGTCACATTATTGATATCTCCACCATAACTGTCGATATTGCGTCTTACCCAACGCAATGCCATCTCAATATCTTTAAGTCCAAGATTGGATTCAAATTTGTCTGAAATACCTGTCAGATACAGGAATCCGTGCAAGCCAAGACGGTAATTTACCGTCACCACAATACAGCGGTTTTCGACGGCAAATGTCTCTGCGTCATACAAACCACGCTTTCCATGCTTAGCTACCGTTCCTCTGCATCCGCCATGCACATACGAACCGCCGAACAACCATACAACAACTGGTATTTTGCCAAGCGATACACATTTAGGAACGTAAACGTTAAGATACAGACAATCTTCACTGCATCTAAAGTACATAGGATGCTGAATAGGATCGTTGGCAAACTTGGTAGCGTCAAGTTCACCAAACCATTCTTTCTTCTCAATCGGAGCCTTAAATTGTAAATTTCCGACAGGTGCTTCAGCATACGGTACACCAAGATATTTGATGCATGAATCTTTTAAGCGACCTTTTACTTTGCCTTGTGGAGTTATAAGCACAAAATTATCCATCATCACTATTAGTATTTTAGGTTTATCTGCGACGGAATTCCGCACAGACAATTGCTGTGGCCACCGACACGTTCAGTGATTCTGACGTCGGTACGCCGACAGGATAGTTAGGAATATAGAGACGGTGGTCAGACAACTTGTCAATTTCAGGAGTGACACCGTTGCCTTCGTTACCCATGACAATGACACCATTTGTAGACAATTCCGTCTCATACATGTTTTTCCCATCCAAGAAAGTGCCATAAACTGGCATTTTGTATTGGGTTTTCAATGTCTGCAAGGTAGACGGCAAATCAACGTAGTTTACTGTTACCCTTGCGATTGCACCCATTGTGGCTTGGATGGTTTTGGGATTATACACGTCGGCTGTCTGATGTGAGCAAAGCACAGTGTTGATTCCAAACCAATCTGCGATTCTCAATATCGTGCCGACATTCCCAGGATCCTGCACACCGTCGAGAGCCAATATCAGAGATTTGGAAATCGACGTGAAATCAAGTTTATTCTGAGGCATTTTCAACAGAGCCAACGCTTTCGGAGGCGACTGTAACTGCGTCATTTTTTCAATTTCAGCTTGTGATGCCTTCTCCACATGACTTTTTGTCAAAGCCTGGATTTCATCGTATGCTTCCTCTGTGGCACAGACAAACTCAGCTTCAAAATACGGCAGTATATCACGTAAGATCTTCACACCTTCAGCTAAAAACAGTTGGTGCTCATCCCGCGTCTTCTTCTTTCCAAAAGAATAGACAAATTTTATCTGATTCTTTGAAATCACTTCCGTAATTAATTTTAACTGAAACTTGAAAAATAGGTTTTTATTTATTGTGGTTTATTGTGTTAAATAGATCTCTATTCTACGTTGACAAGTCTGATATCATACAACATAGGAAGGTATTTCAATTGCTTTTGCGAATATCCGCCCTCCATTGAAGATGAGTATTGGTTACCGATTTTGAAAGAAATGACAGCCTCACATTTTCCTCCTTTATTCAGGTACATCACTGATTCTTGAAAACCTGTGCCATAGATATCCGTCGTGCTTCCGGTCAAAAACAATTTGACTGGATTCGGAGAATTTTTCTCCATAGTGCTGTAGATTGTCTGACCTTTCAAGTCTTTAGCCGAATAACGAATATATACATTGGCGGAAACTTTAGGCTTTGTTGCTGTAGTGTCTCCCAACGACACCTGATGATAGTACAGGCCTGAAGATGTACGGTAGAAAATCTTTCTGTTGTTTGAATCCAACCATTCTCCAGTCACAGTTGCTGGCTTCTCATGTACAATGACTGCATTTATTTCTTTGAAATACTTATCGACAGCCTCATTTTCTGCATCAACATAATCTGCGTATGTGTCTGTCTTGCATGATAAAAACGACAAAGATGCCACCAAAAGTATTATTGCGTTTTTCAACTTCATATCTTAATATTATTTGTTCTTTTGTATATCAACAACCATTAATGTAATGCGGCAATAGATCGGAGTGCGTGAAGCTATACACTGCCCTTTTCCGACAACACCGTAAGCCAGATACGACGGAATGATAAATTCCCCGGTCTCTCCCTGATGAAGCATCAGGACAGCCTCGTCCATACCTCTTGGAAGATCTCCGGTGCCAAGGTTAACAATCTCGGTACGATCTGTATAATTGTCGCAAAATTCGGTTGCGTCAAATGCTCTCAAAGAATATGTAATTTTCACACCCTGCTGAATCTTCGCCTTCTCTCCACTTGGATTGGACGAAAGAATCTTGTATCTGATTCCAATATTGGTAGTGTCCATATCAAGTTTCATAGAGTCGACATACTGGCGGATATATTCATTCTCAATATCCACCAAACCACGGTTCGCCTCCATTATATTGGCATCCGTATGGTCAACCGGCTTCTTGTTCATCGGCACTTGGGCTGGTTTCTCAGCGCATGCGACACACAAACAAGCGAGTATAAAAACTACAATATTTCTGATCATTTGTATTCCTCTTTACTTAACTCCTGATCAATCATTGCCTTATATTTAGGCAAAGCATCATTGAATTTCTTGATTGCCTCGTCAAGAGTCATATCTGTAGTCGACGCTCCTGCTGCATTCACATGTCCGCCTCCATCAAACAATTCGGCTGCTATATCATTAGCTCTAACGTCTCCACGTGAACGAAGAGAAATTTTTATTTTTCCATCTTCCTCTTTGAAGAAAGCCGACAAAACAACTCCCTTGATAGACAACGGAATATTTACAAATCCCTCAGAATCACCTTTCTGGTAGTTGAATCGAGTCAGCTCTTCATTTGTAAGAGACATGACGCTGACTCCCATTTTCTCGTCGACAATCATCTTCTCACTCAAAGCATAACCCTCAAGCTTCAAACGGCTTACTGAGAAATTGCTATTGATTCTGCGGTAGATATAGTCTTTGTCGATCTCTTTTTTAAGCAACTCCGAAATAATTGTATAAATTTCAGGAGAATTAGAATTGTATGTGAATGCTCCTGTATCTGTCATCATACCTGTGTAGACACAAGTGGCAATCTTTTTGTCAATCTCTGGCGCATATCCCATTCTACATATCAGACGGAATATCATCTCCGAGGTAGACGAGATATTAGGGTAAGAAATGATTACATCGGCGAAATTGCCCGGATTAGTGTGATGGTCAATCATCACTTTCTGCGCTTTGGCATCAGCGACGTCGATACCCATGGCATCTATTCTCGACAAAGTGTTGAAATCCAACGCCATAATCAAATCCGCATTGGCAATCAACTCCTTGCTGATCTTTGTCTGCTCTTTATAAACAAGAATTTCATCCGCCGCTGGAAGCCATTTCAAAAAACCTGGCATTTCATTGGGAACAATCACAACAGCACCTTTACCAAGCTGACGTAAAAAATGGCAGATAGCCAATGATGATCCAATTGCATCGCCATCTGGAGAAACATGTGTTGTGATAACCACGTTCTCTGCGTCCAAAATCCTTTCTTTTGCAGCTTGAATAAGCTCCTCGTCAATAATTTTTGTAATCATATTAACTCACCTTTTTACGGGTGCAAAATTAATAAAATATTCGCAATTCTCGACAAATTCGATATCAATATATTTAGCACCATCAACCATCAACCGTCAACCATCAACCCTTCAACCCATATCTCCACAACCATGATCCTGATCGCAACATCAACGATAAGATGATCGGATAGAATGCAGGATGGAAACTCTGCAGACAAGTGTGTTTAGTGAAATAGTCGTTGTCTGCCCAAATCCAGATGTCGGACACTATCGCCATTAACAATGCTATTGCCGCCGCAACAAATACAAATTTATGACAATATTTCAATGCCGGTCTGAATATTTTCACTAAGCAAAGAAGTGGCCATAACAAATAAAGCGGATTGAAAAACAATATGTTATAGTTAGGGAACACAAAAGCGTGAACAGATATGAATGACAAGAAGAACACCAGGATTCCCAAAATTCCATACAAAAAGTAGAATGCCGAATCAAACCATATATAGTCGTCTTTCTTACGTTTGTTGTAAAACAATGTGTGAGCGACGACCAAAAAGAACATCATCCAAAACACTATATTTGGGGTGAACCATGTCCACTGACATTCACTTGTGATCTCTGATCTCTGTAAAAATTTGTCGCTTGACACCAATGGCCTGCGGTTGCCCAACGAATCCACAATCTCTGCTCGAGTGAACACTTCATGCATATGCACAGGCTCAAACATTCGCAAGGAATCTGTCATATTGCGATCTGTTGGCTCTCCAAGACATATATGGATACCAAAATTGTACCAAGGAGAATGGATCAATCTCTCCTTTATATTCTCACGGTATGATTGTGCGGTCAACGTATCATCTGTGAAATGATAGTCTATAGTTCCGTCTACACATCTTTCCAACATCTGACGCGGACGTGTGGCGCAGTTATCCAAGAAGAAACTGTATCTGTATACACAGTTTTCTGGTCTCTCATTCTCTTGAAGAGCACTGTCCAATCTTGCCACTTCATCATCAGTCAAATTTAAGACCGCCTCTCTTACCGATACTTTTTTATAATGGACAGCCTCACGGAAAGAACTTATAAATCTTTGTGAGCCAACCATATAATCGGTTTTGCCCAAAACGAAATTGTAGCAGAACTTGGTGATGTCTCCAAAACTGAACAGTCCGTAGTTGTATATCCAGTCGCAGTCAAGTGAATCATTTTTTATTCTTAACGCTGAATGTCCCCACGCAGTATAAACAGCTTTCTCTGTCTGGTAGTGTGTAACCAAACTGAATACAGTCTTCTCTGCAGACACATTCAAAGAGAACACCGTCGTCAACAATATAGAAATCAGATATTTGATATATTTATTTTGCATAACAATTAATTAAGACATGTCAGTAGTGACCGCCCAAATAAAATATAAGATTAGTTTGAGCGAGAACAATCCCACAACGTCATTTTCCAATGAATTTATTTATCTCTGTATAAAGACGCTGCAATGGAAGTCCCATTATGTTGTAGAAACTGCCCTCAATCGACACGACACCAATATAGCCAATCCATTCCTGCACGCCATACGCTCCAGCTTTGTCAAACGGTTTGTAATGATCTACATAATACTCTATTTCTTCGTCTTTCAAGCGTGCGAATGTCACATAAGAGACAGCATAAAAAGGATGTGATTTCTCCTTTGTACGCAAACAACAACCTGTGAACACGGCATGAGTGTTGCCAGAAAAATCCTTTAACATCTGGATCGCTTCTGCCCTATCCTTCGGCTTGCCATACACCTTGCCATCAAACCATACAATAGTGTCTGCGGCAATCACAAGTGTGTTGTCGTCCATTTTTGGCAACATGCTGTCGGCTTTTTTTGCAGCGATATACATCGGTATCTCACCACCCAACAATGTATCAGGATAACTTTCGTCGTCTGTCAACGGCGATGCACATTCAAAATTCAACTCCAAACCCTTCAATAGCTCTCTGCGTCGTGGCGACGTAGAGGCCAAAATCACTTTGTAATTTTCTAGCATTGTATTTTGTATCACTTTATTATGCAAAGAAAACTCAAAAAATTGAATTTATAATTACGCATTTAAAAAATTGAGTATAAATTTGCATAAAAAGATTTAAAAATGACGAATAATAACGAAAACAAGAAAAATAAGCAGAGTTTTAATGATTTGCTGATGAACATTCTGTTCAATATCGTGATCCCTGTGATGATACTGAAAAAGGTGCCTGAACATTGGGATAATGAAAACGCAGCAGTCGTAGCTCTCTGCGTCGCCTTGTCTTTCCCTATCGGATTTTTCATATATGACTATATAAAAACCAAGAAGAGCAACTTCATCTCAATTCTTGGATTCATTTCTGTGCTGTTGACGGGAGTGATCGGAATTTTTCAGATTCCCAACGAATACCTCGCAATCAAAGAGGCTTCTGTGCCGTTGATAATCATGATCGTCTGCCTGGTCTCTCTTTTCACTCCATTCCCAGTGGTAGAAAAACTTGTTTACAACGATGCTGTATTCAATAAAGAGCTAATCGACAGCAAATTGGAAGAAAACAACAATTCAGACAAGATGCCAAAAGTGATGAGAAACTCTACTCTGATCGTCGCCGCATCTTTTCTTCTTTCCACTATTCTAAACTATACCTTGGCAAAAAAAATCGTGGTGAGCGACCCAATCACACAAGCTGCACAACGCACTCAGGAAATCGGTGACCTCACTTTCTGGAGCTATATATTCATCGCTCTCCCTTGTACCATCGTGATGGGAGTCGCCATCTATTATATTGTGGCCCAAATCTCAAAATTGACCGGATTAAAAACAGAGGAGATGCTCAACGGTGATTTTGAAACAGAAGAAAAAGAAGAGACAAAACAAGTTGAAAATAAAAATGAATAATGTAGAGACGGGAATTATCCCGTCTTTTTAATTTCAGATGTGGCACGCCACGTCTCAAAATAAAGAAACAGCAATGACTAATACACTTACAGCAAAAGAAATAGCAGACATCACCAATGGAAAACTGATCGGTGATGGAAACAATATAATCAGCAGATTATCAACTGATTCACGTACTCTATCTTGGGAAAACGAAACTCTTTTCGTGGCTATCAAAACCCAAAAACGTGACGGTCACTCTTTCATTCCACAGCTTATCAACCGTGGTGTCAAAAGTTTTTTGATCACAGACGCTTCCATTGTTAACAGTGATGAAGCTTACGTATCTACTGTTGATTTCATCCTTGTCGACGATGCGATATCCGCTCTTGATAAATTAGCCAAATTCAAACGCAACCAGACAAAAGCGACTGTGGTCGGCATTACTGGTAGCAACGGTAAAACAATCGTCAAAGAATGGCTTGCCCAACTGCTTTCTACAGAGAAGAAAGTGGTGAGATCACCTCGCAGTTTCAACTCTAAAATAGGTGTGCCTCTATCAGTGTGGGGATGCGAAAAAGATTGCGACTACGCTATCTTCGAAGCCGGAATTTCAGAGCCTGGAGAAATGCAAGCTTTACATGAGATTATACGTCCTAATATCGGTATTTTCACACATTTAGGAGAAGCTCATAGTGAAAATTTCAGCAGTGAAAGAAGCAAATGTCTTGAGAAAATCAAGTTGTTTGAGGGATGTGACAAAATCATTTACAACGCCGACAACCGTCTTGTTGACATCTGTATGTCGGGAGCTTTCGACGCTGCTAAACTGGTTCGTTTTGGAGTGTCAGACAACGCTGATGTAAAAGTTGAAAAGATAGAATCATGTGGAGCGAACTCCACTATCACATATTGCTACAAGAATAAAAAGGAGTCGATCACAGTACCGTTTACAGATAAAGGAGAGATTGAGAATGCCCTATCCTGCCTCACTTTCCTTCTTTTAATAGGTGAAGACGTGAATGCTATCAAGACAAAAATGTCAAAGCTTGAGAATATCGCAATGCGTCTGGCTATCAAACAAGCTGAAAACGAATGTATCATCGTCGACGACAGTTATCAGCTCGACCTTGGTTCACTAACTCCAGCTATCGACTATGTAGTGAATGTGGCTGCAAGCCATAAACTGAAATCAACTATCATTTTATCTGATTTTCCAGGTGTCGCAGACAACGAAAGCGGACTATATAAAGAGTTGGCCCACCTTGTAAGCCAGAAACACATCGATAGATTCATAGGTGTTGGTGCTACACTCAGCAAGTATAAATCATTATTTGACAACAGTATACAGACTGAGTTTTATACATCAAAAGATGAATTCCTCTCGTCTATCGCAAACAAGATACATTTTAAGAAAGAGGCTATTCTGATCAAGGGAGCAAGAAATTTCCATTTTGAGGATATTGAGGAAAAACTTAGCGAACGTATCCACGAGACACGTCTTGAAGTTAATCTATCCGCTCTTGCACGCAATTTCCACTATTTCCGCAGCCATTTGAAGAAAGAGACGAAGATGGTGAGCATGGTGAAAGCCAACGCATATGGAACAGGAGACATTGAGGTGTCAAGATGTTTGGTGGCAGAAGGTGTTGATTATCTAGCTGTTGCATTGGCAGACGAAGGTGTAATGCTTCGTAAGGCAGGAATCGACACTCCTATCATCGTGATGAATCCAGAGATGAACAGTTTCGCCAAAATGTTCGAGTATAACCTTGAACCTGAAATCTACAATTTCTCGATCGCCAAACAGATGATCGCAGATGCGGAGAAACGTGGAGAACGAGACTTCCCATTCCATTTGAAACTCGACACTGGCATGCACCGTCTTGGATTTGAGAAACAGGATCTGCCTGAATTGATCGCTTTGCTGAAATCACAAAACAGTATCCGTCCAAAATCGGTATTCTCACATTTGGTCGGTTCCGACGGTGTGCAATTCGACGATTTCACACTGCATCAGATAGCACTGTTTGAAGAGATGACAACCGTATTGAAGGCAGAATTCCCGTCGATCCTACGCCATATTCTTAATTCAGCAGGAATAGAGAGATTCAGCCAATATCAGTTTGACATGGTACGACTTGGCATCGGACACTACGGATTCTCTGGCATTGAAGGAAAGAGTCTTGAAGAAGTTTGCACGCTGAAAACCAAGATTTTGAATATCCGCAATGTGAAGAAAGGCGAAACTATCGGTTACGGACGTCAAGGAGTGACAGAGAGAGATTCCAAAATCGGAGTTATCGGTTTAGGCTATGCCGACGGATTAGACAGAGGTCTAGGATGTGGAGTCGGCGAAGTTGTGGTCAGAGGCAAAAAGGCCAAGATCATCGGCAGAGTATGTATGGATGTATGCATGATCGATCTGACTGATATTGATGCGATTGAAGGCGACGATGTAATCGTATTTGGTCCAGAAAACCCAATAGAAGGAGTCGCAGCCAAACTGAACACTATCTCATACGAAGTGTTGACCGGAGTCAACAACCGAGTTCAGAGAATATATGTGAGGGAATAAAATCAAATATATTGATTCACTTGTAGAGACGGGGCATGTCCCCGTCTTTTTTGTAACCGAGAGTGCCACTACACTTCGTTTCGTTCGGCTCTCCCGGTTACGGATATACCGTCTTCCGGACGAATGCTAACAAATATGGATGCTGCATTGTCACGTCTTGGCATGTTTCAAATAAATAGAATTTCTTAAAATAAAACATTTGATATACAGCACCATTTTTATAAATTCGCTTAAAATAAGGCATATAATTATGAAAATACTAACAACTATCATAGCATTACTGACAACCATTTATTGCTCAGCCCAGAATATAGATTGGGATGATTATACAGGTGATGAAAGAGAATTGAAAGGAAAGGTTAAGGAATTCCGCAAAAAGGAAATAAAAGGAAGTGACACGATAACAAGGTTTATCCGTAACTACAAAGAAAACGGAGATCTAATCACTCATGAAGAGAAACGAATCACTCATGAAGAGATATACAATGATAAAAAACAACTAATAAAAAAACGTTTGCTTAAAGACACAACGTTTACATACTATACGTATGATGAAGCAGGAAACTTAGCAGAAGAATATTATTTTGACGACAAAAAAAGAAAAATAAGCACAAAATACAAATATGAAAACAAGAATATAATATTTATATTACATACATACTGGCAAGATATGGGAAATGGATTTCCTATAAAAATTAATCACAGAACAACATATAAATATGACAATAACAACAACATTATTGAAAAAGCAGAAACTGGAGGCAATAAAGAAGTGGTTCAATACGTTTATGACGAAAAAAACAACATCATAAAAAAAACGATCAAAACAATATCGAACTACATGTTGACAGAAGATACAACTCAAACATACGAAAATGGAATAATAACAGCTGAGACAATTAAAAAATATCAAAACAACAAGATAAGAGAAAAAATAACACGTACATACAGAAACGGAAAATTATACAATGAGTACCAATGCACGGATGGACTCCATGAGATCGCCAATATAAAACACGACAAAAAAGATAGGATAATTTATCATCGTTCTAATGGTAGAGAGTATTATTATAAATATGATGAAAAAGACAGATTGATTGAATTTATTGATTATTGCTATAGATGCATGGGCAATACTATGATGGATCTGGCACATCAAATTTTATATAAATACAACGATAAAGATCAAATTGTTGAAGAATCCTTAAAAAAAGGTTCCAGTCCGTTTTATTTTTCTTTATATCCTAATGATATGCCATCATATATAATATATTACGAATACGACAAAAATGGAAATATGACAAAGAAGTCGAAATCAGGTGATGTATCAACCTGGAAATACGACGACCAAAATAATGTAGTGGAATACAAGAATAAAAGAAATGATTCTTTTAGAAAAAATACCTATGAATACGATAATGTCGGCAATATGACCCATGTTACGATGGAATATGTAAAGCAATATGAGTCCCAAAATACCTACAGAACATTTCACGAATACATCTACGAATATATTTATTATTAAGCAGATACAAGTAGAGACGGGGCATGTCCCCGTCTCTGTTGTTTTAGCGTCTGGAAGACGCTATTTGAGTAACAAGTGGGTGCCGAGCGAGCTACATAGTAGCGAGCGGCACCCTCGGCTATTCTGCACGACTGGCCATGTCTTTCTCGCTCCCGAGAGTGCCACTACACTTCGTTTCGTTCGGCTCTCCCGGTTACATATATATATCGTCTTCCAGATGATCTTGACTAAAACTCCATTCTGCTAAAGATTTAACATCTTCAATGTCAAGATCTAAAAGAGATGATATTTCTTCATCACTCTCACCTATTGATCTTAACCTTAACACATGCTTCTTAAATTCATTTGTATAACCTTCTGTGAAACCTTTTACATACCCTATCGCCCATCTCTCTGCATAGATATCACCATTTTCCTCACAAACATCCTCAACATAGTCGAAATCCTTGTCATCCATAGATTTACGGAAAGACTCTAAACAAAGATTGATCATTTTACGATTCTTCAAAGGAATCGAATAATCTTTTGAAAGTTCTGTCAGAACCTCCAAAACCATTTTTTTGAATTTTTCTAATTCCATACTGTTATAAATTTTAGTTAATAGCATTCATACAAGATAGTTGTCCAACTATCTTATTATCCAATTCTCTATTTCTATGTTTCTTAGATTTATAAAATCAGAGACATTTTCTGTTACTAGGACATACTTATTTACGATGGCAGTTGCCCCAATCAACAAATCAAAATTGTCATCAGCAGGAGTTCCCATCAATTGTAATCTAGTCTTTTCTTCTGCAAAAACATCTAAAGCAGAATCAATAGAAACCACATCTATTGCATTAATGAAAGCATCTAAATCTTGAGGAGGAAAAATTCTTCCTTTTCTTCTCATAAGTTCAGCACCATACTTTAGTTCTGCTACTGTAATTGAGGAAATGCAACAATTATCTAATCCTACACTTTCTATTCTTTCATCTATTTCATATTTGCCTCTAAGAAAAAACACACAGACATTAGTGTCTAAAAGAAATTTTCTATTCATACGCTTCTTCAAAATCATTCTTAAATTTCCTTGATGATTTCAAAGCCTCTATGATTTCTTCGTCAGATATGGAATCGTCTTTCCAAATTCCACAAAACTCACTTGTAGAATGTTTTTTGCTTGGAATCTTTTTCAATTTCGCAAGCATTTCTGTTAAAACTCCTATGACAGACTCAGACTTGATAGACAAGGCTTCTGTATTAATGTCTGCCAACAACTTGTTTCTTAACTCGATTTCTAATGTTGTCATAATCCTATTTTTATTTGAGACAAAGATAATACTATTTTACAAAAAATTCAACTTTAAGATTGTTTCTTTGCAAAATTGACAATTAGAGCAAACAACAGAGTGCAAAGGATATAAAATCAAAATTCGAAATGTAGGCTAGTCTCCGTCTTGTTGTTTTAGCGTCTGAAACGTCTACCAGACGAATATACTTAATTGCTGGAAAATCCATCTGTTGAATTTCTACATAACACTGCGATGCAACGTCTCTACAATACATACGACCTACCGTTTTTGTATTTCGGAACAGCCATTTTAAGATTTCGGAACAAACCTTTTATATATAGGAACAACCATATTATAATCTTCGGAACTGGCGATTTTATGACACTCAAATAGTTCATCTGACTCAAAAAATGTTTATATGTTTGCACAAAAATTAAGAAAAACGATGACGAAATTAAGTGTAAATATCAATAAGGTTGCCACTATCCGCAACGCGCGTGGAGGCAACATGCCAAATCTAGTGAAATTTGCTTTGGATTGCGAGCGTTTTGGTGCTCAAGGTATCACAGTGCATCCTCGTCCAGATGAGCGACATGTCCGCTATGCCGACGTGAATGAACTTAAACCGTTGCTTACTCAGGAATTTAATATAGAAGGTAACCCAGTGCCAAAATTCATCGAATTGGTCAACAGTGTTAAACCTGCACAAGTGACACTCGTGCCAGACGCAGAGGATGCCATCACCAGCAATGCAGGTTGGGATACAATCAAACATGCCGACTACTTGCGTAAGATAGTTGCTGATTTCAAAAGCCACGGAATCCGTGTTTCCCTATTTGTGGATCCCAAACCAGAAATGATTCGTAAAGCTGCAGAAATAGGAGCCGACCGTGTGGAACTTTACACTGAAGCTTACGCGACTCATTATGCAGCTGACCGCGAAAAATCCATAGCTCCATATGTAGAGGCCGCAAAAGTAGCGCGCGAATGTGGACTTGGACTTAATGCCGGACACGATTTAAGCCTAGAAAACCTGGCATATTTCCACCAGCAGATACCATGGTGTGACGAGGTTTCGATCGGACACGCACTTATCAGCGATGCCCTATATCTTGGCATAGAAGAGACAATACACCAATATCTTGAATGTCTAAAAGCGTAAACATTATTCATGAGAAGCGAACTGATTGTAATGCTTACCCACAACGACCTGACTGTGGAGAACGCATATGAAATATTTGAACAATGTCAGGATACCAAAGCTCTATATTGGGGTTTTAAGGAACAGCCACTCCCTATCGAAGAGATGAAACGAATCTATTCCAAGATGAAAGAGTGCGGCAAACGCACTGTTTTGGAAGTTGTGGCATATACAGAAGCAGAAGGACTTGAAGGTGCACAGATGGCTGCCACATGCGGATGCGACGTACTCATGGGCACATGCTACTCAGAATCCATACATAAACTCTGTCAGCAGCACAACATCGACTATATGCCATTTGTCGGCGATATTGTAGGCCGTCCTTCCATTCTGAAAGGCAGTATCGAAT
>JAEEMG010000099.1 GCA_016283095.1 Paludibacteraceae bacterium | reverse complement strand
CTATCCTCAAAAAAATTCAATTCGTATTCCAAACCAATGTCGTTGGTCATACGAGCGTTAAGTTTTGTCGCACCGTTATTGACAGCTGCACTGAAGTAAAGAAGGTCATTCTTATTGTTGATAAGGTAGAACCCGTCAGCGTCTTTGGCAAGTTTAAAAGAGTCGTTTGTTACGGCAGATACTCTGACAATGGTGTCTGATGTGATATTTTTACCGTCAAAACTATTCTCCATTACATAATCAATGCCTTCAATGTCAGGCTTTGGCAGTTCTACAATTCCGTCAAAAGAAATTACTTTTGCGTTGTATGCACCGACGAAATTTATTATGTAGACATTTGTAGGCTTGAGATCTACATTTTTGAAACGAGGAAAACCATCTTCACCTTGTACCCATGAGAGTAATTCAATTTTAGGCATATCTTCTATGTCTCTCGAATTTCTATCCTCAAAAAAATTCAATTCGTATTTATTTTGAGATACATAGTCGTTTAGAGAGTCGGTTACTGCTCCACTTGTGAATGAAGATAAATCCAAATTTGTAGCTATCGAGTCTTTGTAGATGTCTCCTTTTCTTTTCAGATTGTAACAGCTTTCCACGGGATTTCTGCCTGTTGAACTTTCTTTGCTCATAAGTACACTGATTGTGTCTTTTAGTATTCCTGCATTATAAAAATTGGCTGAACTGATAGATGATGATCCAAAATTGGAGACTGAAGAAATACCATTTGAGATGATTTTTCCACGGTTATAGCAATTTATTACTTGATGTGCATTCCATGCTGATGCATTTTTATCACAATTACAGTCTGAATAATATGAGCTCTCTGTCATGCAAAAACCATAATTGCTACAATTCACAATTTCATGACAGTATGAGGTTAATGCACTTGCTTCGTCTTGTCCTATGACTATACCCTCAAAATGACAATTGTACATTAGAGTACAATATGCTGCGATTCCAGCCGCTGGGGATGTGCTATAATAATCTGACACTTTCACGTATGCGTTTTTCAAAGTTGTATTTTTGATAACATCAATTTCGGCAAATAGCGCAATTCCAAATGGACTATAACCTCCATATGATGATATATATAGATTTGAAATTGTATGTCCGGCACCGTCAAAAATTTGACGACCAGCATAGATTGGAGTCCAACTGCCTTTCTTTTCACCGCAAACAGTGCTGAGGTCGATGTCGGCAGCAAGTCTACCATCCATTGGCAAATCTTTATTCACAAACTCCCTATATGTGATTAGGTCTTGGGCATCCTTGATAAGGTAGAATCCGTCAGTGTCTTTTTCTAAAGTCGTGTTAAATGAATAATAAACGTCAACGATAGTGTCTTTATCTAATCCTGTGCCATCAAAAGTCTCAAAATCATACTCATACATAGGATCTGTTGATTTTGGTAGTGTGATAGATCCATTCTGTATTCTCGAAAAACCTTTGTATGCACCTGTGAATTCTACCACGTGATTTTCAGTTGGCTGTAAGTCAACATGTTCGAAATGAGGAAATCCGTCTTTACTCTGACCCCATGATAGAAGTTGACAATTGTTGTCTGATTTCGGATGAACGGTCACATATTTGTTGAGGGAATCAGCCACGCTACCATCATTAAATTTTGATAAAGGGAAAATGTAAAAACTTTCACTTTTGTTTTTATTTCTATCGAAAGAAGTAGAGAATGTATCTAACACATAACAATATGAGATACTGCTGCTGTTTGATATACCATTTTCTTCTATGTCAGATCTTATTTTTCCGACATTATAAAGATTACGTTGATCTCCTAGATATTCACTTCTAAATGCAGCGGTTTTCTTAGTTCCGTATATGTCGCCTCTATTGTAGCAATTTTCAACATATTTGTTGGCAATCATTCCGAAAACATTTTCGTTGCCAAAACAGCATCCATAATTGCTACTGTTGGTTAGGGTGTCGCATGTCATGACGCTTATGTTATCACCTCCCTCAACAATTCCTTCGAAATGGCAGTTGTCTATTTTTTTCGCTTTGGCAAATCCAACGACATTTTTCTTTCCTCTCACATAGGCATTCTTTAAGATCAAGTTGCTCACTTGATTTATTTCTTTGAAGAATCCTACATTGCTAGAATCAGGAGAGTTGTAGTAAAAGTTAGAGATTGTGTGGTTTGCACCGTCGAACGAACTTTTGGGGAAATTTATAGGTTCCCAATTGATTGTGTCTCCGTTGATGATTCCACACACTGAGCTAAGGTCAATATCGGCAGCTAGACGTCCGTTTACGACTTCTCTTTTTTCACAGGCTTCTCTGTATTGGACAAGTTCATCAGCATTGTGAATCAAATAATAGCCGTCTTTGTCACGCTCCAAAGCGGAAAGTGTAAAAGGCAGTGTTAAACACATCATTGCTAATGATGTAAGTAATCCAGGTCTCATGATGTATAATGTATTAGTTATTAGTGGTTTTTCAGTAAAATTTAATAATATCTGCTTTTCGCATTTCCGCAGGTATTTGTTCGCAATAATTTAATGTGTTTTTGTATGTATTCGTAATGAAAACAAACAGAATCCACAATGATTTTGCAAAAATATTGTTTTATTCTTTAAAATGAAAATATCTGTTGTGAAATATTACATGCGTTGTTGTATTCCACTTTTTGTAAATGATTTAGTGAGTGATGTATTTAAATGAATAAATTCCGCGATTTGTATGAGATATTGGCCTCTATTTGTTAGTTCAAAACAAATTAACGGTGCACTATTGTCTGAAATAGTAAATAAATGATTATCTTTGTGTTTTAAAGTTGGAAAAACGTGGTTAAAACGAAAATAAAAATAAATAGATATATAAATCAGTAATGGAAAAAAAACTTTTACTTGGTGATGAAGCCGTTGCGTTGGGTGCGATACATGCGGGGTTAAGTGGCGTATATGCCTATCCTGGTACTCCATCCACCGAAATCACGGAGTTTATTCAAACAAATAAGGAGGCTATTGAACGAGGTGTCAGAAGTCGTTGGTGTACTAATGAGAAGACTGCGATGGAAGCAGCTTTGGGTATGAGCTATTGCGGTAAGAGAGCGTTGGTATGCATGAAACATGTAGGAATGAACGTATGTGCTGATGCATTTGTTAATAGTGCTATTACTGGTGTCAATGGAGGCGTGGTCGTTCTTGCGGCTGACGATCCGTCGATGCATTCCAGCCAAAATGAGCAAGATAGCCGTTTCTATGGTAAGTTTGCGATGATTCCTATCTTCGAGCCAAGTAACCAGCAGGAGGCTTACGATATGATGAGCAGCGCTTTTGAGCTTTCTGAGAGACTTAAAGAGCCTGTTTTGCTTCGTGTAGTTACTCGTTTGGCACACAGCCGTGCTGCTGTTGAGATTGGCAAGGCTGCTGATCAGAACAAATTGAATCCTGCTACTGACAATGCACACTGGGTGCTTTTGCCTGGTAACGCTCGTCGCAACTATTTGGATTTGATCGACAAGCAGAACGATATGATGAAGGCAAGTTGTGAGTCTTCAACAAACGACATTATTACTATTAATAATAGTGATAAGGGAAAATGGATCGGTATCGTTGCCTGTGGAATCGGTTACAATTATGTCCGTGAGGCTTTGAATGGTATCAAGGACAATGAGGATAACTATATGATCATGAAGCTTACTCAGTATCCTATGCCTGTTGAGGGTATCAAGCAGATGGCTGAGGTATGCTCTGAGATTTTGGTTGTAGAAGATGGTCAGCCAGTTGTTGAGGAGGAAGTAAAGAAGTTGGTTGACACTACATATAAGGTTGAGGGCCGTTTGACTGGTCGTCTTCCTCGTACAGGAGAGTTGAATCCTGATAATGTTTCTTTAGGATTAGGTAAGGAGAACAATCCTTTGTTCAAGCCTGCAAAGAATTTGGCTGGTCGTCCACCTCAGTTGTGTCAGGGGTGTGGACACCGTGATGTCTATACAGCTTTGGGTGAAGTTGTTAAGGAGTATGAGAATGCACGTGTGTTCGGTGATATCGGTTGCTATACATTGGGTGCATTGCCTCCATTCAAGGCTTTGGCAAGTTGTGTCGACATGGGTGCCAGCATCACAATGGCTAAGGGCGCTGCTGATGCAGGACTTTGGCCAGCGATCGCTGTGATTGGCGACTCTACTTTCACACATAGCGGTATGACGGGATTGTTGGATGCTGTGAACGACAACAGCAACGTCACTATTATCATCAGCGACAATTTGACAACAGGTATGACAGGAGGTCAGGATAGCGCCGGCTTGAACAAGTATGAGGCTATCTGTCTTGGTTTGGGTGTCGATCCGGATCATGTCCGTGTGGTTGTTCCATTGCCAAAGAATATGCCAGAGATCACACAGATTTTGCGTGAGGAGATCAATTATAAGGGAGTGAGTGTCATTATCCCACGTCGTGAATGTATTCAGGTGGCAGCACGCCATGCCCGTGAACGTGCTAAGCAAAATAATAAATAAGAGTAAGAAATGAAAAAGGATATTATACTTTGCGGAGTAGGAGGTCAGGGAATCCTTTCTATCGCAACTATCATAGGTGAGGCTGCTACTGAGGCTGGTATCAATTTGAAGCAGGCTGAGGTTCACGGAATGAGCCAACGAGGAGGAGATGTTCAGAGTAATCTTAGATTGTCTACAGAGCCAATCTGGAGCGACCAGATTCCTACAGGTGAGGCTGACGTCATCATCAGCATGGAGCCAATGGAGGCACTTCGTTATATCACTTATCTAAGACCAGATGGAATGATCGTGACAAGCAACAAGTCTTTTGTCAACATTCCTAACTATCCTGATGAAGAAGCTTTGAAGAGTGAGTTGAATTCGTTGCCAAACGTTCAGCTTGATATCGAGGCTATCGCTGCGGAGTTGAAGAGCGCAAAGAGTGCCAACATGGTGCTTTTGGGAATGGCTGCTCCTTATATCGAGGTGTTGAGCATTGAGCAGTTGCGTAAGGCTGTCAGTGTGATATTCGCTCGTAAGGGTGAGGCTGTTGTTGAAGCTAACTTGAGAGCTTTCGACCGTGGTGTTGAAGCATCGAAAAAATAAAATCTAATATTCATTAAATCACAAAAATGATACATAATCCGGAAATAGAGTGCATGAGTCGTGAGGACATGCGCAAATTACAGAGTGAGCGTCTTATCAAAACAGTGAAGACTTGTTATGATAAGGTTCCGTTCTACAGAAGAAAAATGGATGAACTTGGAGTTAAACCAGAGGACATCAAAAGCATTGACGATATTAATAAATTGCCTTTCACTACAAAGCATGATCTTCGTGATGAGTATCCTTTTGGATTGCAGGCAGTGCCAATGACAGATGTGCGCCGTATCCATGCCTCTTCCGGTACAACAGGAAAACCTGTGGTTGATACTTACACTGACAATGATATCGCAAATTGGTCAGAGGGTGTAGCTCGTGTGTTGGCTGCTGGTAATGTCGGTCATGGTGACATTGTTCAGGTGGCTTACGGTTACGGTCTGTTCACAGGTGGTTTGGGTGCTCATGATGGAGCAAACAAGCGTGGAGCTGTTCAGTTGCCTATCTCTGCCGGTAATTCAGAGAAGCAGATCATGTTGATGAAGGATTTCGGTACTTCAGTTCTTTGCTGTACTCCTTCATACGCTTTGCATTTGGCTGAGTGTATTGAGAAGAGTGATAAGGTTAACATTGAAGATTTGAAACTTCGTGTCGGTTTCTTCGGTGCTGAGCCTTGGACAGAGGGAATGCGTAAGGAGTTGGAGGATAAACTTCGTATCAAAGCAATCGATATCTATGGTTTGACTGAGATGTCAGGACCTGGAGTCGGTGGTGAGTGTGAGTGCCAGAACGGTACACACCTTTGGGAGGATATGTTCTTCCCTGAAATCATCAATCCAGACACATTGGAGCCTGTCGCTCCAGGTGAGTTTGGTGAGTTGGTTTTCACATCTTTGTGCAAGGAGGCTATGCCAATCCTTCGTTACCGTACTCGTGATTTGACTCGTTTGATCTACGAGCCATGTAAGTGTGGCCGTACAGCTGTTCGTATGGACCGTATTTTGGGCCGTTCAGATGATATGATGATCATCCGTGGTGTGAATGTGTTCCCATCTCAGATCGAAACAGTTTTGACTGAGTTCCCTACTTACACTCCATACTACTTCATCACTGTTGATCGTAAGAACAACGAGGATACATTCGATTTGGATGTTGAGCTTCGTGAGGAGTTCTATTCTCCTAATCCAGCTAAGCAGATGCCATTTATCAAGCCTCTTTACGACCGTATCGTGAGTCTTGTCGGTATCAAGCCTAATATCCATATTTTGCCTCCAGGAAGTATTGAACGTTCTACAGGTAAGGCAAAGCATGTTAACGACAAACGTGTGTTTAAGAATTAATAATTGAAAAGTTGGGGGAGCAGTTTTGCTCCCCTAATTAATAACTAAAAATCAAAGGTTTTGAATACACCATTAGATTATCAAATAGTGACAGATGCCATTAATTCGATGGCATTGGGTGATTTCTCACATGCGACAATTCGTGATATTCAAGCGTTGTCGCGTTTGTTGGAGGAGAAAACAGGACAGCAGATCATTCATCTTGAGATGGGTGTCCCTGGTTTGAAACCATCAGAGATTGCATTGAAGGCAGAGCAGGAGGCGTTGGCAAATGGTTGTGCGACAATTTATCCTCCTAATGGTGGTATACCACGTATCAAGAATGCTGCGTCTCAGTTTGTTAAGGCATTCATAGGCGTTGATATCGATCCTCTTTGCTGTATACCTACTACAGGTAGTATGCAGGGTACATTCGCGTCTTTTATGGCAATTCACCATGCTTGTGCTGGCACAAAGAAAGATACAGTTCTGTTCATACAGCCTGGATTCCCAGTTCAGACTACACAGTGTGATGTCATTGGATTGAATCATATCGGTTTGGATATCCATGATTTCCGTGGCGACGCGTTGATCAAGAAGCTTGAGGAGATCCTTTCTGCAGGAAACATCAACTCGATTGTCTATTCTAACCCTAATAATCCATCATGGGTTTGCTTCACAGAGGAGGAATTGAAAGGAATCGCTGGTTTGGCAGATAAGTATGATGTGATTGTTTTGGAGGATTTGGCTTATTTTGCGATGGATTTCCGTCGTGATTTGTCTCATCCTTACGAGGCTCCTTATCAGGCTACTGTGGCTAAATATACAGACAACTATGTTTTGTGGATTTCTGGTTCGAAGGCATTCTCTTATGCCGGACAGAGAATCGGTGTCACTTGTATCAGCAATAAGCTGTATAAGCGTGTCTACAAGCCATTGGCAGACAAGTTTGGAGTGGGAGAGTTCGGTAACTTCTTCTGCAACCGTTTGATGTACACATTGTCAAGTGGAACTACACACAGTGTGCAGCATGCGATGTCTGCTTTGATGGAGGCTGCTTTTGAAGGACGTTACAACTTCTTGGATGATGTTAAGGAGTATGGACGTCGTGCAAAATTCATGAAGGATGTGCTTCTTTCAAATGGATTCTATTTGGTTTACGACAACGATATGGGTGCTCCGTTGGCTGATGGTTTCTACTTCACAGTCCAATATCCTAACATGAATGATTTGGAGTTGACTCGTGAATTGATGTACTACGGAATCGCTGTATTCCCATTGGATACTATGGGATCTAATGAGCAGGGTGTACGTATCTGCACATCGTTCTTCAAGAAGGAGCAGGAGCCTTTGTTCAAGGAGCGAATTGAATCATTTAAAAAGAATCATTAATGGCGACGTTGCTTGAACGACTAAACAGTAGCGACAAGTTTGCTCAGAGTATAGGTGCTCAACTGACGGAAGTTCGTGAAGGTTATGCATGTGCAGAGCTGATAGTGAAAGAATGTCATTTGAACGCTGCAGGAGTTTGTCAGGGTGGGGTGATGTATACTTTGGCTGACCTTGCGTTTGCGGCTGTCGCCAATTGTCATGGCATATTGTCGTTGGGTATTTCTAATACCATCACGTTTGTCAAATCCGCACAGTTGGGAGACCACCTTTATGCAGAGTGTGCGGAGGTGGTGAACCACTATAAATTGCCATATTGTGACATTAAAGTGAAGAATCAGAACGATGAGGTTCTTGCAGTTGTCACAGGTTTGGCATACCGATCTAAAAAGGATTACGAATTTGATTCGTTTATGTGATTAAGCAGATTCCCTTTTGGGGAATTACTATAAAAGATGAGTGTCCATCGTTTGACGGTGGACACTCGTTTTTTTTTATTTCTGTGTTATCGTATCCAACACCTTTGCACAGTTGATTGTCAAAGAATGTGGGACGATGTCGCTTTGAAGTTTTCCTTCCTGCACACATTTGATTGTCTCTTGTATTTCTCCGACAAAACCGTTTTTCGTCTCATTGTCGCTGAAAACAACTTTTATGCCGTCTGTGCTTTCATAAATACACTCGTCGGCCCATTGGGAATGTGGCAGTATGATTTTTCCGTTCTCTCCGTAGACGATAAGGTTCTCGTCTATCTTTGTCTCGATTGTCGCTGTGATGTCTATCAGACAGTCGCCTGCACGCATGGATATATGGTCTGTTGTGTCGACGCCTGTGTATGAATATCTTGCCTGGCAATTGACATCTTTCACATCCTCACCTACAAGGAAAGTGGTGATCTGATATCCGTAGACTCCAAGGTCGAGTGCGGCTCCTCCACCTAACTCTTTGCTGAAGAAACGGTTGTCGGCCGCAAACTGGTATCTGTTGCCAATCTGGAGCTGAGCCATCACAGGTTTGCCAATCTTACCTTCCGCAATCCACTCTTTAGCTTTCTTTACAGCAGGAAGGAATCGGCTCCACATAGCCTCCATGAGAAAAGTCTTCTTCTCTTTTGCTAGAGAGCAAACCTCCTCTGTCTCTTTCGCGTTCATACACATTGTCTTCTCGCATATCACGGGAATGTTTTTGCCAATACAAAGTTTGATCAGCTTGGCATGTGTATTGTGTGTTGTCGCGATATAGGCGGCGTCCGGATGGATTGTGTCCAACATCTCTTCATAGTTGCCGAAAGATGCTTCTATATTGAATTTCTTCGCGAAAGCCTCTGCTCTTTCCGCACTTCTGCTTCCTATAGCCGCAACTTCACAATCATTGATAAGGCTGACTGCATCAGCGAATTTCTCGGCAATGTTTCCTGCTCCGAGAATGACGAATATGAACTTTTTCATTCCTTTATGATTTTAGTGTCCGTAAATATTCTTTTTCTTCTTTTGAAGTGCGGAGAGACTCGCATATTTTTTGAATAGCCCTGTTCTGCACCTCTTTTGCCAAAATATTCTTTTCTAAGATCGCTTTTGTCTTTTCTGGGAATTTGGAGTAGCATCCTTGGATAGCCCACGCTATTCCCATTTCGGCGTAATAACCTGTCGGCGACATGGTAGAGAGTCTTTCCAACACTCTGTCGATATATTCCTCGTCGACGAAATGGCTGAGCATCATCACTGCCGCGAAACGACGGTTCCATACATCAGCGTCTTTAACGTAAAAGTCAAGGAAATCCCACGTCTTCTCTTTTTCTTTCCGCACGAATTTGAATGTTGCGACGGTGGTGTCGCATACACTCCATACTTTGATCTTCTTGACAAACGTCTCGACACATTTGATTAATGTGTTGTAGTCGCTTTTCGCAAAACTGATGATG
>JAEEMG010000098.1 GCA_016283095.1 Paludibacteraceae bacterium | reverse complement strand
CGACGGTGTCTTTGATATTACCGTCAACTCCAACCCAAATAGGATAACAACCTATCTCCGGCATTATTTTTATATAATTTATTTCCATTTTATTCTAAAGATCTCATATTTGCTCCTACAATATAGCCATTATTACCTACAGACACTGCAACTATTTTTTACATCTCCTTTATAGTTCAATTCAAAAATTGTTCGTGGATTTTTAGTTGCCCTGAGTGCCTAATGCAACATCACTAGCCTTTGTCTCCTTTCCTTGTATTCTTCGATTAACTTCTCCATCTACAACATTTGCTGTTCCTGTTGAAACCACCGTTGCAGCCAAGCTTGCACCACATGTTAATCCTGCTACGCCACCAGTAATTGAATAGGTAGTTTGTAGAGAAAGAATTGTTTCTTTCTTCTACAAACACTTCGCCGTATGGGATATACTCCACATGCTGGGCAATGTTTCCATCTGCATCAGTCACGTAGGAAGTAGAACAAGCCCCCTAGCCCCTTGAAGGGGGAACTGGTTCGCCACTTTTATAGAGGCGTATTCTCAAATCGGAACACTGTCAAAAGATCGCTTGTCGTATTTTTTGATTCGACGGTGTAAAATTAATGATTTTAAATAATTTACATCTCTTCAATTCTTTCTTTTCCCGCTCGCCTTTCGGCTCGCTCGAAGGAGAGGGGCAAGGGCGTTCCGCCCTTTGCAATTCCTCATCTCATAATACCCAACTTCAGTATTATTCAGAATTTAAAAAGATCGCTTTTGAATGTTTGCAAACCAACCGTGGTAACGGTTATCAGAACAGGCTATGGTTGGCAAACGTCGAAGACGATTGATTTTTCTTTGTCGGATTTTATTCATCAATCAACTAAATTTGTCGACTTGTGGTTAATTAGAGAGAAATAAGGTAAAAATGATTTTTTATAAACTAAATCAATTTTATCATAAAACAATCCACTTAGCAAATCTGTGTCATATGCTTGATATACAAATATGTATTTACCATGCTTGCCATAATAAATTTTCAACAGGTTACCTAAAAAAGACAAATAATTATGATCCTCATAAATCTCTATTCTATAAATGTCTTCCCTTAATATAATTTTATTATGATGATCACTATCAAACATAACACTATTTTCATTAAATATAAGTTTAGAATGCTTAAATTTTTGATAGACAATCCAATATTGACTCATTTCCGAAAAAAAAAGGAAATTCAAACAAAACAGCATGAAAATTTCAGAAAAAATCAAAGTTATTATATCAGAACCATATCTTGTATAAAATGATGGTGCACAATAAAAAATACTAAAAATAAGAACAGGCATACTCATCATTAATTCAAATATTAAATATTTATAATACTTTTTATCTATCAAATCAACAGTCATCTCCATAATTCAAAAACAAATAATAAAAAAACTTGTTACCTTGAGAATTTTACAAATTATATTCTAATGACATTTAGAAACAATTATATCAAGCAACAAGTGTTCTCTATAAAAGAGAACACTTGTTTTACAAAATTAATAAAATCCAGCACTTTGATAAAAATATAGAGGATTTTCCCTAAAAAATTCATTTGCTTCATTTACCTTCTCTATAAACCACACACCAAAACGTCTATATACCTCAGTGGTAAAGGAAATAGTTGCACCAATAAAACCTGCAGCACCGACTCCAAAGATCGCTTGTCGTATTTTTTGATTCGACGGTGTAAAATTAATGATTTTAAATAATTTACATCTCTTCCATTCTTTCTTTTCTCGCTCGCCTTACGGCTCGCTCGAAGGGGTGAGGGGGCAAGAGCGTTCCGCCCTTTGCAATTCCTCGTTTCCTGAACTATGCTATATGGAATGCCCAGACTCTTAAAGATCGCTTTTCAATTTTTTTTGATATTAACATATTCTCCGAGGTGTACGTCAGTTTGTTCTACCACTTGTTATCCCCATTCTTATACATAAAAATTTATACATACATTAATAACCGCACAGATTTTCCAACATATCTATATAAATATGCAACAGATTCTTTTCTTTTTTATCTCTTAGATGCAACAATTTACTATATATAGGTTCTATCTCATTTGAAAAAGATTTAACCCCAAACCTATAACGTACATAATTTTTTTCTTTTTCAAAAAAATCCTTTGATTGCATATCATTACAATACAACAAAAACATAGCCAACAGAACTTTATATGTATAATCGTAAGAAAGTAAATCTTTTTGTCTAACTCGTTCAGCATAGCGATTCATCAACATTTCAAAAAGATAAAAATCAGAATTATACAGAAGACTTTTTAATGATTCGTTCTCCATAACATCATAAATAATATCATCAAAAGCAAAGGCTCCTCCAATCACAGTAACCCTAGAACTATCTTCATTCTCATATAATTCAAGACAAAATGGATCAGAAAATGGAGATGTAAGAAAATCAAACCTTTCATAATTAACACCAAACACTTCATTCATCCAAATACGCATATCCTCTATACATGGAACTATATTAGTCATATAGTCATAATAAGCATTATAATTTTCCCGAAAAAAATCATTGTAATGTATGATTTCAGCAAAGCCACTTAAAGCAGACATTTGTTTAGCCATATTAAATGAATCATAAGACAATAAACCATATTTATCTTGTTGACTATAGCAAAAGTTTTCTCCTGACCATTTATAGAAAAAAAGAACCTTATAAACAGAATCCCTATAAATCGGTGAACCATCAAGTAATCCTGTGTTGTTTATATATGATATTATACTATCATAATTTGAATATAAAATTTTTCTAGTCAATTTAAACAACTCATTATGATATTCATCATCTGAATAAAATGGTATTGAATCATTCTCAGGAATATATCGGTGACTAGCATCTGGACTTTGCTCATATTTTGAATTTTCATCTATCATGTCAAAATATTGAGCTATTGAATAGATCGCATTGCTATGTGATATTATTATCTCTGTATTTCCATTCTTCACAAAACATTCACGAACAGAATGTTCCGACTGAGCAAAAGAGTACTCAATGAAAAATAGCCACAGAAAAGTAACAAATAAAAACTTATCCATATTTATCACCTATAATTATTTTACACTAAGAGGCGTTCTTCTATTGCTATTAGGATTAAAATTGGTCTGCTTCGAAATCAACATCAACAGTTCCATCTTCTTTATACTCTACCCTTCCATCCAGATCCGCCATCTTCACCGGATTTCCTAAGCAATACGCATATGGACTTGTACCTGCATGGAAGACAGGATCCACGCTCAACCACATTGCCCCCGTAGGATCCAAGTATCTTGCGCCATAATAGTAGAGACCAGTCTCGTTATCTAGTTCCTTGGCATTGAACAAGAAATTAGTTGAGAATTGGGAATTACGCTCCTCTACGAAGACTTCACCATAAGGGATATACTCCACATGCTGTGCAATGTTGCCGTCTGCATCTGTCACGTAAGAAGTTGAACAAGCCCCCTAGCCCCCTGAAAGGGGAACTGGTTCGCCACTTTTATAGAGGCGTTCCAGTAATGTATTCTCATATCGGAACACTGTCAAAAGATCGCTTGTCGTATTTTTTGTGTCGACGATGTAAAATTAATGATTTAAAATAATTTACATCTCTTCAATTCTTTCTTTTCTCGCTCGCCCTTACGGGCTCGCTCGAATGGGACGGGGGCAAGGGCGTTCCGCCCTTTGCAATTCCTCGTTTCCTACAGTCTATAGTTGTCAAACGTCGAAGTCGTTTGACCATGGACTATTGATCCATTAAAATCTCTCCTTATATGAAGACACAAAATATCAAGTTTCTACTGCGATATAGACGTAGACATCGATATCATAGAATGTTGAAGACATCTTTTCTAATTAATAAAAAACCGAAAATAACATATAAAATCATCCATGTTAGATGCTTACAAATATAAATTATTTACAAATAGATCTGTCTTTATATATATATTCTCTTAACGAATCTATAAATTCACTTTTGCTACTACCCAATATCATATCTGGTATTAGATTGGTCCATAACTTAACAAAATCAAAGATATTATCATTCATTTTCAAAGCACTTCCTACATAAAAAAAACTTATTGATTCAATCATATATTTATATGCCAATGGGTTCAGCGTTTGATCCGCAAGAATAAATGACAAAAAGAATAATTGAGCTTCCTTGTCACCAGGTCCTGATATTTTTTTTATGTTATAACAAAGAGACTCAAACAACAAACTGGTTTTATAATGATCAAAATGATCAGTTGAAAACACATCACATATGACAGGATAAAAATCTAAGTTGTGTTTTTCCTCTCTTTTCAATTTATGAAATTTATGCTTTAACTCGGCTTCTATATTATCTTTTGAAACTTCGTCCTCTAATCTATATTCATTGCGAAACTTCTGTATCATATCTAAAGCCAAATTACCAGGAATAAGATCATAACGCTTGTAGAAATCCTGCAAATAATTAGAAAGATAAAGAAAAGCCATTTGATCATTATAGCGATAAGCGTACTCAAGCATATATAAAAAGAACTGACAGTCAACATACTCAATATCATACGTGTTCAAATATAAAACGCTATCCTTATTATAGCGAGCCACATCTAAATCATCAACTTTGCAATTCTTAATAATACGACAAAAAAAATCATTATATTTTTTTTCTTGTGCATTTATTATTCCCAAAAAACATAAACCCAAAATAAGAAACTTTACTCTCATCATTCCACTTCCTTATTTGTATTAATATATTCTTTTACAACCTTTTCTATGTTTTCAAAACTTGGAGTTTCAGTTCCAGGAATTGTACCTATTTGTTTTCCATTTAATTTTAGGCTCCAATTGCCAGGATCCTCATTTACTGCTTCATTTTCTTTTCCTTTAACAAATATTCCTATTTCAGATTTATAACCAGTGGATATATCACTTCCACTTCCTAATATATCGCCTGTAGGTGCTACTATCAACGTATTCTTAAAATACTCGCTTTCTGAACATTCAGTTTGAATATTTAACTCTCCGGCTCCTGTAGAACAAGAATGAAACAACACAATTGATCTGATTCCAGAGCCTTCTATGATTTCACTTTCTTTATTATTGAATACCGGACTATTATCAATCAAATAATTATAGACATCACGTGGGTATATAATATTCAATCCATTGAATTGCATAGAAAACTTGTCTCCGTGCGTCACTATTGTTGTCATATTGGGATTATCATGATAATAAGCAAAGATCATTTCGATTGCAGTTTGGCGATCTGTCATGTTCATACCATTCGGGAATAATACTTTTCTTCCATCCGGATCCACCAATTTTACCGGATTTCCCATACAATAATTGTACGGACTCATTCCAGCATACTTCTCAAATAGAGGGTCTACAGATAGCCAAATTGCCCCAGTAGGATCCAGATATCTTGCTCCATAGTAGTACAAACCAGTCTCGTTATCTAGTTCCTTGGCATTGCAATCCGAACACTCCCGTCTCCTCATCATAAACCTTATACTGAATTGTTGTCGTATAGCTTGCATTAGTGATGCCGTCTGTATATTTGTATTCTGTCAGATTACCAAAATTGCCATATGTGTTCTCAACAATATTGGTTGTGACATCATTGTCATCGCTTACATTCTCGCCATTCTTATTCTTTGGCTCAAATCTCATAGTCGTAGATTTGACAGAGCGACGAAGATACGAGAGGTTTCATCTGAATTTCCGTATTGTCAAAAGACTACCACACAAGAACTTTAGTAACAGTATTTATTAGCAAATCAACTTTTGTATCTAATTTTCTTCTTTTAACAACATCTTTTAGCAATGTCAATTTATATAAAATAACATCTTTTATATAAGAAAGCTGATCGTTTTTTGATAAAACAAAAAATTCCTCTTCAATTATTATATTAATACCTATAGACTTTTCTTTTTTTCTATAAGGTTCTATCTCCTTTAAAGCACTACGTAAATAATCATTTGGAAGTACATTAAATTGTAGCAAAATTAAAATCAAATCATTACCATACGGTTCATATGGTATTGTTTTCAATTTCTGAGAAACGCCTCCTTTACCATCTTCTCCCCAAATTAAAAATCGAAACACCTCGCCTATTTTATCTTTCCTTAAATTCTCTTCTTCTGTCTCGTCATAATCATGACACGTTGACATAAAACAACCTAAAATATTATCTTCCATTTATATTAAACTTAAAGAATTAAAAATTAATGCATATTTTTATTCCAAGCACCTCGGTCAATACAATTTTGGTGATCCCCCCAGTCGTAAGCTGCCTTACGATTAGGTAAAGGTCAAAAATGCTTCATATGTTTATCTTTCATATTTTTTTTGGTATAACGAGTTTCTGATATTTTTCTTGATGTTATACCATTTTTAAGAAATCTATTAGTTTCATTCTCATACAATTTATACCCCTATGTTGGTCTAGTACTAGATAATGAATTTCCATGTTGAGAACCTTTCTTCACCCTATTAGTTGAAGTTTTACTCTTACCTCCACCTTTTAATGAAACAATTAAGAATGCACCAGCAGCTAACTTGTATGAATTTTCTTCTCCAATACCCAAATATTGAAGACCTTCAGCTGTCCATTCCTGAAGCTTTTCAAATACGGGATCAAGAAAAGGTATTAATGATGCATCTCCCAAATCTTGCTCAGTGGGACGACATACACTTCTAATAAATTCTAAATTCTCGTCACCAGGTGGATCTCCTCATCACATAGGAAGGATTTCTTCTCGCTCGCCTTACGGCTCGCTCGAAGGGGTGAGGGGGCAAGGGCGTTCCGCCCTTTGCAATTCCTCTTCTCTTGATTCCAACTTCCGTCCTAATCAGAGTTTTTAAAGATCGCTTTTTATGTCTGCAAAGATAATCATCTTTTCTTATTCAACGCCTACCGTGGTAACGGTTATCAGAACAGGCTATGGTTGGCAAACGTCGAAGACGTTTGTCTACCGTAGCCTGTTTAAGATGTTCCGCTCGCTCCTACACACTTGAGGAATATAGATTTTCAAGAGAGAATCACTTGAAAATCCTCATGACATCCATATTATATAAACAAAATTATGGCACCACACAATTCATTTTAGAATGATAATAGACTGTATCCAAAACTTCACGCTCGGATTTTGGACTTGATCAATTTTTTTAATCTTATTAATTCATTGCTTATGCCTCGCTTATAAACCACTTCTATTTTTTTTATCACACCTTTTCTATCTTTATATTTTATTTTTTTGTCACGCAAGACAGCTTCACAAAAAGGTGATAAAGCATACAATGGTGACATATTGTTTAAATTACACTCTTTATGTTGATAACACGCCAAATAGCAAGAATCTACATTTATATTTCCTCTTGCAATATGATGCAATGGACTTAAGTCTTGGCATTTAAAATACATAACATATACAAATTCATCATCACAAACCACAAGATATACATGTTTTTTTTATCACAATATATTCCATTCTCGATTCCTTTGATGTCAACAACAAACATAAACATCGACACAAAAAGTATAATTAATGATAATATTCTGATTTTCATAAACTATAATTTATTTTGCATAAACGCCATTGAACGTTTCAGCCACCGACCTTTTATCTTTATATCCACCCCAAACGACGGTGTAAAATTAATGATTTTAAATAATTTACATCACTTCAATTCTTTCTTTTCTCGCTCGTCCTTACGGCTCGCTCGAAGGGGTGAGGGGGCAAGGGATTCGACCTTTGGAATCTAGATATATTAGAGCAACAAAGCATCCTGAAAAAAATAACATCAATGCCTTACGCAATCATACCAAAAGAAACGTCTCTCTTTTCTCTTCTTGTTTTTCTTAACCGCAGGATATACTTGATAAAGAGTATCACATAAATACCTTTGCTCTATAAAACAGTCACTTTTCAAATACTTATTAACTTCGTCAGAATCTGCATAATTATAAATCAACATATTATCTTCTAATTTATATGCACGAGGAATCTGATACAGATACATAGTATCACCACCTACACTATTCTTAGAACAAATGTATAATGAATCATTTACGATTTTATATGTCCCATACGTCGGATACATAGTGCCTGTTTTTTCTACATACCAACAATCATCAGGATAAATACAAACCATTGTATTTAAAACATTTCCACATGGTTTTGACTCATATACGATCACCTCAAAATCACAAATATTATTATGACAATAAGCGACTTCAGTCAAAACAAGTAAGAACAAACACTTTAACCTTTTAATCAACGATAAAATTGCCATATTTATAAGTTATTCCATTAAATCTAAAAACGTTCTTTTATATCATTCTTTTTCGCAAGGGCTATCACATACAAGATTTACACTATATAAAATCTCGATCTCTTCATTTTCCGTTCGATCTTACGCACTCGCAGAATGATGTGGGGACAACGGTGTTCCGCCCTTTGCAATTTCACATCTTTATGAATTACAGCATTAACTTTCAGAATCTTAACCAAACATTAGAAAGAGAAAAAAATTCAAACTGAAATATAAGATACAATCAGAATCAATTTATTTCTCGTTCTTACGATAGATTTCAAATTCCTTTCTATGCAACTCTCTTAACGAATCTGATCTGCTAATATAATATCTAAAAAGACACGTATCTTTTTTTATTCCATATCCATTTTGATATCTTATAGCTAATATTCTATTAGAATGTTCATCTCCTAAATCGGCACTTCGTCTTAAATACATTAATGCTATACTGTTAGAAATAGAATCAATCGGCACATGCATTTTATCAAAAGCACTTATAATTCTGTCATACATATAATAACATGCTAAAGCATTATTTTTGCTTGACATAACTATTGATTCATCAACTATAGACACATCATTCTGATTCGCTGCATGTAACAATACACAATAAACATCATCAGATAATGTAGTGTCTAATATTTCCTTTAAACATTTTACATCTTCAGTAGAATAAATCTCCATCGTTTTTTGCTTTTCACATGAAAAGAAGCAAAAACATAATAATACAATTTTACAAAAAAACTTAATTTTCATTTTGTTTATCTTGCTTTTTTATCCATCCCCATTACTCTGTATCTCATTTAATCCACGCTTCTCTAGACCTACCTTGTAAAAACTTATCTATTTGAATAGCTTTTTTGCCGTCCTCATCTGCACCATTTAGCTGATCAATCAGTACTCCTTTATAAACCCATCTTTTCCTCGGTTTTCTACTTGATGTCTACCGTCGGGATCTAAATAAAATTTCTCAGAAGGAGCAAACACCAAATAAATGTCATATTGCTTTTTGGAACACAAATGGGTATTGTAATCCAGAACATAAATTACCATCAGCGTCCTTTTCTTTCCAGATCGTGCTTATGGATCCCAGAAGGAAGAGTGTACAACAACGTCTTCCTTGAAAATTCTCACATTCTGAACTCATCCAACTAGATTTTTTAGTCATCCTTCATCAAATCGTCAAAATAAGGATAATAGTAATCCAAACCTTTATTTTTTCTGTCCAACAAATAATCTCTCATCAACCTTCGTCTTAAAGAACCTATAAAAAATTCCCATTTTCTTAAACATACAGAATGACCAGATTTATAAAACATTGTAACAAAATATTTTGAACTTGGAGTTTCTGTATCCGTTTCCCAAATTTTCCTATTCCATTTCTCCAACAATTCAAAATCTCTTTGCTTTATTATATCATATAACTTATAATCACACGACATGTCTTCAAATTGGATTTTCCCTAAACTACTGCTATCTGACCCTATAACAAGGATACTATCAGATTCTATTCGGAAAGCCCAAAAAGAGATAAGTGGAGATTTATGAGGTCCTGTAGAATATAATTCGACTAAGAACAAACTGTCTCCAGATATTTCTTTATCAAATGCCTTGACAACAATATTATTGTCATCTTCTTCCACTTTAGCATAAGAACATAGACGATACCAATTGTCTGCTCTTGCTAAATTTTCATTGCCACACAAACGTACTAGCAAATTATCACTTGCGGAAATAGACATTAATGCGCACAATAGCGATATCAACAAAATACACTTTTTCATGTTCATGACATTTCTATTAATATCCAAAAGGAAATATAATAACGATGATTTTTAATCAATCATTTGTTTCTCTTTTTCTTCTAGGGGAAAGACTTAAAAATTGATACATCATGGATTACAACGGCGTCGCCATTGAGAATCCTCATATTATTCTACATATATAGAATTGACAATGTCCATTTTTGCATGATGACAAAATCAGACATTGCAAACAAACAATCAAAAACAAACAAAATCGCAACATATTAAAATTTCAAATTATTAAGATCATAAACCTACTTCAACAGACATGATCATTTTCTCCTTTTTTTCCGCCCATGCTTATGCACTCGCATATATGGGTAACAACATTTTCCAACAACATAACCTATGGCTCTTTCTGACGATGGTTTGAGTAATGGATATTTTTGATAATCAAAAGAGCATTTTCTACTTCCTTCATACAAATCATATAGACTGAATGACTGCCAAACGTCATCTACTACAATATCAAGATGCAATTTTTTTAGCTCTTTTGCCAGTCTTATTTTTTTGTTACAGTAATAAAAAACCTCTTTTTGAATATCAGTACATAAACACATTATGTCATTCATCAAAAATCCACTGATTCGATAAATTGTTTTTGCCGAATTGATAGCTATTATATAGTCAGACACCAAACTATCAGATGTAGAAACTCGCACATAATAAAATTGGAAATGAGTACAAAAACTTTCTTTACAATCACCATCTTTATCAGCATACACATCTGATATAGAAATAATATTTACATCTTCTTTTTTATAATTCTGACTCATTTCAAATTGTATGGTTTCCTTTACTTTCTCTGCACAATAATCCACATATCTTTGTCCAATAGTCTCCGTAAAGAAAAACAAAAACATAAACAATAAATATATATATTTTCTCATCGTTCTTTTCTTTGATTATATAAATTTCGACATTCTAAATAGAGTTTCATACCTTTCCTTATAGGTTGGCAAACGTCGAAGACGATTGGCTACCGTTGCCTGTTTATTTATTCCCTCTTTGTCCCTGACTGCGTCTCGCAAAGACATCCGTTCAAAACGAATCGTATCAGATTTACTTAATTCATAAGATTCCTTGTCTGTTTTAATCTCATATACTCCCTTTATATTCACTTTCTCTTGAGAAAATGAATACACTGCATTGATCAAAAGAAGAAATACAACAACTAATTTCATTTTGCTTTACGCTTAAGAGACAGATCAACTCGCATAATGTCATCCTTGAAATCTATAGACACAGAAGATATCCATTTTTTCCTTAGTGTCACCAACTTACATACAGAAATGGAATCATTCACAATCATTCCATCGACGATATATGCCACACTATCACACACGAGTTTCCTTTTCTCCAGTTCTTCTTGTGCCAAATGATTCACATACAGATAACCATCCCCAGCGTCTTTCGTTTTCTGCTGGACATATCGACATGTGAAATTGTTGGGAGTAAAACTTATATCGACGACACTATAATCATCCACCGTCTTATATTTATAATAATAATCAAACAGATGATAAGGGATTTGGGATGTTCCATTTTTCTTAATGTTTCGTACAAACAGGCCATCAACGATATAAATATTAGTGTTTTCCTGCAATTGGATTATATTTTTTGCGTTGTAAACAGACCAATGACATTTCTTATTTATATCCACGCCATTAAAGCCAGAAACCATTATTCCTGATGTCCATCTGTTTAATTTGCTGTATCCCGGTCCGAACAAAAGTTCCAAATCAATATCGCATATCGAACCACCCTTCGGCCTAAAGTTCAAAGTATTCAACACTTCATCATAAGCGATGATTTTGAAAAGAGAATCGTTTCTTTCCGCAGTAAGCAATAAACCAGAATCTTTATCAAACTTATAACTTTCGACATTTATGATCACGAATGACTCCAAAGATGCTTGTGATGACAATGGAAGCATCACAAGAAACAGTCGCCACAAAAGAGCATAAATATCTGAGAAAAAAAGCAATCGCCCAAACATATAATTCACATAAATTAGAACAAGCACAAAGATGTTTGCATTTGCAAATATAATACATTTTCATTCTTATATGCACCGAAGGCTCGAAATATTCCCTCAACCATCCAACCCTCAACCATCCAACCCTCAACCATCAACCCTCAACCCTCCAACCATCTATAAATCCCCCATGTTTTTGTGAAATAAAAAAAGTTGTTTATTTTTGCATTTGTGTATCATTAATTTGTATATTTTCTGTATATAATGAAAGCGTTGTCCCGCTACTGCATATTTTTTTCTATCATAACATTGTTGTCGGCATGCGTGTCAACGACACAACCGTCAGCTAAACACGTCTCTGATGATGGATATGTCTCTGATGAAGGAAGAGTGTTCGGCACTTTCTATAAAATAAAATATGCATCGAATGGAAAAGATGTGAAGACGGAATACCTGGCCGCTCTTGCCGCCGTCGACACTGCCCTATCCACATTCAACAAGCAATCAACGATCACACGCATCAACCAGTCTCCCGACTCTGTGCTTTTGGAAGAGAAAGACTCTCTTTTCATCAAAGTCTACAACAAAGCTTGTGATATTTCCTCTATCACCAACGGAGCTTTCGACATCACCGTCGCTCCTCTTGTGAATGCCTACGGATTCGGATTCGACCCCGACCGCTCCACCCCAGACAGTGTGTTGGCTGAGTTGAGAAACTACGTGGGATGGAAGAAAGTGAGTCTCTCTCCAGCCGGATATATAAAGAAAGAGAATCCGAATATCAAACTGGATGCGTCGGCGATAGCAAAAGGATTCGGTTCCGACGTGGTGGCACAAGTGTTACGCAAAAACGGAATCTATGATTTCATGGTGGAAGTCGGAGGTGAAGTCGTGTGCAGCGGAGTGAATGCCAAAGGAAAAGTGTGGAGCATCGGCATCAACAAACCAATCGAAGACAGCACAATGCAGACTTTCGAAATACAACGCATAGTGCAGCTCGACGGAAAAGCGTTGGCGACAAGCGGAAACTATCTGCAATACTATTATAAAAACGGAACAAAATACGCGCACACAATCGACCCATGTTCTGGCAAACCTGTCAACCACACGCTGTTGAGCAGTTCGATCCTTGCCGACGACTGTATGACTGCCGACGCTTTGGCAACAGCCTGCATGGTGATCGGTGTCGACTCTGCAATGTCACTTATCAATTCACTGCCCAATGTGGAGGGCTATTTCATATATGCCGGTAAGAACGGAGAGTATTTGGAGAAACACACAAACGGATTCAAATTCAAACAATGATGAAAATTAGACTGAGAAATATAATAACAGGAGCTCTACTGAGTGCAATATCATTCAGCTCTGCTGCTAAAGGATTCACGGGTGTGGACGACCCTGAATTCAAAAAATATATCGCAGCCGCAAAACAATATCCATCCGAATTGGTCGGACCTAACGCATTAAAGGGCGGCGACGTGAAAGTCACATTCACCGTCAACAAGGATGGACATATATCAGACATCAAGCCATCCTGCAAATGTAACCCTCAACTTTTGAGAGAGGTGAGAAGCCTTTTCGAGACAATGCCTGATTTCGAGCCAATCAAGATCAAGGGTGAAGTGCAGACGGTGACTCTGACTACAAAAGTCAACTATGCGTTGAACACCAACGAGAAACAACGCAACGGAATGCGTCCTAAAAACTACGTCTACACAGACACTTTGATCGATGATTATCAGCGTGTGCTGAACAAAGGCAAGTGGAACTTCCTATACAAGAACGGCACCGACGTCTTCCCTTACAACTATGAATATCTGCAGCACTATCCCGACGGTACCGTCCGTCTGCGTCATAACGACAAATGGGGATTGATGAACTGCAACAACGAGGAGCTTATCCCTCACGAATACGAGGAATTATACTACTACGAAGAGGGATATTCCCGAGTAAAGAGAGATGGCAAATGGGGGTTGATCAACAGTTTGGGAAAGACAATCGTCAATTGCCGTTACGACACAATCGGATTGTTCGGCATGGAGACGTCGTTCAACGAGACATTTGACGAGTCGGTGATCAAAGACGGTCCTATAATGAAAGACTTGGCTTTCGCCAGACTTGGAGGCAAATGTGGATTCATCAACAAAAGCGGAAAGCATGTGATCGACTGTGTGTATGACACATTGTTGAAATTCCGCCCTGGATACGTCATCTTCATGCAGAATGGCAAAAAGGGATTGGTGAATGATCTCGGCAAGACTATCATTTCCGCCCGCTTCGACGACATGACTTATTTCTTCGGCCATCTCGCCCTTGTAAAAGTGGGAGCGTTCTATGGAATTGTGGATGAGCTTGGTCAGTCAGTACTTCCTTGTAAATTCGACCATATCTCCCGCTTCGAAAACAGTACTGAAGCTTTGTTGGTAAAGAAAAACGGCAAATTCGGAATATACGGCACTACCGGATATCCTATTGTGGAGTGTACATACGATTCCATTTATGCTGACAAAAGCAAAAGAAACTCTGTCATTGTTTCGAAAGATGGTGTCAGAGAAGAAAACACTGTTTATTATGAGACTTCAACAATAATCGGAGACGAGACGAAATTGATCCATTTTGAGAAAAACAACAAACAGGGACTTCTTATGCCAGACAGTCAGACTGTATATGTAGAGCCTATATACGAATATATTGATGTGTTCTACAATTGTTTGGCTATCGTCAAGAGAGATGGCAAATGGGGAATGATCAACAAACTAGGCAAGGAGATTGTTGAGCCTAAATACGACTACATCAATCCTTACAGCTGTGGATTCGCCCGAATCGCAAAAGATGGCAAGGTAGGATTCCTTGACAATAATTTCAAAGAGTCAATATCTCCAAAATTCAACCATGCATATCCGTTCAAAGACGGACTTGCGTTGGTGGACAAGAGCTACTATATCGACACTTTTGGCAAAAAAGCAGAAAAACTGGTTGAGGGACTAATCCGCCACGGCAACTGCATAGAAGTGCCAAACTATATAAAAGAAGCGTTTCCAGGATACGAATGCATATCTCATTATCCTGGCGACACGTGTGAACTACAAGAAGAGGAGGATCAAAAGAAAAACAAAAAATGAGATTCGACGAATTAGATTTTGAGCCGTCGTTGATTGACGGTATCGACGCCATGAATTTTCAGGAGATGACTCCTGTGCAGGAAAAGGCTATGCCTGTGGTGATGGAAGGCAAAGATTTGATAGCATGTGCACAGACTGGCACAGGAAAGACCGCAGCATACTTGCTTCCTCTTATCAACCAATTGCTTAGAAAACCGTCTCACGACAAAGTACGCGCTATAATCATGGCTCCCACACGTGAGCTTGCACAACAGATCGACCAACAATTGGAAGGAATCTCTTATTTCGTACCGATCTCTTCCGTTGCCGTCTACGGTGGCAATGACGCATCTGCATACGAGACTCAGAAACAAGCGATGAAAAACGGTACGGACATCGTGATCGCCACTCCTGGCCGTCTGATCTCCCACATCAAGATGGAGAATGCAGATTTCTCAGGTGTTGAACATTTCATCTTGGACGAGGCTGACCGTATGCTCGACATGGGTTTCTACGATGATATCATCTCAATCGTGAAGACGTTGCCGATCAAACGTCAGACAGTGATGTTTTCTGCGACAATGCCAGCCAAAATCAAAAAATTGGCAGAGACTATTCTTCACGAGCCAGAATTCGTGAATGTGGCAATTTCCAAGCCAGCTGAAGGAATCACTCAGCAGGCATACATCTGCTATGAGACTCAGAAACGTATGTTGGTGCAGAAACTGTTGGCAAACAACAGCGTCGACAAAACTATCATATTCGCATCGTCGAAACAGAATGTCAAAGATGTATACAACGCTCTTCTTCGCATGAAAATCAAAGTCGGAGCCATGCATTCCGATTTGGATCAGGCATTCCGCGACGAAGTGATGCTCGACTATAAGAGCGGAAAAATCAATGTCATCGTGGCGACAGACATCCTTTCTCGTGGTATCGACATCGAAGGCATAGATATGGTGATCAACTATGATGTGCCACACGACGCTGAAGACTATATCCATCGTATCGGACGTACCGCACGAGCCAACCGTCAGGGTGTGGGTATCACTTTCGTGTCGGAGAAGGATCAGGACAGGTTTGGCATGATTGAGCAGTTTTTGGAAAAAGAGATCGACAAGATGCCAATGCCAGAAGGTCTTGGTGAAGGTCCTGCCTACAATCCTCAGTTGAAAGGCAGAGGTGGAAGAAGAAGACCAAACAGTCAAAGACAAATGGCTAATGACAAAAGGCTAAAGTCAAATGACAAAAGTCGAAAGTCAAATGACATCGGAGACAATAGGTCTAATGACAAAAGGCTAAAGTCAAATGGCATCGGAGACAATAGGTCTAATGACAAAAGGCTAAAGTCAAATGACAACGGCAATGACACAAATATGCAAAATGCAAACGGCAACGATGAAAGCCAAAGACCAAGAAGGTATAACAACCACCGTCGCCGATTCAACAACAACCGCAACCATAACAATCATAAGACTCAACAAGGAGAGTCGACAAAAAATGATTCTGTAGGATAACAAAAAGAATATGGCAAAACACAACATATTATTCGTTTGCTTGGGCAATATCTGCCGTTCAGCCGCAGCAGAAGCTGTGATGAAGAAGATTGTAGACGAGAAAGGAGCCTCAGCCGATTTCAATATCGACTCTGCCGGCATTCTGAGCTACCACCAAGGTGAGCATGCCGACCCACGTATGATCTCATTCGCGTCGCGCAGAGGCTACAACGTGACCTCCATAAGCCGACCTGTGAAAAGAGCCGATTTCGACAATTTCGACTTGGTGATCGGAATGGACAACACCAATATCGACGATCTTCACGACCGTGCGGCAACTATTGAGCACACGAAAAAGATCCACAAAATGACTGAATTCTGCAGAAGTTTCACCAACGACTATGTGCCAGACCCTTATTATGGCGGTGCAGACGGGTTTGAACTTGTGCTCGACCTTCTTGAAGACGCTTGCGAAGGTTTATATGAAACTCTAAAAGACGGGAAACTATGAAAGAAGCCCTTACATTCAAACTAAAAAATTTGGAATACGCATCAGTGGCATTGTTCTTCATTGTCACATTCGTGCTTTCCATAGCGTGCGAACAAGACTTTCTTTACGCACTGCACGACTATTCGCTATACCTTGATTCTGATCCGTTCCGCACCATCATCTTATCATACGGTGCAGGATGTTTGAGTCTCGTTTCACGATTCATAACACAGTTTTTCATATCTCCAGTATTCGGAGCTTTTGCTGTGTCAGCGACACTGACTTCGATTTTCGCAATACTTCTGAGAGCATTCGCAAAACAGACAAATGCGAAAAAGATCGTGTTTGCTGCGATTCCTCCTCTAGCTTTGCTTGTGGCAGTCTGCAATCTTGAATATTTGCTGTTTGATAAAGTAGACGGATCAATTGTGATGTCGCTACTGTTAGGAAGCCTCATCGCAGTGCTTCTGTCATGGTGGATGCAGGTGGAAAACAAAATATCTCTGTATCTATCAATGGTTGTGGCTGAGTTTTCCTACTTCGCTATCGGCGTGTTCTCTCCATTATCAATGCTTATTGGAGCGGCAGCCAACATAAAAAAAGACAACAAGAAAGCTATGATGCTTGCAGGAATCGGTTTGGCATCATGGTTTGGATTCAATTATCTGACCGCAAATTTGCTCAACTACGAAGTTTATTCCCTAGCCTTATTCGCACCATTATATGTATCGCATTCAAGCACATTCTTCGCCTACTCACTCATAGCGATGGCATTGCTTGTCGTTTATCCGTTTGTTGCAAACAAATGTGGAGAGGAGACGGAATTGTCGGCAAAAAAACTTGCGATTCCAGCGATAGCGTTTGGTTTGGTTATCGTCGTCGCAAAACTTTGTTGCTACAACGACGAAAGTTTCCATAAAATTCTCCGTCTGCAACGTTTGGAGAATGATGAGAAATGGAGTGAGATGGTCACTGAAGCGAGAAACACCACTCATCCGACATTCGACATTTACGCATACTATCTGGAAGCGTTGATTGCGAATGGAGAAAAAGTCGACCAGATGTTCAATTTTCCTGTTGATTGGGAATCCTACAACACAGGAAACTTCTGTATGCCTCACATGATCCATTACGAAGATTTCGCATTCGCTACAGGAAACTACTGCATGTCTCTATTCCACGCAATGGAATATTACCAGTTGACAGGTGAGAACTTCCGTCGATTGAAACGTATGATGCGTTGTGCGGTCATGATGGAAGAGCCAGAACTTACAGAGAGATATCTAAAAATTCTGGAGACGAGCAGCGTCTACTCAGACTATGCGAAAGAGTGGAGGAAATATGCTAACGACAAACAGCAATTGTTGAAAGACAGAGAGGCATACAAAAACTTTGATTCATATTTTGAGCCAAAAGACGATTGGTTCCACGCCTATTCAGCCGCAGATTTCATCGCCGAAAGAGCCAACATTTCAAACCCTAAGATAGCGGAGGCGAGAATTCTTGCCGAACTCTACGCAAAAGATCTTGAAGCATTTGCAAGAGACATTCCTGTCGCAGCACAAATATATAAAGGACATGTTCCGCCAAAATGTATTCAGGAGGCAGCTTGTCTTTGTGCGATAATGGGCAACACAAAGCCTGTGCAAAGCATCACTGTCGACAGAAAACTTGCCATGGACGCACAGAAATTCGTCAAAGAATGCAAGAAAGCAGGAAAGAACGGAAAAGAGAAATTGAGCGGACACCAAGGTTCGTATCTATACTACTACTTTTATAAAAACGTCGATACAAAGAATTATAAAGGAGGAGACTTAAAGAAATGAAAAAGACCAATATAATCATATTTTTGCTGGCGACGTTGATGTCTGCCTGCTCCGTAGACGCTCCGAAATCCTACACAAAGAGTTCGGACGCTGCTCCTATCCAGCCCGACTGCTACATAGGCACGACCATTCCTTGCAATATCCTTCCTATGAATTTCTGCGTCGACGCGAATAAAAATTTCATAGTGAAAGTGTCAGGAGGCAAGACGGAATTTTCCGTGGCTTCCGATAACGGCAACGTATGTTTTCCTATAGACAAATGGAAAGTTTTATTGTCGGAGAACGCAGGCAATGACATCACTTTCGAAGTCTACGAAAAGACAAACAACGGATACACTCTATACTCTCCGTTCACAATGACTGTGAGCAAAGACTCCATAGATGAATACGTCACATACCGTATGATTGAGCCTAGCTATCAGGCAAGTGGTGAAATGTCTGTCAACCAATATAATCTGTCGACAGGCGAAGAGAGCATAATCGCTTCAGATCACTACACACACTCACAGCCAGGCTACCGTACACAAAGATGTGTGAACTGTCATTTTGTGCAGCGTCACAACTCACAAAACAGAAGTTTCTACTACCGTGGAGAGAAAGGTGGTATGATCCTTTCATACAATGGCACAGTACGCAAGATTGACACTAAGACCGGAGACATGCCATTCTCGACATCAATCACGTCATGGCACCCTACTCTTCCGTTGATCGCTTTCTCTATGGACAACTTCAAGCAGTCGTTCCACTCATCTGTCACAAACAAGATCGAGACATTTAATCTTCATGGCGATTTGGTGCTTTATGACATAGAGAAAAACGAGGTGACAAACATCATCCGTACAGACGACAGATTTGAGTCATTCCCTGAATGGGCTCCAGACGGAAAGCATCTTTACTTTGTTTGCACCGACGATGATAAGAACAAACTGCCATTCGACAGTGTGAAATATGATATTTTGAGAATCGCATTCGATGCGAACACACGCAGTTGGGGCAAGATCGACACTGTGTATTCAGCCACAAAACTTGACAGCAGCGCCACAATTCCAAAAATTTCTCCAGACGGCAAATTTTTAGCGATCACACGCGCTGAATATGGAATGCAAGTGCCGACGGAGCATAGTGCAGACGTATGTCTCATCAATTTGGCGGCATCTGAGTTTTTGCCACTGAAGAACGTCAACTCACCACGTTGCGACAGCTACCACAGCTGGTCGACCAACAGTCGCTGGCTACTCATAGCATCCAAACGTGAAGACGGAAGCTACGCACGCAACTACATCACTCACATTGATGAAAACGGCAATGCCACAAAACCTTTCCGTATGCCTCGTCTCAACCCACGTCACGATGCCGATTTGCTAAAGAGCTACAACGTGCCTGAGTTTGCGCAAACACCTGCTCCATTCACGACAGCCGAATATATGGAGGTCGTAGCAAAACAAGATGCAGAGAAAGCCAAATTCGGTTCACCGATGAAACAGAAAGTGGACGGAAAATCTGGAGCATCAAGATTGAGATAACAACACAGTTCTTTGTAGAGACGCCGTGCACGACGTCTCTACGTTATTTTATTTCGCAGTAGGTCTCATATTCAAGTTGGAATAAAAATGAGGATTGCAAAGGGCGGAACGCCCTTGTCCCTTCATTTTTCGCGAGCACGTAAGTGCGAGCGACAAAAATTCAATTCCACAGATGTATTTCCCCACAATTACGAATTATGCATTATGAATTATGAATTGAATTAAATTTCAGAATATATCAATTCACCATTTATTCGTTCCGATTTCATCACATATATACGTTCCACACACATAGAGACAGGGGCAACATCGATATCCGTCACCACCATAGAAGGTTTACGGATCAATGATATATGCGGATAGAATTCCGTCGTTTTGAATCTGACACCATTTGCGACCAACCTTTCACGCAGCTGAGACGCAAGGTCGGAGACTGATGAGCCATCTTTGATGCCAGCCCATATCACAGAACCATTCTTTGTCTGGAATTTGCCTAAAGAGCCGAGAGTGATTTGGAATGGAGAAAATGAGACTTCACTCGCCGCCTTACGGATGTTTGGCAGATCAAACGTCTCGCCGATAAAAGCCAACGTAAGATGGAGATTTCCGTATGGGCAATAATTTCCCGTCACTCCACGAGCCTTCAACTCATGTTGAGCGTCAACAAGAGCAGACTTGAAATCCTCAGAGAAACGAATAGCGATGAATATTCTCATAGAAATTATAAATTCTAAATGCGAAATGCTGAATTACAAATTTAATGGTTCATTCCACAATCATCAATATTTCCCCTGCATAATATTGCAATATGCAAAAAAATCGTATCTTTGCCACACGTAGAGACACACGGACATGTGTGTCTATGGAAAAGAGTTAAAATTTAGGAAATAAAAAACGTTTTTTACAATGGCAGACGTAAAGTCTTTTTATAAAATGGCAGAGGACAAGATGGACGGAGCACTTCTTCATCTTGACGATTCTTTCGCCCACATCCGTGCCGGCAAGGCAAACGTACGAATCTTGGATCCAATCCGTGTAGACAACTATGGTGCGATGTCTCCGCTTTCAGCTGTGGCATCTATCACAACACCAGACGCCCGCACTATCGCTATCAAGCCTTGGGATAAGAAGATGATTCCGTTGATTGAAAAAGCGATCTTGGCTTCAGAGGTTGGTATCACACCAGAAAACAACGGTGAGATGATCCGTTTGTGCATTCCACCGCTAACAGAGGAGCGTCGTAAGACTCTTGTAAAGCAGGCTAAGGCTGAGGCTGAAGACGCAAAGATCAGCATCAGAAACGCTCGTCGTGACGCAATCGAAGGTCTTAAGAAAGAGATCAAGAACGGTTTGGCTGAAGACGTAGAGAAAGATGCAGAGGCTGAAGTTCAGAAGATCCACGACAAGTATATCAAGGATGTCGAGGCTATGTTCTCAGCAAAGGAAAAAGAAATCATGACTGTGTAATTGCCGACAGACAAAGGCATTGATACTCAGTTATTAAACCTAATTTGGCGGTGGCATTGTCGCCGCCATTTTTATTTATTTGGATGAAAGGTGTAGTTTTCAGAAATACAGGCAGCAGCTATATTGTACGTACAGAGAGCGGCGACTTTTGGGAGTGCAAGATAAAAGGCAATTTCCGCATCAAGGGAATCAAGAGCACAAACCCAGTTGCTGTGGGCGACTTCGTGGAATTCAAGGAGCTTCCCAACTCAGAAGGCTTGATCAGCAACATCTGCGACAGAAAAAACTACATCGTACGCAAACCGTCGAATCTGTCGAAGCAGCTTCATATCATAGCCGCAAACGTAGACCAGGCGATGCTGACTGTGACTATCGCCCATCCAGAGACATCCACCGTCTTCATAGATCGTTTTCTTGCGACTTGCGAGGCTTATTCAGTGCCAGCCGTGATCGTGATCAACAAATGCGACCTATATGATGAAGGGGAGACGGAATATATGAAAGCACTTGTGACTTTATACGAAAGCATCGGTTACAAATGCCATATCACATCAGCTCTCACCGGAGAAGGTGTGGAAGAGGTGAGAAATGCGTTGAAAGGCAAGACGACGTTGTTCAGCGGCAATTCAGGAGTGGGCAAATCCTCACTCATCAATGCCATTTCACCGGATTTCGCAGCCAGAACAGGTGAGATATCTTCGGTACACGACACAGGTATGCACACCACAACATTCTCTGAAATGTACCAGCTTGAAGAGGACACTTTCATCATCGACACTCCAGGTGTGAAAGGATTCGGCACCATCGGATTCGACAAATATGAAGTGGGACATTTCTTCCCAGAGATCTTCAAGCACTCTGAATCATGCAAGTTTGGCAACTGCACCCATACGCACGAGCCAGGATGCGCGGTGAGGGAGGCTGTGGAGCAGCACTACATCAGCGAAAGCCGCTACACAAGCTATCTCAACATTCTTGAAGACGAGAATGAAACCAAGTATCGAGAGAAATTATAAGACCGGTGATTATTTTAGGATTATAAAGGGCTAAGCCCTTATCCCAACTCCGCAAATTCATAGAATGAGCGGTGTCAAAAAACAAAACATTATTTAGGTATGAAGAAATCGTTTCTAAATTATTCCGCCGTCAAATATATATTTTCATTTTTCGCAATCATCATCTTCCTACTGTCGATCATGTTCTCAAGCAATCTGGTAGGAGACATGGCAAAAGAAGAGCGCGACAAAATGGAAATCTGGGCTGACGCCACACGCCAGATCGCAACCGCAGGAGACAATTTCGACTTCACTTTCTGCCTGCGAGTCATCCAAGACAACAACACAATCCCTGTGGTGATTGTCGACGCGGATGGTATGCCATATCAGTACAGAAACATAGATATTCCAGACAAATACAACGGCGAGCCAGACTCGGCATTTCTGATGAGCAAAGTGGAGTCGTTTAAGACGATCAACGAACCTATATCCATCAAGCTCGACGAGACGACATACCACAAGCTATATTATGGAGACTCGCTACTTTTGCAAAAACTGTCGTATTTCCCGATCATACAATGGGGATTGATCTTCCTATTCTTCATCGCTCTGTTGCTTGTGTTGGCGAGCGTGCGTAAAGCGGAGCAAGACAGAGTGTGGGTGGGACTTTCCAAAGAGACAGCACACCAGCTCGGAACCCCAATATCATCACTCATGGCATGGGTGGAGTTGTTGAAGGGAATGGATGTCGACGCGAGTGTGGCTCAAGAGATAAGCAAGGATGTCAACCGTCTGCAGACCATCGCCAACAGATTCTCGAAGATCGGTTCAAAACCAGAATGCACTCCCGTCTGCCTTAATGATGTGATAGACAATGCATTGTCATACATGCGCGGACGTGTATCAAGAAGAGTATCCATCACATGTCACTACGAGAACAACCAGAAATACAATGCCGAATTGAACGTGCCACTGTTTGAATGGGTGATTGAAAACCTATGCAAGAACGCCATCGACGCAATGGAAGGAACAGGAAGCATCCACGTCAACGTGAGCGAAAGCGGATCTAAATATATTATCGACGTGACTGATACCGGCAAAGGAATACCAAAATCAAAGTTCAAAACCGTCTTCGAACCGGGATTCACGACAAAAAGCCGTGGCTGGGGACTTGGTCTTTCTCTTGCTAAACGAATCATGGAAGAATATCATCACGGAAAGATCTACGTTCTCAACTCAACACAAGGAGTAGGCACAACGTTCAGAATCGAAGTGAAGAAGGAAGAATAAACGACAACCTATTTTAGATAATTAATGGTCATGAAAAAAATTCTATTTATTTTGGCGACGATGGTTGTTTCGTGCAGCGACAAACAGCCACAGGAACAAGTTCAACCGACGGTGACAGAATCGTCGGCAGAAACAATCAGCGAGGACATTGATGCGAAAGCCATCGAAAAAATCCAAACATTCTACGGAAACTATATTTTCGGCAGACAAGAGGCGACAGATTCCGTCATCGCACAGTATTGCACAAAAACACTGGCACAAAAGCTCCGTGACGACTACGACAACGAGTTCAGCGAAGGAGGAGGCTATGCCATCTGGGAATTCCGTAGCGGAGCACAGGATGGTGAAGACATCCAAGAGGTAGAGAAAATTGAAAATCTAGGAGAAAACAGATATCTCGTCCACTACAATGACATGGGAAACAAGGGAACGCTCACTATTTCCACAATTGTCGAAAACAATGAGATCCTATTTGACAAATTAATCAATAAAGGAGAATAAGAAAATTTTCTTCTCAACTCTTTGTTGAATAACAAAAAAGATGTACTTTTGCAACGTTTTTGCGTAACCGCTTATGATGGCAAGGAGCCTCGGTAATGTTGCGTTAAGTTAAATAAGAAAAAACAAATAAAAAAAATGGCAGTAGATTTGATTAAGATTGCTGAAGAGGCTTTCGCTACAAAGAAAGAGATCCCAGCATTCAAGAGTGGAGACACTATCACAGTTTCTTACCGTATCGTAGAGGGAAACAAGGAGCGTATCCAGCAGTTTAGAGGTGTTGTTATCCGTATCAGCGGACACCAGGACAAGAAGAGATTCACAGTACGTAAGATCTCTAGCGGTGTAGGTGTAGAGAGAATCTTCCCTATGGAGTCTCCTTTCATCGACAGCATCCAGGTTAACAAGCTAGGTGTTGTACGTCGTGCTAAGCTTTACTACCTACGTAACCTTACAGGTAAGAAGGCAAGAATCAAAGAGAAAAGACAGTAATCAATTTGATTTTCAGCATAAAAGAGGATGTATCAATGATACATCCTCTTTTTTTGCATCTTATATTGCACGCTTCACAAAAGACAATATATCCTTTAGCCAATCACAAAGGAATAACGGTATATTAACGACATTACCACTGATATTTAAATTCCTCATAGAAAAACGAAGTCTTATTTCTGGAGCATACTTATCTTGGTAAACCTTTAGGCTTTGTCCTGATATATTCTCTTCTGCTTTCACTTCTATAGGGCGTATCTCTAATCCGTCTTGAATAAGAAAATCGACCTCAGCCTTATTTCCTGTCAACGTCCAGTAATGAGGAGAGTTGTATCCTTGAGCCAACAAAGAGGAAAGGACAAAATTTTCTGCCATCGCTCCCTTAAATTCTTTCAACAAGTCTCCTTTTGCAATCACCGCCTCAGGTGGCAGTTCTGCCATCGTACGAAGAATTGCTTGATCAAGCATATAAATCTTGAATGCTGTTGTTTCTTCGTAATGTTTAAGTGGCAACTGAGGGGTCTCACACACATAAATACGATATACCATACCAGAAAGGACCAACCAATCAAGTGCTGACTCATATTCTCGGGCTCTGGCTCCCTCTCTCACTACTCTAAAAATAAATTTCTTATTCTCGCGAGATAGTTGAGACGGAATGCTTCTCCAAATCTCCCTGATACGAGGAATATCCTTAGCATCCACATGTTTAGTGAAATCATATTCATAAGACTTACGAAGTTCAGCTAAGTCTATTTCTATCTTTTCCATTCCTACTCCATCCAACATATGGCTACATGGTTTTGGAAGACCTCCACACACCTGATAACGGCGGTATTGCTCCATAAGTTTATTAAACAATATTTCAGGAAGAGGTTCTAATAAACCAAGACGAGACTCTGTTTGTTGCATAAGCAAAGGATCACTCATACGTAAAAACTCACGAAAAGTCACAGGATACATCTCCAGGAAACTGACTTTGCCAACAGGGAATGTATTGACAGAATCATCCGATAGATCACTATTCTTTGTTTTTCTATTAACAGCAACACCAAGCAACGATCCTGCAGCAATAACATGATAGCCAGGAGCATCTTCTTTGAAATACTTAAGAGAATTGAGAGCCGCTTTGCAATCTTGAATTTCATCAAAGAAAATTAATGTCTCATCCTCCTTTATTGGAACATCCGTATAAAGGGATAATTCGTTCAAAATACGTTTTACATCTTTTGTCTTCTCAAAAATGCTTTTCAGCTCCTCTTGTTTATCAAAATTGAATATAGCAGTATACTTATAAAATTTGCGACCAAATTCAGCGACAGTCCAAGATTTTCCAATCTGTCTTGCTCCCTGCACGATTAAAGGAGAACGATCAGCATCATTCTTCCAAACTTCAAGTTTTGATATAATCTCTCTTGTTATAACCATACCTTATAATCATTACACAAGCCAAAATTAATCAAAAATCACACTTTAGGTGCGAAAAGTGTGAGAAATTTCACATTTTTCGCACCCAGAATGTGAAAACTATAGGCAAATCATAATTCTTCATTCCGCATTTATAATTCATTCCAAATCCGCACATCGCCAATTGATCAGATAGACCTCTTTTGTTGATCGTGTCAACGATGTATAGATCCATCTGTAGAAATTGGTGTCGAGCATCTCCGCACGAATCAAGCCCGGATCAATGAAGACTGCCGACCACTGTCCACCCTGTGCCTTATGCGCCGTGATGGCATACGCGAATTTCACCTGCAACGCATTCAAATACTTATCCTGACGCATCATCTTACGTCTCTCTGTCTGCGTAGGGATATCCATGTAATCCTCCTCAACCGCAGAATAAAGGTCTTGCCACTCTTTCTGACTGAGCGACGGAGAGTCGTTGTGCAGCAGATCCATCATAACCGTCGCCTCCAACTCGACATCATAATCATTGAAATAGAGTGTCACATCCGCATACTTATGTCCGTATAGTTCAGTGATTTTGCGGACTCTCTTCACAGATGCAGTATCTCCATTTGCGATGAAACTCATCTCAGGAATCGTCTTCGACCAATAATAATTGTTGGCGACAACCATCAATGCGTCACCACCGCATAACTCATCATCTCTGTCGAGCACACGTGCACGGACAGCCTGATTGAAAAGTTTCGCACGAGCATTGTAACGAGTGATGATAATCGTATCGTCTTCCCCATATTTGCTATAGCACGACGCGATAGTCTCCACAAGTTCCTGCGGATCAGCATGACAGATGTCTTTATAACCGTCGACATCAAACTCAGGAAATTCAAAATCACACATTCCCTCATTGATTTTGTCACGCAGCATGGTCGCATTGACCAGGATACCGCTATCCGACTGCTGACGCACGACCTCCGTCAACACACCGCCATATACAGTCAAGCCAAGACGCTCAAGCGTGGAATTATCGAGAGCAGGAGAATAATCAAGGAAGACGGGAGGAAGCTGGGCTGTATCGCCACACAGAAGAAGCTGGCATCCGATACCCTCGTAAACATACTCCACCAAGTCTGACAGCAGATCCGTGGAATCACCTATCTTTTGATCGCTGATCATGGAAGCCTCGTCAACCACAAAAAGAGTGTCACGGAAACGGTTGGTGGCAATCGCATTCACCTCCATTCTGTCCATTCCAGTACCCATCTGATAAATCCACTTATGGATTGTGTAGGCAGGCATACCAGAATAGTCAGACAGCACCTTTGCAGCCCTACCTGTAGGAGCAAGAAGCACAACATTATAGTGGACAGAACGCAAAGCCTTGATAAGCGAACTGATAATCGTCGTCTTTCCCGTACCTGCATATCCACGGAGAACAAAGGCAGACCGATCCTCTCCAGCACATATAAAGAGCGACAATGCCTGAGCGCACATCGACTGAAGTTGTGTCGGTTTATGACCAATATTGGCAATAATTAGCGATTGTAGCGATTTATAATCCATAAACTGCAAATAAAAAGACAAAATTGCAACGCAAAATTCTAAATATTTTTATTTTTGCAAAACAATAACAAAGTAAAAACAAAAAATAGACTATAAAAATGAGGTATGTAATCACATCGATGCTTGTTTTGGCATCACTTTTCTTGATTTGGTTGTGCTACGACAGCATCAACACTCCTATTGAATTCCAAGAGCAGAGAGATTTCCGTCAGAAACCAATCATCGCTCGCTTGATTGACATCCGTAAGGCACAGATCGAGTACAAGGATCAGAACGGACGTTATGCAGGAAGTTTTGATGAGCTAATCGATTTCGTTAAGAATGGTCAGAAGGCTCAGGTTTACAAGCAAGGTGAGATCACAGACGAGCAGTTGTCTAAGGGATTGACAGAGCAGAAGGCTCTTCATTTCATCGCAGAGAACTTGGCAGACTCAGCTGCAGCATGTGGTATTACAGATTTCGAGGAGTTCAAAGCAAACTTCAAGCGTGATACATCATACGTAAGTGTATTGTCAAGCATTTTCCCTGCTGGATTCAATCCAGATTCACTTGCATTCATTCCTTACTCAGGTGGTGCTAAATTCGAGCTTGACACAGTCACTCAGTCAACAAAATCAGGTCTTCCATTGCCTTTGTTTGAGGCTAGAGCTCCATACACAGTTTACTTGAACGGTTTGAACCACCGCGAGATTGTAAACCTTTGCGATGAGGCTAAGAAGACAGACAAGTACCCTGGCTTGAAGGTTGGAGACATCGTGACTCCAAACAACAACGCAGGAAACTGGGAGTAATAGCATAAGATGCAGAGAAAAGAATATTCAATTCGCAATTTCGACGCAGCTAACAGTTATAGCAAAATATTGTCCATCCGCATCTTGCCGGATGGACTTTGTTTTGTTGTGTCTGATCAAAGCGACAACAAGTTGCTGTATATGACAAAGATCATAGACAGCAATCGTCACGGCATCGACATCTTCGCAGATGAATGCAGGTCAAACAATGTGTTAGCGGCTGAGTATCTCAAGACCAACGTCGTCTATGAGACTCAACAATTCACGCTCTTCCCCACTCCAATGTTGGAAGATGTGGAAGCGAAAAAGATTGCCGAGCTGAATTTTGGCAATGTAGACGGTGCGACGGTACTGACTGAGACATTGCCTACAAACGAGATCTCCGTCGTCTACACTATACCTCAAAAACACGAGGAGATCATCCGTCGCAACAAACCAAGTGCGACAATTCACAGCCAGATGATGCCATTGCTTTTCAATGCCATGTTCAACAGCAAAAAATGCAAAGGCTCATACCTTCATCTTAACATCCGTACATCTTCTGTGGACGTCATCTATATTGAAGGAGGCAAACTGAAGCTTGCCAACATCTTCCAATATCAGACCGCAGACGAGTTCCTTTTCTTTGTGCTTGGATTGATGGACAACTACCGCATCGACCAATACGATGTCAAATGTGTAGTGAGCGGAGAGGTTGACGAAAACTCCTCCGTCGTGAACCATCTCGCGAAATACATTGCGAAGATTGAGTTTTCAGCCACTCCGAAAGGAATCGTGGAGAAATCAGCATTCTCAAGCATAAAGAACAAACATCAGTTTTTAACAATCTATCAACTTCCGATATGCGTATAGTAAGCGGTTTCTTAAAAGGCCGACGATTGTCGCCTCCAGCAAACCTGAAGGCTCGCCCCACTACAGACATAGCCAAAGAAGGTTTGTTCAACATCCTCAACAACGAAGTGGATTTTGAAGAATTGGCCGTGCTTGACATGTTTGGTGGGACAGGAAGCATAAGTTTGGAATTCATCTCCAGAGGTTGCACCGACGTGACTCTCATTGAGATGAACCAGATCAATTTCAATTTCATTCGAAAGACAAGAGACGAACTGAATCTCAAAGATTCGTGGGAAATAATCAAAGGTGACAGTTTCAAATTCATCGAGAAATGTGGCCGCAAGTACGACATCATATTTGCCGACCCTCCATATTCACATGAACGATTAAAGGAGATTCCACAGTTGGTGGCAGATTTAGGTCTGTTGGCAGAGGATGGAATGCTCATTTTGGAGCATCCGAAAGATTTTGATTTCAGCGACGACGATCATTTCTTCCGTCACCGCAATTACGGACACGTCAATTTCAGCTTCTTCAAATGAAAACAATCCGTTTGATCCGACTCAACAACATCCGCATCCACGCATTCCACGGAGCGATCCCGACTGAAAATGTTGTAGGTGCGGACTATATCGTCAATGTGGAAGTGAAAGCGGATTGGGGAGACGCTGCTAAAAACGACGATCTGACAAAAACGATCAACTACGCGGAGATCAACGACATAGTCAGAGAAGAGATGCATAAGCAACGCGTGCTTATTGAGACTGTGGCTGAAAGCATCGTCGACAGAATACTCCAATCATTCACACAAGCGGAAGAAGCGGAAGTGTCGGTTGCAAAACTGAATCCACCTATGACAGGACAAGTGGAATCAGCAGAAGTCATTGTGAGAAAGGTTAAGGACTAGCCCCACCCCGTGCCAAAGGCACAACACCACCCAACGTAGTGTGCCAACGCTACGATGCTACGGTGCTACGACACACATAATATAAAAAGAATGGATCAAAAACGAATTTTGACAATACAAGATATCTCATGCGTCGGACAATGTTCTCTGACGGTGGCTCTACCTATCCTTTCGGCTATGGGAATCGAGACGGCGGTCCTTCCGTCTGCAGTCCTTTCCACACACACCGGAGGATTCAAAGGATACACATTCCGTGATCTGACAGAAGATCTGCCAGCCATCAAAGAACATTGGAAAAAAGAAGGCATCAAATTTGGAGCCGTCTACACAGGCTATGTCACTGTAAAACAGTTGCAATACATCCTCGACATATTCAATGAGGTCACAACTGAAGACGCTAAGCTTATCGTCGATCCTGTAATGGGAGACCACGGAAAACTTTATGCTGGTTTTGACCAGGATTTTGTGGAGAGCATGAAAAAATTCTGTGCCAAAGCAGACGTGATTCTTCCAAACATCACAGAATGTGCGTTCATGCTTGGCGAAGAGTTCCACGTAACAGGCCACACAATGGAATATGTGGAGCATGTGATCGCTGGTCTACGCAAAATCGGAGCGAAAAACATCGTGATGACAGGAGTGGAGATGAAAGAGGGAGAGCAAGGTGTGGCGACATACAACGCAGAGACTGACAAGATATCCATCTGCTCACGGCCTAGGATTCCAGGTGTATACCACGGAACAGGAGACATTTTCTCCAGCACTTTCAGTGGAGCGTACTTCCTTGGCAAAAGTCTCGAAGAATCCGCAAGAATAGCCGTAGACTATACCGTCGCTGCCATCAAAACTACAGAAGGAGACAGAGACCATTGGTATGGCGTACGTTTTGAAAAGGCGTTGCCAGAATTAATAAAGATGATTCAATAATCACTCGTGAAGACGGGAGCATACTCGTCTCCACAAAAGATAACCCGACATGGAGGAAGAAGTTTTCTCATTATCCGAAGTGCTGAATGCAGTAAGCCGCACCATCCAAAGAAGTTTGGCTGGGCCGTACTGGATATGTGCGGAGATAGCGGAGATCAGCTATCGTGGGCATTGCTACCTCACTTTGGCTGAAACAGATGCGTCGGGAAGGATCATCGCCAAATGTAGAGCCACGATCTGGAAAAACGTTTTCGACACTCTGTCCATCAAATTTTTCCAGCAGACAGGATTACAATTGGCATCAGGAATGAGAGTGCAAGTTCTCGCATCTCCAAGTTTCCACTCAGAGTTCGGATTCAGCCTCAACATCGTAGGCATCGAGCCAAGATACACACTTGGAGAGATTGCGTTACGCAGACAGGAGACGATCAACCGACTTGCTCAGGAAGGGATAATCGAAAACAACAAAAGACTCCGTCTCTCTCCTGTTCCCCAGAAAATAGCTGTGATCAGTTCAGCCTCAGCCGCCGGTTATCAGGATTTTGTAAACCAGCTCACAAACAATCCGTTAGGATATAAATTCTACACAGCCCTCTATCCAGCGTTGATGCAAGGAGAGAAATCTCCGCAAAGCGTCATAGATGCATTATTGCAAATCAAAAATGACGTAGAGACGCACGGACGTGCGTCTCAAAACGGTCGTGCGTCTCAAAACGGACGTGCATGTCAAGACGGGGCCATCTTCGACGTTGTCGTCATCATCCGTGGAGGAGGCAGTGAAATGGATCTGAAAGCGTTCGACGACTATGCAGTAGCCAGAGAGGTCGCTCTGTTTCCATTACCTGTATTAGCTGGAATCGGCCATACAAAAGACACAAGTGTGGTGGACATCGTAGCCCACTTGGAGTTGAAGACTCCGACAGCCGTTGCAGACTTCCTTATCCACACCGTCGACGCAGCATGGAAAAATGTAGAGGATTGTTCGCAAAGGCTTTTTGCGTATGCGGCCGACACGTTAAGCAACGAGAAACAGAGATTGACACAGATCACAGAGTTTTTGTCGGCAAAAGCAAAATCTGCGACTGACATTGAGAAACAGAAAATTGATTCCAACGCATTACGTCTACAGATTTCAGCAAAAAGAATGGCCGACGATGTCATCCGAGACATCTCGTCGAAACAATACAACATTTCAAGAGCTGTGAAATTCACAATCTCACAAAAATTGTCCGAATTTGATCTGTTGGAACAAAAAATCAAAAGTATTTCGCCTGAAGAAGCTTTCAAACGAGGATATTCCTTAACTTTGAAGGACGGCAAACCGATTTCTATCTCCACATTGAAAAACGGTGACAGAATCGAGACAGTTTGCTCCGGAGGAAGAATAACAAGTACCGTCGACGAGATTTATCATTGACGAAGGATGGAAACAACCCCGTCAACACAAACATAAAAGATATGAAAGAAAAACTTACATACACTGAAGCATACGAAGAATTGAATTCTATCGTGGCAGCGGCAGAAAACGATGAAATCTCCATTGATGAGCTTCAAACGAAAGTGAAAAGAGCGTCTGAACTGATCTCTTTTTGCAGGAACTATGTGAAGACAACCAATGAGCATATCGAAAAAGTGTTTAATGAACTTAATTCGAAATAAGATTAGAGAGTTAAGGTTAGAGAAACAAGGTTAGAGATAAATGGTTAGATATGAGAACAAAATATTTTTTGATAGCATTATCGTGTGTGGCTGTAGCAGCAATGGCAGAACCACAGAACAAGACAGACAAAAAAGGCAAAAAGCAGGGAGAATGGGGCAAATTCTACCCTAACGGCAATCCAAAGTACATCGGCAATTTCAAAGATGACGTGCCAGTGGGAGAATTCCAGCACTTCTATGAGAATGGCAGACCACAATGTGTACAGACATATACAGACGCCACTCATAGCAAAGCCGTATTCTATGAAGCCGACGGCACAACAATCTCATCACAAGGATCTTACGTTGGCAAAGAGAAAGACGGCAAGTGGGAGTTTTACAACAAAGGCAAGCTGACTTTAGTGGAGAACTACAAAGAGGGCAAAAAGCATGGAATGAAGAAGTCGTACAACAAAGACGGCATAATGATGGAGGAGATTCCATACGTCGACGGCAAGATCCATGGCACAGCCAAATTCTATCTTGGCGACGGAAAACTATACTACACAGTGGAGTATGTCAACGGATTGAAGGAAGGCAAATATGTGGCATACGACGGCACTGACAAGATTGTGGAGACAGGCATGCATAAGAACGATAAGCGTGAAGGAGACTGGACCACATACAATGACAAAGGAGAAGTCATTGAGACATTGGTCTTTTCTGCCGGAGTGTTGCAGAATGCAGAGGAGATAAACAAGAAACGTGCTGAGGCTTATAAAGAAAAAGAGAGTAAGAAAGGCACAATCCAAGAGCCTAATGCAGGATCAGACGCAGAAGTGAAGACTCATTGATTGATGGTTGAGGGTGGAAGATTGATGATGGAGAGTTAAGAATCCTTTAGTTAGCTTAAATCTGATAGATGGAATATCATTTTAAGGATTGTTAAGAGCCCATTTGGTTCTACCCCAAAATCCGCGAGTCCGTAGGACGAGCGACTAAAAAAATCGTTCCATTATTCTGTGAAATAGAGAATAAAACTCGAAACCATCTATTTAGGTTGAGGGTAGAAGATGGTGATTGAATATTGACATAAACAAAAAAAGACGCATTCCTGCGTCTTTTTTTGTTTTATCTTATTGAAATTCAATTACAATTTTAAGATCATTTCATCAATCACCTGAGGGAAATACTTGTATTCCAACTCGTGAACCTTGTGAGCGACATCATCAGGAGAATCAGTAGGGAGAACAGGAACTTTAGCCTGGAACACCACACTACCCTCGTCATAATGATCGTCGATTATATGGATTGTGATACCAGATTCTTTCTCTCCAGCAGCTACAACAGCCTCATGGACCTTCATTCCATACATACCCTTACCGCCGTATTTTGGAAGCAAAGATGGGTGAATATTTACAATTCTGTCAGGAAATACAGACAACATCGCATCTGGAATCTTCAACAAGAATCCTGCCAACACCACAAAATCAACCTTTTCAGAAATCAGTTTACTCAATAAAGTACCGTCTTCCAACTCACTCTTCAAAAAACTTTCACACGGAACACCCAAACGCTTGGCTCTCTCCAAAACGAAGGCATCCTTCTTGTTGGAATATATCTTAAAAGAAATATCCTCTCTGTCCTTGAAGTAATTCACAATATTTTCAGCATTGGAACCTGATCCAGATGCTAAAATCGCTATATTTTTCATCTATATTAAATATGTTGGGTGCAAAAATAACACTTTTTTGCATCTAAAATCAAAAAAACATGGTGGAAAACACATAAAAGTCACTAATTTTTTATTCCTTTGCATTCGAAAAAAATAAAATTTTATTCGTTAACTAAATTTTTAAGGTTATGTCAACAGCTGAAGTTGAAGAAAAAGTAAAGGCTATCATCGTTGAGAAGTTGGGTGTTGAGGAGTCAGAGGTAACTCGTGAGGCAAGCTTCACAAACGATTTGGGAGCTGATTCTCTTGACACTGTAGAGTTGATCATGGAGTTCGAGAAAGCTTTCGGTACTGAGATCCCTGAGGACAAGGCAGAGAGCATCACTACTGTAGGTGAGGCAATCGACTTCTTGACAGCAAACGCAAAGTAAGAAAAAAACATCTCTAAAAGACAAATGAGTTTTAAGAGAGTTGTCGTTACGGGTCTAGGATCAGTCACACCAATTGGCAATACTGTAGCAGAAATGTGGCAGAATTTGCTTGCTGGGGTGAGTGGTGCTGGACCCATTTCACATTTTGACCACTCAAAACATAAAGTTCATTTTGCCTGTGAGGTGAAGAATTTCAATCCAGCCGACCACTTCGAAAAGAAAGAGATCCGCAAACTCGACCCTTCGGTGCAGTTCGCAAGAATCGCTGCTCGTGAGTGTATAGCGGATTCCGGATTGGATTTGAATTCAGTCGACAAAGACAGGATTGGCGTCCTTGTCTCTTCTGGAATCGGAGGTTTGACTACCTTTGAGGAGGAAATCGGTAATTTTTACGCCAGCGAAGATAAGGTTCCTAGATTCAACCCATACTTCGTTCCTAAAATGCTTGGAAATATAGCAGCAGGCAATATTTCCATAGAATTTGGATTCAGAGGTCCAAACTTCGGCATTGTTTCCGCTTGTGCTTCCAGTGCACACGCTATCGGAGTAGCCTGCGATATGATCCGCCTTGGCAAAGCAAACGCAATGGTGGCTGGTGGAACTGAAGCGGCAATCACCGCTGGTTCAATGGGTGGATTCAGTGTTATGCGAGCACTTTCCACTAACAATGATGAGTACAAAACCGCGTCAAGAGCATTCAGTGGTTCACGTGACGGCTTTGTGATGGGTGAAGGCTCTGGTTGCTTGTTGCTTGAAGACCTAGAACATGCGAAAAAACGTGGAGCTAAGATCTATGCCGAAATCATCGGTTTTGGTGCATCTTCCGACGCATACCACCTTACTGCAACCCACCCTACAGGTGATGGTGCGACACTTGCAATGCAGAATGCGATAGCAGAAGCAAACATCAAACTTTCTGACGTAGATTATATAAACGCACACGGAACATCCACTCCTTTAGGCGACCTTTCTGAGATAATCGCCATTCAAAAGGTGTTTGGTGACCATGCATACAATCTAAATATCAGTTCCACAAAAACAATGACAGGACACTTGCTTGGCGCCGCTGGTGCTATGGAAGCAGTCATCTGTGTCAAAGCGATAGAAAATAATGTAGTTCCGCCGACAATCAATCATCGTGAAGATGATGTCGACCCTAAAATCGACTATAAGATGAATTTTACGTTTAACACTCCACAAAACAGAAAAGTAGACGTGGTGTTGTCAAACTCATTCGGATTCGGTGGACAGAATGCTTGTTTAGTATTTAAGAGATATGCAGAGTAACATGTTGCAAAGGTTCATAAGCAAATTCCTTCCTGCAATAGAAATTGAAGATTTTCAGACAGAACCAAACACAGAATCAACTAAAAAGACAGAACAAGAAGAGGATCAGAGTCCTGAGTTTGCCGAGTTAAAAGCAATGCTTGGATTCAGTCCAACCAATATAAGCCACTACCAGTTGGCTTTGCGACACAAACTGGCTTCCCACGGTAAGGGCAACAACGAAAGACTGGAGTTTTTGGGTGATGCCGTGCTGAGTTCTGTGGTGGCAGACTTTCTCTACAACAACTACAAGACACGCGACGAAGGTTATCTCACAAACCTTCGATCTAAAATTGTAAAGAGAGAGACACTAAACGTCGTGGCAAAAGAAATAGGATTGGACAAACTTGTGAATCTGCCTATCCACACCACATCCCACAACCTTAATGTTTATGGCAACGCATTCGAGGCTTTGATCGGAGCCATCTATCTCGACAAGGGTTATGAGCAGTGTAAAAAATTTGTTTACGACGTGATTTTTGCCAAATACATCAGCGTCAAGAAGCTGGAGAAAGCCACAGAGAATTTCAAAAGCCAACTTCTTGAATGGTCGCAAAAAAGGAAAATCAGCGTCGATTTTGAGATCATCGACGACGTGGTTGATGCAGAAAACAACCATATCTTCAAATGTGTGGTGAAAATAGACGGCAATGTTGTGGCTAACGGTAACGGATATTCAAAAAAAGAGTCGCAACAAAAGGCAGCAAAAGCAGCCATCAATTTTGTCAAAAAACACTACGAATGCCCCAAAAAGAGCTCGATAAACAGTCAAATAGGACAATAAACACCCCATAGTTTCAACTTTAATTATTCAAAATTTGTCTTTTAACATTTTTTAAGATATTTTTGCCCCAAATTTAAACAAAAGGGCATGAATTCATTTCATATCGGAAGACTTGCATTCGACAACGCAAAAAGATTCGGAGACAAGACCGCATTAAAATACCGAGACGACGAGGAGGGTGTTTGGAACCCTTTAACTTGGAATCAGGTAGCAGCAAGTGTAAGGAGAGCCGCTAAAGCTTTTCTTTCTATCGGAATAAAGGAACAGGACAAAGTGGCTATCTATTCCCAGAACAGCCACGAAACAATCATAGTAGACTTAGCGCTTCAGGCAATCAGAGCCGTCGCAGTGCCTCTATACGCAACATCATCATCAGAACAAGTAAAATACATCGTAGATGATGCACAATGTGCGATGATATTTGTAGGTGAGCAATACCAGTATGATCAGACAATCAAGGTGCTACACCAGACAGATGTGTTGAAAAAGGTCATTACCGTCGATCCAAAGATCAATCTTAACGGAATAGACACATCAATGGCTTTCAGCGATTTCTTAAAGTATGGCGACGGAGATGAGCAGAACGCAGAGTTGGAAAAGCGTCAGAGCGAATTGAGCCAGGACGACCTTGCCACACTCATCTACACTTCCGGAACATCAGGAGAGCCAAAGGGTGTGATGATTATGCAATACAACCTCACTCACCAGATGAGAATCCATGAGAAAGTGATGCCTTGTTGCGACGAGACAAGAACATCTATGATGTTCCTTCCAGCCAGCCACATCTTCGAACGTGCATGGGATTATCTATGTATGTACAGAGGAGCAATGATCTTCGTCAACAAGAATCCTAAAGAGATCCTTCAATCCATCAAGGAGACTCGTCCTAACATGATGTGCGCGGTGCCTCGTTTCTGGGAGAAGGTTTACGCAGGTGTGCACGAGAAAATTGAGAAAATGCCGGGATTGATAAAAAAATTGATGTATCATGCAATCGCAGTCGGCAAAAAGAGAAATCTCGACTACGTCAGATTCAGCAAATCCGTGCCATTCCTCACTGAATTGCAATATAAGATTTTCAAAAAGACACTTTTTGAAAAGGTAAAGAAGGAACTAGGCTTGGAAAACTCAATGTATTTCCCATGCGCGGGCTCACAGCTTTCTGAATCAGTATGCGAGTTTTTAATGAGCCTTGGCTTTGACATGGTTGTGGGATACGGACTTACAGAAAGTACAGCTACAGTGTCTTGTTTCCACCCTGCCCACAAATACCACGATTTGAAATCTGTGGGAGAGGTGATGCCAGAGTGTGAGGTGAAAATTGGTGAGAACGACGAGATTCTTCTTAAGGGTAATCTTATAACTCCTGGATACTACAACAAACCAGAGATCAACGCAACCGCATTCACAGACGGATGGTTCCACACTGGAGACGCAGGAAAGTTAGAAAACGGCATTCTCTATATCACAGACCGTATCAAAGATCTGTTCAAGACATCAAACGGAAAGTATATCGCTCCACAGCAAATCGAGAATCTGCTTGTGACGGACAAATATATCGATCAGGTAGCTGTAATTGGAGATCTTCGTAAATTTGTCACAGCTCTTATCGTACCTGATTATGGTGCGGTGAAAGAATATGCTGAGCAGATGAAGATAGAATACAAAGATATGGATGATCTGTTAAGCAATCCAAAGATCACGTCGTTGATAGAAGGAAGAATCGCAAATCTACAGGAAGGTTTGGCTAAATACGAGCAGATCAAACGATTCAAACTTTTGTCTAAACCATTCTCTTCCGACAATGGTGAGTTGACTCTTACACTAAAGTTGAAACGCAAAGTGATCAACGAGCATTACAACAAAGAAATCGAATACATGTATTCTTATTAATTAAGAATTAAAAGTGAAGAATTAAGGAGACGCAGTTGCGTCTCCTTTTTTTACCACTCAACATTCTGCAAATATCTCTTCAACAAAAAAGAGCAAAAATAAGGAAATGTATAAATGTTATTCTCAAATCCGATATTTTTCTTACTCAATTTTATTCCATATTTAATATCTGGATAATGGTCACTTTCAATCAGAGTTCTTAACGATTTTGAACGTCCACTGACAGCCTTAACCTCAACAGGAACCAGAGATTTACGAGTTCTCACAAAAAAATCTTCCTCTAATGTTGAATCGTCTCTTTTGTAGTAATACAAAGAATATCCTTGTTTAACAAGAGCTTCTGCAACTATATTTTCATAAAGAGCCCCTTTATATACCCCTAAATTTTCATTCATTCGTAAATCATCCTGCGATTCGTCATCAAGACTCGCTACAAGTAGTCCCGTATCACTGAAATACAATTTGTATTTATCTCCTTCATAATTACCCTTCAATGGCAATTCCGGGAAAGAAAGGCAATTACACACATTCACTATACCAGAACTTGTCAACCATTCAACACATCCACGATAATCCTTAAACCTCGCTCCTTTATCTACCTTAGAAATCTGAAATTTCTTGTTTTCTTTTGCCAACTGAACAGGTATGCTATAATAAACATTAAGGATTCTTGTTTGATCCAATCCGTCTGCATATTTTCTCACATCCTCCTCATAATCGCGCAATAGTTGACGTTGATTTTTCAATGAACGTTCAAATGTATTTTCCTGAATAAAAGCAGAAACGATCCTGGGCATACCACCCAAAATACAGAAATCCATAAAGTGTCTATGAAACACATCCATTTCCAAATCACTAAACGGTTTTAGAGAAACCATATGCGACAACATCTCACAAATTTGTTTTTCATCATATCCTTTTGCCCACAGAAATTCCTCAAAGTCCAGAGAATACATCGTGTAATCTTCTTTGTATCCCACACTATTACTCTCTATTCGTTTATAGTTTACCCCCAACATCGATCCACTACAAATAACATCATAATTTCCATCTATTTTGAAAAATTTTAATGAAGTGGCAATTTCAGGGAACTCCTGCAACTCATCAAAAACAATCAGAGTTTCTTTCTTTACAAATCTTAAATTTGTATTTAACTTCGATATGTTTTTTATGATATTCTCCGGTTCATATCCATCAACAGTTATTTTTTTATACTTCACATCTGTAACAAAATTTATATACACGACATATTTGTAGTGTATCTGAGCAAAATGAAGAATAGATTCTGTTTTTCCAATTTGACGTGCACCCTTAACAATTAAAGGCAATTTTTCTCCATTCTTTCCCCAATCTTCCAAAAAGCTATCTATTTTTCTTCTTAAATACATGAATTTCAGTTTTTAACACAAGCAAAGCTACAAAAAAATGAGCGAATTATTTCAACTTTTTACAAAAAAATGAGCGAATTATTTCAACTTTTTACAAAAAAATGAGCGAATTATTT
>JAEEMG010000097.1 GCA_016283095.1 Paludibacteraceae bacterium | reverse complement strand
ATCCCAACATACCTATTTTCGAAGAAAACAAACGATTACAAATAGGCTATACCCCCTATGGAATAAACAAGAAAGAAATCTAACAATACTTTAAAGAAGCCGTGGCTCTCCACGGCTTTTAACATTTTTTAAAAATTGAACGTTCATTCAATTTTTTTCTGTGTATTGAACGTTCATTCAAAAAAAAGTTATAATTTTGCATTGATTTTATCATCTATCTTATAGATTATGAGGGATAACATGAAAGATATAATAGTGCAAAAAGCATTCGAGCAGTACCTGATCGACGGATATGAAAAGGTGACTGTTTCGACGTTGCAGAAGTCTCTTGACATAGGTCGAGCGACAATGTACTATTATTTCAAAAGCAAAGAGGAATTGTTTGAAGCCGTAATGAGGAAGTACTTCTTAGACTTCATCAACGGAGGGTTGGACAAAGTGACAGATTCGACAACGATACTTGACTTGATCGACATTTATGTCAACTGTTTCAAAGTGATTGCCAGAAGTATGGCGGACTTGAAAAATCCGAACATCACATTTTCCAACTACACAGGAATTCTGTTCTACGCATTCTCACATGACGAGTATTTAGCCACTGCGATCAGCGATGTGAAGAAAAAGATCCATTCTGTCTGGGTAGCGGCGATACAGAAAAGCATTGAGAACGGAGAAATCAGATCCGACATTGATGTGGACACGATTGCATACACATTTGAAAGTGTGAAAGGTAATTTCGGAGAAACGAAAGCAGACGAAACGACAATCAAACATGAGTTGGAATTGTTCAAAAAGTCACACTTAGAGTTATATAAGTTGCTAAAAAAGTAAAAAAAATAAATTTTTGACGAACGGTTGTTCGCAAACATAAAAAAAAATGATAGTTTTGCGTTGTTTTAGGTATTGTATGTTGTAACATACGAATATTGGGACAATACAGAAAAAGATAAAGCTTAAAGATTATGGATAGAAGGGTTGTCATTACGGGAATGGGAATATACTCATGTTTGGGTAAGACCCTTGATGAGGTTCGTGATTCTCTATACACTGGCAAGAGTGGTATCATTTTTGACCAGGAGAGAAAAGACATGGGATTTCGTTCAGCTTTGACATCAAAGCTTGAGATTCCTGATTTGAAGAAGGAACTTTCTCGCCAGCAGCGTCAGTTCATGCCAGAGCAGGCGAAATATGCATACTGCGCTACAGTAGACGCATTGCGTCAGGCAGGTCTTGACCAAGATTTTCTCGACAAGAACGACGTCGGTCTTATCTATGGCAACGACAGTTCTGCTGTTCCAGTTGTAGAGTCTGTTGAGAAGATCAAAGCAAAGAAAGACACAACCCTATGTGGTAGTGGTGCGATCTTCCAGTCGATGAACTCTACTGTAACTATGAATCTTGGTTGTATTTTCAAGCTAAAAGGAATCAACCTTACTATATCAGCTGCATGTGCCAGCTCATCACACTCAATTGGACTTGGAGCCCTATTGATCAAGAACGGCCTACAGGACATCGTTGTTTGCGGTGGAGCACAGGAAATCAATCCTTACGCAGTAGGAAGCTTCGATGGTATCAGTGCTTTCTCGACACGTGAGTCTGAGCCAACTAAAGCATCTCGTCCGTTCGACAGAGACCGTGACGGATTGGTGCCAGGCGGTGGAGCAGCGACAGTGATTATCGAATCACTTGAGAGTGCTAAGCGTAGAGGTGCTACAATTCTTGGTGAAATCCTAGGATGGGGATTCTCTTCTAACGGCGACCACATCTCTTCTCCAAATGTTGAGGGACCATCAAAATCGTTGGAGATGGCAATCAGAGAGAGCAAGGTGGACCTTAAGAAAGTGGCTTACCTGAATGCTCATGCGACAAGTACACATATCGGAGATGCTCGTGAGGCAACAGCTATCGCAAACGTGCTTGGAGAGTACAAGCCATACGTAGCGTCGACAAAGGGATTCACAGGACATGAGATGTGGATGGCGGGAGCTTCTGAAATCATCTACTCTATGATTATGATGAAGAACGGCTTTATCGCAGAGAATTTGAATTTTGAGAATCCAGACGAGGACACTTGCAGACTAAACATCCCAGCAAGCAGAATCGACACTGGCTTCGACACATTCATCTCTAACTCATTCGGTTTCGGCGGTACAAACTCAACACTTGTCGTAACTGACTACAAAGAATAAACAAAAGGAAAAACTAAACAATTAAACAATAAGAAAATGGCAAATCAAGAACTAATCGAAAAGATTAACACAGTGTTGTCTGAGGAGTTTGAAGTGGATATCGAAAACATCACTCCAGATGCTAACATCAAATCTACACTTGAGCTTGATTCACTTGCAATTGTAGACCTAGTAGGTTTGGTAGAGAACGAGTTTGGTGTTAAGATTCCAAGTGCGGAGGTAGGTACAATCCTTACTTTCCAGAGTCTTTATGATTACATCGCTGAGCACCAGGCATAAGCAAAATTACTAAAGATGAAACAACCTTTGTACGAAGGAGAAAGTATCAAAAAGCTCATACCACAGCGTATGCCGATCATGATGGTCGACACGTTCTATGATGCTACTCCGGAAGAAGGGCATACAGGTCTGACTGTTGCCGAAGATAACTTTTTCTGTCGCGAAGGACACTTTATTGAGCCGGGTTTGATTGAGCACATCGCTCAATCAGCCTCGGCTTTTGCTGGTTATAACGCCATCGCAGAAGGAAAAGAGACTCCAATAGGATTCATTGGAGAAGTAAAGAATTTCAAGATGAATTTTCTGCCTAAGGCTGGAGACAGAATCCTTACAGAAATAAAGATCCAGAGTGTGGTCATGAACATCACCCTGCTTACAGCGGAAGCCAGAGTAGACGGTAATGTCGCAGCAAGCTGCACTATGAAGATATTCATCAAAGAGTAAAACAATTGTCTACAAGATTGCCATGGCAACGACGGATTTGAAAGTCAACGATCTGAAAGACTTCATCAAAATCAAGGTCCGCTTCTCTGAAGTGGATTCAATTCGCGTCGTTTGGCACGGCAGTTATGTGGCATATCTGGAAGACGGAAGAGAAGCGTTCGGCAGACGCTATGGTCTCGGATATAACGACATGTTCAAAGCTGGACTGACGGCTCCTATAGTCGACGTGAGCATTCAATACAAATCGCCAGCCACAGTGGACGACATATTGGTGTTGGAGACAAGATATGTGCCATCAAGAGGCGCCAAACTTGTGTTCGACTACTTATTGTATAAACTCGAAAACAGGGATCTTTCGGATGAAGAAGCTTTTTCACCGAAGGAAGACACACATAAACTAATACTTACTGCCCGCACAACACAATTGTGGATGACAGGCAGTGAGTTGGAAATATCAACACCAAAATTTTTCCAAGACTGGAAAGACAAATATGGTTTTGGTGTAAAAAAATAAATTGCAATGTTGCTTAACAGTTATTTTGAAATCACAAACAAGGTTGCTACAGACGATGGGTTCCGCTATTCTGTGAAACTTAATCCAGACCACGAGGTATACAAAGGACACTTCCCTGGAATGCCAGTCTGTCCTGGCGTTTGCAGCACACAAATGATACGCGAGTGTATTCAAGAAGCCACTGGTGTGAAGTTACTCATTTCAGAGCTCAAACAAGTGAAGTTTTCTTCATTGATCACTCCAAACGAAAATCCGAATCTTGACATTGTATTCTCCCTTTCTGACGAAGGCGAATCATTCAAGGCTAAATGCACAATTGAAAGTGGAGACACCACATTCCTAACACTAAAAGGAGACTTTAAAAAAGTGCAATAAGAGAAAGAAAAAATAAAGATGGCAAGTATAGCACTAGCGATATATCGTTTTTTAGAGCGAAACAGACTGTTAATGTATGTTTTGCTCTTTGTTAGTTTTGCATTCTTCTTTTATGAAGGAACAAAAATGACTTACGAAGAGGACATCACTCGTCTTCTTCCACAACCAAAGAATGAGCACGGAGAAAACGTAGTGTTCTCCAACTTGAAGGTGAAGGATAAAATATATTTGGTGTTCAAACCAAATTCTGATTCAATAGACCATGAGACGTTAGCGGCCCGTTGCGACGAATACATGGACTCATTGATCGTGCGTGACAGTGCGAACAAGTATATTGCCGACATTCTTTACAAGATAGACAACAACGTGATGATGGGTGCGATGGAATACCTGTCTAAAAGTTTGCCTATATATCTTGAAGACGAAGATTACAAAGCAATAGACTCACTGCTTACTCCAGAGGCTGTAAAAGCATCAATGGAGCGTAACGCGGCATTGGTTTACTCTCCGATGATGGGGCTATCTGACCTTGTTGCCAGAGACCCTCTTGGAATGAAGGATGTTTTGCTTGGCAAAGTAGACAAAATGAAGGAAGGTCTTGGAGGCAGCTACTCTATGATCAACCAGCATTTCTTCACTCCAGACTCTGCTCTCTGCATCGCATTTATGTCGCCTGGATTCGCGTCGACAGATTCCAAGAAATCAGCCAAACTGGTGACTGAGATGGAGGATGTCATCAAGGATTTCGTAGAATTGCACCCCGACGTCGACATCTACTATCACGGAGCTCCTGTGCAGAGCGTATATAATTCACGTCAGACAAAGAAGGATCTTGCATACACATTGTCGGTGTCTATGATTTTCATCTGCATCGTCATCTGCTTCTGTTTCAAAAATTGGGACACATTGCCGATGCTTCTTCTTCCAGTAGTCTACGGTGCATTCTTCTCACTTGCCACACTCCACATGTATCAGGGATCAATGTCGTTGCTTGCATTGGGAATCGGAGGTGTAGTGCTTGGCGTGGCATTAAGCTACTGTCTGCACGTGCTTGTCCACTACAAGTATGTATCTGATCCGGAGACGGTGATAAAAGACCAGACGACACCTGTCATCCTTGGCTGTCTGACAACAATCGGAGCCTTCATGAGCCTTATGTTCACAGAGGCATCATTGCTTCGTGACTTCGGTAAATTCGCATCATTGGCATTGGTCGGAACAACATTCTTCTCACTCGTTTTCCTTCCACACTTCTTCAGTGTGAACAGAAACAAGAAGAATGAGAAAGCGTTCAAGAAATTAGAGGAGATCAATTCATATCCATTTGAAAAGAAGACGTGGTTGATCATATCTATCTTGGTCGTCAGCATCATCTGTTTGTTCACAAAAAGTTTGGTGGAGTTCGACACAGACCTGAAGAACATCGGCTACAACGAGCCAAGAGTTTTGGAGAGTCAGGAACTTCTTGCCGATCACTCAACAAAAGAATACCGCACCGTCTACTATGCTACAATAGATGAGGATCTTGATTCCGCTCTGACATTCAACAAGACTCTATACGCAGAGTTGGAGAATCAAAAGACCAACAAGAAAGTGTCAAGCTACGGAAATACTGCGTCATTGTTCGTCACTACAAAAGATCAGGTACGCAGAATAGAGAAATGGAACGATTTCTGGTACGGAAAAGACAGACGCGCTGAGAAACTAAATAAAATGATGGCTGCAGAGTGTCCTCAATATGGATTCTCAATGGATTTCTTCCAACCATTCTGGGGAATGTTGAATACCCACTATGAGCCGACTTCCCTATTTGAATCAAACGCATTCCCAAGCAGTTTGAAATCAAACATGATAGAGAAGACTGATGGCAAATATATATTGTTCACACCTGTACAGTTGAAGCCAGACGACAAAAACGAAGTGACTGACAGAATCGTAGAAACTGAAGTTTCAGGAGCCAGACGATTCATCATCATCGATCCGTTCTATTATACAAACGCTTTGGTCGAGATCATGAACAACGACTTCAACGTCGCATTGTTCATCTCAAGTATTTTCGTATTCCTAGTGCTTCTGATCTCATTCCGCAGCACAACGCTAGCATTGATCGGATTCATACCGATGTCGCTAAGCTGGTATATCGTGCTCGGCATCATGGGAATTCTGGAAATCAAGTTCAACCTGGTCAACATCGTAATCAGCACATTCATCTATGGTATCGGAGTGGACTACTCTATCTTCATCATGGATGGATTGTTATCGAATTTCCGAACTAAAAAGCAATTGCTTGTCTACCATAAGACAGCGATCCTATTCTCAGCGTTTGTGCTTATAGTCGGAATATCATCACTATTGTTCGCCACACATCCTGCAATGAAGAGCATTGGATTCTCTACACTGGTAGGAATGTCGGCAACAGTGATCATCGCATACTCGTTGCAGCCATTCTTGTTCTACTGGTTTATCAAGCGACGCACTCGCAAAGGTCTTGCACCTGTCACTTTATACAACCTGATGCATCCAAAATCATTCTTCCGTCCTAACGGAATGAATGACTCTCAGAAGCTAAGAAACAACTATGAATATAAAGGCATATCTGTAGAGCAAGGATTGAAGGACGAACTTGTAGCGACCACACACTACAAACTATTCCTACGCGACGTGTTTGCCGCAGAAAATGTGCTAAACTACGGTTGTGGAGCCGCATACTTGTCTTATTGGTTTATCCTTAAGAATGACATTGTGAAAGTATTCTCTTTCGACGACGACAAGGATGATCTGCTTACAATCGCGTCATTCTGCTATTTGCGTAATCCAAGAATGACATTCTCTACTGAGATAGACGACTTGGCGACAGTGCCAAGAAACGTGGAAAACGGTTCGTTTGAGTTTGATAAACCAGACAACAGATTCTCTATTGTAATCATCAACCGCTCTTTGCCAAACACAGACGCTGATATGCTTGAGATAGCGAGCAAAGCTAAGATCATATATGTCAGAAAGAGTGTGTTGGATACATTCGCGTCTTCTGTCAGCAATCTTGGATTCATCCAGACAGCGGAAGATGATGTGTTTGTCCGTTACGAAAAGAATTAATTGATTTAACAGAAAGAGGCGATGAAATATGATGTTGTGATAATAGGAGCTGGTTTGGGAGGCCTTGAATGCGGATACATCTGTGCAAAACACGGAAAGAGTGTCTGTGTGCTTGAACAAGGCATCACACTTGGCGGATCACTACAGGTGTTCAAGCGCAAAGGTCATACATTCGACACTGGCTATCACTACATCGGAGCCTACGACAACGGTCAGTCTCTGCACCGTCTATTCGATTATTTCAACCTTACACATCTTCCTTTCCAGAAGATGGATTCCGACTATTTCGACGAGGTTGTCTACAAAGGCAAATCCTATCGTTTTGCAAACGGTTACGATAATTTCGTTGATGCGTTGGCTGAAGAATTCCCTCACCAACGTCAGAATCTGAAAAAATACGTTGACTTTCTTTCTAAAGTCGGCGACAATATCTTCAACCAGTTCTCTCCCAAAGATCTTGATTCGTTCTACACCGCTTCCCTATTCGGACAGTCGGCCTACGATTTCTTGAAAGAGACATTCACAGATGAAGATCTGATAAACGTCGTATCTGGTACAAGCTTAAAACTTGAGTTGAAGAAAGAGACGTTACCACTATACACATTCGCTCAGATCAACGACAGTTTCATCCGCAGTGCCTACCGATTGAAAGGAGGAGGCGGACAAATAGCGGACTCTCTTGCCGCAGACATCGAAAAGATGGGTGGAATTGTGAAGAAAAACGCAAAAGTCGACGAGTTGGTAGAAGTCGACGGAAGGATCACCTACGCACGTCTTGCCAACGGAGAAGAGATCCAGGGTGAAACATTTATTTCCAGTGCACACCCTGCCGCAACTTTGGATTTGGTGAAAGAGAGTTCAAAGATCCGCAAGATATACCGCAACAGAATCACCCGTCTGCAGAACACAACGGGAATGTTCACCGCAAATATCAAGCTGAAAAAAAATACCCTTCCATATTTGAATCGAAACCAGTACTTCTACGACACAGATGATGTTTGGAATGTATGCGATGGCGACGATTCTCAGATCAAAGGAGCATTGATGAGTTACCAAGTGCCTGAAAACGGTGATGAATACGCTGAGAACGTAGACATCATCATTCCTATGTCATGGGCGGCAGTCGAGCAATGGGATGGCACAAAAGTAATGCAGAGAGGAGAAGAATACAATGCGATGAAAAATAAGAAAGCGGAAGAATGCGTAGACTTTGTTTCGAAGTATGTGCCGCAATTGAAAAATGCTGTAGACACAATCTACACAAGCACACCGCTTACATATAAAGATTACGTTTCAACTGTAGAAGGTTCAGCATACGGAATCCGCAAAGATTACAACAATGTCATGCAGACGTTGCTGACTCCACGCACCCCTATCGAAAATCTGTTGCTTACAGGACAGAGTCTCAACCTCCATGGTATACTTGGAGTATCAATGACTTCATTGTTCACTACAGCAGAAATCGTAGGTATGGATACCGTAAAAGAGGATCTGAAACTATAAAGATTGCAAAAGGCGGAAATCATTGCATCCACCTGTCACACAAAAAAGAGGATTGTTAAGGGCGGAACGCCCTAACCCCCTAATTCTTTGCGACTCCGTCAGGACGAGCATTTATAAATCATTTGCTCTATAAGATGATTTCAATCGTATAATATTTTAGACTATAAAACTTAAACAAATTAGAGTTCTCTGAGTTTGAACAAATCATTTTAAAACACTCCATTATGAAAGCACTTTTTATCGGTGGCACGGGCACCATCAGCATGGCGATCACACGTTCGCTTGCCACAAACCCAGACTGGGAACTGTATCTACTGAACCGAGGCAGCCGTTCGGCCGAGCTTCCTTCAAATGTCAAGGTTATAAATGTAGCCGACGTGAATGATGAAGCCACTGTCGCGAAAGCTATTGAAGGTATGACATTCGACACTGTCTGCGATTTCATCTGTTTCCATAAAGAACAAGTTGAACGAGACATTCGTCTATTCAAAGGCAGGACACGCCAGTTCATGGTTATCAGTTCAGCCTCAGCATACCAGAAACCTTTGTCGTCTCACATTGTTAATGAGGCGACTCCCCTTGCCAACCCATATTGGCAGTATTCACGAGAAAAGATAGAGATAGAAGAGAGACTGATGCAGGAATATCGCTCCAACGGTTTTCCGATCACAATAGTTCGTCCAAGCCACACTTATGACGAACGCAGTATTCCTCTTGGAGTACACGGAAAGAACGGTAGTTATCAGGTCATCAAACGAATGCTTGAAGGTAAACAAGTGATAGTACACGGTGATGGCACATCACTTTGGGCAATGACACACAACTCCGATTTTGCAAAAGGATTCATCGGTCTGATGGGCAATATCCATGCGATCGGGGAATCATTCCAGATCACATCAGACGAAGTGTTGACATGGAACCAAGTATATCAGAGCATAGCAGACGCATTGGGAGTGGAATTCAAGCCATGCTATGTGGCATCGTCATTCCTGGCATCTGTAAGTGATTACGACTTCACTGGTTCACTGATAGGAGACAAAGCCAATTCCGTCGTGTTTGATTGTACCAAACTAAAAAGAGCTGTACCGAGCTATTGCGCTACCACACGATTCGACCAAGGAGTACGCAAGACCATCGCAAATGTGTTAGCGACCCCAAGTCTGCAACGTCTTGATCCAGAATTTGACGCATGGTGCGACAAAGTTGTGGGAGCGATGGAAACAGCAAAAAAAATGATAATTGGATAAAACTTGATAGAATATGTATAATAAAAAATTTGTATGGTTTATGGCCTCCATTGCCGCGACGGGAGGTCTACTATTCGGTTTTGACACCGGAGTCATAAGCGGAGCTATCCCATATATGCAAAGTGATCTGAATATCAGCGACAGCGATATTGAAGACATCACGACATTTGCATTAATAGGTGCTATGATAGGAGCATTAGTCAGTGGATATCTAAGTGACAAATTCGGAAGAAAACGAATCATTTTGGTAGCCGCAGTCATCTTCCTTTTGGGAGCGATAGGATGCGGTAGCGCGAACGGTGTGAGCGGACTGATGGCTGCTCGCATATTCTTAGGTGTAGGTATAGGTGTCGCATCCTTCTCCACACCACTCTACCTGGCTGAAATATCTCCGGCCAGTATTCGAGGCACATTAGTGTCAATGTTTCAGCTTCTGATCACAGTCGGTTTGCTGGGAGCATTCCTTAGCGACAGTGCCATAGCAGACGACACAAACGCAAGTTGCTGGAGAAACATGTTCTACGTGGGAGTGATTCCTGCCATCATCCTTCTTGTAGGAATGTTCTTCTTGCCAGAAAGTCCACGCTGGTTGCTAAGCAAAGGACAAGAAAAAGAGGCTCTGCAGATCATGGAAAAGATAGAAGACCACTCGGTCATTGAGGAAGAGATCAGCAAAATGAAATCAGACATCGAGCAGACAAAAGAAGAGATGACTATTGCAGAGACATTCAAACAAAAATGGATGTTTTATCCTTTGATGCTGGCAGTACTGATCATGTTTTTCCAACAAGCGGTAGGTATCAACACCGTCATCTACTATGGACCAAGCATATTCCAAAAAGCAGGATTTGAGAGTGGAGAGGCGGCTCTTATGGCACAAGTCAGCGTCGGAGTTGTGAATGTGATATTTACAATTGCCAGTCTGTTTCTTATCGACAAGATCGGCCGCAGAAAACTATTCTTCTTAGGCATGACAGGAATGGTGGTGACATTGTTGATGATTTCATACGGATTCATAAGTTTGTCAGACGACGGTTCAAACGGACGCTACTTGGTAGTCGCAAGCATGCTGCTGTACATTGTGTTCTTTGCTGTCAGTATGGGACCATTAGGTTGGTTGATCATCACAGAAGTTTTCCCAGTCAAGGTACGTGGAGTCGGCAGTTCAATAGGTTCATTGGCAAACTGGGGATTCAACTCACTTATCGTCTGGACATTCTATAAGTCGATAAATAAATTCACAAATTTCTTCGGAGGGGATGCCGCATACGGAACAGCAGGAGTGTTCTGTATGTTCGCAATAATCGCCATCATCGGAATCGTATGGGGATATTTCTTCCTTCCTGAGACAAAAGGTAAAAAGTTGGAGGATATTGAGAGCCATTGGAAAAAAGGAGGCTCTCCAAGAACATTATAATAGAAACGCCAATAAGAAAAAAAAGCAAAGACGGGGTCATGCCTCGTCTTTGCTTTTTTATTGTCATTCAAGGTAGAGCAAGAAAATATTCAAACTCAAATCTATCACCTACTTCATAATCAAAAGACAATGTTTGATTAGGGAAATCAAAATCACATCCTTCTAACGCCATTCCTAATCTATTCTCGCCTCGGGAAAGAACAAGGCATGAATCTAAATAGGGATTCTCTTTTATGTCACCTTTTTTCAACAATTCCCAAGGTCTGACCATTCGCTCTTTCATAAATCGGCATAAAGTATCAACTTGATGTATAAGTATGTAATCATGAAAATTCGAAATTTCTGAGCTCACAACATCAAAGATTGCTGGGACATCTACATTTCCAACTAGCATCGCTTTCGGTGGAAAGACTACCACATTCAATATATGATTCTTAAAATCTTCTCCTTCATACGAACTTACCCTGACGTTAAATAAATATCCATCCTTATTCTTAAAAGAGCATGTGGAATCGCTAGTGATCGGGACATTCATATTTCCAGCAATCTTTTCTATTTCGTCCTTCATCAATTTATAATCATAAAATCCTTCATAAGGATTTTCCTCTTTAATGTCCTTTTCAAAAACAGTCTCATTTGATGACGGTGAGTCTACCATCGTTGTAATTGTGACTATGGAATCATTGTGAGGCAAAAAATCTTCGATAACCTTAACATTATCTCCTATCTTTGATTCATTACATGATACAAGTGATATCATAAAGAAAAAAAGAAAGACAATGCTTGGAATATTAGATTTCATGATTTTTCATTTTGTATTCCACTTTTAGCATTCACTTCAGGTTTTCCGTCCTCTCTATGACATACAATGGCCTTCTCTTAACCTCTTTATAGATTTTTCCTACATACTCTCCCACTACTCCTATCGCCAACAGGATTGAGCCTCCTATCAACCAAAGACTGACTAGCAACGATGTCCAGCCAGGAATTGTATATCCCACGAAATGAGAGTACAATCCATATCCGATCGCCACAATAGCAATCAAAATGAAGAAGATTCCAAAAGAGAAGATAAGACGTAGTGGCTTGACACTGAATGACGTGATTCCGTCGACTGCAAAATTCAACATCTTCGTCAACGGATATTTGCTCTCACCTGCAAATCTCTCGCTGCGGTCGTAGAAGACATCAGCTTCCTTAAAACCAAGAGTGCGGACCATTCCACGAAGGAACAGATTTCGCTCTGGCATAGCCACCAAAGCCTTCAATGCAGCACTTCCCATCAATCGAAAATCAGCATGGTTATACTTGACATCTGTTCCCATCACCGACATCATCCTATAGAAAGCCAATGCCGTGTTTCGCTTAAACCATGTGTCTGTAGTACGCTCACGTCTAACGCCATACACAACCTCCACTCCTTCGTTATATTTATCCACCATCTCAAAAATGGCATTCGTGTCGTCCTGCAAATCGGCATCGATGCTCACCGCCATATCACAACATTCTGATACGAGAGTCAGACCTGCAAACAAAGCGTTCTGATGCCCGGCATTGTGTGCAAGCTTGATTCCTGCCACATGAGAATCCGACTTCGACAACTCGTCTATTATCTCCCATGTCTTGTCTCGGCTACCGTCGTCAACATAAACAACCCCTCCCGAAACAATCTTGCCAGACTGCTCCATCGTCGTAATCACCTCAAGCAATCGTTTGTTTGTCTCTTGCAAAACTTCCTCCTCATTATAGCAAGGAACGACTATTTTCAAAACTCCCTTTCTCATAAAATCACTTTAATAAAGTCGTTTTCTTTTGTAAAACCAGATATTCGTATGCCGCAAAACGTCGACGTAACAAGCTATCCAAATATTGGCAAGAATCCTTCGACACTTCTTTATACTTATCACGAATATCATAAGCTTTGGAGATTCCAGATCGTGGATCCACCAAATATAAATATGAAGAATCTCTCGAGCAAAGCATGTCATCTGTAGAATATGATACTGTAGACGGTGCTTTATCCAAGACATTGTTTCCAAAACCAAGATTGTCATACTCCACGCCAAGCAACGATAATAATATCGCAGGGATATCAGATTGGCAGCATGGCATTGTCAATTTCTTTTTTCCTAGACGTGGAGAATGAATCATCAACGGTATATGATTGAAACTCTCCGCGACCTCACATTCTGGTCGTCCCACAATCTTTCCATGATCGGCGACGAAAACGAATACGGTATTGTCATAAAGTCCACGTTTCTTCATCCCCTCAAAAAACTGCTTTAAACAATAATCCGCATACAATACAATCGCGTACTCTGCATCCCAACCATGCGCATCCAGCCAGTCTGGCACTACGTATGGCGGATGATTAGAGATCGTCAGCAACACACTGAAGAATGGCTGTTGCATCGTCTGCATCTCATTCAACGCATAATTGACCAAAAAGCCATCACTGACACCAAAACTATTGACTATCGAATCTCTCGGATAATCCTCCTGAGATCTAATATGTTTGAATCCATTGGTACGCAAAAAAGCATTCATGTTGTCGTATTGGCTTTCATGCGTCATATAGAAAGCCGTATGGTATCCTTGTTCTGCCAAGACGTTGGGCATTCCATAATACGTCGGGATATCCGTGCCTTTCATGGCATTCCTCGACAACACTGTAGGGAATCCATACAATGTGGAATAGATACCTTGGTTAGTATGATTACCGACACTGTAGAAATTCTCAAACGACAAACTCTCATTCCACAAACTGTCCAAAAACGGAGTCATTGTAACATCACAACCGAAACTTTGCATCAGTTTGGCACTCATACTCTCCATCAGCACAATCACAACATTCGGTTTTTCTCCGTCCACAAAAACAGCGGATGAGTCTCGTTTACAATGACGTTGCAACGAAAGCGTGTCTGCCACAAAAATATCCGAAGAACCCATCTGCATTGCAGAACGGAGTTCACGCAAAGCAGTCGCTCCATCCATCAGTTCCAAACCTCGGTTTTCACGACGGTTGTTGTCGATATAAGTGTTGAGCAGATTGAATGCCGCATTCACCCCAAGTCGGTTCAAAAAATAGTCATCGCAATAATATGCCGCCGACACTTTTATCGGATTATATCCCATTCTTCCACGGATTCCAAACAGACATAATCCTATAACCACAACAGAAACAGCAAGCATCTTCATTCTGTCGACGGAAGTGACCGATGAATTGTCAGACAACAACCCAGAGAGAGTCTTTTCCGACTTTTTCCAAATGAAAACAGCAAATAAACCGATGAGAGATAATCCACATATGATCAGCACCCAGTATGACGGTTCCTCAAGAATCATCGTCACCGCTGTACCGGCCTCCTCCTTCCACTCAAAAATAGAAGCATTGATAACGTTAGAGAAATATTTGAAATACTGAAGATTAGCAGTTTGAAGTGCAATCACAACAGACAAGGCTGCTATCACAACCGAAACGACAGTCCGCCAAACATACTTATTGAAAAAAGGAATTATCGAACTGACAAACAGCAATAACACATATGGCAGAATCATCACATAACACACTGCCACATTGTCAAGCCATAGTCCACGCACAAAAGCCGGCCAAACAGGATTGGAGACTGTAGCGTCAACAAAATCATTGAGATATAAATATTGCGCAAGTCGCAACACAGATAATACCAATAGTGCTGCGAGATGCGTAGTCAAAACAAATTTGAAAGCCTTAAAGAAACTATTCATAGAGATGATACTTTTTTGACTTTCGTCGCCACGACGATTCTGAATCTCTCCATATATCCTTCACATCGTCAAAACGATATCTCTCCGACATTTTCAAACGAATTTTGTTTGTGCCACAGACATTGTCAAAACTCTTTTTTGTCTTATCCGAGCACATTCCAAATATATCTATCGAAGGATAAAGATTATGCAATGCCTCCAAAACTCTAAACTGGACTTCTGTCAGTCTGGCTTTCTGCAAATCATCCACATAGACCTGCACTCCCTGCACTATCTTTCCAGAAAGAGCGGAGAACTGAGGTTTATATACTATAGGACGGAAAGAGATGCCTTCCAACTTCATGTTATTCAACTCCATTGCCAGTGAATCGGCATTCACCCAGTCGGCAGCAAAAGCGTCGAATGGGATAGTATACCCCACTCCAATCTGAAGAACACCAAGTTCACCAACGATTCCGCTCATCGGATAATAAGCTGCACATTGCCAATAAGGGATCTGCGGAGAAGTCATCACCCAACGCAATCCCGTCTGTGAATAATCCATATCTCGCTTCCAGCCCTCCATCGGCACCACCGTAAGATTGCATTTCTTTTTTGTAAGGCCCTCTTCGTTAAGTAAATTGGCAAGTTCACCAGCCGTCAATCCATAGACGTACGGGATAGGATATTTGCTGATGAAACTGAAATACCCCTCACTCACAAGTGGTCCCTCCACCTTGTTTCCACCAAGCGGATTAGGGCGGTCGAGCACAACAACCTCCTTACCATTTTCTCCGGCAGCCTCCATCAACAGTCCTAGAGAGCTGATAAAAGTGTAAGAGCGGCAACCGACATCCTGAATATCGTAGACAACCACGTCGACATCCTTCAACATCTCGACAGTAGGCTTCTTTGTCTTGCCATAAAGGCTATGGACTTTCAATCCCGTCTTCGTATCTACTGATCCATTCACAGTTCCTCCCGCATAGACATTGCCTCGCACACCATGTTCGGGAGCGAAAAGGCAGACGAGATTGACGCCGTCCGCTGAATTAAGGACATCAATCGTACTTTGCAAATTGGAATCCACACCTGTGGCATTTGTGAGCAGACCTACCCTCTTGCCCTTCAATATATCAAAATCACGCTGTTTGAGCACATCGATTCCAAGCGTCACCTGAGCAAACGCCAACAGAACTGAAAAGCACGATATGCAAAGCAACAAGATTCTTTTCATTACCTTTTAATTTTATTATCGAATACAAAAATACTCTTATTTTTTTGAATTTCATATCGACATTTGATTTCATCAGCCTATATAATCCAAAAATCAATGTCTCCACAAGATTTGCAATAATAAATGAATGACCACAATGCCATTTATTGGTTTGTTATTAGTATTTTTGCAAAGAACTTATATGATTTACGAAACATGAGAACTTATTTGAGCGCAATTGCGTTCCTTCTTTCCATTATTATGATGCCCCTTCATGCGGCAAAAAAACATGAACTACGAGGAGCGTGGATCGCGACTGTCGCCAATATCGACTGGCCATCTACAAAAGGCAATTATGAAAAGCAGAAAGACGAGATGATTGCAATGCTTGATTCTCTTCACCGCTGCAACATCAATACAATATTCCTCCAAGTGCGTCCGTGCGCCGACGCTCTCTACCGATCTGAAATGGAGCCATGGAGCGCATATCTCTCTGGCAAACAAGGTACAGAAGTGAGCTACGACCCATTAGCTTTCGCAATTGAGGAATGCCACAAAAGATGCATGGAAGTTCATGCGTGGATCAACCCATACCGTGTGACCAATGGCGAAGGAGTGGACAAATTGAGCAAGAATCATCTTTATTTCCGTCGCCCTGAACTTTTTCTGACATACGGAGGAAAAGTATATTTCAATCCTGGACTCGAAGAGGTGCGTGACTATCTGACAAGCATCGTGATGGATATTGTTCTCCGTTATGATGTCGACGGAATTCACATGGACGACTATTTCTATCCATACAAAGTGGCTGGTGAAGAATTCCCTGATTTTGAGACGTTCAAGAATCATCACCGTGATCAATATGACCGTCAGGCATGGCGACGCGATAATGTCAACCTTGTTGTGAAAATGATACATGAAGCAATCCAGAGAGCAAAGCCTTGGGTATGGTTTGGAGTCAGTCCGTTCGGAGTATACCGCAATGAGAAAGACGACTGGAGAGCCACAAAAGCAGGTGCGTCATGCACCAATTATGATGAACTATGCGCAGACGTGCTATTGTGGTTGGAAAAAGGTTGGATCGATTACGCCGCGCCACAGCTATATTGGGAACTTGGACGTGATGGACTCGACTACGGAGTGTTGAGCAAATGGTGGGGAGACTGGTCGTACGGCAGAAACATGTTCGTCGGACTTTATGCAAGCGGATTAGCTGTGAAGAAAGACAAGGCATGGAAAGAAGGCAACGAAGTGATCCGTCAACTTAATACAAGCTACAACAACAACAAAATCAACGGATATATCTTCTACAGTGCAAAGTATCTGCGTGATGACTACCGTGGATTGAGAACAGATTTGCAGAAAGACCTGTTCAGATATCCAGCACTCGTGCCAGTCGATCCGAATATAGAAAGTGCACCGTCTGCAGCCCCTAAAGGAATAAAGATAGAGGGTGATATGATGCGATGGAAACCAGTAGTCAAGAAAGGAGGATTCGACACAAGATACTACGCCATCTACTGTTTTGGAGAGTTTGAAGAAGTAGATTTGAACAAAGTGGAGAGAATCATCGCATTCACACAAGCATCAGAAGTTGATCTCCAAGAATTCCGTCTGCCAAACGGCAACTATAAATTCGTGATCACATCTATCAACAAATTCAGACACGAATCAAAAGCATCAAAGCCAATTGTGTTTGAGAAGAGGTAATGTATAGGTTATTAGAGGTTGATGGTTAGAGGTTAAAGGTTAGAGATCAGAGCGGTAATCTCGTAGAGACGCACGGACGTGCGTCTCATCTAACATATAAACAACGGACACGTGTCAAGACATACAACCAACGAACATGAAAAAATCAATTCTAATTATAGTATGTAGTTTCATCACGCTATGTGCCTTTGCCACAGGACAGACTAGCGGATACTACGACCGTATAAAAAAGATGTTGAGCAGATAGTTGCCGAATTAAGTTTCCAATACGATTCTATAATTGTATTTTCTGCCGACAGTCGTCATCTAATAATTACCAATAAGAATATTTACGACGAAGGAAAATTGTTAGGACTTGAAATGTTCCAAGGAAGGACCGTAAACGACACATTAATATTTGAAAAACTCGATGAAACCGACAGCAACCTGCCATGCACTTTTTCAAAAGAAGTATTCAAACTGAACACATCCATCAAATGCAATTTTGAAGAAGATAAAGAATATCTAGAAAAGGTCGACAAAACATTAAATGTATTATCCTTTATTGAAAATGGAAATGTGAAATGCAAACATATATTAGAACAAAAATGCACAATTGATAATAAATACGACCTAAAAGACGATATAGTCGGCTATGCTATTTTATTGTTTCTCTACGCAGATGGCAAAGACAGAGAAAGAATAATAACCAAGCCATAACACTAAATCATTTATATGCACGTTGTAAATAAAGCATACTAAATACATGCTAACCGTATGCTATGTCACAAATCCAGTTTACAGAAACATCAAAAAACAAAAAAATCCGAACACTTACGTGTCCGGATTTTTATATATTGAGAATCTATTGATTACTCCTCGTTCAAAGTGAATCTCTTGAATGCAACTACAGAGATACCCTTCTTAGCGATGAACTCCTTAACAGAGATCTTACCTGCCTCGTCGCCACCACCTTCGTACTTCTGATCAAGAAGAGTGCACTCCTTGAAGAACTTAGACATACGACCGTCAACGATCTTCTCAACCTTAACCATGTTGATGTTAGCAGCAGCCTCAGCACCAACCTTAGCGATGATCTCGCGAGCCTGAGCAGCCTGCTCCTCAGTCAACCAACCCTTAGTAACGTTAGAGTTGATATGATCCTCACTGTCAACGTGAGCTGGATTGATACCAGCCTTCTTGATAGCAACCTCGATAGCACGGTCAACCTCTTCCTTCTTAGTCTTCTCGATAGCGATAGCACGCTCGCTGTCCTTAGTAGCCTGAGGAATAGAAGCCTCATCAAGAGCAGCTGGAGCCATAGCAGCAACGTGCATAGCCACACCACGTGCAGCCTCTACATCAGCGTTTGCCTCATTAAATGCGATTACTGTTGCAAGCTTGTTACCTGGGTGAACATAGCTAACTGTAGAAGCACCCTTAACAACCTCGTAAGCACCCATTTCCATCTTCTCACCTGTTACACCTGAACGCTCAGCGATCAAATCAGCAACCGAACGACCATCAATTGCAGCAGCTAGAAGGGCATCCTTATCTGCAACCTTGTTTGCAAGAGCGAAATCAAGAATATTCTTTGTAAGAGCGACGAAATCTGCATTCTTAGCAACGAAGTCAGTCTCACACTTAATAGCGACGATACAAGCGAAATCGCCGTTAACACCTGCAAGTACACAACCTTCTGAAGCCTCACGATCGCTTCTCTTAGCTGCGATTGCCTGACCACGCTTACGGATAAGAGCGATTGCCTGCTCCATATCACCATTAGCCTCTGTAAGTGCATTCTTACAATCCATCATACCAGCGTTTGTAAGATCACGAAGCTTCTTAATATCTGACATTGAAACTGCCATAACTTTCTTAACTTTTATAAATGTTGTAAAATAAAAAGAACCTCGAATCAGCCTCAAAAATGAAGAGCCGTTTCGAGGTTCATTCTTTATAATCTAAAACTTTGGATTACTCCTCTGTTGCAGCCTCTGGCTTGCTCTTCTTTGCAGAACGAGTTCTACGCTCCTTCTTTGGCTCTGCAGCCTCAGCCGACTCATTTTCAGTCTTCTCAGCCTTACGCTCCTCTAGACCCTCACGGATAGCACCGTTTACAGCATCAAGGATAACCTCGATAGACTTAGTTGCATCATCGTTAGCTGGGATTACGAAATCCACAGAATTAGGGTTAGAGTTAGTATCAACGATACCGAAAACTGGAATACCTAGACGCTTAGCCTCCTTGATAGCGATGTGCTCCTTCATAACGTCGATTACGAAAAGAGCAGAAGGAAGGCGGCTTAGGTCAGCGATAGAACCTAGGTTCTTCTCCAACTTGTTTCTCTGGCGAGAAATCTGAAGCTTCTCACGCTTTGACAAGTTATCGAATGTACCGTCAGAGATGTTCTTATCGATCTGAGCCATCTTCTTAACAGCCTTACGGATTGTAGGGAAGTTTGTCAACATACCACCAGCCCAACGCTCAGTGATATATGGCATACCAACCTCTGTTGCCTTGTCAGCTACGATCTGCTTAGCCTGCTTCTTAGTAGCTACGAAAAGGACTTTCTTGCCCGACTTTACTATCTGTTTCAAAGCTGCAGCAGCCTCATCAACCTTTGCTACAGTTTTGTGAAGATCAATAATATGAATACCGTTACGCTCCATGAAAATGTAAGGAGCCATAGCTGGATTCCATTTTTTCTTGAGGTGACCAAAGTGGCAACCTGCCTCAAGTAATGCATCAAAATTAGTTCTTGACATTTTTTTGATTTTTAATCGTTTACCTTCTTTTAATTAAATCAATGAGATAGTAGCTATAAAAGGTCTACCCCATTTAGATACTAAACGTATACTTATGCTGCAATTAAGCTGCAACGCCAAGTACTAACGTTTGCTGAACTGGAACTTGCGTCTCGCCTTTGGCTGACCTGGCTTCTTACGCTCAACCTCACGAGCGTCACGAGTCAAGAATCCATTAGACTTAAGAGCTGACTTGTTCTCAGCATCAAGCTTAACCAATGCTCTAGCAATTGCCAAACGCAAAGCCTCTGCCTGACCCTTGATACCACCACCGTCAAGGTTAGCCTTGATATCAAACTTACCCTGAACTCCTAGCTCGTTCAATGGCTGCAAAACTACATACTGAAGCAAGCCTGATGGGAAGTATGCTGCAAGCTCTTTCTTGTTAATAGTAACTGCACCTGTACCTGCTGACAAATATACTCTAGCAACAGCTGCTTTTCTTCTACCGATTGCGTTAATAACTTCCATAATCTTACTTAAGTGAGTTTAAATCAATTACTTTTGGCTGCTGAGCCTGCTTATCATGATCTGGACCAGCGAAAATGTAAAGATTGTTTAGAAGAGCATCACCTAGACGATTCTTTGGCAACATTCCCTTCAATACCTTACGATACAACTTCTTTGGATCCTTCTGCAAAAGAACTGCAGGAGTTGTCTCTCTCTGTCCACCTGGATAACCAGTGTAACTCAAATAAACACGATCTGTCATCTTTAGACCTGTCAACTTAACCTTGTCAGCATTGACAATGATTACGTTGTCTCCACAATCTACGTGTGGAGTGAAACTTGGCTTGTACTTACCTCTAAGCAACTTAGCCACCTTAGATCCCAAACGACCAAGCGCCTGATCTGTAGCGTCAACAACGACCCACTCCTTCTTTACAGTGTTCTTGTTGGCAGAAATGGTTTTAAAACTTAAAGTATCCACTTTAAAAACTTTTTTAATTAATCTTCAATTTGGCTCAATGTTCGGGCAAACATCTTCGCCTTTTTAACGTATGGATAATAATTCGGGTGCAAAAATATAAAAAATTCATTAACCAATAAAATATTTTTCGTCTTTTTTACGAATATTTTAATCTCACGTCTCATAATCACCATTCGCGTCGTCTTAAATTTACCAAAAGTCAAAGCAAAAACCCATATCTTAACCGATAATCATAACAGGAAACGCAACAAAAATGAGATTCAAAACGCAATTATTCCACCAAAATCACCCCTTTTTCTCAAAATCTCGCGTCTTATACCATATATATAATAAAAAAGCATTATTTTTGCACCCCGTAAAAATGTAAAATATATATTCAAAATAAAAACATGAAAACAGCTAAAGAGATTCGTAAGTCGTTCACCGACTTCTTCGCTAGCAAGGGTCACACTATCGTGCCTTCGGCTCCGATGGTTGTTAAGAACGACCCGACACTTATGTTCACCAATGCAGGTATGAACCAGTTCAAGGACATTTTCCTTGGTAACACTCCAAGAAAATACCCTCGCGTCGCGGACTCTCAGAAATGTCTTCGTGTTTCAGGTAAGCACAACGATCTTGAGGAGGTAGGACATGACACTTACCACCACACTATGTTCGAGATGCTTGGAAACTGGTCGTTCGGCGACTACTTCAAGAAAGAGGCTATCGCTTGGGCTTGGGAGTATCTTGTTGACGTGTTGAAGCTTGATCCAAACCGTCTTTACGCCACTGTGTTCGAGGGTAGCAAAGAGGATGGTCTTGACCGTGACGACGAGGCTGCTGGCTACTGGGCAAAAGTGCTTCCTACTGACAGAATCATCAACGGTAACAAGCATGACAATTTCTGGGAAATGGGTGATACAGGTCCTTGTGGCCCATGCTCGGAAATCCATATCGACCTTCGTTCTGACGATGAGCGTGCCAAGATTTCTGGTCGCGACCTTGTAAACCACGACCACCCTCAGGTAATTGAAATCTGGAACCTTGTGTTCATGCAGTTCAACCGTAAGGCTGACGGTTCTCTTGAGCCACTACCAGCAAAGGCCATCGACACTGGTATGGGATTTGAGCGTCTATGCATGGCACTTCAGGGAAAGCAGTCAAACTATGACACTGATGTGTTCCAGCCACTTCTTAAAGAGATCGGAAAGATCTGTTCTTGTGAATACGGAAAGAAGAAGGAGACTGACATCGCGATGCGTGTGATTGCAGACCATATCCGTACAATCGCATTCTCAATCACTGACGGTCAGTTGCCATCTAATGCAAAAGCAGGTTACGTTATCCGCCGTATCTTGCGTCGTGCCGTTCGCTACGGATACACATTCCTTGGACAGCGTCAGTCTTTCATGCACAAACTAATTCCTGCTCTGATCGACAGCATGGGCGAGGCATATCCAGAGTTGGTAGCTCAGCAAGAGTTGGTTGTAAAGGTAATCAAGGAGGAGGAAGACGCATTCTTGAGAACTCTTGAAACTGGTATCCGTCTACTTGACAAAGTGATGGCAGACACTAAGGCTGCAGGAAAGACAGAGATTTCAGGTGTAGAAGGCTTCACACTTTACGATACATACGGATTCCCTCTTGACCTTACTGAGCTAATCCTTCGTGAGAACGGAATGACAGTCAACGAGACTGAGTTCAACGCAGAGATGCAGAAGCAGAAAGAGAGAGCTAGAAACGCTGCAGCTGTTGAGACTGGTGACTGGGTTGAGTTAAAGGCAGGAGAGAGTGAATTCATCGGTTATGACTTCCTTGATGCAGACGTTGAGATTCTAAAATATAGAAAGATCAAACAGAAAAATAAGGAGATGTTCCAGATTGTATTCGACCGCACTCCATTCTACGCAGAGATGGGAGGACAGATGGGAGATTCTGGTTACATCGAAAGTGCTGAAGGTAAGTTTGAGATCATCGACACAAAGAAGGAGAACAACCTAAGTGTTCATTTGGCAACAAAGATGCCTTCAGATCCAACAGCATCATTCCACGCATACGTCAACACAGAGAAGCGTCAGAATACAGCTTGCAACCATACAGCGACTCACATCCTTGACTACGCGCTACGCACAGTACTTGGAAGCCATGTTGAGCAGAAGGGTTCCTTGGTATCAAGTGAGATGTTGAGATTCGACTTCTCTCACTTCCAGAAGGTCACTCCAGAGGAACTTCGTCAGGTAGAGAAACTTGCCAACAAGATGGTCCGCGAGGACATCGCACTTGAAGAGGCAAGAGATATGCCTATCGACGAGGCACATGCAATGGGAGCAATCGCATTGTTCGGTGAGAAATATGGCGACAAGGTACGTGTCGTTAAATACGGTCCATCTGTTGAGCTTTGTGGAGGAACTCATGTAAAGAGCACAGGTATGATCGGAATGATCAAGATCCTATCTGAGAGTTCAGTAGCTGCCGGAGTACGTCGTATCGAAGCTGTTTCTGGAGAAGCTGCAGAAAACTACATCAACGCCGCATTTGATGAGGTCAACTCATTAAAAGAATTCTTCGCTGGCACACCAAACCTATTGAATTCAGTAAAGAAGTCAATAGAGGAGAACGCAAGTCTTAAGAAAGAGGTGGAGAAATATATGTTGGAGCGCATCCAGGTCATCAAAGACAAGATGATCGAGCAGGCCACAACACTTGGCGACTACAAGTTGGTAGTGCTTAAGGGAGACTACAACGCAGAGTTCGCAAAGAGCATCGCGTTCCAGGTTCGTAATACAGTGAAAGAGAATCTAGTGTTCATCGGTGCGACAGAGCATTCAGGCAAACCAACACTTACTCTTGCAATCTCAGACGACCTAGTGGCAGCAGGCAAGAACGCGACAGCCATCGCACGTGAGGCGGCCAAGGAGATCCAAGGTGGTGGTGGTGGTCAACCATTCTTCGCACAGGCAGGAGGAAAGAAAGTAGACGGACTAAACGCCGCATTCGACAAGCTTATCGCTGCATTCAAATAAGAAGCAGACACATATTAAATATAAAGAGCATCGTGAAGACGGTGCTCTTTTATTTTACATTTTCTTAATTTCACAATTCATTTTTTGCCCTACTTTTTTCGTACTGGGCGAACAGGCAATCCAAGAAAGCGATCAATGTTGTCGTTGTTTGCCTTGTCGGAGTAAAAATTCAAATAATGGGCATAACTTTCTAATCCTACACGTACCGACGACGTCCAATAGTAGCCATAATTGTCTGCCCCACTGACTCCAGATCCAATACGGAAACCTACCGCAGGGAAAAATATAGATTTGCCGTTAGCACCCGTAAATCTTGCACCTTTCACTCCATTGATCTCTGTCCAACTGTATTGACAATAATTTATAAGTTCATCAAACTCTTCACTTGTTGGCGTTCTCCAGTCGTCGCCCCAGTTAACAGTTGCTGCATCATCCCTAGAATCCAATACCCTATAATCATTATCAGGTGTATATTTCAAAAACGATTGGGACTTGGAATCAATCCATGTATAAGTGCTCTTGTCATAGGTCGGTTTTTCTCTAGTCTCGCCCCACGCAAAACAATAGCCATAATCTTCTGGTTTGACAGCCCCTATATTACTTATTGACCATATTGTTCCACTAGGCAAACCAAGATCTACAACATCATTGGCAGATGTAGTGTCAGAAGGATTTTTATATAGTGAATCTGTATCAACAGGATTTACCATATAATGTTTGACTGATTTTACATAATATCCCTTCTTTTTACGAGCAAAAGAAGAATCAGACGCGACAACACCTATCATAATAAGGCTAAGTATAAAGGCAGTATGCTTTTTCATACAGTATCATTATTTTTAGCAAAGCAATTGACACTGCAAATATAAATATCTTACACAATCAAACAAAAAATATATATAAAATTCTTAACATGAATCATAGTTTTCTATGAAGCTGCATTTATCAGTAATATCAAGTCAAAATGCTAAGAAATCTTAAAAACATGATCAAAAGCAATATTTAGACGCAAAACAGTCGAAAAAATACAATTAATATGTCTAATTTTGCAAAATGTTAGTTAGGCGAATATTAATTAGCCCTTATTAAAGCGAATAAAAAAATAACAATAACAATATGAAATCACTATTGATGAAACTGGGAGTTGTTTGGATAATGCTGACAAGCTTACTCCCTTCTGTATTCTCACAAGGAGTACTGGTAATTGAGATTTCCGACACGCTTAACATACCGCTGTCGGATTATTATGTGAGGATTAAAGACTCAAACGGCACAACCAAAACCTACAAGACCGATTCCGAAGGACGTGTCCGTGACGACAATTTTCCTGTAGGAGACTACACTTATAGTTTTTCTTACGGAGATTACAACACAGGCAGTTTCACTGTGAAATCAGGAGAACCGACGTGGATTGACCTCGACTTCCGTCGTGTAGCGATAAATTTCAAGGATGAGAACGGCAAGCCAACAAGCGGAAATTTCGTCTCTCTATATAAAAGAGAGGACGACGGTTCACGTACACTCGTTGCGCAGAAAACATCTGAAGCCAACGGTACTGCACTATTCGTCGTACCAGAAGGAAACTATACCTACGTCGCTGCTGACGGAGAGCACAACATCGTTGTGGCCGACAAGAACATCAACACAACCGTATCGGTATCGTCAAAATTAGTGACATACAAGACCTCTTTCAGATTCATCAAAGGAGGCAAAACAATAAATGTATATGCTAGAGACGTGAATGTGCAACAATACCAAAACGGATATTTCAGAGACTTCGGTATTGTGCTAGCTCATGGAGACAAACAATCTAACGGATATGTAGAATACAATACTACAGACGGAAAAATTTCTTGTCCTGTAGGAGAATACAAATATTCAGTCTACACAAGAGATTACGGAACTCTTGAGGGAGTCTTTTACGTGACTCAGCAAAACTCTGAGACTAACAATGTAGTTGACATCATCATTCCTGACAAAGATCAAGGAGGCGATCCAAAGGATCCTCCAATCATCACACCAAACGAACAGGAACCAAAATTCACACTTAAAGTACATGTCACAAACTGTACGACTGGAGCTCCCGTACAAAACATCGCTAGCAGATACGAAGTGCCAGGAGAAGGAAGAAGTAGGTTCTCGACAACCGACAGTAATGGATATGCAAAATTCTCTATAAATGAAGGAACATATGATGTAAGCATACCTGGACAGACAAAAGAGGGAATACACGTAACCAAAGACACTACCATCGAATTTTGTGTTGAAGGTCCGGGAATAACATTCCAATATATATACTTCCAATTCTTCTATAAAGGAGAGGAGGTCTTCCCACAGACCATCAAGAATTTCGACATTGACAAAGTTGAAAACGGAAGTTACCTTCCATACGGAACAATGATAGCCACAAAGGATTCCATATCTGGTTTGAACAAATATAAGGATCCAGTGGTAACTACAACAGGAAAGTACTACTATTCATTCTCAATTGATGAATACAGGACTACTTATCTGTCTGGAAATTTCACTACAGACACAACAAAGTCAATAGACACAGTAAAGATTGTGTTTGAAGAGAAGTTTTATGTAGACATCTATGTGGTACACCAAGACTCGACACCTGCGACTGGCTCATACAGCGTAACATATATCGACAAGTATAAGAACAACCGTCGCACGGATGAGAACGGACATATTCAGTTGATTCTGCCAAATGAAGAATATTCTTTTACAGCATTGGATCAGACACACAAGTTTGAGTTGAAGAATGATACGACTCTCTACTTCTTCCTTCCGAATCCGGACCAGATGCGCAATGTGTATTTCAAATTCTTGCACGACGGTGAGATAGTTTATCCTAACGTGACAACTCTATCATTTTACCGAGACAAGTCGTCTACGCAATACGCATATCTATCATCTACTTTATATGACAACTTTGAGGATATCGGAAGAGCATACGTGTTTGACAAGCCTATAGAGTTGCCAGTAGACACATTCACAGCCAGCTACTACATAGACGATTATGAGTTTGATGGACAGATGTATCATGAATTCTATTTGAATGCATCTCCAAACGACACAACAATATATATAGTTGTGCCAGTGAAAAGGACTGTAGAGATTCAGATCAAAGATGCTAAGGGAGCCAACGTACAAGGTGTGTTTGCAAAGATTTACAAATACAACGAGGATGGAGAGTTGGATCCATATTTGGATTACGATGGAAACTCTCACTCAAAACTTATGTCCGATGCGACTGGTATCGTACGCGACCACTTGGTGCCAGGTCGTTATCAGATTCGCATTCTTGATATAGTAAGAGACTTTGAGGTCACAGACTACGATTTGCGTTTCACTATTCTTTCAAATGTCGAAATGTACAACGTGAAATTTACTGTTCTTTACAGTGATGATCATTCACCAGTGCCAAACTTGAAATTCGATGTCAAGAAAGGAAATGAATTCTACAACAGTGCTATCACAGACAAAGACGGAATTATAAAGTTCCAAAGTGAGGCTGGCGACTATTCATACACTCTTTACTATGGAGACGGAATCAGCGACAACTACAAGATTGCAAAAGACGAAGAGTTTGTAATTTATGTAAACCGTCCTGTTTTAGTCGAAACGATTGCATTGATCGGAGGAGAATACTGTCTGCAGGCAGGAGAATCGACTAAATTCACAGCCATAATTGCACCAAGCAACGCGACTCAGAAGAACATAGAATGGTCTATCGACAACAATGTCATCGCAAAGATTTCAAGCGACGGAACATTGACAGCCAACACCATCGGATTAACAGGTGTTGTCACTCTTACAGCAAAAGCCAAGGATGAAAGCGGAGTGACAGCGAGCGTAAATGTCAACATCAGCGCAGAAGAGTGTGTGAAATCATACACATTAGCATTCGGTGACGGATCGACAGAGATGTGGCTTGACGACTACGTATTCGATTTGGTTGTGACACCATCAATAATCAAGAAAGAGTACTATGGATATCAGACAAGTCAAGATGGTATACACTGGACTTCTGCCGCAGATTTCACACAAGAGCCAAGAGTCACAGTAAATGCGGACAGATACATGCATAACGGAACACACTATTTCCGTGCTGTTGCCGCAGACGACGCCTATGATCTGTTGCAGATCCTAGACGGACACGTAGAGCCGACTCCTGAAAACATGACTAATATAATCATTCTCCACAACTATGAGGACGGACGTTCAATCACAGACAAAATTGAGATCCCTACCGTCTTCACACCTCATGAGGTGAACGGTGCGAATGATGATTTCATGCCTGGCTACCCTGTCGTCATCTACAACAGATTTGGAGACGTGATCTGCAAGTCGAACAATGGATGGAACGGCAAGTACAAAGGTGAGACGGCCGACGCAGGAGTCTACATCTACGTCTTGACATTGAAAGACGGAACAGAGAAGAAGGGAACAATCCAATTGTATAGAAAATAAGTATAAGGCAAAACAGAAATGAGAAAGACAATATCAGCCATTCTGCTTTCCGCACCATGTCTCATGGCTAATGCATTGGAGAGTTTGGAATGCAATTTCATAGATAAATTCGTGAATGTGGATGGATTCGAAGCCGTATCACATCTAAACGACACGACTATCATCATCAAGCGTTCAGACAGTCTGTTTATCGCAAAGACAGACAATTTAGGCAAAGTGTACGACTATGTATACGATAAAAATCTGACATCACTGAACGCAGAAGGTCAGATTGCGTATGACGGAAAGGAATCGTACTACTACACCAACAAAGGCAAGATGTATGTGACGAAAATCAAAGATGGAAAAATAGTGTCAACAGCAGCGGCGGAAATTCCAGGCACGGTCATGGGACGTGAGAAATACGAGCACTCCGCGCTTGTGTATGCAAGCTGGCACTACAAACCAGAAGACACTATCCGAGTAAGCAACCCTACTCTATCGAAAAACGGAAAACAGATTTTCTTCTCAGCAAACCTAAAAGGTTCAAAAGGAAGAGACATCTATTCTTCCAATATAAACAACAATGGAACATTCTCACAACCAAGAAAACTTGGCAAGAGTGTCAATTCTGACGGAGACGAGGATTTTCCATACATACGTAAAGATGGACAGATCACCTTCTGCTCAAACAGAAAAAATTCGTCAGTGCTGACAGACAAAGGCAAATACAATGTGTATATATCAAAGACAAATACTACAGACGCTCCAGAGCTGATGAAATCATTTGTCGAAAGAAACACACCTGAAATTGTAAAGGTTGAAGTTGACACAACACCATTGATCGCAGTTGTGCCAGACACAATCAAGCCTGCAGTGTCTGACACATTGGTAGCCATCGCAGAACCAGAGAAAAAGGTGGAACCTGCAAAACCTGTTGAGAAGAATGACGACGAGTACGTGGATGAGCCAACAGAAAACGGAAGAATCCTACAAGCCCTTGCCTATGATTCCGACAGCACAGGATATCCGGTATCAGCCCAAGCACTGTCAGACATATTCCAGGACGACCAAGACGCTATGGTGATGGCATCAAAACACGTCGTCGCAGGAATAGACAAACGAATATTCTACTTTGATTACGACACTGACGTGTTGAACAACAAAGATTATGAAAACGACATCAAGTGCATCGTCGACTTCATCAATTTCTATCCTGGAAACTCATTCCTTATCATCGGTCACACAGACGAAAGAGGAACTCGCGAATATAACAACGCACTGAGTCTCCGCCGTGCTAAGAAGATCGAAAGCATTCTTGCCCAGAGAGGAATCTCTCGTTCCAGAATGTTCGTGATGGGATTTGGAGAAGACCGTCCTGTGATTCGCCATGCCCAGACTGAGGACCAGCACCAGAAGAATCGTCGTGTGGAGATCTTGAAAATGGAGTAAAACCAATGTATAATTAAGAAAAAATGAAAAGGAATTTATATATAAGATTGTTGACGGTGCTGTTTGCGTTGACCTGTGGAATCAGATCATACGCACAGCAAGACCTAATGGTGTCGCAACAGATATTTTCGCGAATGAACATCAACCCTGCCGGAACTGGTAACATGGAACGTTTTGACGCATTCCTACTTGGCAGACTTCAGTGGGCTGGCGTAGACAACACACCAAGGACAGGATTGCTAAACTTCGCATACTACAATGAGTCACTTCGTTCAAGCATCGGTCTTACTACCAACTACGACAACCAAGGTATTGGCAATAGTCAGACAAATGTGCAGGCAGTATACGCATATCATCTCGACCTGAATGAAAAGTATATCCTTTCAATGGGTTTGTCTGCCGGCATTGACATCGGAAGTTTTGATCCTTATGCCAATACGTTAAGAGATGAAGAGCCAGATTTTTCATCTTACGTGAAAGACAAGACAACAGAAGTGAGCCCAGACTTCAACATCGGACTTGAATTAACATCAAAAAGCTGGATGTTTGGAGTGTCAGCGACACACCTTTTGAAATCAGAGCCAACAACATTCCAAAGAGGCCGACACATCTACGCTTACGCACGTTGTTTAGTGCCACTTGGAGAATCTCTCGACTTGGCGCCAATGGTATCATACATCCACCAACGCCAAATAAACGAAGGCGAAATTGGAGCGATGTTGTTTATCAAGAAAATGTTCTGGGGTGGAGCCACTTGGAAACCAGATTTCGGAAATTTCGGTGACATGTCGTTGCTTGCAATTGATTTGGGTCTCGAAGTCAAGAACTTCCGCGTCGGCTACGCATACACATTCAACGTTGGAGAATACAATAATCTTCCTTCCAACACACACGAATTATTGCTAAGCATACACTTCTAATTATTTGTTGAAACAACAAAATAAAGAATCTTGAAAATTAGACCAGAATGGGATGTATCGAAATGAATACATCCCATTTTTGTGTCATATATCATAACGGATACAAATATTTGTTTTCTGCCATATTCATAATAAAAAAGAGCAAACGGCACCATTTTGCAACTCATATTTAGTTAAAAAAACATAAATGCAATTATCATTGACTATTTTTGTGTACTTTTGCGAAGTACGACAAATGCATACGTAAACATCCGACATAATAGGGTTGTAACGGATTTACTAATTGCAGGACTCTGACAAACAAAATGTGAAAAAAATATACACAACAAAACATATATGAACAGAAGAATCCCTTTATTGAAAGTCATATTGGCTTTCATGTTGAGTTTCGTCGGGCAATTATCTTTTGCCGACGGAATTTTGGTGTTCCAAGTGACGGACTCCAAAAACAAACCGTTGGAAGGTGTGACAATCAAATTGAGCGGAGATAGTGCTGTCGCCGATATGGATCTTACTACAGATGCATTAGGAAGATACACTAATCCTAAATTCACATCTGGCACATACAATTACGAAGTAATGTATGGAGACTGGGCAAAAGGAACCATCACAGTACCAGAAGAAGAGTTCGGATGGGCAAACATCAATTTCCGTGAGTTGATGATCAGTTTCAAGGATAACGAAGAAAAAGCGATTGCCGGCAGAACTGCCAAGTTGTATGTTGACAACAACGGAGAAAAAGGAGAGTTCATTGGAACAAAAATGAGCGATTCTACAGGTCTCGTAAAATTTGTCATTCCAGAAGGAAAATATATTTATGAGACACTAAAAGGAACCGCAAAAGTAACAGTTGACGATAAAGTAAAGACACAAGAAGTGTCTATTCCAAGTGGAGAGATCACTCACAAGACATTCTTTGAATTCCAGAAAGACAGTATGCCATTTAATGTCAATTCGGAAGTGATTAAGGTTTACATACCATTGGACAATGGCAAAGATTCACTATATGGTGAAGTGCAAGTGCCATACGGCAGTTACTCAAGAACCCAAAATAAGATAAACACAAAAGCTGGAACATATAATTTTGAAGTCAAGACTAATCAGTTCGGATTAGTAAAAGGAACTTTTAGCGTTGACGACAATGACCCTATCGACAGCCTTATCATCCCTATCAACATGGACTCTTATAAAGGAGGTGGCAGTGGATCCGGACAAGGAAGCCAAGGAGGAGACACAACAAAACCATTTGAGAAGGAACTAGCTGTTTGGGACACTGTCCCAGGCATAGGAACATCTGTTTATATTAAAGTCTATGATTCAGAAGATCCTACAAAGCCATTGGAAAATGTGTTCTGTTATATGGATATGTTGAGTGTAGGCAAACCAATGCCTTACAATGTGACAAATGAGGATGGAGAATGTGAACTTCTGGCTAAACCAAATGAAGCATACACACTCCATATCGCAAACCTTGAGATTGACATCCCTAACCTACAATCCGACACAACTATCATCATACAGTTGGAAAGAAAGGATTACACAGAACTATTATTCAAAATCAGTTTTGAAGGAGAGGATTTCAAACCAACAACCATTGAAGAAGTCACATTCACAACAAGGTACGAGACAGACAGTTTCTACATGCCAGCTCACCTTGTGATGAAGCCTACAAAATATGATGGAAACGACACATTGTATTACATCAACCCGTTAAGAGTTGGTGCAGGAGACTATGATTTCGACTTCCATATCAATGAGATGAAAGCGACAGGATTAAAAGGCGACTTCTTACGTATATTCAAAGATGATAAAGAAAGAGATGCCCGCTACAATATCGCTCCTAAATACAAAGTGAAAACTATTCTTTGTAAATCAGACACAGTTTCTCGTTACTTGAATGCATTTCCGATAACAATCAATGGCAGAACGTACTACACTGATTTCAAAGGAGAGTTAACTTACATGACAGAAAAAAGTCCTATATCAATCAATGCGTTCAAAGAAAGAAAAGATTTCATTGTAACTGACGACACAACTGTATATTTCATATACGACAGAAAAGTACAAAACGTTTACTTCAAGTTTGTTCACGATGGCCAGATTGTATATCCAGAAATCCAATATCTTGAGGTATTCGTTGACGACTCAAGTGATGTCAATGAATCTGCGGGAATCTTGGTTTCAAAGACAGGACAGATTGGAGACAAAACATACAATACATTCCCTGACAGTTTGAACCTTGAAGAAGGAGACTACTATATCAGATACACAATGAAGGATTTCTACTATGACGGAACATTCGACTGGAAATTCGACATTGAGAATGCACGTGGAACAGACACCACAATATATATTGTCATTCCGACAAAGAGAAATGTAGAGCTTATCATTACCGATGTTCTAGGCGAATACGTAGAAGGCGTGTTTGGTAAAATCTATAAGTGGGATGAGTCAGGAGAAAAACTAATCAACTCATTCACATATGATGCTTCTAACCATGAGCAACTTAAGTCGGATGCCAACGGAATCGTCAAAGACCACTTGTTGCCTGGCAAATATCAGTTAAGAATCCTTGATATTGTAAAGAACTTCGTTGTAGGCGACTACGATTTGAGATTCGACATCAGAGACGGTGTACCTTTGAGACATGTCAAATTCATCGTCAAGAACAAGAACACACAGAAGCCAATGCAAGGTTTGGAATTGGTTGTCAACAAAGACAGTGCCCAGTATTCAACAGATGTGACTTCTGAAACTGGAGAAATCATCATCGAGTGTGTGAACGGAGACTATTCTTACGTGCTTAACTATGGCAAAGACCACGCAGACTCATTTACTGTCAAGAACGACACTACAATCTATATTTATGTAGAAGACGAAGTCAAGATCGAGAATCTTGTTTTGGATGCTAAGGATTGTGTGGCTGAAGGCGGATCTGTACAAGTTGAGCCTATATTGACTCCAAACAATGCTACAAGAAAGACATTGAAATGGTCTATGGACAATCCTGTCCTTGGATACATTGACGCTACAGGTAAATTCACAGCCAACACTATCGGATTGACTGGTTTTGTCAAAATCATAGCCTCTACAACAGATGGCACAAACCTAACAGCAGAAAAGATGATCCAGATCGGAGGCTCATCATGTGGCGACAGTATTAAGACTGAATTTGAAGGTGGTGGCGACGAGATTGCACGTACAGATGACAGCTTGAAGATCATCATAACCCCAGGCAAAGAGCCGTTCAAGCGTTGTTATGCTGTTCAGGAATTGCAGGGAGAGAAGTGGGTTGTGATAGCAGGCCCAACTAATGACACAGCTATTGTGATCTCTACCGTCAACATGAATGAGAAAGAGCATATTGTCCGTGTGATTTCAGGAACAGATTGCGATAAAGTCGCAAATGGAGATGTCACTGATGGTGATCCTGAATCAGCAGACAGAATAGGAGACTCATTGAAGATTAAGAACACAAGCATCTTCTTCAAGTCTACAATCACAGGAATTTGTGAGAAGATGGACGACGTACTTATCGAAATCGACGGTGACAACCTAGACAATTTGGTTGCAGGAACAAGCATCAAGTGGTATACTCAGGCAATCGGAGATTCTGCATTTGTTGAGATCCCTAGTGCAGAAAACCAAACAAGCGTACACTTGAATCTACAAGGTGAGACTACAATCAAAGTCGCTTTGACAAAAGAGACAACCGAATTGGTTAAGGCACAAAAGAAGATTCTTTCAGAAGACAGTTTGAAGATCAAGCTGACTACAGACAAAGAGAAAGCTTGCTATGGTGAGGCTGTCAACCTGAAGGTTGAATCAATCAAGGGTGTATACGCATCTCTAGTTTGGGAAGACAGCAGCAACGTTGCAGAGCGTAATGTAGCAGCCGACACTATCATGTACAAGGTGGTTGCAGAAAGCAAACTTGGTTACTGTCCAAATGTGGCAGACTCAGTCAAACTTGTGGTTGATTTCAAGCCAGAGGTTGAATTGGCAATCAGCAGAGATGCCGTTTGTGATGACTCAAGCGATGTCAAGCTAACAATCACGTCTGCACAAGAAAGAAACGATTTGATCTACACATGGAAGGATTTCGAGACTAAAGATACTGTCTTAACAGACACTCCAAAGGAGAACAAGACATACGAGGCTACTGTAAGCACAATGCTTGGAATTTGTGAAAGCGTGACATTGAGCAAGTCAGTCTCAGTCGCAGGCAACGTTGAGTTTGCAGCAAAAGCATCAGACAGCATCTTCTGTAAGGGAGACGAGGTGAAGATCGCAATTGAGAAAATCAACGGTGGTTCTCTAAACGAAAACATCAGATTCACTTTGAATGATAAAGTGTTCACTGGAGACACTGTAAAAGAAATCGCCAACACACCAATCTTCGCATTGCGTGCTACAGATTTGACTGGCGGATGTCCTGATGCGGTAGACACAATAAGAATCAAAGTCGACGAACCAGTAGAATTCACTTTGAGCCAGACTGCCAATACAATCTGTAACGTAGGTTCAGACAGTGTGAAGATCACAATCAATGTTGATCCATCAGCAAACTACAGCTACACATGGTCTACTGGAGTTACAGACACAACAATGATCACAGTCTATCCAGATGTGGATTCCACATATACTGTCAACGGAACAAGCCAATATGGAAAATGTCCTGCATTGGAGCGTACTGCAAGCATCAAAGTCAACGAAGCAGTCAAAGTTTCTATCGAAGCTGATGTCGACAGAATTTGTCAGACAGGTGCAGACTCAGTCAAGCTTACAGCGATGGCAGAAAACGGAGAGCCAACTTCATGGATCTGGTGGGACGGTGCAGTTACAACAGCACCAGTACGTTCATTCCTTCCAACTGCTACAAGTGCAGTATGGGTAAGAGGAAACGACAATGTATGTGCGGTCAGCGACACTGCAAGCGTAACAATTTCAGTAGACGCGCCACACACAGCACACCTTGCGACAACATCAACTAAATTTGTTTACGGAGGTTCTATTGACATGGTTGCTTCATTCAATGGCAACGTATCAGGTCCAATCACATGGTACAGTGAGAACAACGAAGGAGATGTCACAACACTTGGTGAGACAGAAGAGTTGAAATTCTCAGACATGCCAAGCGGAGATACCAAGTACTACTTCGTCGCTAAGAACGGAGCATGTACAGACATCAAGAGTGAAATCATGACAATCAACCTTGTTGACGACATCGAGATCCCTACCGTCTTCACTCCATACGAGAAGAACGGAGAGAACGACGAATTCATGCTTGGTTACGAAGTTGTGATCTACGACAGATTCGGCAACCTGATCCACCGAGGCGACAACGGTTGGGATGGAACATACAAAGGAGATGTGGCAGACGCAGGTGTCTACGTCTACTCATTGATCCTAAAAGATGGTCGTGAGATGAAGGGTACAATTCAGGTGTTTAAAAGAGACTAAAAAATGAAATCAATAAATACAATGACGCTATTGGCCGGACTTGCTATCGCAGGCATGGCCATAGCGGCACCTCAGGGTGGATTCAACAAATATGAGAACGCCACAAAAGACAACGTGACTGCCACATACAAAGACGGCTACGTGATATTCAGAAGTGGTGACAGCATTTTCATCGGCAAGCAGACAGCAAACGGAATTGAAAACAAAGAGTTCAACAAGAGCCTGACTTCATTGAAGGCAGACGGTGCTATCAGCTATGCCAACGGTATGGTATACTACAGCAAAGATGGAGACATATATGCGGCTAAGGAGAAAGAGTTCGGCAAATTCAAGAAAGGTAAAAAACAGTGGATTCCTGGACTTGGAAAAGAAAGAAACGATTTCAATGGAAGCATGTTGGCTTACGCTAGCTGGAGATATTTGCCAAAAGATGTGGCTTCAGCAAAGAACCCTTCCGTCACATCAGACGGAAATACCATCTACTTCGCTTCCAATGCAGACGGATCTAAGGGATTCGATATTTGGAAGACAAGCATAAACGAAGATGGCGAATGGGCTCCTGCAGAACGACTTGGAAAAGAGGTGAACAGTCTTGGAAACGAGGACTTCCCTATCGTACTTGGAGATTCTCTTATCGCTTTCGGTTCCGACCGTAAAGGATACACGACAATGCCAGACAGCGGAAAATTCCACACTTATATCAGCAAGATCGAAGATTGGAAGAGACCACAGCTATTGTCGAAATACGAGTCGGATAAGAAAAAAGAGGAAGAGAAACAGTTGATTGCGGCAAAAGAGGACAAAAGTGCAAACAACCAATCTTCTTACAACCAGCAGACCACTGTTCAACCAGCTAATGATCAGGTTGCAAACAACAATACAGCAAACGGACAGACTGGTTCAAATACGTCTACTGAGGCAAATGCAAACGGACAGGCATCGACGGATCTATCTAATTTGTCTTATTCACCTGTCGTAAACAATGTGAACTCAGAAGAAAAGATTCCTTACAATCCATTCGACGATGGAAAACCAAAAGAAGAGGTATTCAACTATGAGGATGACATCATCGACGAAACAAAGTCTGAAAACGACCGTATCCTGGAATTGTTGACAAAAGATGAGACTCCGATGGAACCAAACAAGAAGGTTTCTGTAGCCGATCTTAACGAAGTTTTCAGCAACGACCAGGAAGCAGTGGTGAAAGCATCCAAGAATGTGGTTGCGACGGCAGACAAACGAATCTTCTACTTTGATTACGACAAAGACGTTGTGAACAACTCCGACTATGAGAAAGACTTTGAGGTAATCTTGGAATTCATCAACTTCTATCCAAAGAACAGTTTCCTTGTTATCGGACACACTGACGAGCGTGGTACATACGAGTATAACGACGCGTTGAGTATGAAGCGTGCAAAGAAGATCGAGAGCATCTTGGTCAGCAAGGGTGTCAGCAGAAAACGTCTGTTCACAATGGCATTGGGAGAGTACAAGCCAGTATTCAAAAATGCACAGACTGAAGAGCAGCACCAGAAAAACAGAAGAGTGGAAATCTTAATAATGGAGTAAGAAAATGAAATTCAATATAAAAAGAGCAGTCATTGCTACCGCAGCTTCTTTATCAGCACTATTTTGTTCTGCGCAACAAGATTTGATGGTGTCGCAGCAGGTTTTCTCCCGTATCAACGTCAATCCGGCAGGTACAGGTAACAACAAAGGATTCGACGCATTCTTGCTTGGCCGCATACAGTGGGCAGGTGTCGACAACTCACCTATGACAGGAGTGTTGAACTTCACAGGCTACAGCGAAAATGTGAAATCTAGTTTCGGTTTGACAGTCAACTACGACAACATTGGAGTCGGCAACAGCCAGACAAACGCGCAGGCGGTATACGCATACCACATCGACTTGAATCCAAAGTACATCCTGTCTCTTGGTATTTCAGCAGGTTTCAACGTAGGTTCATACGATCCTTTTAAAAATACTCTAAAAGACGAATCCGAGGTCGGAAAGTCAACTTACGTCTCTGAGAAGACAACTGAAATCAGCCCAGACTTCAATGCAGGTGCTGAGATAAGCAGCGAGCACTGGATGGCAGGATTCTCTTGCACACACATGGTAAACGACACGTCAACAACATTCAGAAAAGGCCGCCATTTCTACATCTATGGAAGAGGATTCTTCAACATCACTCCAAATTTTGATCTTGCGCCACTGTTCTCATACATGCACAAGCACAACACCAACACTACAGAAATTGGATGTCAGGCATTCTTCAAAAAGATGATTTGGGGCGGTGTGGCATGGAAACCAGATTTGAACAGATTCTCAGAGATGTCAATGTTGAGTATCACCGCAGGTTTTGAGTGGGCAAACCGTTTCCGATTCGGTTACAGCTACGACATGAACCTTGGAAAATACAACAATCTTCCATCCAACACTCATGAGTTGATGCTAAGTGCACACTTCTAATACACAAAGGGCACCGAAGTAGCAATCCCTTGTGGTTGCCAAAATCCCTTGTGGATATATAAAAACAAAGCGAGAATATGCATTTGCACATTCTCGCTTTTGATTTAAGATGATTTATATCCTTAAAGAGTTTCTATTTCATTCAAAGACAGTTTGGTTAGTTTGGCTATGAGAGATGGATTCATTCCTTCTTTCTTCATT
>JAEEMG010000096.1 GCA_016283095.1 Paludibacteraceae bacterium | reverse complement strand
GCTCTTTGTATTCTTTTGCATCAAGCTTTATTCCAAGTTCATTGTTGATGACGAGAGTGTCTCCATCAAATTTCACCACCTGAGGCTTGACGTTAGTCCCTGATGTCTCTGGACTTGTATCCATGTGAGCGATGAATCCGATTGTTGGAGTGTCGCAATCACAGTTTGCCGGTATTGTGGCAGTGACATATGAGTGTCGGCTGATATGGACATCCTTAAGTCCGATCTCTTCCAATTCGTTGGCTAGCATTTCCGCGAAATATCCTTGTGATGCTGTCGACGGTGTTGTATGGGTGTTTTCGTCGGACTGTGTATTGATTTTGACGTAGTTGAAGAATCGTTCAACTAATTTATTTAGATTGTTGTGCATAGTATCAAATTCAAAATTAGAAATGCGAAATGCTAAATGGAGAGTGTCCCACATTTAGCATTTCGCATTATTTACCATTTAATCGTAATTAAATTTTTTCTGCATCGCTGGTTTTTATCCAAGCACGGTGTCCGCCGCTTGTTTCGATCTCATACCAGTCTTTCACCTGCTGCTTTATCAATACTTTTGTCCCTTCATGTAGAACCAACGCATCAGTCGCAGTGTCTTTAGGTGAACTCTTCGCTGTCACAGAAGGTGTGAACACGATTGCATATTCGTGAGTTGTGATTTTCTCCTTGGCACTTTTTGCACAGAAGAAACTTACGATGCAGATCAGGGAAGCTAGGATAGCTCCTACAAATCCAATTTTGCGTACAGCCATCACTTTGACGTATAGATAAAGTGATGCTCCTGCCAAAGTAAGAAGGAAAAAGATGATAGACATCTTTGCCCAAGTGTTAGAACTGTAGATGTCAACAAAACTTTGAGCCCATTCCGAGATGGCAAGCTGGTCTACAGCCGACTCGTCTTTGTCAACAGTCTGTAGTTTAGCCAACTCAAGGTTGCTTTTGATATCATCGTCGTTTGGATCCAACAGAATCGCTCTTTCGTAATTCAGGATTGCCGGTGCAAGTTTGCCTGATTTATAGTAGGCATTTCCTAAATTATAATAAAGAGCCGCACTCTCCTGCGTCTTCAATAAATCCTCATATTGGGAGATCGCTTCTTCAAACTTGTTGTTTGAGTATGCTGCGTTTCCGTTTATGATTCTGCTATCTGCTGCAGCCCATGCACTGAATACAGATAGTGACAATATGATGGATAGAACTATATTTTTCATTGTCTTCATTTCTTTACCTCCTCTTCAATGCTGTTGATTAGTGCGATTGCGTTGTTGTAGATATCAGAAGGAGATTCCTTCACTGCTGTTGGCGCGAATCTTGCAAACTGACAAGTGTCTAGCATTGCAGAGAAGTTTACAATAGTCTCTTCCTTCAATCCCTTTTCCTTCAAGATCTCTTCCATTGCCTCCTTGTTCTGCTGAGCTAGTGGAATATTGAATTTATCACCAACGAATCCTGTGATGGCTTTGCTTGTCTCGTCGTAGAACGACTTCAAGTCTTCCTGATCAAGGAATGATTTTGCTTTAGCCAATCTCTTCAATGCCTGTTTGTTAGCTTTCTTCTTTCTAACCAATACCATGTTGCTGTTTTCCTCTGCCAGTTTTCTTAGGAATAGGTAGGCGATGACGAATAGCACCAATGGAATGATAAACCATAGATAGAATGCCAACGAGCCGAACAAGTAGTCGTCCTTAGGATATGTTGTAAGATCCTTTGTGTTGATGAAACGGATGTCGTTTGTTCCGAGATACTTGATGCTCTCTTTGTTGGTGAAGTTTGAAACGACAGTCTGGTTGTCTGCTGTCTCAGCTCCCTTCTCAACATTGATCTTGTATTCTGGAGTCTTTAGAGTCTTATATGTCTTGCTCTTTATGTCAAAGTAGCTGAATTCAGCAGACGGAATGACATATTCTCCAGGATAACGCGCGATTGCTAGATATTCAATCTCTTTAGTTCCGTTCAGACCTGCGTCTGATGCTTTGATCTTGGATGTGACCTTAGGATCATAAAGCTCGAAGTCGGTTGGGAAGATGATTTTAGGATCCTTCGCATACTTGAGGTTTCCACTACCATTGATTTTCACTTTGACAGTAATGGCATCATTTGTCTTGTATCCATCTTCTGGAGTGATTGAAGTGTTCATTGAGAATGAACCAACAGCACCGCTAAAATCAGCTGGCTTGCCATTCTTTGGCAATTCCTGTACATTGATCTTTACTCCAGGGATAGTAAGGTTTTTCTTTAACTCTCTATAAGAGGCGAACATGTCACCGAAGAATCCGCCGCCGCCACCTTGTACGCGCACTTGGACAACTGCAGTGATATTTCCTTTCTCCAACTCTTGATTTCCACTCTTCTGTGGAATCAAAACACATTGTTTTAGAATGTATGTGTTGTAAACTTTTCCGTTTACATTCTCTTTGCTCTGACGTTTTGCTTCTGGCACTTCGATCTCCTGAGAGATGAAACCTTTGTATTCAGGCAATTTGTAATCGTCAAAACCACGTAGAGCGACTCGGTAGTATACCTTTGTTGTGGCGATAAACTGCTCCTGTTCGTACATCTTTGTCTTTGACAATTCTGTGCGAATGAACAGGTCATCGTCGTTTATTTTCATGCCATTGCTTGAACTTTGTGCTTGTTGCGCATTCTGGTTAGCGTTGGCTTCACCTTTGATTACCTTGATTACCAAAGCGTTGGAACGAATGATTTTGTCTCCGACAGTCGCCTTGGCAGAAGATATTGTGAATGAACCCTCTTTCTTTGGCATCAACACGTATGTGTACGTTGTAGAACTGTTTCTGGTCACCTGACCGTTGATGCTTTGGAAACTCTGGCTAGTTGACTGCTGGGGTCCATACAGAATTGTGAAGTCAGATAATGATTCAAGCGGCAACTGGACATTGTCTGATTCTGCATTGTTGAGTGTGAATGTCAAATTGAACCTTTGTCCTACAGCCACAACATTATCTGCTTTCGCTACGAACGAAACATCTCCTGCTGCGAAAACTGACATTACACTAAAATAAGTTAAAGTCAGTAGTATGGCTAATATCTTTTTCATCTTTCCTTTTTCTTATTAATGCAAAAATAATCAAATTTCTGGTATTTTATTACCAGTCTTTCTCTATTCTTTTCTTTTTTGCATTCTTTATTTGTTCCTTCATCCTTTCATCCTGCTTGTCCTTTTCGTCTCTCTCTAAGGCTTCTAGCAGTTGACGGGCTGAATTTTCGTCCATGTGGTGTTCTCCCTCGCGAGCATCGTCTTTCTGATCGTGATTCTCTTGCTCTTTTCCATCTTTAGGAGGCTCCTGCTGTTGGTCTTGCTGCTGTTGCTGTTGTTGGTTTTGCTGATTCTGTTGCTGTTGTTGCTGAATCTGTAACATCTTTTTTGCATACGCAAGATTATAGCGAGTCTCTTCGTCGTCTGGATTAAGCTTAAGGCTTTTCTTATAGGCGTCGATACTTGCCTCATATTTTTTGTTTTTGAGGTAGGTGTTGCCTATGTTGTGCATGATGGCAGCGTTTTCTTTGTCGCTGTTCTTCTCGCTTATCGCCTGCTTGTAGTTCTCTAATGCGGAATCATATTCGTCTCTACGGTAATAGGTGTTGCCCATATTGTAGTTTGCGATTTTTGATCCTACATTCTTGTCCAATGCTTTTCTATATTCGTCTTCAGCTCCTTTAAAGTCTTTGGCTTCATATTTGTCGTTCCCTTTACGGATGAACTCATCCTCTGGGTTTGACGCAAACGAAGGAAGACTGAAAAGGGTAACTATTGTAGTCGCTAACAATTTATTTGTCATAGTCTTGTTCATGGTCAATGTTAATTAGACTGTCCTAAAATAGTTTGAATTTAGAAAGGAACTTGTTCTTTCTCTCTCTGATGAATATCTCAAGAATAAGAATCACAAGCACTATCCATGCGATTGTTTGGAACTGCTCGTCGAAATCTGTGTAGACTTTGCTCTCCACATCTCCTTTCGCAGATTTGTCTAGCTCCGACTGTATGTATTTCAACGCATTGTTCGTGTTGTCCGCTCTGACGTACAAACCTCCACCTGCAGCGGCAATTTCTGCGGCCATCTGTTCGTTGAGCTTAGTGATGACAGTCTGTCCGTCTATATCTTTTCTGAAGCTTCCGTGTCCGTCTGGTATTGGAGCACCTTCGGGTTTACCGATACCAATCACATGCACCTGTATGCCGCTTTCGTATGCTGCTTTAGCCTGCTCGACAGCGTCGTCTTCGTGGTTCTCTCCATCTGTGATCACTATAATGGCTTTTCCTACGTTTGTCTTGCTGCTGAATCCATTGGCCGCCATTTTTATTGCGGCTCCGATTGCTGTACCCTGTGTCGGAATCACACCGGTGCTTATATTGGATGCATACATTTTAGCTGCACTGTAGTCGCTTGTCATCGGCAACTGAGTGAATGCCTGGCCTGCAAACACAATGAGTCCGAGTTTGTCGTTCTCCATTCCGTCTACAAACTTATAGATCATCTGTTTTGATTTCTGCAGACGGCTTGGTTTGATATCCTCACAAAGCATTGAGTTGGATACGTCCATCGCAATCATTACCTCAACACCTTTTCTCTTCACCATCTCAAGTTTGGATCCGAACTGTGGGCGTGCTGCAACGAATATGGCTCCTGCAAGCGCAATCATAAACAGTGCACACTTGAAGTAGTATCTCCAAGTTGTGTAGCCTGGCATAAATTGCTTTAGAATCTGATAGTTTCCGTATTTCTTCAGATTTCTGCTTCTGCGATACATCGCATAACCGAAAATTGCAGCCATCGGTATCAATGCGAAAAGCAGATAAAGATATTCTGAATTTGCAAATCTAAACATACTCTTACTCTTATGGGTTGTGGCGCACTACTAAATAGCGCACTAAAAATTCAAGAAGCATGACACCAAGCAGCGCAATTGCGAATGGCAGATACTCCTCGTTCTTTTTGCTGTATTCTTGCACACTGATCTTTGTCTTTTCAAGTTGGTCAATCTCTTCGTAGATTGCTTTCAAAGATTTGTTGTCCGTAGCACGGAAATATTTTCCGTCAGTGTTGCCGGAAATCGACTTAAGTGTGCTTTCATCAATGTCAACTGGTACCATCTGGCGCTGGATTCCGAATGCAGTCTGGAAAGGGTAGGGTGCCATACCTTTTGTTCCCACTCCAATAGTGTAGACGCGGATTCCGAATGTCTTGGCTAGATCACTCGCCATCATCGGGTCGATTTCACCTGTGTTGTTCGAACCATCGGTTAGCAGGATGATGACTTTTGATTTTGCCTGGCTGTCTTTCAATCTGTTTACAGCTGATGCCAAACCAAGTCCGATTGCAGTACCGTTTGCCTGGATCATCTGTTCGTTGATCACTCCAAAAAGTTGTGAAAGGGCAGCTTTGTCTGTTGTAAGCGGACACTGAGTGAAACTCTCTCCTGAGAATACAACAAGTCCGATATTGTCGTTCGGACGACTGTTGACGAATTCAGAACTGATGGTCTTTGCTGCCTCAAGTCGGTTTGGCTTCAAGTCTTCCGCCAACATTGATCCTGAGATATCGATTGCCATCATGATGTCTATACCCTCAACATTCTGGTCGGACCATGTCTCTGAACTCTGAGGTCGAGCAAGAATGACGCATAATAATGCTAAAGATATCATTCTCAACGCGAAAGGCAGGTGGAGAATGTAGTATCTCAAACTTTTAGGCGCTCCTTTGAATGGATTGATTGTCGAAACCTGCAGATTAGCTGTCAGTTTGTTTCGTCTCCATATATACCAAGCCGTAATTGGGATGATAATCAGTGCCAGATATAAATATTGTGGTGATTCAAATGTAAACATAAGTCGTTATGCTAAATTATTTGAATTGCTGTTTATTGCCAATGGGGCCTCTTCTTTTTTTGATTTCTTGTCTTGTGCAGGCTCTGTATATACAGGCTTTGTTCTGCTTACGATAAGGTAAGCGTTGGCAAGACTCATTTCGCAATCCTCTTCTGTAGGAATTGCTTTTGCGAATTTGGCCATATCGGCTTTGCTGAGGATGCTCTTCAATTCTGGGATAATTGGCATCGCTTCTGTTTTGTATTTTAACTCGTCAAGAATCTCATCTGATGTCATCTCCATCGCACTGATGTTGAATCTCCTGCAGAAATACTCTCTTAGAGTTTCTGTAACGTCAGTATAATATTCTTTGATTCGAGTTGAATCCTTCCAAATGCGTTTTGCTTTTATCTCATCAAGCTTGTTTATTGCCACTACCTCTATTGGCAAAACGATTTCTGGCTCATCAAATACAATGCCTTCTCCTTGTTTCTTTGCTAACTTCTTCTGGATATATGGCCATCCGTATTTCCAGCCTAAGAATCCAAGCACTGCTATAAGCAGAATGATAAGAAGGATTGTGAAGAATTTGCCCCAATCGAACCCAAGTGTCATGATGTCTTTGATATCCTTGACACTTGTTGAGTCTGGTTGTCCGGCTTCATCAAGTTTGATTTCAATGTCGTTGTTTACTTCCAATGCCAATGGCTCGGAAGTAAGAGTCTCTCTAGTTTTGATATTGACATATTTGAATGGAGGAACGACGCAACTTCCTGAATCAAACGATGTTATGATCACATCCTGCTTGATTTCAAGCGAGCCTCCCATTTCTGTAGTGTCGGCCTTTTTTAACTTTACCACATCAATCTTACCAGTGGTGTCTTTTTCCACCTGTAACTCGAAGTCCTGATCCTTTGGTTGGGTCAAAGTCAAGTGGACAGCTGTCTGACGGCCTATTCCGATATGGGCTGAATCCATCTTTGCAGTAAGACTTGCGGCACTAGCTACAAGACTATTGCATAAGAAAAAAACTATGGCTATACTGTGAAATTTCATGAATTACAATGTTTTATGCTCTCTTCTTGAAGAGTTTCATCAGCGACTTCACGTAGTCGTCTGTTGTGGCGATAGAGATATAATCCACACCACTTTTTGCAAACCCTTGTGCGAGCAATTCGTCTCTCTCCTTTACATACTGTTCGTACACTCTTCGCGTAGATGCACTGGATGTGTCGACCCACATGTCTTCATTGGTCTCAGCATCCTTCATCTTGATTAGTCCGGCATCAGGCAACTCTTTTTCTCTAGGGTCAAAGATCTGCAATGCCGCCAAATCATGTTTCTTGCTTGCGATAAGAAGTGAATCAGAATAGTTGCTATCATCTATAAAGTCTGAAATCAAGAATGCCGAACAACGCTTCTTTACCATGTTGGTGAAGTATTTGAGTGCAAAATCAATATTTGTCTTCCTACTTGTAGGTTGGAAACTTAGTAATTCTCTGATAATATAGAGGATATGTTTCTTTCCCTTCTGAGGCGGAATATATTTTTCGATTTTGTCAGAAAAGAAGATGACTCCGATTTTATCGTTGTTTGTAGCTGCGGAGAAGGCGATTGTTGCCGCCACCTCAGTCAGATACTCTCTCTTTGTCTGTTCGGCTGTTCCGAAGTCGTCGCTGCCTGAAACATCGACAAGGAGCATCAGTGTCATTTCTCGTTCCTCTTCAAACACTTTGATAAATGGCTTTGAATAGCGTGCGGTGACATTCCAGTCGATGCTTCTCACATCGTCTCCAGGCATGTATTCGCGAACTTCCGCGAACTGCATACCACGACCTTTGAACGCAGTGTGGTACTCTCCAGCAAAGATGTTGTTGGAGAGTCCTCGCGTCTTTATCTCTATTTTGCGGACTTTCTTTAAAAGTTCGCTAGTGTCTACCTTTTTGTTGTCTTCCATCACCAAATATCTTTAATCGGTAAATTGGTAAATTAAGGCACCTCTACTGCATTGATGATCTCGTTGATGATGTCATCAGTGTTCATGTTGTTTGCCTCTGCCTCGTAAGTCAAACCGATACGGTGGCGAAGAATGTCGTGGGCAACTGCTCTTACGTCTTCTGGCAAAACATATCCTCTGCGCTTTACGAATGCGTATGCTCTTGATGCCTTTGCAAGTGAGATTGATGCACGTGGAGATCCTCCGAATGCGATCATGTCCTTCAAATTGTTAAGCCCATATTCTTCAGGGAATCGAGTCGCAAACACAATCTCAGTGATATATTTCTGGATCTTCTCATCCATATATACGTCGTGCACAACTTTTCTTGCTTCGATGATATCCTCTGGCTTAAGAAGCGCTGTGACTGTCTTTGGCTCACGCTTTAGCTGTGCCTGGATGATACGCATCTCTTCTTCTCTCTTTGGATATGTGATGATCACCTTGAACATGAAACGGTCCATCTGCGCTTCTGGCAATGGGTATGTTCCTTCCTGCTCAACTGGGTTCTGTGTAGCCATAACCAAGAATGGAGAAGGCAACTTGAATGTTGTCTCACCGATTGTCACCTGACGCTCCTGCATTCCCTCAAGCAATGCACTCTGCACTTTTGCTGGAGCACGGTTGATCTCATCTGCCAATACGAAGTTTGCGAAGATAGGTCCTTTCTTGATTGTGAATTCCTCGTTCTTCTGGCTATAGATCTGTGTACCCAACACGTCGGCTGGCAACAAGTCTGGTGTGAACTGGATTCTGCTGTATTTAGCTGAAATTAGCTGGGCTAGAGTAGTTATTGACGCTGTCTTAGCCAATCCTGGTACACCTTCAAGCAACACGTGTCCGTCTGCCAAAAGTGCTATGATCAAAATTTCCTTTAGATGCTTCTGTCCTTCAATGATTGTGTCCATTCCAGAAAGAAGGTTGTCTACGAAAGCACTCTGTCTTTCAATTCTTTCATTCAAACGGCTGAAATCTGGATTACCGCTTTCTATTACTTCACTCATTGTATCTTTTGTTTTTTGTTCTAGTTAATTTCATTGCTCGTATATACCATATAACGAAAGATCGTCAAAATTATTGTGCTCCTTTTGCTAAAAATGATAAAATACTTGCGTTAATATCTCTTTTATATTTCAAAAAGGAGACGCTTGTTCCTGCGTCTCCAATTGGTTATTTTACGAATTCGTGCTGTATCTCTTTGGCTGTGAGGATACTATGCTCGGAATCTGGATTCACAAGTTTCGTGTTGTCAAGCATCGGTACTTTGATTTTTGTGCCGGCCTTGATGTGGTTTGGATTTTTGATTACATCCTTATTATATAAGTAAATGTAAACCCAGAAGTCTTTTGCTCCATAGTGGCGAAGAGATACGAGTGTCAGACGGCTTGCGTTGCCAAGTTTCTCTTCGATCGGATCTCCTTGGTCTGTGATGTCCATTTCTGGATGTTTCTTTTTCATATAGTTGATGAAATCATCCTTGAAGTTCGTGTATTTTTGGACGTCCTGCTTGGCGGCTGGCTTTGCCTCTGTCTCTTTTTCCTCTATTGGAGTTGTCGATTCAGTAAGTGAATCCATTGTCTCTGCATTTTCCTCTGTTTTTTCAGCAATAATCTGATCCTCAAGGTCTTTTGTCTCTTCGTAATCTACAGAATCGATCTTGACCTCTGTTTTGACAGGCTCTTCTCCTGTTAGTTTTGAACGTATTTTGCTTACGATGTTTGGATCAGACATCCATGCTACCAAACCAACTACAAACAAAATGCATAGGAACAATATGATTGCGATTCCCAGTTTCTTGCCATGGGAATTTTTATCGTTGTTTTCGTCGTCATCGTCCTCTTTTGGCAGATCATGACGCTTGAATGTAGAGGCGTATGCTGCGATTTCAGCAGGGTTTGTGTCTACATTTTCGTCTTCATCTGCTGTCGTATCTTCCTCAGTTGGCTCTTCTGGTCCTTCTGCTTCAATATCGTCTACTTTAGAAGACGTTGCTGTTTCAACTGTAGCAGTTGGCTCTTCTGTATGGATCTTTTCGTTGATAGAAGACGTTGCTGCGTTTTCTACTATTGCAGTTGGCTCCTCAGTGTGGATCTCTTCGTTGATAGAAGACGTCGCTGCATTTTCAACTGTGGTAGTTGGCTCCTCAGTGTGGATCTCTTCGTTGATTGAAGACGTTGCAGTGTATCCTATAGTAGAAGTTTGCTCTGTCTCGACTTTCTGCTCTTCACGGATGATTGTCTCAACTGGCTCTGCTACAGTGTTTTGGCTTTCCACAACGGTTTCGGCAATCGGAGTTTCTGCTGTTGTGATTGTCTCAGATACAACAGTCTCAATTTCATTTGCCGCTTGGTTGACAACCTCTGTATTCAGATTGCTTATCGTTGCTGCGAAGGCAGGCTCTTCGACTACAGTTTCAACTGATGTGGCGGTTTCTGTTGTTTCTGCCTTTACATTGTTGACTTCTGTATCATCATCTTCTTCTGGCTCTGGAGCATCCACATCTCCCTCTGGAGCAAGAACATAGGTTGGCTCAAAGTGTGCGTAAGGCTTGTTTAAAGTCTCCGCTAAAGAAGAGTCAGGTGTGAATGAAATTTTATTGTGAGCAGGAATAATTGTGTTGGCTCCTGTATTTACATCTTTACTCTTTCTCGCATCAACTTTTACAACTTTGAATGTTCCTAGTCCTTTAATCTTGACATTTCCGTCTGCTTGAAGACCTTCGCTGATTTGAGCAAAGAAAATACGTAAGAAGTCCTCCCAACCTTTTTTGTTGATCAGGCTTACGTTTGTGCTCAATAGCTGGGAAAGTTCGGAAATAGTGATTTTCTTATTCATTGTAGTCCTTCTGTATTGAATCCTTCAAAATATCACTCGGCTTGAATCCGCAGACCAATTTTGGAGCTGTCATGATTCGCTGTTTAGTAGTGGGGTTGTAGGAAATTCTTCCATCTTTCTTGCGTAGGTCGAATGAACCGAAACCAGAGATCATGATTGTGTCGTTGCCTTCCAACACTTTTGCCATAGTGGCAACAGTATCGTCAATCATGCTTTCAATCTGTTGTGCCTTCATTCCGGTTTTCTCGGATAGAGCGGCTACCAAATCTTTGTGTTTCATAGTTGTTTCTCTAAGTGGCATTATTACCACTTGCAAATATATCAAAATTATTTGTAATGAAAAACTACAAATATTAAAATATTGATTTTGATTGAAGATTGATTTTTTCGATGGAATGGGAAGTTTCAAGTTTCCTTTTTCAAGCCATAATGATGTGGAATGCCGAGTCTGTGAATATAATATGTATATGAATAATATTACCCCTTTATCATTAAAAAAAATGGAGACGTGGCATCTCCACGTCTCCGATCTTTTCTCTTTAAGCTCCAACCTTTTTCCTCCATTATCTCGGATTATTGTTGTTGATGTTCTGCAAAATCATTTCTAGAGTGTCAAGGTCGTTGATATATACTTCTCTTGGTTTGCTTCCTACCTGTGGACCTACGATTCCAGCAACTTCCAACTGGTCCATCAAACGTCCGGAACGGTTGTAGCCCAAACTGAATTTTCTCTGCAACATTGATGTTGATCCTTGTCCGGAACCGACAATCAAACGTGCGGCCTCTTCAAAGAACGGATCTCTGTTTCGTAAGTCGATGCCTTTATCTTCTGCTGATTCAACATTTGGATCCACATATTCTGGCAATTCATATGGCTCGAGATATCCTTCCTGTGCTTGGATAAAGTCGTTGATGGCCTCTACCTCTGGAGTGTCTACAAATGCACATTGCACACGTTCAAGGTTTCCGTTAGACAGGATAAGCATGTCACCTCGTCCGATAAGTGTTTCTGCTCCAGTGCAGTCGAGGATGGTTTTTGAGTCGATGGCCTGTGCTGTCTTACATGCGAAACGTACAGGGAAGTTTGACTTGATCAAACCTGTGATGACGTTGACTGACGGACGCTGTGTCGCAAGTATGACATGGATTCCAATCGCACGGGCTTTTTGTGCCAGTCGTGCAACAGGTGTCTCTATGTCCTTTCCTACCTGCATGATTAGGTCGGCAAACTCATCAATGATCACAACGATATAAGGCAAGAAGTGATGTCCGTTTTCCGGGTTCAGACGGCGTTCTTTATATTTGTCGTTGTATTCTATAATGTTTCTGACTTTTGCTTTCTTCAACAGTTCGTAGCGGTTTTCCATCTCTACACAAAGACTGTTCATGGCTGCCACCACTTTGGTCACGTCGGTGATGATCGCTTCGTCTTCTCCTGGCATTTTTGCAAGATAGTGCTTTAGCAGTGGAGCGTACATTGAAAACTCTACTGTCTTTGGATCGACTAGCACGAGTTTTAGTTCCGACGGGTGTTTCTTATACAACAGTGACATCAGCACTGCGTTCAACGCTACTGACTTTCCTTGTCCTGTGGCTCCGGCACAGATGACATGCGGACACTTCGCAAGGTCAATCATGTAGTTGTTGTTGGTGATGGTTTTTCCAAGGATGATTGGCAACTCCATCGTGTTGGTCTGGTACTTTTTGCTTGCCACCATATCATGCATAGGCACGATAAGCTTCTTCTGGTTTGGCACTTCGATACCTATTGTTCCTTTGCCTGGGATAGGGGCGATGATTCGCACACCTTCGGCTTTAAGGCTCATTGCGATATCCTTGTTCAGACTCTGCACTTTGGAAATACGGATTCCTGGAGCCAACGTGATTTCATATAGTGTGACTGTAGGTCCAAGTTGGGCTTCGATGCTTGTCACCTGTACTCCGTATGTTTCGAGCGCTGAAATGATTCGTTGCTGATTGTCTTTGAGCTCCTCCTCGTTTGCTTCGATCTTATTGTTAGGATATTCCTTCAAAAGTTCAATTGGAGGGAACTGATAGTGAGGCAAATCCTCTCTTGGATTTATTGGCTCAAGCTGTATGGAATTCTCTTCTTCAAATACCGAAACCGGCATCTCTTGTTCCGCAGGAGTAAGGGATTGTTCGTTTGCAGACGCTGCGTCTTTAACCGCATTTGGTTCGTGGTCGAATGGAAGATCATCGTCGTCGTCATTTATTTTGACTTTGAATCCTCCATCTATATTCTCCGCTGGCTTCTCTACAGCTTTTTCAATTGGCTCTTCTTTCAGCTCTGGCTCGACCTCGTTTTTTTCTTCTTGCTTTTCTTCTTTTATGTCGTTTTTATTCTCTTCTTTTTCCTCTTCATCCTCTTCTACAGCTGATTTGTTTTCAGATTCAGTTGATGTCTCGTCCGAAGATGTGGTGGCCGACTCTCCATTTTGATTATTCGCGGTGTTGTTGTCGCTCTTTTTCTCTCCATCGGTTGAAGGCTCATTTCCCTTTTTCGCAAAGTAGTTTTTGACTTTTTCTACGACGTTGGGATACATAAGAATCACGAATATCATAAGAGTTGTGAGAAGCACGAGTGTGGTTCCGAACGCTCCGATATATGTGTTCAGTGTAGTGGCTGTGTTCTGTCCGTGAAGTCCACCCCAATATATTGAGCTGTTGTCTGAAAATGGAGTGCAGATAAGTCCGAGCAAAAGAGATATCCATAGCATCCAGAATAGACAGTTGCCAACGATTCTTCTGATTTCCAGTTTGAAAGATGTCAATATCTTCATTCCTATACACCACAGTACGATGATGATGCAGAACGATGATACTCCGAATGTCTTGTTTACCATGAAGTCGGCTATTACAGCGCCTGAAAAACCAGATGCGTTAAGCGCACCGTCTTCTGCATCTTGGGTAGGAGATATTCCTGTCTCAATCAGACTGGCATCTGTAGAACTAGTGAAAAAGAAGTTGATATATGCCACAGTTACATATAGGCATAGCACTAGCAGTATGATACCAACACAGATTTTTGTGTTGCTATTGGTCACACTGTTCTTGATGCGTGTCTTTAGTTTGGAGAAGAAGTTTTCTTTCTTTTCTCCTTCTACAGGTTCATTTTTGCTCGTCATGTTAAAATAAGTCTCTTTGATAAGTTCTACAAAATTAGAAAAAAATCAACAACAAACAACGTCATTGTTTTTATTTCGGCTTAGATTTTTCCCTTTTCGATTTTACTTGAGTTCAAAGAAGACGCAATGATTTGTTACTGCGTCAGTTAAAGGTTGTATGTACGTTTAATCCTTGAAATTTGGAGTTTTAATTTCTGGATTTTTGAATGTTATATTCAGATGTTGTTTGAAGCCTGTGTTTACAAGAATAGGTTGCAGCACATTTTCAGTGTTGCTTTTGGCTATATTGTTGATTTCTATATATGACGTGCTTTTTTTGACATCTTCAATGCCTTGTTTGATGACATACTCACGTTCTTCTTCTGTAAAATTCGACCTGTACCATGATACTGATTCTCTTGATTTGTCATGGTCGATTTTTGTGCTTGTTATTTCAAGGATAGGAGAGGGAAGTGTGAGGTTGATTGTGGAATCGTTTATTGAGATGTCGCTTCTTGTCACAAAACTGAGATCTACAGTGACTTTCATTTTCACTTCTATAGGAATCATCAGTTTCTTTTCGCCCGGCAGTGGTGTGCTGTATCCGAAAAACTTAAGTTGGCTTTTGTCGTCAAATGATACTATTTTAAGCACTGTATATTCAGCGACCTCCAATTTAGAACAATGGTGTACTCTTTCACAGAGTACACCAACTGTATCAATTTTATTTGTCTGACTGTCGACGCTTGTATTTTCATTGCCACTGCATGCTAATAGCAGAAGTGCTAGCACCGTCGACAGAAATAATCTCATATTATTATTTGATTAGACCCAATTTCTTCATTTCTGCAAGAAGCAAAGCTTTGTTCTCGTCAGTCATCTTGCAAAGAGGAAGACGGTACTCTTCCTTTATCATACCCATTGCTGCCAATGCTGCTTTCACTGGGATTGGACTGCTCTCAATGAATAGAAGGTCCATCAAATGACGGTATTTATAGTGGATCTCACGTGCCTCTGCTACCTTACCTGCGATAGACAACTCCATCATTTTTGCGAATTCTTTAGGGAATATGTTGCAAGCCACTGAAATACATCCGTCTGCACCTAACAGGTTGGAAACCATAGATGTAGCGTCGTCGCCAGAATAAATCTTGAATCCTTTCTTTCTTCCCTCTACAAGAGTCTCGATAATGCCGATATTTCCACTTGCCTCCTTGATTCCGACGATGTTTTCGAAATCGTTGGCAAGACGGAATACAGTCGCAGGTTTGATTGAAGAACCTGTACGTCCTGGCACGTTATATAGGATGATAGGAAGATTCACATTGTTTGCTAGCTCCGCAAAGTGAAGGTACATTCCCTCTGCTGTAGGTTTATTGTAGTATGGGCCAACCACTAGGACGGCATCAACACCTGAAGAAGCTGCGTTCTTTGTGTAGCTGATGCATGAGGCTGTGCTGTTGCTGCCTGTTCCGGCGATCACAGTCATCTTGCCACCGATACGTTTCATTGTGTGTTCGAACATCTGAGCGTCTTCTTTCTCGCTCAAAGTAGGCGTTTCTCCTGTTGTTCCACACACTACGACACCTGATGTGCCATTCTCCAAATGAAAGTCCAAAAGTGCGTCATACGATGCGTAATCGATTGATCCGTCGCTATTAAACGGTGTGACCAATGCTGCAATTGAACCCTGTAACGTAAATGTATCCATTGTATCTTATTTTCTTCAAAGTAGTGATGATGCAAAATTAATAAACTTTTATGAATGATTTTGCATTTAATAATAGAAATATCCGAAGATTCCGCTCATTATAATCAAATATATCGGATTGACCTTGAAAAAGAATGTGGCTATGAAAACTATCGCGCATATTATCACGCTTTCAAAACCGATGAAATTCTCTTTGTTCATCATGAGCACTCCGGCTGAAAAAATCAATCCGACGACGATTGGATTGAGCGATGCTAGCAATGCTTTGACGTAGTGGTTCTCTTTGTTTTTGAACAGCCAGGTGATCACCGCTACCATCAGGAGCACAGTAGGCAAACATAATGCGAATGTTGTGAATATGGCTCCAATAACGCCTCCTTGATTATAGCCGATATATGTGGCACAGTTTATGGAGATCGGTCCGGGAGTCATTTGGGATAATGCGAGAATGTCGGCAAACTCGCTGTTGGTCATCCATCCGTTTTTGTCCACGACGTCGAATTGGATCATGGAGATCATTCCGTATCCACCACCAAAACCGAACAATCCGATTTTGAAGAAACTCCAGAATAGTTTCAAATACATTATTATATCCATTTCTTCAGTTTCTTGGTTTTAGTCGTTTTCTTTTTTTGTTGAAATGAACTCCACGTTTTTCTCATCATCTTCTTCTGAATCATCATGATTGTCTGTGTTGTTGTCGGATTTTTTCTTGTCTATGTCCTTGAATTTCCGATATTCCCAGCATAATGTGCAGATGATCGCTGCCATTATGATGTAGACGGGAGATATTTTCAGAAATACTACCACTGCCGCCACCAAAATAGGGATTGGCAGGAATTTCCATGATAATTCTGATTTGATGAACATTTTGATTGACGGAGCTAGAATAAGAGCCACTACGCATGGACGTATGCCGTTAAATATTTTCATCACAGTTTCGTTTTCTCTAAACTCTTGGAAACATGTGCTTATGGCTCCTATGATCAACAATGATGGAAGAACAGCTCCAAGGAATGAAACTGCAGCTCCACATTTTCCAGCGATCCTGTAGCCTACATAAAGGGCTGTGTTGACGGCAAACACTCCGGGCAATGACTGCACAATGGTGATCATTTTCCAGAACTCTTTTTCGTCAATCCATTTTTTCTGCCTGACAACAGCCTGCTCGACGAGGGCTAGCATTGCGTATCCGCCACCGAGAGTGAAACTTCCAATTTTCAGGAATGTGGTGAGTAGGTCGAAATATAGTCTCAATGTTAAATGGTTTCTATGGGTTATTTTTCCAAAAGCACATCAAGTTCTGGACATGACGCTGCCAATTTGCCATTGACTACGCATGCTGATTCAACTTTTGCCCTTGCACACAAAGCTTCGTCAGACAAGCGGTAGATGTCTTGGTAAAATACGTATCTGATGCCCTCTTTTTCCACGTACAGACGGCATGCGAATTCATCTCCGCTCTTTAGGGATTTCTTGTATTCAATTGTGATTTTTGTCACCACTGCGTCTATTCCTCTGTTGTGCAGGTCGGCAAAACTGATGCCTCGTGATAGAAGAAATTCGTGACGTGCATGTTCTGTATAGTGTTGGTAATTAGCGTTGTTGACGATGCCCTGTAGGTCACACTCGTAATCACGCACTTTGAACTTCTCCTCAAATATGTAATCTTTTTTTACAATTGCCATGTCTGTATGTTTTTAATTTATATAGTCTGTTTTAGGAATGTTGGTGTTGACCTATCCCGTCTTATTTTAATAGCTCGTCTAATTCCTGGCAAGAGGCTGCCAGTTTGCCATCGACAACGCATACTGTTTCTGTTTTTGTTTTTGCACACAAAGCGTTGTCTGCCAATCGGTAGATATCCTGATAGTACACGTATCTGATGCCCTCTTTTTCCATATATAGACGGCAAACGAAATCATCCCCACTTTTCAGCGATTTCTTGTATTCAATGGTGATCTTAGATACCACGAGATCAATTCCCTTGTCGTGTAGATCGGCGAAACTGACACCGCGTGAAAGGAAAAACTCATGGCATGCATGTTCTGTATAATGCTGGTAATTAGCATTGTTGACGATGCCCTGCAGGTCGCATTCGTAGTCGCGTACCTTGAACTTCTCTTCAAATATGTAATCTTTTTTTGCTATTGCCATGATTGTGTGTTTATTGTTAATCAACTCTTTTTCCAGAACACTGGAGTAAGGACGAACAACACGGTGAATATTTCAAGTCGGCCGATGAGCATAAGTAGGCCCATAAACCATTTTATGAAGTCGTCCTGTAGGGCGAATATTCCATTTGTCTGTGAAGCCAATCCAGGTCCGACGTTGCTCAAACATGAGATAGCCATACCTGCGGATTCTGTAAACTCGTTGCCAAATAGCATGAATATGATGATGCTTATCATACATATTCCGGCAAAAATCACCACGTATGCAAGAATGTTGGTGATGATTTTTTCTGTCACCACTCTTTTGTTCAGCTTCACTGGTATGATAGCCTGTGGATGCAGCAGACGTTTGAATTCCAAGTAACTGTTTTTCACTAACAATAGGACTCTCATTATCTTTATGCCTCCACTGGCACTACCTGCGCTACCTCCGATAATCATACAGATGAACAGGATTCCCCAGATGAATGGGTGCCATTGGCTGATATCCGTGTAGACGAAACCTGTGCCTGAGACCAATGCCGTCGACTCAAAAAGGGCAGTTCGGAATGTATCTTCCGTATCTATCATTGTGTTTCGGTTTGTGTAGAGCAGACCACCGAACACCAATAACGTCATCACAATGTTGAGGATCATATAGATGTTGAACTCTTCACTGTTTCTGGCTCTTGAGAAATCTCCTTTCAAAAGTGTGAATGTCACCATGAAGTTTACTCCAGCCAACACCATATAGAAGCATACGAAATATTCCAAAAGCGGAGAGTGCCAAAATAGTATTCCGTCGTTTTTGGTGGAGAATCCTCCTGTTGAAATAGTGGTCATGGCATGGCAGACTGAATCGAAAAATCCCATGCCTCCTATACAGAATAGTATGACTTCCGACACGGTGATGGCGATATATGCTCCATACAGCATTTGCGCTGTCTGCATCACTCGTGGAGTCAGTTTGTCTTTGGTCGGACCTGTCACTTCCGCTATGTAAAGCTGCATGCCTCCGACTCCTAAGAAAGGAAGGATGGCGAGAGACAATACGATGATTCCCATTCCACCTACCCACTGTGTGGCAGAACGCCACAGTGCTATTCCGTGTGGCAGTTTTTCCACATTGGTGAAAATAGTGGCTCCTGTGGTTGAGAATCCTGAGATTGTCTCAAAATATGCGTCGGTGAACGACTCTGTATAACCGCCAATGTAGTATGGCAGAGCTCCGAACAGTGAGAATACTACCCATACGAGAGAAACGATAAGGTAACCCTCGCGTCTTCCCAATTTGACATCTGACTCTCCTCTTTTTTTGCGTGTGACGGAGATGCTGTAGATACCGATCGCAGCGGTGATTGCCGTTGTGATAGCAAGAGGAAAGATGTCACTTTCTCCGTAGCATATAGAAACTATCAGACATATCAGCAGGAAGAAAGCTTCGAATGCCAATAATGAACCGAGAGTCAGTGCTACCGCTTTTTTGTCGATCAGTGATTTCTTCATTTTAGTTGAATAGTTCGCTCAAACGTTTGATGCTTGATTTCAAACAGAATACTACCACTTTGTCGCCGGCGAAAATCTCAGACATACCATTCACGATGAAACTTTCTCCGTTTCTGATCACTCCACCGATGAACATATTCTGTGGCAGATTAAGATCTTTCACGAATCCTTTGGTGATCTTTGATCCCTCTTTTGCCGTCAATTCCACGATCTCGGCGTCGGCGTAACTCATTCGTTTTACCTTACGTATATCTGAACTTAGAGATAGACGGTAGATATATGTGGCGGCGATTTCCATTTTGTTGATGATCACACCGATATCCATTCGTTCTGCCAATGGAATATAGTCCACATTCTCCACTTCCGCCACAATTTTCTGTACTCCATGTCGGCGTGCGGCAAGGCAGGCAAGAATATTGGCTTCTGAATTATCAGTCAAAGCAACGAAAGCATCAGCGTCATCGATATTCTCTTCTTTAAGTAGCTCGATATCAGTAGCGTCTCCCTGCAAAACAAGGGCATTTCCGATCTCTTGTTCCACAAGTTTCCTGACTTTCTTTTCGTCTTTTTCAAACATTTTTATGTTGACGCCGCTAAGCTCCTTAACAGTCTTGACAGCGATTTTGCCTCCACCCATGACGATCATATCTTTTACAGTGTAGAGCTTTTTTCCTGCTTGTTTGCGGACGTCGTCGATATAGTCTGGTGTTGTGATGAAATAGACAACGTCTCCGGCGAGTATTTCAGTGTGACCGCCTGGGATGATTGTCTCCTCTTCACGTTTGATTGTTACAATACGGTAGTTCTGACTGCCTTTCAGATCCATCAATCGTTTGTTGACGATTGGCGCGTTGTCTCTCACTTTGACGGCAAGCACAAGAAGTTTGCCTCCGTTGAAGTCGATCCACTGTCTCACCCAACTTTGTCGGATTGATTGTGCGATTTCTTCCGCGGCCAACAGTTCTGGATAGATTAGTTTTTCCACTCCGAGTTTTGCGAGTAGAGCTCTGTTTTCATGCTCCATCAGGTCCTCGCTGTCTATACGGGCGACAGTTTTTTTAGCTCCTAGTTCATGGGCTAGGATGCAGGCGTTAAGATTTTGACTCTCATTTTTAGTGACTCCGACGAATAGGTCAGCTTCGCCTACACCTGCGTTTCGAAGGATTGTAAGAGATGTTGCCGAACCTTCAAGCACACTCAAGTCGTAGGAGTTTTCCAAACTTCTTAATCTTGTCGGATCGTCGTCGATAAGTGTGATGTCGTGATTCTCTCTTGACAATAATTTTGCCAAATGACCACCCACTGCACCTGCACCTGCAATAACAATTTTCATTCTACGTCTGTTATTTTACGTCGCAAATATAATGCTTTTTTATGATTAAAAGCAGAAAAAAAAAGCAAAGACGCAATTACTCGCGTCTTCGCAATATACAATTGAAATCTTATAACGATTATTTCGCTTTGCTTTAATCCACTGAAAGTCTTAACTTTCCATTAATGTCAAGACTGACTTTTAGTCCGATTGGTGTGATTTGGATTCTATCTACATCGATGTCGTCAAGCCTTCCGTTTATCTTGACGTCTGGGAATATCTCAGTGTCGAAAATGGAGTTTCGTCCGAATTCTTTGATCATTTCAAATTCAGTTCGAAGAGGCAACTCAAATTCAGACTCCAACTTCTCTTTCAGTTTCTTTTTATAGAACAGATTGACGATTTTTGCCAAAACGTTCCTAGTATCTAGTTTATAGTCAACGTCTTTGACTTTTATAGATACGTTCTCTCTGTCGAAGTATGGCACACTTTCAAGATATATTTTTCCGTTGATGAATCCAGAAACACCAAGGCCAATGACAAGTTTGTCTTTTTTTCCGTAGAAGAAGATTGTATCCACCGAAATGGAATGGCGTCCTTCTCCAAATGTTGTTCCTTTTAGCAGATCCATTGCCACAGAGTCCATTAGTTCGTATGGCAGGTCTGTCAGCACGCCTATATCAATGGTGTCTATACAGTTGGAATACATTTTTAATGGTGGCAGTCCTGTCTTTCGTCTGGAACCAGGATTTTGTTTTCCAACGAACAAATCAAGTTTTGTTTTGATTCCAAGAGTAGTGGACAATTTGCCGAGATCTCCTAATAGAGGAGTGCAATAGATGTTTTCAGGCGACGCTACAATCCAAATTTGGTAGCCGGAAGCATTTGTTGAGATTGGCTCTTGCAATGACGTCCATATCTCCGCCATATAGTCGGCGAGAGGAATCTGTTCGTTGAGAGCTTTGTCTATCTCTTGGTTGAAGTCGCTTCTGTAGCTGGCTATCAGTTGGTCGGCAAGGAAAGAGATAGACATGTTCATTCCAAGAATCTTGATTGTTGGTTTCGACAGCCATCTGTAGTCAAGAATAGTGGTATGAGTCAAAAGTTTCCAGTCTTTTGAAAAATTGATTGTGGTCTGGAAATCAATCTCTATTTCAGCGTTTAACTCTTTGTCTGTAGTTGTGATTCCAAGATCAAAACGTTTTTCTGCCCAAATCTTAACTGGGATTGTATAGAACAATGTATCAGCCTGGTATTTTAATTTAATGTTTCTGTTTTTCCACGCTTTAAGTTTCAAACCGTCGTCTTCAATTATGGAGTCGTTATATATGAGTCCATTGAAAGTTTCATTCAGACGACGCTCAATCAATGGAATGTTGATCGACATTGGGATATGGATTGTAGAAGTACGAGGAATGTAGTAGAATTTGTCGTAAACTTCCTCTGGTGCTTCAATTGTAGTAGAGTCGATTTCAATACTATCCACTTTTACCGAAAGAAGTGTGTCAAGGGGAAGGTCGTTTATGTCATCAACAACCTCTTTCCTTGCATACGTGGATTGCAGTATGCAGAATGCTAGAATGATAATCGATAAAAGTTTTTGCATGATCACTTCAGTTTTCCCTTTTTTTCAAGTTGTTTTGCTTCATCCCAGATTGCACTCATATCGTCAAGAGACATAGACTTTAGATCGATCCCTTTCTTGATTGTCTTTTCTTCAAGATAGTTGAAACGACGGATGAATTTTGCATTTGTGCTTTCCAATGCGTTGTCTGGGTTGATTTTATAGAGTCGTGCGGCATTGATTAGAGAGAATAGCAGGTCTCCGAATTCCTCCTCCTGTTTTTTGGGGTCCATATTCTTGATCTCAACCATCAGCTCTTCAAACTCCTCTTTGACTTTTTCCCACACCTGTTCGCGCTCTTCCCAGTCGAAGCCTACATTTCTGGCTTTGTCTTGGATTCTGTATGCCTTTATTAGCGACGGGAGGGCAGACGGCACACCAGACAATACACTCTTGTTGCCATCTTTCTCCTTCATCTTGATCCTTTCCCAGTTGGTCTCCACCTGACCTGCGTTTTCAGCATTCACGTCGCCAAACACATGTGGATGACGGAATATCAGTTTGTCGCACAATGTGTTGCACACATCTGCGATATCGAAATCATTGGTTTCGGATGCGATTTTGGAATAGAAAACGATGTGAAGCAATACGTCTCCAAGCTCTTTCTTGATATTTGGAAGATCGTTTTTAGCAAGAGCGTCACAGAGTTCGTAAGTCTCCTCGATCGTGTTAGGACGGATACTTTGGAAAGTCTGTTTGCTATCCCACGGACATTTTGCTCTCAGTTCATCCATGACGTCAAGCAGACGCTCAAATGCTGCAAGTTGTGCTTTTCTATCGTTCATGTTATCAAATTGTTATTTTTCTGTTGAACTGTTATCGCTGTCGTTTGTGGCGTCTACAATTTCTTGAGCTCTGGTCAAGTCCTTTTCCAAAACCATCAAAGCGACTCCGCTCATCGAATTGAACATAGGCAACAATACAGTCGTATGCTCATTTTTTATCATAGACGGGATGTCGTTCGACGCAAGTAGTTCCTTCACTACGTTAGCCTCGAAAACCGAGTCGTAGATGCGGAACACCACAACCTTTTCGTTATTGTTTACACTTTCCATAATTCCAATTTTCTTTTACCGATTTGTCCCACCGTCGACACATACATTGTAGCCAACGGAATTATTAACTCAAAGATAGTGAACAGGAATGCAGAGCCTTTCATTCCAAGGGCGTGAGCTCCTTTTATAAATGTGTAGCACTGTACTCCATAGCGTATAAGACCCATTATTCCGCATACGCTTGTCACGAAATACTCTTCCGATACGATTCCGTAGATGATGCCGGTGATGAATATCAGGAAGAACAGATATCTGGTTGTGACTTCTGTGTTGATCCTGAATTTGACATTGTTCGGATAATATTCGCTGTTTTCCAAATCCGTTTCTTTCTTTTCGATGAAACTCTTGAGTGTCACCTCTTTATTGATGGAAGTGCTGGCATTTGGACTTGTTTCTACAGCGATGTTGGTTCCGTTCGAAACTTCAGTGATGAAGATATCATCCTCGCCTCCTTCTATATTAAGGTTGGATGCGAAACCTCTGTTCTCAAAGAATTTCTCTTTACGGTATGCCATATTCTTAATAGTACCGCTATAAGCCAGACCTTTCATTGCATACGACATGTATTTGATTGTAGAGAAAACATTGTCGAAGTTGATGAATTTCTGCCATAGAGATTCACAGTTGTCAGTGGCTCTGTTATGGTTGAATCCAAGGACAATGTCGGTCTCTTCGTTGAAATTACGCATTATTTCAGTCAGCCAATCCCTGGTGTCGGCTACGCAGTCGGAATCAGTGAACACCAAGTAGTCGTAGAAAGCCGCTTTTATTCCCACCGTCATACACATCTTTTTGCGACTCATATATTTAGCGTCTTCAGGAAGATATGTTGTGCGAAGATGGGAGTATTTCTTTTTTAAATTGTCGAGTAGGATAGTGGTGTCGTTTGTCGTACCGTCATTCACCACGACAACTTCGTAATTTGGATAACTTTGTTCGAGTATCGACGGAAGACATTTCGCGAGATTCTCACTGTCATATCTAGAAACGACAATGATACTTACTGGAGGACGCTTTATGACATGTTTGACGTTTCCATCTTTAAGAGCCTTGCCGTTGCGAGCGACAGAGGCGTAGTAATAAAGGTAGAAAAATAGCTGTATTGATAGGCAGATTCCAAGAGTCACCAATATGCCGATTGCTATCTCTGATAGTTCGAGGTTTGCAAAATAATTTGCCACCAAGTCACAAAAATCTATAAAATCCTGTATGCTCATAAAAATTCCGTTTGTACTGCAAATATACGTTTTTCTTAGATAATATTTCGAATTTATTCAGTTTTTGTGGAAAATAATAGAATATATTTTGTATGTAAGATTTTTATGATTATTTTTGTGGTTGATAAGTGCTGATGCGAATATGACGTTTTTCAGTGTTCGTATGGTATTGAAAAAATAATTTAAGGATTTTTATATATTTAAAAATGAGAAAAATTTTAGTAGCCATTGTGGCTTTAATGACAAGTCTATCTGCCTTCGCTGCGGACATCGATCTTTTTCTTAAGGGTGGTGTAAGCATTAGTAAATTAAATGTAGATGAGTCTGAAAACAGAATGGGCGTAGCTGCGGGATTCGGAGGTAAGTTCTATATCAGCAATAGCCGTTTTTTCATTATGCCTGAACTTATTTATGCACAAAAAGGACAGGAGAATGAAGTAGTGTTTGAAGAAAAAAATAAGGCGGTGATTCCTTGCTTGTTCCATATGGTGGAGTTGCCAGTTCTGTTTGGAGGCAAGATCGAGTTGCCTGTTAAGGATATGCATTTGAATGTTGGTGCTGGTCCATATATTGGATATGATTTTAGATTCCATGAGTACTCTGAAAATATGAAATATATAAGGAGTACTAAAGATTCAAAAAATGCGATGAAAGGTTTGAGTCATGGTGACCTTGGAGTTGCATTTAATTTGGAGTTCCATTACAAGAGATTGTTCGTATTCTATGATTATGATCTTGGTTTGAGAGATTTGACTCAGGATTCATCTATTCTTGGACAGACAATTTCTCACAGAAGTATGAGAATCGGTGCTGGTTACACATTCCCTACAATGACTGTAGGTAAGCAGAGAAAGAAACCTCAGATGTAATATATTGACGTGATTAATATACAAAAAGCGAGTTGAAAGACTCGCTTTTTTCTTTTAATAATATGATTTCTAAATATGAAGAACTTTTTTAAATTCCTTTTGGTATTAGTTGGCGTTATTTTGCTTTATATCTATAATAATCCGGATGTGATTGATAAGTATAAAACAGCTGGTACTTCGACGGAAAGAGATTCATCTCAGGTTGTTGACTCTACGTTTTCTGATACAAGCTGCGTAAATGTTAGTGCTGTCGACTCAACAAATATGAAAGCTACAGTCTCTGATTCTCTAGGTGCGGATTCTCTTGTGGTGGACACAGTAAAACCTCGTGTCAATTTGGATACATTTGTTTATTCATCCAAATTAGCAAAAGCGTATTTAGGTCGTGTTGATTCGTCTGTAAAGAAAACATTGACACCTTATTTTAAGGTAGAAAACAACAATGGTATTGATTGGTATTATGCTAAGACCGCCCCGATTTGTTGTAGTACAAAAATGGTTCGATGTGATCATGACGCTTTCTTCACAAAATTTGGAGTTGAAAATGGAAACGTTTGTTCCTCTTTATATCTTCATGTAAGCATTACAAGAAAAGAGGGACCTTTTGTTATAAGTAAAATCTTTGTTGTGGTGGATGATCATAAGTTTGATATTACTTCTGAACTTTCTCGACAGGAAAAAAATATGTTTTTTCATTACGTAAATTATAATGTTGCTCTGGATTCTGATAAATATAATTCTTTGGCTTGGGCTTTGTATAATGCGAAGGAAGCGAAGATACTTTATGTAGATAATGGCAATCCAGAAGAGATGAAAATTTCCAAAGAAGAGTTGGACTATGTACGCCACGGTATTAATATGTATATAGCATGTGGTCAGTGTTGTGGTTCTAAATTGTGATGCCTCATCAAAAAACGCCACAATCATCAAAAGATTGTGGCGTTTTAATTCTTATTTTTTATTTTCTTTTGTTTGCTCTGTATTCCCACGGAGCTATGCTGGTCGGATCACTCCATAATCCAAGTTTCGCTTTTTTAGCATCTTCTTCCGCCTTAATGTATTTACCAGACCTATCGAAACGAGGTTCCCTCCAGGCAAGCCCGCACTTCACCATCTCTAGATTGACATCAATTCCGTCTACATAAACTTCCATCGCCAATCTTTTATGGTTGCCTGAACCAGTACGAAGCAGGGTTATCTTGCCGGAATGGAGTAGTGACGATAGTTTTTCTTTGGCTTTATTTGCAAACGGTTGTCCTTTCTCCGGTGTGTCGATTCCTGCTATGCGTACGGTGTGGATCGCTCCATTACAATCGAGATAGTCGAAAGTGTCTCCATCTTTGACTTTCAATATCCGCTGCACACAAGTGACGTCCTTGCTCTGTGGTAGTGCGGCAAATGATGTTGTCGACGGTAGTATCTTGCAACTTTTTCTGCCATCCACGTCTCTGACAATTCTGCTTTGTCCTTTTTTTACAATCAGATATAGTCCGACGGTGATATTGTTTTTGTTCGCGTCACCAACATAGGTGTGATCGCTTTTGCTTATGTGTGCTTTCTTTGGTATATCTTTGTCTATAATTCCGTTTTTAAGTTCTGCATAGTATTTTTGTTTCAAATTACCCTTTTTGCTGATATAATCTTCTGTCAGCAGACTAATAATGTCGTGGTTTGTGATGCAGAATGTATCTGCAATTGCTTTGGTGTTTGTTTTTGTGTCGTTAGCTGCAGTAATATTGATTGATGAGAGTAATACGGTCATCAATATTATGAAAGTCCTTTTTATTAATATATCCATGTGTTTGTTTTATTAGTTCTGGGTTAAATTTGAATTTATAGTAATTATCAATGAGAGATGGATCCGTTGGGTGATTGTCCATATCAAAATAAAAAAGGGAGCGTTGTTGGCGCTCCCTTTTGATCAGTTATTGGTTTGATCAGAACAGTTTCTTTGGATAAACGCCTGCTGCAACAAGCGATTCGATCTTTGATACTACCATTGGACGGTCTTCTTTATAAGTCACGCCGAACCATTTGCATGGAGTGTCAAGAACTTTGATTGTCGCAGTCTTAGTCTGGATAAGTTTGTTTACCATTGTAGGAATACCATACTCAGCCTTCAAATTACCATTGCATCCATCAAGGAATACCTTGAAGTCAGACTCAGAATGAACGAAGTAGTCTGGAGTGAATCCCCACATGTTCATTGAGACTGGCAAGTTCTCGTCGATAGAGTTGAACTCACCTGTTGTCTGGTTCTTAAAGATGACCTGGCCATCTTTTCTATGAATCTCATAGTGCTCTTCAACTGTTGAAAGGCAACCGTTATTGTCTGTGTGGCAAACACCTCTAGACACAGTGCCGCTCTCAGAAAGAGTGTTGCCAAGACGGTAACCTACCATACAATAGTTGTTCTTCTTGCCTTCAAGAGAGATCAAGGCCTTTGCAAGGATCTCAAAGCTTTCCTTACCGTAAAAGTCATCTGCATTGATCACTGCAAATGGAGTGTTGACAGCATCCTTTGCTACCAAGATAGCGTGGTTTGTTCCCCATGGCTTCTCACGTCCTTCTGGGACGCTGTAGCCAGCTGGAAGACAATCCAAAGATTGGAATACAGTCGCAACATCTACTACACCTTTGTATTTAGAAAGAATCTTCTCGTTAAAGTCTTTCTCAAAATCACGACGGATAACAAATACAACTTTGCCGAATCCTGCTCTTACTGCATCATAGATTGAATAATCCATGATTGTTTCTCCGCTTGGACCTACTCCGTCGAGCTGTTTCAATGTGCCGTAACGACTACCCATTCCGGCTGCCAAAACTAATAATGTTGGTTTCATTTTTCTTAATTAACTACCTAATTCTGTCAAAAATTTTATTCTAACAAGACGAACTTCTTCTTCAGTATAGTCGCCTCCCAAATTTTCAATAGCAGAGTCGATGTCGTCAGACTCGGCGTCATCTTTGAAGTAATCATAGATCTCTTCAACTCTGTCTTCGTCCATCACTTGCTCAATAAAGTAGCTGATGTCTGGTGGTGTGTCAGGACCAGAGTTGACAATCGATTCTATTTCAGTAAGCAAATCATCGAATTCAATACCTCTTCCTGCAGCCCACTCGTCGAGAGGCTTCTTTAGGTCGATGGCATTCAGAATCTCAACCTTTATCTTTGATTTGCTTGGAGCTGTACGGATTCTGAAGTCTTCTGGACGTTGAATCTCGTTCTCCTCCACATGTCTGCGGATAACGTCAACGAATTCCTTACCGAACTTTTTAGCTTTACCTTGTCCTACACCAGGGATGTTTGCCAACTCATCCAAGTTGATTGGATAAGTAGTTGCCATAGCTTCCAATGCTGGATCTTGGAAGATTACAAATGGTGGAATCTCCATTTGGTTGGCCATCTTCTTTCTCAAATCCTTAAGCATTGAGAACAACTCTGGATCTACTGCACATGAGTCTGCATCACCTGTCTGAGGAATGTTCTCTATGTCAATATCGTCTACATCATCTTCATCTATGATGTTGACCTTAAAGCTCTTTGGCTTAGACAAGAATTTCTTTCCTTCCGGAGTGATCTTCAAGTTGCCATAACTCTCAACATCTTTTTTGAGATATCCGACGACGATGGCTTCCTGAATTACGGCCTGCCATGTTGACTCTGGCTCAGATTTTCCTTCACCAAAAGTGTCAATCTCTTCGTGTTGATTCAATTCAACAATCATAGGAGTCTCTCTACCCAAGATGATGTCAATGACATAATCAATTTTCTCCTGCTCTCCTAAAGCTACAACGGTTTCCAATACCGTGCTTAGTAACTCTTTTGCCTCCACTGTTTTCTTTGGATTTAAACAATTATCGCAATTTCCACAATTATCTTCTACATACTCTTCACCGAAATAGTGAAGCAATACTTTTCTTCGGCACATTGTTGTTGTGGCGTACATCTGTGTCTCTGCCAGCAACTGTTTGCCTATTTCTTTTTCAGAACCGTTCTTACTTTGAGTGAATTTCTCTAGTTTCTTAAGGTCTTCCTCGCAGTAGTAAGCTATACATTTGCCTTCTCCTCCGTCTCTGCCCGCACGTCCAGTTTCTTGATAGTAACCTTCAAGACTCTTTGGAATGTCGTAATGTATCACGTATCTGACATCCGGTTTGTCAATTCCCATTCCGAATGCGATTGTCGCTACAATCACGTCTACTTTTTCCAAAAGGAAATCATCTTGGTTGGCGCTTCTTACTGTCGCATCCATACCGGCATGGTAGGCTCTGGCTTTGATTCCGTTGAGATTCAACGTTTCCGCAAGGTCTTCCACCTGTTTGCGGCTCAAACAGTAAATGATGCCGCTTTTTCCGTGGTTGGCACGGATAAACTTGATCAGGTCTTTGTCGACATCCTTCGTCTTAGGTTTAACCTCATAGTAAAGGTTAGAACGGTTGAATGAAGATTTGAATACTTTCGCATCTTTCATTCCAAGACTTTTCTGTATGTCGTGCTGTACCTTTGGTGTAGCTGTCGCAGTAAGCGCGATCACACCCACTTTCTGACCGATACGGTCGATGATAGGGCGGATGTTGCGGTACTCCTGACGAAAGTCGTGACCCCACTCGGAAATACAGTGTGCTTCGTCGACGGCATAGAATGAGATTTTAACATTCTGCAAAAACTCGATATACTCATCTTTTGTCAGCGACTCTGGCGCAACATATAGTAGTTTGGTTCTTTTTTCTAATATATCAGTCTTGACACTGTCGACTTCTGCTTTCGACAATGACGAATTCAGAAAATGGGCGATTCCGCGTTCTTCACTGAAATTTCGCATCGCATCGACCTGGTTCTTCATCAGTGCGATCAATGGAGATATAACTATGGCTGTGCCATCCATTATTAGTGATGGCAATTGGTAACACAACGATTTGCCGCCACCTGTAGGCATCAACACGAATGTGTCGTTACCGGCAAGCACGTTCATTATGATATCCTCTTGGTTGCCCTTGAAAGAGTCGAAACCAAAATGATACTTTAGCTCCTTATGTAATTCTTCCTTTGTCATCATATCTCCAAATTTAATGCTAAATTACACAAACGCAAAATCTTTCATTATCATTTTCGTATTTTCAAATGATATTTAGGATTCTGCTCTTAAACTTAGATTCTCAAGCTTTTTAAGCGCGAAATCTTTTGTGATTTCTACACTCTTGACTTTGTTTGACGGAGTCTCAAACATCACATCGGTCATGATCATTTCGACGATTGATCTCAAACCTCTTGCTCCAAGTTTGCATTCCACTGTCTTCTCAACAATCAAGTCTAGTGTGTCGTCGGTGAATGTGAGTTCCACTCCATCCATCTCCATCAATTTGACATACTGTTTGATGATGGAATTCTTTGGCTCAACAAGTATTCTTCGTAATGCTGTTGAATCCAGTTTGTCGAGGTGTGTGAGCAACGGAAGACGACCGATGATCTCAGGAATCAGTCCGAACGACTTCAGATCGTGCGGTGAAACGTATTGGATGATGTCATCTAACGAGATCTGGGCGTTCTTTCCTCTTGCCACACTATATCCTACTGCCTTTGTGTTCATTCTCATGGCAATCTTTCTTTCAATGCCGTCGAATGCTCCTCCACAAATGAACAGGATATTCTTAGTGTCAACCTGGATCATCTTCTGGTCTGGATGTTTTCTTCCTCCCTGAGGCGGTACGTTTACAATAGACCCTTCCAACAACTTAAGCAATCCCTGCTGTACACCTTCTCCGCTCACATCACGTGTGATTGACGGGTTGTCTCCTTTTCTTGCAATCTTGTCAATTTCGTCGATGAAGACGATGCCCCGCTGGGCCGACTCCACATCATAGTCAGATACTTGAAGCAGACGTGTCAGTATGCTTTCTATATCTTCACCTACATAACCAGCTTCTGTGAACACTGTCGCGTCTACGATGGTGAACGGCACATTGAGCAACCTAGCTATAGTGCGGGCAAGCAATGTTTTGCCTGTACCAGTAGGTCCGACCATTATGATGTTGGATTTTTCAATCTCCACACCGTCG
>JAEEMG010000095.1 GCA_016283095.1 Paludibacteraceae bacterium | reverse complement strand
CAGGTCTAGCCACTTTTGTACTTCATCCTCGTGACGGAACTGAGCAAAGTTAGGATCTCCGTTTTCTGGAACATCGGCTGCAAAGAATTCGTTCAAATCAAACTCATCAAACTCACCTTCACGAGCCACACGAATCAGGTCGTCAGGTAATTGATAAGTCATCAACACCATACGAGGTAACATCTCGTACGGATTCTGCCCTTCACCTGTCCATGTTTCCTTCTTGTGCTGTTCGTCGCTATATGTCCAGTTGAATATTTGTTCCTCTATGAATTCTCCAGATGCTATTGCTCTAAATGGAGTTCCAGAGAGATACAGATAATGGTCTGTAGTGATAGGCATATTGTCCTCATCAAAGTAGTCCATTGCCTCACCATCCTGAGCCATTTGCTCCGCTTTATCCTCGTTATAGAAAAGATCCTTTGCATTCTCACGCCAAGCACCGTAATGGTATTCGTCAAGTATAATTACATCCCAATTCATAGAATGAACCCACTCATTCTTCACCTTTATTCCGCCAGCTTTATTCTTTCCCAAATAGTCTTGGAACGATCCAAAGCAGACGATAGGTCTATTATGATCTGCTTTTTCGTATGTCAGTTCAGAGGTGCGAGATATAAACTGCCAACCCTTAAAATCCACGTGTGTCTTCAGGTCTTCTTCCCAAGCACTCTCGACAGCTGGTTTGAATGTCAGTACAAGTATGCGTTTCCAACCCATCACCTTTGCTAACTGGTAGGCTGTGAAGGTCTTACCAAAACGCATCTTGCAGTTCCAAAGGAAGTGAGGAGTTCTACCAGTTTCACGTTCATAGCTTTTAAAATATGCTGCGGTCTTGTTTACAGCCTCTTTCTGCTCGTCACGCATTCCAAATGTCTCTGTTCTCTGCTCTTCATTTTCAGTACCACTTTTCAACGCATACATTGCTGCTCTCACATCACCTACTGTACAACGGAACCATTCGCCGCCTGTATTTACAAAACCATTCTTTTTGAGCCAACGATGAACCAACTTATCTGTAAAGGCAGTACCGTCTTCTCTGACACTACTGTCTTGATAAACTATTTTATATGGCAAACTACCGTCAGGACGTTTTGTTGGATATTGGTCAGCCACACGTTTCTGAACATCATGGGCTGTATATCCAACCTTCAACTGACCTTCATACTGAGGGTCGCTGTAGGCATATATTTGTGGCGTTAAATCAGGACGCCGAGGAAAGAAATCTGTCTGTGCCATAATCTTCGTTTTTATTTATAATGAGCCTGCCGAATCATTCCATTGGTCGTATCATACTCTCGATAAACGCTATCTCATCTTCTGTCAGCCCATATTTCTTATAAAGCATCTCATCGGTCCAAGGGTGAGAGAAATCTTGTAGAGGAACAACCCAAAATACGGATTTAGAAAGATTTATAGAACTCATTGTAACTAACAGAAGAAATCTGACGAATTTCGTATAAAGATAACCAAGCAGATTATCTGCTAAATCTTTCCGATCGTAATTACCTATAATAAAATAAGAATGTGTACAAATCTCATGTGGACCAATAACACGGGTTGAAGCAGTTAAAACTCTATACATACCATCTTTTCCAGGCTCACCAGCATGTTCTGCACTTACTTTTCCTATTATTATCTTGTATGTATCTACGCATTCATTTCCTTTTAATACTTCATCTGGGCGTATATATGATGCTCCGTCACTAGAATGAAGGATTAAAGCATTATCAAAGGGTTTATCTTGTCCTCTGTAGTTTGTTGGTAAGCCATAAGGGCATAGAGCGGAAACTATTTGTGACAAACTAGGCTCATCTAATGCTTTTGTTTTGTGGAGAATACTTACAGCGTTATTGTATCTTACAAGTACAGGGAATTCATTTAGTGATCTACAAAGTTCATTTGATTGACCACCCTGAATATTGGTAAATTTACAATCTCCAACATTTTCTCTATCCCATAAAAAATAGCAAACTCCACCACTAATACTATTTTGCGGAAAACAGTCCTTTGCATTCGCATAATCAACTAGGACTCGAATACGGCCATCGTTCATCATTTTTTCTCTAAAATCCTCAAGCTGTTTCATGCCACCTGAAAACCATCGTGATGGAATAATCATTGATAAGTATCTTGGATTTAGCTTCATTGCTTGATATACAAATAAGTCGTATATTGGCTTAGCTTGCCTTCCTGCTCCACCTGTATCTAACTGGTATGGTGGATTTCCTATGATAACGTCAAACTTCATGTTTCCGAATATTTTTTCTGGTTTGTCTGTGTGAATAAACTCGTATGCATGGCTCTCCAAATCTTGGCGGACTTTCTTGCCAAAAATAGATTCCGAAGCCCCGCAATACTTACATTTTCCATCTTCGAATTTATGTTCTATTGACCTAAAGCGAAGATTTCCTTCTTCATCCTTAAATTTACGGCAAATAGAGTATGGACCATTTGCATATTTGCTACAATAAACCGAACGACGACTCGTAAGAGCAGTAAGTTCCGTGATGGCTATACCGTAAAGCTGATTCGTAAAAATATGGTCGGCACGCTCGTAGATATCAGGAATCTCGTCTTCCAACCCCTTCATCAAGCGCTTGGCTATCTCACGAAGAAAGACTCCACTTTTGCTTACAGGGTCAAGAAACTTTGTCTCTTTACTGCGGAACAACTCTTGTGGCAACATATCAAGCATTTGGTTCACTACCTGAGGAGGAGTAAACACTTCATCGTTCGACAGATTTGCCAAACAAGTCAACACATCTGGATTGTAATTATTGTTTAGTATCATAATATGTAGGGATTTTCATGTAAAGGATAGGACGATATTCGCGAATAGGCTCAGGAGGAAGAAACACCTCGTTACCCTGATCGTTTTTCACAAAAGGAACACTTGCTGACTGAGCCTGAACAAGTGCAGCCAGATGAAAATCCTTGCGAATCACCATGTCACGAATAAAAGACCATTCACTAAAAGTAATAGGCTGAGCACTATTCTTCTCTATAGCCGTAGCATCAGCACCAACAGGTTCGCGAAGTGTAAGCGCATCGCCCCAAAGTATATTTCGATGAAGAATATATGACCATACATCCATCAATTTCTGAGAAGGAGATTTCTGCTGAGGATGCACTTCTGAATACCAACTACAGACAATATCGAACAATCTCTGGCAGCACTCTTCCACATTATCTTTCATAATGTCAACACCATAGATGCTGCTTAGGGCAATTGTGGTTTGCAGTTCAAGTTCACTCGTTTGCTTCTGATATTGTCGTCTTATCACCTCCAACTTTCGTCTAAGAATCTCCACAAGGAAATTGCCATTACCACAAGCAGGCTCCAAGAAACGGGAATCAATTCGTTCTGTCTCCTGTTTCACCAAATCAAGCATAGCATTCACTTCGCGTTCTGCTGTGAACACTTCACCCACCTCAGCAACTCGCTGGTGAGACCTAATCTGTCTGTCTTCCATAAGCAAGTTGCTTCAATAGGACACAAAAAATGCTGCACCCACAAATAGTAGGCACAGCATCAATGGAATCCCCAATATATTATTGTGATTAGTTTTTACAAAATTACCCCCCCCCTATATGCTTTACAGCTACTTGTAGGGCATATTTTGTATATGTAAATTCTCTATTCATATCTCTCTTGGTTTCTATCTTTTTTACATGATAATTTCCCGTATGCAATATCATCGTCTTCCTGCACAAACCCAATCTTGCGACGAGGCTTTTCTCTCGGCTCCTTCGATTGCAACTCAGCAAGAGCAGTGCTGATAGCATCGAGCTGAGCACGAGTGTCTTCATTGATTTCATTTTGGTCTGCAAGGATCTCGTCAACTTCTTTGCGGACGGATTCTATTTCCTTCTTTAGCTCAATGTAAGTAGCCGCCATAGGAAGTTCGACCAAATGACGGTATGTGACGAAGGCTTTCATGATATTTCTATTCACTTTGATGGCTGTTTCCGATCTCAATACGCTACTCAACATCGCTACACCAAGTTCTGTGAAAGCATAGGGCAAATATTTTGTATTTGAACCACGTCCTTTGTTCAAGGTCGCAATTTGCGACCTTGAACGTAAAGAATCATCCTCAGAGATATCTCCAATGGGAATTTCCATGGTCACAATTTGTGATCTTAAAGATACTTGAGTGGCCTCATCCTTCGTGAGTCGGAACATGAAATCATCGCCCTCAAAACGTTGTGCATTGCGTTTCACAGCCTCGTTCAAGCGTTTTGTCTCAACTCCATACATAGCGGCCAAATCAAAGTCCAGCATCACACGCTGACCTCGTATTTCATATATCTTGCTTTGAATGGTTTGGATATAATTCATATTAGTCATTAGTCTTGGTTTCTATTCGATTACAGCCTTCCGCCCGCAAAGTTACCACATTTCTACGAAACGACCAAATATTTGGGGATTTTTTTGTGAAAAGTGTCATAGTGTCACGTGTCAAAAGGTCATTAAGAAAAACTGATGGGCGTTTTGTCACCATAATAAATATAATATATAATATATATATTATATATTATATTTATTATGAGCATTTTTCCCTACCTGAAATCGTTAATGACACTCATGACATGACACTCGTGACACGCTAAAATTTTTTTTCATTTTAACGTAAAAAAATTGGTAAAACATTCGTAGACCGCCCAATCTTTTTCGTAACTTTGCACCGTGAAAATCAAGCGAGATTTTTGCAGCCCCTAGGGGTAACAAAAATTCCCCTTAAGGGGAACAAAAATCAGGCCTAGAGGACGGAAGCCGGCAGCCAGAATCGAAACCTGAAAACAACTTACCAAATCATTAACCAAAAAATCTAAAAAACTATGGCAATCAAAATCAATGCTCGTGAAACCGAGCTGAAAAT